>JAUIBT010000020.1 GCA_030428255.1 Alphaproteobacteria bacterium | reverse complement strand
GGCTTTTCAAATGATCGGACATACCGAATAGCGATGGCTCTTGCTTGATCACGGGCATAGGTTTCTCCTTTACCCAAGTGAATCATCATAACCTCAAACCCGCAAGGTTAATGCGGGTGTCTAGCTGCTCCAAAGTTTTCATATATATACGTTCCTTTTGACCAAAAACGAATCATCGGCAAAATAAGTTCTCATACTTCCCAATGTTTCGGCAACGTAATTGTTTCTGTAAAACGGGCTAGGATAATAGGTAAAGCCGCTTGTCGTGATGCTCGGCGTCCATGACCTCAACGTATCAGCCCTGCAAGTGCAGCCAAGTTTCAAGCTAAGGCGTGACCCGCGCCCGCCGCTCGCCGAAGCGCCATGAATACTCCCGGTTGGCATCATCTGAGTATAGAACCTTGCCGTCCTCGAGGAGCACATGCGCGATCCAAGGCGCAACAAAGGTCATGTCCAGAGGACTGCAAACATCGCGGAACGCCAGCGGCGACACAAACAGCCAGTCGCGACCGCCGCTGGTATAAAATGCAAAGGTCACACTGCCCTCCGCTCCCGGCCGACTTAGGACGGTATAGGGCCCGTCCTGCGAGTGCCAATAAGAGTCGCTAAAATCGAGGCCTTGTAGCCGCTTGACCTCGCCTGCGCGCAAGGCAAGGGAGTGGTCCGACAAATAGCGCTGACCATCGCTATCATGGTTGCTGGTGTTCCAAGGATCAATCAGGCTGCTTGTGGCGCACCCCAGGAACAGCGACGCCATAGTAGCCAGGATAAAGACCATCGCTATGAAAGCAATCTTGACGAGGATCAGAACGGCCAGTCCCGCTATGGCTACGCTGGTTTGCAAGCGCGCTAACATGATCTTAACTCACAAACTTGGTCTTCAAAGTCCACCGCATAGCGTTGTGTAAAGAGTTCGAATTGACGCTTGATCTCTCGCTCGTACAGAAGATTTCGAATGTTATTCGCAAACAAACCATAAACACCGAACAAAAGCACAACCATCAACAGAATTTTTACGTGCCTGAGTTCCAAACGCGCAAGATTAGCTCTCATACGAGAAATGATGCCACCATCAACCATAACACAATCCAATACACCTATTTGCTACGTAAATCTTCCAAAAAACTAAATCTTCCTTCATTATTTTTTGTTATCTCTATTATTTGGCGAGTTTTTACAGGAAAATAGAATTCTCTCTTATATCCTTGACCTGAAAACTTTAAATCAACTGTCTTTCCAATATCAGGCCTGATAAAATTGCACATTTTTCAAATATGTTTCCGCTTATTGCATCCCAATTATCCTGATTTAGTTCCTCACATGTTCTCATTTAGGCATATGCCACATAGTTAAGCCCACCCCGCAGTGTTCCCTTTGCTAATTCTTCAAAGAAAAGGGTTCCATCGGGCAAATTGTTCCTAAATTGAATAAGATTCTGTACAGCATCATAGCGTCCAATTTTCCAGCGGGAAATCTTGGCCTGCCGAATGGCTTCAGCGGAGTCCATAAGCAGCGTGACCCCGTCTCCTGGAGACTCTGCCCAAGCCCTGTTTTGTGCAAAAAAATATTTTCGCCGCTTTCTTTGTTTTGCACGCGGATGACCTGTTGCAAGCGGGGGTTCATCCGGTTCAGGTTGGCCATACTTAAACAAATTTCTTACATGTCTCTCCCTATAATCGCGCATATTGAGGACGCCATAGGTTTGATCATCAAGCCTATAGAGCACCGGTCTTCGCCGCGGCTTCGGCGGGAAGATAGTTGCTTTGAGGGGCGTCTTGCCTGCCATAGCAATTACCTCATCGGTCTATTGCATCAGAACAGTCTGATTGTTTCTGTTTTGTTCTTATCAGCCTTATCCAAATTCGTCAAGTGCAATTATTCGAAGCGCTCCTAATGGGGTAAGGGCGATCAGTCGCTGGCGTAGGGGGCCAGCAGGCTCAAGGGCATGGCTTCGGGCTCGCGGGCATCAAAGGTACCAGCCTGACCCGCGTCTTGAATCGAGCGCCGCACCGCGCGCGTCTCGGTAAAGACCTGTTGCAAATTCTCGCCCTCGCCATAACGGATCGAGCGTTGCAGCGCCGTCAGGTCCTCGCTGAACCGCTGGAGCATCTCCAGCACCGCGTCCTTGTTGTTCAAGAAAATATCCCGCCACATCACCGGGTCTGAGGCCGCAATGCGGGTAAAGTCACGAAACCCCGAGGCTGAAAACTTGATCACCTCCTCTTGGGTCTGAGCTTCAAGCCCGGTTGCCGTGTGTACGATGCAGTAAGCGATTAGGTGCGGCAGGTGGCTGGTGATGGCCAGCACCTTGTCGTGATGCTCGGCGTCCATGACCTCAACGTGCGAGCCCAGCGCTTCCCAAAGTTGGCGCACCTTGTCCAGCGCCACAATCGAGGTGTCCGCTTCAGGGGTCAGTACGCACCAACGATGCTTGAACAAGCCGATCAGCGCCGCGCTGGGGCCAGAGTGCTCGGTGCCCGCCAAGGGGTGACCGCCGATAATGGGGTTTTCTGGCTTCAGATGGGCGCGCAGGTCCCGCAAGACCTGACGCTTGACTGACCCGACGTCGGTGATAACCGCGCCCGGCTTAAGGTGCTCGGCTATATCCTGAGCAACCTGGCCCATGGAGCCGACCGGTACGCACAGCACCACCAAATCGGCCTGCTCCACCGCCTCGGCCAAGCTGCTGACCACGTGATCAACCAAGCCGAGCTGCTCGATGGCCTCACGGGTCTCGGCGCGACGGGCATAGCCTACCAGGTGGCGTGCCAGCCCTGCGGCGCGGATATCGCGGGCCATGGAGCCGCCGATCAAACCGACACCCACAAAGGCGATGGTATCGAATAAAACTGAAGACGCGTTTTGCATGCTCGCTCCTGCCATTGGGCTTGTGTGGCTGATTGATCCAGCAGATCAGCCGCTGCTGTTGATCGCCAAGGCTCTGGTAGTTTTGGATCTGGGCGTGGCGCTCAGCTTGCCAGCCCCAGCGCCACCAACGCCAGATGGCCGATCACCTGCTCTGGGCCCCGAGCGTCAGCGCGCACTTGATACCCTGGCAGGTGCTCAAGGGTTTGGCCATCGCGGCTAACCAGGGTCCAAACATGCAGCCCCAGCGCCGCGTCGCCCTCAACAAGATCGCAAGGATGGCGGGTGACCACAACCGCTTTGGGGGATTCGCCTTCGGCCAACAAGGTCGGAACGCTGGCAGAAATATGAAGCCCACGTGCAGCCAGATCGCGCCACCAGGTAAGCCCCTCGCCAAAGGGCAGCACCGCCATGTCCAGCTTGCTGGCCTCGCTCTGGTCGGTACCCAAGGCCTCTAGGGCCGGTTCGGGGTCGTCAAAGCCCTGAAAGCTGCCCATGGCTCCAAAGTGCAGCAAGGCGGGCGCTTGGGTCGTTTGGCCGACATATCCGATGCGAAAGGCCTGCTGCACCTGGCAGGAGGCCGAGAAAATCTGCCGCCATATGCGATAGACCAGATCGGTCGGCAGCGCGGGCCGTGCCACCACCATGCGCGCCAGAATGCTCGCCTCGCGCCCTGGGCGAAAGACGATATCATTGCCCGAAGGATTGGCCCGGCGTTTGGCTTGCCCCATCGCCACAGAGCACTGCATGCGCCGCTCCAACAACTCCAACAGGGCCGCGTCGATTTGATCGATCGAAGCGCGCACCTGCTCCACATCTCTCAGGCCGGCTCGCCAGTCATCCTCCGAGAAGTTGGGGTCAAGCATGGATCGGTCTTTCTCAGCAAGTCATCAAGGGCAAAGGGCGGCGGTTGCGGTGAACGCCAACGGCGGCGACCTTAGTGGCACAGGCCCTGACCTGTAAAGCTGGAAACCACAAAACGCGAGCCGCTCGGCGGCCGCTGAGCGCTCTAAGTTCGGTCGGCAACGCTCTGGGGCGCAGGACCGGTGGACTGGCCCAAGATCAACTCGGCCTCCAACAACAACTGTGTGGGTTCGGCCATCGGATTGGCGATGCGCTGGATCAGCATCTCGGCAACTTTCTCGCCCGCGTGACGAACCGAAGAGCGCGTGGCAGTGAATATCGGCACCTCTTTGCCGTTGGTGAGGTAGGACAGCTCGTCGTCATGGGTGATGACGGACACATCGCGCCCCATCCGCAGCCCAGCCTCCTCAATCGCGCGGCGCACCCCCAGCGCAGAGATCATGGAGGCGACCAGAATAGCCGTCGGTGGCGACGCGCTGGCCAACAGCGCCTTGGTCATCTCGTGGCCATGGACTTCGGTCATTTCTGAACTGCCGATCAGCGCTGGATCGGGCGCAATTCCGGCCCCCTGAAGCGCCTCCAGATAGCCTGTACGGCGGCGTACAGCAAAGTCCATACCGTCTAGGCCATTGATCAGCGCGATGCGTCGGTGTCCCAAGTGCAGCAAGAATTCTGTCGCCCGCTGAAAGGCGCGCTTGTTGTTGACGTCGACCCACGAATAGGGCTGGCCGACCAGGCTCGCGCGGCCATGAACCACAAAGGGCAGGTCCAGATGGCTCAACAGGGCGATGCGCGGTTCGTCGGTCTTTGGGCCCTGCAACACAACGCCATCCACAGCGCCGCGCTTGTAGAGCGAGCGATAAGCCTGCTCAACATCGCTATCGTCAACCTGGCTGAACATGAGGTCGTAGCCGTGGCGCGCATAGACCCGCGTGGCCCCGGCCACGAAATCCCCAAAGATCGGATTGACCAACTCGTGCTGCGTGGAGGAGGGAATGACGTGACCAATAACCATGGCGCGGCCGGTGGCCAAGCCCTTAGCGCGGCTGTTTGGGCGGTAGTTGTGTTCGCGCGCGGCGGCCTCGACCCGGCGACGCGTGGTCTCGCTCACCTCGGGATAGCCGTTGATCGCCCGGCTCACGGTCGTCTGCGAGAGCCCCAGTATTTGTGATAGTTCCTTGAGATTCATATGGTTTTAAACGCCTTCAAAGCGCTTTCAAATACGAGAAATTTGTGCCGATCGTCGCAGCGTGCCTTAGGTTTATTTAACATTTTGCGGAAAATACAATAGAAAAATTGCAAAAAATCCACCAGAACGCGAGGAAAAGCCGTTGACAAACCTCCAAAGAAAGCGGAAAGAGAGGGCATCCAAAGCGCTTTGAGCGCTGAGTTCGGATTTTGCATCACTTCAGATCCTATTGGGAGGATACCGCGATGAAACGCATGCTGTTGGCCGGTGTTGCGGCCTTTGCCTATTTGGCAGGCACTGCACAGGCAGAAACTGTGACCGTCTTTGGCCCCTGGCTGGGCCCAGACCAAGAAAACGTCGAAGCCGTTTTGAAGGGCTTTGCCAAGGCAACCGGCCACGACTACGCCTATGTTGGCTCTGACAGCTTTGAGCAGCAGATCCGCATCGACGCGGAAGCTGGCTCAGCTCCAAACGTTGCAGCCTTCCCCCAGCCTGGCCTTGCGGGCGACATGGCTAAGGGCGGTTTCCTGACCCCGCTGGCTGCTGGCACGGACGATTGGGTGCGCGAAAACTATGCCGCGGGTCAATCTTGGGTTGATTTGGGCACCTATGCTGGTCCTGATGGCGCAGACAACCTTTATGGCTTCTTCTACAAAGTCGATGTGAAGTCTTTGGTCTGGTACAGCCCTGAGAACTTTGAGGACGCTGGCTACGAAGTCCCCACCACCATGGAAGAGCTGAAGGCGTTGAGCGATCAAATCGTTGCCGACGGTGGAACCCCTTGGTGTATCGGTCTGGGGTCTGGCGGCGCGACCGGCTGGCCCGCAACCGACTGGGTTGAGGACCTGATGCTGCGCACGCAGTCTCCAGCAGACTACGACGCTTGGGTTAAGAACGAGCTGAAGTTTAACGACCCCAAAGTCGTTGCAGCGATTGAAGAGTTCGGCGCATTTGCTCGCAACGACGACTACGTCGCTGGCGGCTCTGGCGCGGTTGCTTCAACCGACTTCCGCGACAGCCCCAAGGGTCTGTTCTCCTCTCCGCCGCAGTGCTACATGCACCGCCAGGCGTCTTTCATCCCTGCGTTCTTCCCAGAGGGCACCTCAGTGGGTGAAGATGCAGACTTCTTCTACTTCCCCGCTTACGCTGGCAAGGACCTGGGCTCTCCAGTCTTGGGCGCAGGCACCGTTTGGGCCATCACCAACGACAGCCCCGGCGCACATGCTTTGATCGCCTACCTACAGTCGCCAGAAGCCCACGAGATCTGGATGGCGCGCAAGGGCTTCTTGACCCCGCACAAGGGCGTAGACACCAGCGTTTTCTCTGACCCGACTTTGAAGAAGATGAACGACATCCTGTTGGGTGCCACCACCTTCCGCTTTGACGGCTCTGACCTGATGCCTGGCGGCGTTGGTGCTGGGTCCTTCTGGACGGGCATGGTTGACTACGCTGGCGGCAAGTCTGCTGAAGACGTAGCCAGCGAAATCCAAGCTTCATGGGATGCTTTGAAGTAATCCTTTGATGAACCAAAGGGGCGATCTGTGCTAGGTTAGCCGGGTCGCCTTTTTTTTGCCCGCTTTCTTATGATGCGATCTCGAAGGGGCGGCGGCTGAAACCAGGCACCCTTTTCAATGATCTGGCAATCGGCCGACACAACATGCAGCACCAGCGCCAAGCTGCACGATGAACACACCGCCTTGCTTCGCCGCCAACCTACAACGCGGCATAGGCAGAAAAACCGGGAGGACCAGCCATGAACCCAGCCCTTTTAGGCCTCGTGACCATCGTTCTGGGCGTGGTCGGCTGCGTTGGCTATTTCTATCTATCCAACCTCGTGTTGGATACTGTGATCTTCCCAGCCCGGGGCCCGCATGCTGGCCGCAACATCAACTGGGCCAACATGGTGCGGCCTTGGCTGTTCTTGTTGCCTGCCATAGTCGCTTTGGGCCTCTACCTGGCCTATCCGGTTGTCGAGACACTGCGCCTGTCCTTGACCGAGCGCGTCCCTGGCGGCGGCTACACCTGGGTCGGACTTGCCAATTACGAACAAATGCTCAAGGAGCCCAAATTTTGGGAAGCCATGCGCAACAACATCATGTGGCTGATTGTGGTCCCTGCGTTGTCGACAGCCTTTGGTCTGTTGACCGCGCAACTGACCGACCGCATTCGTTGGGGCAACCTAGCAAAATCGCTGATTTTCATGCCCATGGCCATCTCCTTTGTCGGCGCTGCGGTGATTTGGAAATTGGTTTATGATACCCGCCCGGTCGAGCAAGATCAGATCGGCATGCTGAACGCGCTCTACATCTTTTTTGGCGGCACGGAACCTCAGACATGGCTGACGATTCCCATCTGGAACAACTTCTTCCTGATGGCCGTTTTGATCTGGATCCAGACCGGCTTTGCGATGGTCATTTTATCAGCCGCCCTGCGCGGCATTCCCGAAGAGACCATAGAAGCCGCCATTGTCGATGGCGCCGGTCCGCTGCAAATATTCTTCAAAATCAAAGTCCCGCAAATTCGCACCACAATTCTTGTCGTCTGGACCACCATCACCATCACCGTGCTCAAGGTCTTTGACATTGTCTTCGCCATGACCAACGGCCAATGGGAGACACAGGTCTTGGCCAACTATATGTTCGACAAGCTGTTCCGCGCCAACGATTGGGGCCTTGGCTCCGCGGCGGCTATGGTCATCATGCTGCTCGTGACGCCAATTTTGATCTGGAATGTGCGTAACGCACGCAAAGAAATGCGCTAGAGGAGACGACCCATGGACAATATTGCAGGAAGCAAATCCACCCTGACATGGTTGGTTCACATTAGCGTCGCCGCTTTGGTGATCCTTTGGCTGATCCCGACCTTTGGGCTTTTCATATCCTCGTTTCGCACCGCCGATCAAATCGCGACCAATGGTTGGTGGCAGTCCCTATTCCCTTCCGAGCAGAATTTGACCCTACGCTCAGCCGCGCCCGAGACCCAAGTTGAGCAGAACGGCCTTTATGTCATCGAAGGTCAGTTGTTCGAGGATGGGGCCAAAGCCAAGATCTCGGTTTGGGGCATCTCATCGCGCGACATCGGCAGCTATAAGCCAGGCGATACTGCCGAGCTGCGCAAGGGCGGAAACATCACCGTCCAAGTCGACGGAAGCTATCGCATGGAAAGCAGCGAACCCTTTACCGGGTCGCGTGGCAGCCGGGTCTTTGTCACGGCCACCCAGCCGCCCAAGTTCACCCTCTTTAACTACCAAGATATGCTGTTCAAAGACGGCAGCGCCAGCGGCATGGGTAAAGCCTTCCTCAACACCTTTACCGTCACCATCCCAGCGACCATTATTCCCATTTTGGTCGCTGCCTTCGCTGCTTACGCCCTGGCATGGATGGAATTCCCTGGCCGTGCCATCTTGGTCGCCGCGGTGGTGGGCTTGCTGGTCGTGCCCTTGCAGTTGGCGCTTATCCCTTTGCTGAAATTCCACCTGGAAATTGGCATTGGCAAGGGTTACTTGGGGGTTTGGATGGCCCACACCGGCTTTGGCATGCCACTGGCGATCTATCTCTTGCGCAACTATATGGCGGGCTTGCCGCGCGATATCATCGAGAACGCGCGGGTAGACGGTGCCACCGATTTCCAGATTTTTGTCAAACTGATCCTGCCGCTCAGCTTTCCGGCCCTGGCGTCCTTTGCCATTTTCCAATTTTTGTGGACCTGGAATGACTTGTTGGTAGCCAAGGTGTTCTTGATCGACGCCACCGGCCAAACCACGGTCATGACCCAGCATATCATCGAGCTCTTGGGCACTTTCGGAGGCAACTGGGAAATCCTGGCGACAGCCGCTTTTGTCTCAATCGCGGTGCCACTAGCGGTCTTCTTCGCCATGCAGAAGTACTTGGTGCGCGGCCTCTTGGCTGGCTCGGTGAAATAGGAGCGCGGGCCTGTGTCCTCTTCTTTGAGCAAGGCTGGTTCTTTGAGCAAGGCTGGCGCGGCGCAAACGCCTGCCGGGGCCACGAGCCCCTGGTGGCGCGGCGGGCTGATCTATCAGATCTATCCGCGCAGCTACCAGGACAGCAATGGCGATGGCGTCGGTGATCTGGCAGGCATTCGCCAGCGCTTGGATTACGTGGCCGCGCTGGGCGTGGACGCAATCTGGATTTCGCCCTTCTTCACCTCGCCCATGAAGGACTTTGGTTACGATGTCAGCGATTATCGCGGCATCGACCCACTGTTCGGCACCATGGAGGACTTCGACGCCCTCTTGGCGCGCGCGCATGAGCTGGGCTTAAAGGTCATGATCGATCTGGTCTTATCCCACACCTCAGACCAGCATCCCTGGTTTGCCCAAAGCCGGACCAGCCGCGATAATGCGAAATCAGATTGGTACGTGTGGGCCGACCCTAAACCCGACGGCAGCCCGCCCAACAACTGGTTGTCGATTTTTGGCGGCTCGGCCTGGCAGTGGGACAGTCGGCGCCTGCAATACTACCTGCACAACTTCTTGGCCTCACAGCCGGATCTGAATTTCCATTGCCCGCAGGTCCAAGACGCACTGTTGGACGTGGCCCGCTTTTGGCTCGACAAAGGCGTGGATGGCTTCCGCTTGGATACCATCAACTTCTATTTCCACGACAAGCAGTTGCGTGATAACCCGGCTCTGCCGCACGATCAGCGCAACGCCTCGATTGCCCCCATGGTCAATCCTTACAACCACCAAGACCACCTCTATTCCAAAACCCAGCCCGAAAACCTGGCCTTTTTGGAGCGCCTGCGCGCCCTGACCGACAGCTATGACGACCGCGCCTGTTTGGGTGAGGTTGGCGACGCCCAGCGGGGGCTGGAGATTATGGCCGCCTACACCCAGGGCGATCGGCGCATGCACATGTGCTACGCCTTTGAGTTCTTGGAAAACCGTCCCCTGACCGCCGACTATGTCAGCCAGGTCTTTGCTCGCCTTGAAGCGGTGGCCGGTGACGCTTGGCCCTGCTGGGCTTTCTCAAACCACGACGTGCCGCGCTTTATTTCGCGCTGGGGTTTGTCCGCGCAAGCCGCCCGCTGCCTGCCTGTTTTGATGATCTGCCTGCGGGGTACGGCATGCCTCTACCAAGGCGAAGAGCTGGGTTTGCCGGAGGCCGAGGTGCCCTTTGAACGTCTGCAAGACCCCTATGGCATAGAGTTTTGGCCCGAATTCAAGGGCCGCGACGGCTGCCGCACCCCCATGCCCTGGCAGTCTGACGCCCCCCAGGCGGGCTTCAGCGCGCTGCGCGAGGGCGCGGATACTTGGTTGCCAATCGACCCCCGCCACACCAGCCTTGCCGCCGACCGCCAAGACGCGGACCCCAGCGCTTTGTTGCAGCACTACCGCCACCTCGCCGCGCTGCGACGTGTCTACCCCGCGCTGGCGCAAGGCAGCCAAGAGGCCATGCAAGCCCAAGGCCCCATCTTGACCTTCGAACGCCGCTTGGGTGACCAGCGCCTGTTCTGCGCCTTTAACCTTTCACCGCAGGCTGCCAGCGCTCGGCTGCCAGCGGGCACCTGGCGCGCTGTCGCCAGCGACCTGGGCGGCCAAACCGCGC
Organism: Alphaproteobacteria bacterium; assembly: GCA_030428255.1. Classification (GTDB taxonomy): domain Bacteria; phylum Pseudomonadota; class Alphaproteobacteria; order UBA7985; family JAUIBT01; genus JAUIBT01. The sequence continues at coordinate 68,248 of JAUIBT010000020.1, read as the reverse complement.
CTGACACACCGAACCTGGCCCTGGATGGCTGGCACTTTTTCATCGCGATCAGCGAAGACTGACCCCTGGAGGACCACGCATGGCAACCCTGAAACTTACCAATGTTTCCAAGGCCTATGGAAACGCAATTACGGTACTCCAGGATATCAACCTGGACATCAAACAAGGCGAGTTGATCGTTTTTGTCGGCCCTTCGGGCTGCGGCAAGTCCACCTTGTTGCGCATGATCGCGGGGCTTGAAAAAATCTCTGGCGGCACGCTGCAAATCGACGGTCAGACCGTGAACGACGTTCCGCCCGCCCAGCGCGGCATCGCCATGGTCTTCCAGTCCTACGCGCTTTATCCCCACATGACCGTGCGCGAAAACATGGCCTTCGCGCTGCGGATCGCGCGCAAGACAAAAGCCGAAATTGCCGAGGCGGTCGGGAAAGCCGCGCGGATTTTGCAGCTTGAACCCTATCTGGATCGCCTGCCCAAGGCCCTGTCCGGCGGCCAGCGCCAGCGGGTTGCCATTGGCCGCTCGATCGTCCGCGATCCCAAGGTCTTCTTGTTCGACGAGCCCCTGTCCAACCTGGACGCCGCGCTGCGGGTGGCCACACGGATTGAGATTGCCAAGTTGAAAGAGTCCATGCCGGACCGCACCATGATTTACGTCACCCACGATCAGGTCGAGGCTATGACCCTGGCCAGCCGCATTGTGGTGCTGGCCAACAAAGGCATTGCCCAGGTCGGCACGCCCTTGGAGCTCTATGAGACCCCCCAGAACGAGTTCGTCGCACAGTTCATCGGCTCCCCCGCCATGAACCTCTTGCCTGGCAAGATTGTCGAGACCGGCGCGACTACGCGCGTTGAATTGGCAGGCGGCGGCACCGCGCTAAGCGCCATCGCGACACAAGACGGCGACCTGAATAAGCAGGTCAACGTCGGCGTCCGACCTGAGGATTTGGTCCCAGCTCCGGTGGACGGCAGCCTGTATCACGGCAAGGTGGACATTACCGAGGCCTTGGGCGAGGTGACATTGCTGTATTTTGAGGCACCAGCGGGCAAAGAGGCCGTGATCGCTAAGCTGACCGGCATTCACGCCAATGTGCGCGGCCAGGACATCGGGCTGACCGCGGCACCGGACAAGGTGCATTTATTCCACAAGGGACAGTCCATGCGCCGGAAGGACTAGCGCAAACCCCGAGCAAAGCGACGGTGGATTTGCGCTGTAAACCCGCAAAACCCGAGCCAAGCGACGGTGGATTTGCGCCGACTAAACCCGCAAACCCCGAGCAAAGCGACGGTGGATTTGCACCAACTAAACCCGAAAACCCCGAGCAAAGCGACGGTGGATTTGCGCCGACTAAACCCGCAAACCCCGAGCAAAGCGACGGTGGATTTGCGCCAACTAAACCCGCAAACCCCGAGCAAAGCGACGGTGGATTTGCGCCAACTAAACCCGCAAACCCTGAGCAAAGCGACGGTGGATTTGCGCCAACTAGAGCCGCAAACCCCAAGCAAAACGACGGTGGATTTGCGCCAACTAGACCTACCTGCACGGCGGTCGCCGGCCCGCACTCGCCTCCCCACTTTTACCAAGCAAGGGGCGGACCAGGGGAGCAGGCCCACCCCAAGCAACAATGCCGCAGTGCCCTTGTGTGGGGCTCCACGGCATTGATGAGTGCGAGGCCAAGGCCTGACCTGGAGCAGGTTTTGTTTGCCTTTTGTCACTCGACGCGCTCTGTCTTTGTGGTTTTGCTACCAATCCACCTTCACAATCGAGGGTGACGCTTGGGCGTTGCGCCTGCTGCCTTCATCGCTTGTACTTTGCGGACAAAGCGGGGATTTGCCAGGTGCAAAAGACCGTTGGCCGCGAGGCCCAGCGCTGGCCCCTGACCGGCGCGGCGCGGCATTTGGGTTATTGCGCTGCTGTCAGCTCAATTTCGACCAAAATTTCCGGCAAAACCAAGCGCGCGACACCCAGCAGGCTTTGGGTCGGCATGATGCCTGCCGGCGCGATCCAGTCGCCATAGACGTCATAATTCGCCAGAAAACCGTCAACGTCGGTGGTATAGAAGGTCAGATGAGTGATATCCGAGCGGCTCATTCCAGCTTGCTCCAAAATCGCATCTAGACTGGCCAAAGCGTCTTGCATCTGGCCCCGGAGATCGCCTTCGTTGGTCACCGAAATGCCCAGCGGGCTCTCGGGGTCTTCCTTCAGCGCAACCTGGCCCGAGGTGTGAAGCTGGCGCTGAGCGCCCTCAATGACTTCACCCTGGTTCAAAAGATAGGCGGCTCCCCAGCCCACTGGGTTGACGGCGTGACGCTTCATAACCTGCATCTCCTCTGCGTAGCTGGTGGTAGAAAGAACGAGGGCGGCTGCCAGAGCCGTACCTCTAAGGTATTGAACGAACATAATAAACTCCCCTTAGGTTCGCTGTGGTGAACACAAGAAGAGACTAGCGGTGAGCCGAGACCGGGCCCATAGGGAGACTTCCCTAGACACGGCAAGTTTCTGGGCGCCGTGCCGCAAAAAGCACCAGCCTGCTCGTCAAGCAACGAAGTACACATCGAACTATCGCCTGGCGGGGCTGGAGCGGCCCGGCCTGGGGTCTAGGCCGAAAACAAACCGAGCTGCATGGCATAGAGCGCGGCAGCGGTCCGGGTCTCCGCGCCGATTTTTGGGTAGAGATTTTGCAGGTGATTATCGACCGTCTTGGGCGAAATCCCCAGTGCCTGGGCGATGTCCTTGTTCGATTTGCCCAAAGACAACTCACGCAAAACCTGGGCTTCACGCTTGGTCATGCCGTCCGGCCAGACGGTCTCACCTTGACCGACGTGACCTGTGCTATCCAGCACGTTCTGGGTTTCCTGGCGTGGCAGCCGGCCTGCTTGTACCTCAGCCAGCAGGGCCTCAGCGGCATCGCCCTTGCTCAGCGCTGGCTTATTCGCCGCGTCGCTCACCAGCTCATCATAGAGGTTGGCCACCGCCAAATAGGCCGCTGGACCGGTGGCCAGCCGCACTCGGCGGTGGCTTCCTGAACCGTCGCTGCGCTCGTTGACCGAGCAGGCGGGCTCGCAGATGGGATCGAAAACCGGGGTTAGGCGCAGCACCTGCTCGGTATACAGGCTGGCATTGAGCGCGGTGGCTTGTTCAAAGCGGGTCAGCGGGCTGGGTTTGTCCCAAATCCCATTGGCAATGGCGTTCTTGCCCACATCGTGCAACAGACCAGCGTTAAAGACCGCCTCGCAGCGCGCCTCTTCACCGCCCGCCGCCAGGGCGGCGCGATGGGCCAAACCCGCCACCCGGCGCGAATGGCCGGTAAACCAGGGACTCTTGAGATCGGTGAAATCGGCCAGTGCCTCGGCGGCATCGCGCAAGCCTTGAGCCCCGCTCATGAAACGCTCGCCCGGTTCGACCTCCAAGAAAGTCTCCCACTCCTGGCCTAGCGTCAGGCCAGCCAGAACCTCGCTGCTGTTTTCCAAAAAGATATCCACCACTTGCGGGTCGAACTGCCCGCCGCGACGCGACAGAGCGCAGTCGGCCATGGCCACCACCCCGCCCGCGCGCCGATGCAATTCGGCCACCACGGCAAACTCGATGATCCGGGTTTGCGGCAGCAGTTCGGGCCCGGGCGGGTGGATGGGGTGCAGGTCATCCCATCGCGATTCCAGGTGCTGCAAAATATCGCTGACTTCCGCTGGCACCGGCAGACGGCGGGCGATCGCCACCGCCTGGCGGCAATGAGGTAGGCCCATCGCCATGACCTCGGGGCCCATCGCGATTATCATGTCGATGATGGCTTGCTTGTCCTCAAGCGGCCGCTCAGGGGCGAAGATGCGCTCCAGTTCCTGTCGAACACTGGCGGGGTTGCCAAGGTCAGCGCGGGTCATGGCCAGATAGCCGGTCAGCTCGTCGCCCAGCGCCAGGCTTGCCGTCTCTGAGGAGGTTGAGGTACAGCCGATAAAGCGCAGCATGCCAGCGTAATAGAGCGACGACAGCGCCTCTGGACCCAACCCCATGCGCTTGCCAATCCGCTGGGCAACCACCGCTGCGGCCATCGAGCTGCCCGGTGGATTGCCCGCCGCCATGTCGGTCGCCATCGACAAGGCACCAAGGATTTCCGCCAAACGCCACATGGGCCCCTCCCTAAAAGTTGCCGCCGGTCTATGCCAGCTGCGCTGGGCTAGACCAGAATGATCGATTTAAGCGCCAGACGTCATCGCTGCCAAGGCATGATCCAGCCCATTTTGAATATGGGTCTCCAGCAGCCCAGCAACGCGCTCGCCGTCGCGCTCCAAGGCGGCCTCCAGCATCGCGCGGTGCTCTTCCACTGCAGGTTGGCCGCGATAGGTCAGGACAAGCATTTGATAACGAAGATATTTATCATACACGATGGCATGCAAATCGAGCAGGTTCTTTGAATCGCAAGCCTCGATCAGTGCCAAATGGAACTCCCAGTCAAACCGCTTCCACGTCTCTATTTTGGACTCGTCCCCCTCGGCCATGCGCTTTTCCATCTGGTGCAACTTATAGTGCGCTGCCACCAAGTTAGCCTCCCACTCGGTACCGCCCTTTTCGACAGATAAGCGGATCGCATGACACTCCATCAGCACCCGCAGATTAGTGATTTCTACCAGATCCTTGGTTGAAACCGGAGCGACAAAGAAACCGCGCTGTTCCTCGGCCGCGACAAAGCCTTCGCTGGCCAAGCGATTGAGAGTCTCGCGCAGGGTGGAAACGCTGGCGTCATAGTGCTCGCGCAACCCGCTGAGCTTGAGCTTCCTGCCTGGAGTCAGAACGCCAAAGATGATGTCGTGTTTGAGTTTCTCATAGGTCGAGTGACCGACCGTCTCAGAATGTTGCGTCATAAGCCTCGGTCTCGCGCGGAGCAAAAATCCTAGATTTCAGCGTATCACAGATATCATAGGATATGATTGCTGCATTGGCTAAAAAAATAAATATCATATATTATTGATCTTATCATATCTTTGAGCTACAATCCTAGCCGTGACTGCCAAAGCTGTTCGCAGCGCGCAGAATCGCCACCATCCTGACCTGCCTGCCAGCACATTAAGGGCCCCCGATCCCAGACAGCCGCTGGCAAGCGCGGACTCAGCCAAGAGGAAAGGCTTTGCCATGTCGAACAGCAACCACGGCGATCGCGCGCCGTACCGCCTCGCCATTGTCGGCTTTGGGCTGATTGGTCGGCGGCACGCGCAAGCCATCGCGCAGGTTGGCGGCTGTCAGCTAACGGCACTGGTCGATCCAAGCACCGAGGCCGCTTGCAGCGCACAGGCTTTGGGGCTGGCGATCTATCCCGATCTCGACGCGATGCTGGCCGACGCGCAGCCAGATGGCGTCATACTGGCCACCCCCACGACCCTGCACGTCGATCAAGCCCTGGCTTGTGTTGCCCAGGGCTGCCCAATGTTGATTGAAAAGCCACTGGCGACCGCAGCCCAAGACGCAACAGCCTTGCTAAAGGTGTCTGAAGCCAAAGATATCCCGATTTTGGTTGGGCACCATCGCCGCTACAACCCGCTGATACAAAAAGCAAAAGCTTTGATCGATGACGGAGCGATTGGCACCCTGCGCGCCGCCCAGGCCACGTGTTGGTTCTACAAGCCCGACGACTATTTCGCCCAAGCGCCTTGGCGGACAAAGAAAGGCGCCGGCCCAATTTCCGTGAATTTGGTCCATGACATCGACCTGCTGCGTTACCTTTGCGGCGAGGTGGTGAGTGTGCAGGCGCAGGCCGCCCCTGCCCTGAGAGGTTTCGAAAACGAGGACCTGGCCGCTGCCTTGCTGCGCTTTGAGTCGGGCGCACTTGGCACCATCACTGTATCGGACTCCATCGCCTCACCTTGGAGTTGGGAGATGACCGCCGCTGAGAACCCCGCCTACCCTATCACCGGCCAAAGCTGCTATCTGATTGGTGGCTCGCTGGGCAGTCTATCGATCCCCGATTTGCGGCTCTGGCGTCACCAGGACCATCCTGATTGGTGGCAGCCCATGGCGGCCACCGTGGCAGCGCGTGACTTCTCGGACCCCTTGGTGAACCAAATCGCGCATTTCATTGAGGTCATTTCCGGTCGCCAAGCCCCCCTGGTCTCGGGCCGCGAGGGCTTGCGCAGTTTGCAGGTCGTGGAGGCCATCCAAACGGCAGCGCAGACCGGCGAGACGGTTCGGCTGGACTAGGGCCATGCATTTTTCTTCCATGATCCAAGACCGCCGAACCGACGCCACACACCGCGCTCTAAGCCGCAGCAAGGTGGGTCTATGCGCCACCCCGTGATCACCGGTACCACCCAGATCATCGCGCACTTGGGAGTGCCCACCCCGGCTTTTAAGGCGCCCTTGATTTATAACCCCTGGTTCGCTGACCAAGGGCTTGATCTGGTGGTGGTGCCCATGGGCTGTGAGCCGCAAGACTTCGCGGATTTCTTGCCGCTGCTGTTCCGGCTGCGCAACACCCGCGGCGCCCTGATCACCATGCCGCACAAGGTGCGCGTGCTTGATCTCTTGGACGACATTTCGACCACGGCGCGCATTTGCGGCGCGTGCAACGCCGTCCGGCGCGCGCCCAATGGCCGCTTGGTTGGCGACATGTTCGACGGTCAAGGATTTGTGCGCGGGCTGATCAACAAGGGCCGTACCATAGGCCAAGCCTCGGCCCTGGTGGTGGGCAATGGCGGTGTCGGCTCGGCAATCGCCGCCTCCCTGGCGGAAGCGGGCCTAGCACGCCTGGCCTTGTACGATGCCAACCAACAGGCCAGCCAAGCCCTGGCAAAGCGCATCGCCTGCGCCTATCCCAACATCCGCATTACGACGGGCAGCAACGACCCGCTCGGCTTTGACATCCTGGTCAATGCCACGCCGTTAGGCATGCAGGCGCACGACCCCTTGCCGATCGATCCCGCGCGCTTGTCGCCTGCCAGCTTCGTTGGTGAGGTGGTGATGAGCCAGCAGGAGACTCCCTTCCTGGCAGCGGCCCGGGCGGCGGGTTGCCAGGTGCAAGTCGGCATCGACATGCTTTTTGAACAGATCCCTGCCTATCTCGAATTCTTTGATCTGCCAAGCGCGAGCCCAGATCAGCTTCGCCGCCTGGCCCACCTGCCCCTCTGAGGCCCCTATGAAAACCAGTATTGCCACCGTCTCTTTATCGGGCGACCTGCAACAGCGCTTGGCAGCGATTGCCAACGCGGGCTTTGACGGCGTTGAAATCTTCGAACAGGACTTTATCGCCCACGACGGCGGGGCCAAAGAGGTCGGCAAGATGGTGCGCGACAAGGGCTTGGAGATCCTGCTGTTTCAACCCTTTCGCGACTTCGAAGGCCTGCCCGAGCCCTACCGCTCGCGCGCCTTTTCTCGTGCCGAGCGCAAATTCGACCTGATGGAGGAGCTGGGCACCAAAAACCTGCTGGTCTGCTCGTCGGTGCATCCGGCAGCTTTGGGCGGCATTGATCGCATGGCGGACGATTTCGCCGAGCTGGGTGAGCGCGCGGCCAAGCGCGGCCTGCGGGTCGGCTTCGAAGCGCTGGCTTGGGGCAAGCACGTCAGCGACCACCGCGACGCTTGGGAGGTGGTGCGACGCGCTGACCACCCCAACATCGGCCTGATCCTGGACAGCTTCCACACCCTGGCGCGCAAGATCGACCCGGCCAGCATTCGCGCCATTCCAGGCGACAAAATCTTCTTTGTCCAGTTGGCCGACGCGCCCGCCATCGACATGGACCTGTTGTATTGGTCGCGCCACTTTCGCAACATGCCGGGCGAAGGCGATCTGCCGGTGACCAGCTTCATGCAAGCGGTGATGGCCACCGGCTACCAAGGCCCGGTCAGTCTGGAAATCTTCAACGATTTGTTCCGCACGGGCCCGACCGAGACCATTACCGCTGACGGCTATCGCTCGCTTATCGCCACGTTAGACGACCTGCGCCAACGCGAGCCTAGTTTGACTGTCGATTTGCCCGCCATGGCTCCGCGCAGCAAGCTCAAGGGCATCGATTTTATCGAATTTGCAGCCCAAGACGACCAGGCTGAGGCCTTTGCAACCTTGCTCGCCAGTATGGGCTTTGAGCGGCGCTTGCTGCATCGCAACAAAGCGCTGGAGGTCTGGCAGCAAGGCGACGTGCGCCTGCTGATCAATGCCGAGATCAACAGCCACGCCGGCGACGCCTACGCCCAGGCTGGGCTTTGCGTCTGCGATATGGGCCTGGCGGTCGAAGATGCTGCGGCGACGCTGCAACGCGCGCGCATGCTGGGCTCCAAGCCCTTTGCTCAACCCCTGAGCCCCGGCGAGCTTGAAATTCCTGCCATTCGAGGCTTGGGGGCCAGCGTGTTGCACTTCTTGGACGACGCCAGCGGTCTGACGCGGGTTTGGGACCTGGAGTTCGCCGCCACCAGCACACCCGCCACCGGCACACCCGCCACCACCCCGACCGGCCTGCACAGCATCGACCACATTGCCCACACCATGAGCTACGCCCAGATGCTGAGCTGGACGCTGTTCTATACGGCCTTGTTTGATATGGAAAAATCGGCGCTGGTTGACGTGATCGACCCCGATGGCCTGGTGCGCAGCCAAGCGCTCGAGACGCCCCAACCGGGCCTAAGGGTGACGCTCAACGGGGCCGAGACCCACGCCACACTAGCCGGGCGCTTCTTGACGAGTTCGCTGGGCTCCTCGGTGCAGCACATCGCTCTGGCCACTGAAGATATCTTCCAGACGGCCAAAGCGCTGGCGGAAAACAGCTTCGCCGCTCTGCCCATGCCTCAGAACTACTACCATGACCTGGCGGCGCGCTTTGATCTCCGCGCGGACTTCTGCCAAGGCTTGCAGGCCCACAACATTCTGTATGACGAAGATGACAACGGCCCCTTCTTCCAGCTCTATTCTGCGCCGCTCGCCAATGGTTTCTTCTTTGAAATTGTTCAGCGCCAGGGCGGCCATCGCGGCTATGGCGCGGCCAACGCCCCCTTCCGCATCGCCGCACAAAAGCGCTTTTTGCGTGGTCTTACGAAGTCAGTCGCTCAGCCGTTGGCGGATAGAGGTTAGCGGCCCGAGCGCGCCGCGTGGCTCGCCCTCAAACTGAAAATCTGTGACCTCCAACTTGCCATCGCCTGCAAGGACAACAAAGCGCTGGGCTGGGCCAACATCGCAAAAGGCACCCCAGGTTCGTTCCCACTGTGCTTAAGGTTGATGCTGGCTCCTTTGGCTGCAAGGCACCTGCCTAGCTGCGCTCTGTTACCAGCGTGTCCAACCAATCAGGGTCCATCTCTGGCACCGAAGACAGCAGCAGTTGGGTATAGTCGGGATGCGGCGGCGCTAGTATCTCACTCTTCAGTCCTTGCTCGACAACTTCGCCTTGGAACATGATAACGATCTCGTCCGAGATGGCTTTGACCGTCGCAATATCGTGGGTGATGAAGATGTAAGAAATGCCGAATTTCTCTTGTAAATTCAGCAGCAAGTTCAAAATGCCTTCCTGCACAATCTGGTCCAAGGCCGAAGTGACCTCATCGCAAATGATCACGTCTGGCTCGGCGGCCAAGGCCCGTGCGATGCAGATGCGCTGCTTTTGCCCGCCGGACAGCTCAGAGGGCAAACGATCAGCGAAGCTGTCATCTAGCTCGATCATGCGCAGCAGATCGGTGATGCGCTCTTCTTTCTTGCGCCCGCTCATGCCGTGGTAGAATTCCAGCGGCCGGCCAATGATCTCGCCCACGGTCTGACGCGGGTTCATGGCCGTATCCGCCATTTGATAGATCATTTGGATTTCGCGCAACTGATCAAGGCTGCGGTCCTTGAGCGCTGCGGGCAAAGGTTCACCATTGAAGCGAACGCTGCCCGCGCTGGGCGGCAGCAAGCCGGTAATGACCCTTGCGGTGGTCGATTTGCCCGAGCCGGACTCGCCAACCACGGCCACGGTGCGCCCACGTGGAACCTTGATATTGACATTCTTTAGCACTTTCAGCGAGCGCGTGTAGCCAGCATCGACGCCATCGAGCGTCAGAACGTAGTCCTCGCTGGTCTCTTCGGGCTTTTGGATCGAGCGCACCGACCAGAGCGACTTGGTGTAGTCCTCCTGCGGGGCCTCCAGCATGCGCCGCGTCTCGGCCTCCTCAACCTGTTCGCCATAGCGCAAGACCTTGATGCGGTCGGCCATTTGCGCCACCACCGCCAAATCGTGGGTGATGTAGATCGCCGCCGTGCCGAACTGCTCGACGATGTTGCGCATGGCCAGCAAAACCTCGACCTGTGTGGTCACATCCAATGCCGTCGTTGGCTCATCGAAAATGATCAAGTCCGGTCGCGTGGCCATGGCCATCGCGGTCATGACCCGCTGAAGCTGTCCACCCGACACCTGGTGAGGATAGCGGAAACCGATGCTGCCAGGATCGGGCAATTGCAGTGCGCGATACAGCTCGACCGCATCCGCCTTGGCCTCGTTTTGCGACTTTAGGCCCTTGATCAGGCTCGCTTCAATGGTCTGGTCGATCAGCCTATGCGCGGGGTTGAACGAGGCCGCCGCCGACTGGGCGACATAGGCCATGCGCGAGCCCCAAAGTTTGCGCTTCTCGGACTCCTTCATGGGCTTCAGGTCTCGGCCATCGAACAGGATTTGGCCGTCGGTGATCCGGCAGCCGGGCCGCGCAAAGCCCATGGCCGCCAGGCCCAGCGTGGACTTGCCCGCGCCCGACTCACCGATCAGGCCCAGAACTTCACCGCGGTGGAGTTGCAGATCGACACCCTTGATGATGGGGTGCCAGCGCTCATCACTGAAGCCCTCAATCTTGATGCCGCGCATATCCAGCAGCAGGTCTGACTTAGTGCTCATCGCGCAACCCCGACGTTTGATGTAAGAACCAATCGACCACGAAGTTGACCGCAACGGTCAACAGCGCAATCGCACTGCCTGGAATAAAGGCCAACAGGCCCAGACGCAGGTCGTAGTTCAGGTAGTTGATGAAGGTGGAAAGCTCGCGCACCATAGTGCCCCAGTCGGCGGTTGGCGGCTGGATGCCAAGGCCCAGGAAGGACAGAGCGGCAATCGTCAAGAAGACGAAGCTAAAGCGCAGACCAAACTCAGCGACCAGCGGCGGCATGATGTTGGGGAGGATCTCGCGGCGCATGATCCAGCCCAGTTTTTCACCGCGCAAACGCGCCGCCTCAACGTAGTCCATCACCACGACATTCAGCGCCACCGCGCGGGTCAAGCGAAATACGCGGGTCGAGTCCAGTACCGCGATGATGATGATCAAGTTCAGTACCGACGACCCAAATACCGCCAGCAGCATAAGAGCAAAAATCAGGCTTGGAATGGCCAAGAGGATATCGACAAAGCGGCTCAATATTTGATCGAGCCAAGAGCGGTTGATTGCTGCCACCAGACCAAGACCGCCACCGATGGCGAAGGATAGCAAGGTGGTCAGCAAGGCGATGCCAACGGTATTGCGCGCGCCAAAGATCAAGCGCGAAAGAATATCGCGGCCCAAGTGGTCCGTGCCCAAGCGGTGTTCTTCGGACCAGGGCGCATAGGGTATAGCGAACACCTCAGCTTCGCCGTGGGGAGCGATCAGGTCCGCAAAGATCATGCAGAACAAATAGCCAAGGATGACGATGAGGCCAAACCAGGCGGTTAGCGGGGCCTTCTTGAGGCCCAGCCACATGCGGTGAAGCCAAGTCCGGCGGGTTCTTACGTGTGCGACCTCGGCAGTCGCGGAGTAGTTTTTCGTGCTCATGACTGCGGGCTCAACGTGGGTGAAGGAGGCGAGGATTGGTAACGATGCCGATGATATCAGCCGACATATTCAAGAAGATATAGGTCCCCGCAAAGATCAGCCCGCAGGCTTGAACGATAGGAATATCGCGCGTTGTCACGCTATCGACCATCAGGCGGCCAATCCCGGGATAGGTAAAGACCGTTTCGACCACCACCACGCCGATGACCAAATAGGCCAGGTTGAAGGCAATCACTGTTGCAATGGGCGCCCAAGCGTTGGGCAAAACGTGCTTAATGATGATCTCGCGCTGAGCGACGCCCTTCAAGCGCGCCATTTCGACGTAGGGGCTGGCCAGCAAGTTGATAATCGCAGCGCGGGTCATGCGCATCATGTGAGCAATGGTCACCATCGTCAGCGTCAAGGCCGGCAGCACGGAGATATAGAGGCGGTCAAAGAAGTCAGCCCCTGGGCGGACTTCCGAAATTGGCGGGAAGACCGGCCACAGCACGGCCAACAGCGCCATCAAGACGTAAGCCACCAGGAACTCGGGCAAAGAAATCGACACCAAAGTGACGGTGTTGATCAAGCGGTCGAAAAAGCCGTTGCGATGCAAGGCGGCGGTGATGCCCAGATAGAGCGCCAGCGGCACCGCAACAATCGCGGTCATGGAAGCCAAGAACAGCGTATTATAAAGGCGCGGCTCGATCAGCTCCAGCACGGGACGCGAGCGGTCGATGCCTGAAGAAGCACGACCTGAGAAGGACGTACCAAAATCGCCCTGCAAAACAGCGCCCAGCCACTGGAAATAACGGTAGACCGCAGGCTGATCTAGACCCAACTCCTTACGGAAGGCCTGAACCGTCTCCTCAAGCGCGGCTTGCCCAAGCACCGCTTGGGTGAAGTCGCCGGGCAGCATGGCAACCATGGCGAAGATGATTATCGACACGAAGAACAAGGTGATAAGGCCCAGCAAGAGCCGCTGAATCACCGTGATCAAAACTGAATTCACCGAATTTCCTCCCGCGCCTTGCCAGCGCTTGGTATTGTGATGCAGCTTGGTCCGCAGGCCGTATTGGCTAAGTCAGCAAAAATCTTACGATTTTTGCCTTCGATTGGACACAAGCTAATCCATGTTGCCCCAATTTTGTAGCAATGAGCCTATGAGGGCTAGTCATTTTCCGCAACACGTGAATTCAAAGTTGGACAAAATATTTTCTGGCGCTAGCATGCCCTTGTCTGAAAACTGGTGCCTAGGCGCTGTGATCTTGGTCGAAAACACCGTGGTGTAGAGCCGCGAAGTTTTGAACCGCAGGTCCCGCGGCTCCAAAGCCCGAAAAATCTCAAATGAAGCGGCGCATGTGCGTACGACTTCAGCTATCAGACTGATGGAAGAAACAGGAGACATACATCAATGATTGATCTGAAACAGATCTTCCTTGCTGAGCAAAAGCGCAAGTTCGCTTCAGGCCAGATAGATCGCCGACAGTTTATTATGGGTGCTACAGCCGCTGGCTTGGCGCTTCCGGCTGCCATGGGCATGGCGGACCAAGCCATGGCCGCGACGCCCAAGTCCGGCGGTGACTTCCGCATGGGCATGGGCCACGGTTCGACCACGGACTCGCTGGACCCCGGCACCTTCGAAAATGGTATGATGACCCACATCGGCAACAGCTGGGGTGGCCATTTGACCGAGGTGGGCCAGGACGGCCAACTGCGCCCTGACCTGTGTGAATCTTACGAGTCCGCAGACGCGAAGACCTGGGTCTTCAAGATCCGCAAGGGCGTGGAATTCCACAACGGCAAGACTTTGGAGCCCTCTGACGTGGTGGCCTCGCTGAACTACCACCGTGGCGACGATTCCAAGTCTGCGATTAAGGGCAACCTGTCCGCGGTTGACGATATCCGTATCGATGGCGACAACGTGGTGGTTGAGCTGAGCGGCGCAAACGCTGACTTCCCCTTCATCGTGTCCGACTACCACGCGATCATCATGCCCGCCGTTGACGGCAAGGTGGACCCCACCTCTGGCATTGGTACCGGTGCCTACATCCTGGAGAACTTCGAGCCCGGTGTTCGCTTCATCGGCCGCAAGAACCCCAACTATTGGAAAGACGGCGCGGGTCACTTTGACAGCGTAGAGATTCTGTCGATCATCAACCCCTCTGCCCGCCAAGCAGCGCTCATGTCTGGCCAGGTTCATGCCATTGACCGCATCGACCCTAAGACGGTCGCGCTGCTGTCACGCAACCCTGCGATCAACATTCTGGAGATCACCGGCACGCTGCACTACACCATGCCGATGCGCTTGGATGTTGCGCCGTTTGACAACTACGACCTGCGCATGGCGATGAAGCTGGCGATCAAGCGTCAAGAAATGGTGGATAAGATCCTGCTGGGCCACGGCGCCCTGGGGAACGATCACCCAATTTCGACCGCCAACCGCTACCACGCTTCGGGCTTGCCACAGCGCGAGTTTGACGCTGACAAAGCGGCCTTCCACTATAAGAAGTCTGGCCACTCTGGCACCATCCAACTGTCTGCCTCTGACGCTGCCTTTGCAGGTGCGGTGGATGCAGCGGTTCTGGCCGCGGCCTCAGCCAAGGAAGCGGGCATCGACATCGAAGTCGTGCGCGAGCCTAAGGACGGCTACTGGTCCAACGTCTGGAACAAGAAGGGCTGGTGCATGTGCTATTGGGGTGGTCGCCCGACCGAGGATTGGATGTTCTCATCCGCCTACGTTGACACCACCGAGTGGAACGACACCGCTTGGAAAGGCACCGATGCCGCCAGCCGCTTCAACGCGATCGTTAAAGACGCCCGTGCTGAGTTGGACGAAGGCAAGCGTCGCGCCCTCTATGCCGAAGCTCAGACCCTCATTAGCGATGACGGCGGAGCCATCGTGCCCATGTTTGCCAATTACATCATGGGTATCTCCAAGAAGGTTGCGCACAGCGACAATGTCGCGCCCAACTGGGAGATGGACGGCCACAAGGCAACCGAGCGCTGGTGGATGGCTTAACCAGCCTGAGCATTGCTCGCACAATCAACAAAGGGGTCAGTCGGATACGGCTGGCCCTTTTTGTTTGCGCTTGCTTGTCTGGGTGCGGCTTGTACCAACGCAGTGTCGCGGCGATCGCTCTGCCATCTAACGGGTCGCTATACGGCAAGTCCTACCAAGGCTCTGCGCAGCAAGATGCGACGCGGTTTTGGTATTGGACGCGCCTGGCCTGACCTCGCCCCGCCCGGAGGTGCGACGAAAGCGCTGGTATTCGTCACAGAACCCTATCAGACAGAGCGCCCGACACATGGCACTATGCGTCCAGGTTTCGCGATGCTGCTTGAGCACATCGCTGGCGACCCTAATCCAGACATCAGACCACCGCGCTGCAGATTGGTGCGCCTTGCTGGCCTCAACACGGGCAACGCGGCGCTAGCCTAGCTTCGAAGAGCGGGGCTAGAGTGTATCCAAACTGCTTGCTTGTTTAGGGGCACGGACACACATCGCGAAGCCCCGGACCCAACATCCAGCCCGGTGCGAAACGCGCTAAGCCCCGGCCAGATCACGCAAAACTGCGGGCAACAGCGCTGGCAAGTCGCTGGCCACCAAGCCCGGCCCAAAGCGTCGCGCCGCCTCGCCATGCATCCATACGGCTGCAGCGGCCGCCAACAAGGGTTCCAGACCGCGCGCAAGCAGGCCGGTGATCATACCCGCCAAAACATCCCCACTGCCCGCTGTCGCCAGATCTGCGCTGGCATGACGGTTGATGACCATGCGCCCGTCAGCCGCTGCAAGGATGGTTTGTGCGCCCTTGAGCACCACGACAGCGCCGCTGAGCCGCGCGGCGGCCAGTGCACGATAGTTGCGCGTTGCAGCTCCGTCGATGCCGGGGAACGCGCGAGCGAACTCGCCTTCGTGCGGCGTTAAGATAAAGGAATCGCCCAGACGTGCGGGCAGACGTGCGGGCAGGCCCGCCAATGCATCGGCGTCCAACACGCTGGGAACTTGTCCCGAAAAATCAGGCGCAACGGCAAGCCCACCCGACCCATAGAGGCGGGCGCCAACCCTTGGGTCTTGGTAGGCCAAATCGCTGCGCACCATGATGTGCGGCGGCAGGCTGGCTTGATAGATGGCAGCCGTGGCTTTGGGTGCCAGGACCGTCACCAAGCCCACGCCAACCCTGGCGCAAGCCTCGGCGGCCAGCCGCGTTGCGCCGGTTAGCTCTGGCGCTGCATAAATGACCGCCAATCCGTGGTCATACTTGTGCCCCTGACCCGCCTTGAGGCGAAGGGCGTGACGCCAAAGCGTTGGACTGTTGATGAGCATAGGGCCTCCTGTCCGCGATTGGGCACTCAGTCTAGCTTGCCTCCCCAGCCAGCCAAGCCCCGGAGACTACGCAGCCAGCGCAACCCCTCCAAACTGAGGCTGCAAAAAGCGCATGCCAGAGCTGCGAGGCTGTCGCTTGTCCAAAGGCCTGTTTGGTCCCACCTTCTGTGGGCGGTCAGAGTTGATCGCTCCCTTGGTGGCCAGGCTTGGCCCCAATCGTTTCTAGCACTTCGAGGCAATTATCATGTTCAAGTCTCTCTCTCGCTACGTCGAAAAAACCAACAAGCGCAACACTCTGTATCGCGAACTGACCTCTTTGAGCGACCGCGAATTGGCAGACATCGGCATCGTGCGCGCTGACATCGCCGACATCTTCCACAACGCGCGCTAAGCATTCGACTGGGTACTGTGACTCTGCACTGCGCTAGGCGCCGCGTAGATCGGTGCATCAGTGGGCCAGGCCAGGTCGAGACGACGCCAGAGCCTGTACGCAGATCACAGTAGCCCGGCAGAGCCCTTGATCGGCCTGCGCCCAGGTTTCTCACCTGCAAGGGCTTGCCCTGTCAGCTTGACACTTCTACGATCCTTGCGCCCTTGGCTCTCCTTGCGGGCAGCTAACGGTGGCTCGCGATCATCTCAAAAGCCTCTCCCCAACACGGACGCTCTAGCCCTGCCTTGGCCCGCCAAGCAGCGGTGAAGTGCGTTCCATCTCAACAGATATGGCAGCCCCAGTGCGATCCCATCGACGCGGCAGGCTGTGGAAGGCATCGAGTCCATGATCGCAAGTGCTGCGAGCACACGCTTTTTGAGTGATATGTTCCGTCGTATCGCTGGTGGCGGGCGTCAACGCGCCGCAAACGGCGAAGACGAAAGCCTTGATTTGGTCGAAGCTTGCCATCGCTTGTTGACCGATCACGGCGAAGCCTCTGGTCTGGTCATGGCGCGACGGATCCTCGATCGCTTGGAAGCGCTTGAGCGAGACGAACGCCAAGATATTCTGGTGCAAATCGCCGCGACCTTCGGCCCCGATGAGGCCAAACTCAAGCAAGCCATTGCGAACTGGACGCCGGGCGATGTCACCACCGCCAGAGCGCTGCACTTTGCAGCAGAACCCCGCAGTCAGGCGCTGATTCGCGCACTCAATCGTGTGCCGGGTGCCACAGCGCGCCTGGTCAATCTGCGCGCTGAGCTATTGAGCTGTTTGGCCGCGCGCCCGCAACTGGCGGGCTTGGACCTTGATTTTCGCCATCTTTTCTTGTCCTGGTTCAATCGAGGATTTCTGGAAATCCGCCACATTGACTGGTCCACGTCGGCGGCAATCCTAGAAAAAATCATCGCTTACGAAGCGGTTCACGAAATCCAAGGCTGGGAGGATTTGCGCCAGCGCGTCGGATCACCGGATCGTCGGCTGTTTGCCTTTTTCCACCCCGCCATGCCCGACGAGCCGCTGATCTTCGTGGAGGTCGCACTGACCGCCGATACTCCGGAAGCCATCGCGCCAATCTTGAAATCTCAGCGCAAGGGCCTGGAGCCTGACCAAGCGACCACGGCGGTCTTTTACTCCATTTCCAATTGCCAAAAGGGCCTGCGCGGCGTCTCTTTTGGCAGCTTCTTGATCAAACAAGTGGTTGAAGAGCTGTCACGCGAATTGCCAGGGCTCAAGCGCTTTGTCACCCTCTCGCCCGTGCCCGGTCTGCGCTCTTGGGCTTTGGCCGCTGCCAAATCGGGTGCGGTGCCGCAACTTGACGAGGCCAGCCTCGCGCTCATCCAGGCCCTGGAGGAGGGCCAAGCCCTATCTGACGACCAAGGCCAACAGCTTCGTCGCTTGGCGGCCTGCTACCTGCTGGAAGCGCGGCGCGGCGCGGGGCGCGTGGCCGATCCTGTAGCGCACTTTCATCTTGGCAACGGAGCTGAGCTTGAGGCCATCCATCTCAACGCCGACCTCAGCGATGCGGGCCAAACAAATGCTTGGGGTGTGATGGTCAACTATCACTATGACGGCGCAAAAATCGAAGAGCGCCACCAGGCTTATGCCAACAGCCACACGGTTGCCGCCAAGTCAGCGCTTCGTGCCTTGGCCTCGTCGTGAGCATGGGTAAGCGGAGATCAGCATGACAGCCCCTTTCCACAGCTTACAGGCAGTGCAAACGCCTGCCTTGATCGTCGATGAAGCGCGCATGCAGCGCAATGTGCGCCGCCTGGCCGATCACATTGCCTCGCTTGGGGCCCAGTTGCGCCCGCACCTGAAGACCGTCAAATCGCTCGATGCCGCTGCTCAAATCCTGACCAAGGGGACAGGCCCAGCCACCGTATCAACTTTGGCCGAAGCGCAGGTCTTTGCAGAGGCTGGCGTGCGAGACATGATTTATGCCGTCGGCATTTCGCCAGACAAGCTGGAGCGGGTCGTGTCGATCCGCGCCCAGGGCTGCGATCTGGCGGTCATCCTGGACAGCCCAGAGCAAGCACGCGCAGTCGCCGAAGCCTCGCAGATCACCGGCGCAGCCATCCCAGCGCTGATTGAGATTGACAGCGACGGCCATCGCAGCGGCGTCGCGCCCGGTGCAGGGGTCTTGATTGCCATCGGGCGGATCTTGCAAAAGGGCGGCGCGGAGCTGCGCGGCGTGCTGACCCACGCAGGCGAAAGCTACGAGGTGGTGGGCAAGGAGGCGCACGCCCGCTTTGCGGAGCAGGAGCGGCGCGCGGTCTTGAAGTCGGCCGAGGTTCTGCGAGCCGCCGGGCTGCCCTGCCCGGTGGTCAGCATAGGCTCAACCCCTACGGCCCACGCGGCCCAAAGCCTGGAGGGCGTCACCGAGGTGCGCGCTGGCGTTTATGCCTTCTTCGATCTTGTGCAAGCGGGGATCGGGGTGTGCGAGCTAGACGATATCGCGCTGTCGGTCTTGACGACGGTAATCGGCCATCAGCGCGACAAAGGCTGGATCATCACCGACGCTGGCTGGATGGCCATGTCGCGCGATCGTGGCACCGCCAGCCAGGCCGTGGATCAGGGCTATGGCCTGGTGTGTGACGAGGCCGGCGCCCTGATCGACGATCTTGTCATGATCAAAGCCAATCAAGAACACGGTATCATCGCGGTACGCGCGGGCAGCCCGGCCACACTGCCGGACCTGCCTTTGGGCACCCGCTTGCGGATATTGCCGAACCATGCTTGCGCTGTGGCCGCCCAACACCACCGCTATCACGTTATTCCAAGCCAAGCCGATGCGCCCTTGAAGGTCTGGCCCCGCTTTGGCGGCTGGTAGCCATGCTGGAGCGGCCGCAACACGGCGCTAAAACAGCTCCCACCAGTTCTTTTTGGGCAAGGCGATTTCCGCGCTGCCCGCTCCGCCGCTGAGATAGTCAGAATAGCCCAGTTTGCCGTCGGCCTTGCGCTCGCGCAAAATGGCGGCACCGAAGGTCGGCGACCAGCGCCAGGTCAGGCCGTTGGCACCGCGCGGCAAAGCGCCGGAGATTTCAAGCAGCGATTCGCGCGGCAAGTCCAAATCACCCACCTCCGGAATGGCCAGGCGCTTGACGAAGGTCGGCACCGGCTTGCCGTCGATCTCGACCACCATGCCCTTTAGCAGCGTCGGTGTGAAGGCATCGAACTCCTTGCGCAACTCGCTCGGCGGCAGTGCGCGCAGGCGGTTGTAGACTTCGGCATTCGCGGCCTGCGAGGTATCACTGTGGCCTTCGCCAAGCTGCGCAACCAACGATTCCAGGTTCAAGGTCATCGCCAGAGTGAAGGACACGCCCTTCTCAAAACTCAGGTCGATGATGGCGGGTGTGACCTCGTGGGCCTGGCCGCGACCGGTCAGTGCTGGCCCACCCCACAGCAGACCGCACACAAGTGTGAGCATCCAAAAGGTCGCCGCAGGCTTGGCCAAAGGTCGAAGAGCTGTCACAAGTAGGGGCATAATTGGTCCTCTTTCGCGAAGGAAAGCTTTCATGGCACAGAAACACGCCACAATCCAGGCAGGCCTTGCCACGGCCTTGGCGGGGATGGCAGCGCTGGCGCTGATCCTGACCACCGCTCCCCGCGCCGAGGCGCATGAATATTGGGTCGAGCCGCAAGGTGCGCCGGTGCTGGCAGTGGGCGCGGCGTTGAAGGCCGAGTTCAAGGTCGGCGTGGACTTCAAGGGCTCGCGTAATCCTTTGATCCCAAACAACATCCGCAGCTTGGTTATAGCCAGCCCTGACGGCAGTCGCGCGCCGCTGGGCGGCGATTTGGGTCAACGCCCCGCCGTGCAGGCCACAGCCGAGCAAGCTGGTACTTATGTCGTGGGGCTGGTGACCACGCGCTCTAAGCTGGTGTGGCGCGAGGCCGAGCGCTTCGCCTCCTTCATCGACTACGAGGGCCTGGACGGGATTGCTGAGCAACACGCCGCGCGGGGGCTGCCGGACATTGGCTTTGCTGAGACCTATGCCCGCTCCGCCAAGGCCCTGTTCCAGGTCGAGGCCGGAGCGCTGAAGGATCAAGCCATGGGCATGCCGCTGGAGCTGGTCATGACCCAGCACGATGCGCAGGCTGGCCGCGTGCGCTTGCAGGTCTTGGAAGCTGGGCAGCCGCTGGCGGACAACCAAGTGCGCCTATTTCATCGCTTAGCTGGCCAGGTGAGCGACGTCGTTGTGCGCAGCGACGGCCAGGGCTTTGTCAGCTTTGATGTCAGCGCTGGCGGCCAGTTCATGGCCAACACCGTCACACTGCGCCCTGTGACCGAGCCCAAGTGGGACGAGGTGTGGCATTCCTGGTGGGGCAGCCTGAGCTTTAGCCTGCCGGAGTAGCGGCGACCGCCTTCGTTTCAAGCCGATAAAAAACCCCGGGAGCAAGCTACTCTCGGGGTTTTCTTCTGTCAGGTTGCGAGCAGGTGGCGGATCAACGCTGCTTGCTCAAAGACTGTACTTCGTGGCAAAGCCCCGGAAGCAACCATGGCACTGGCCGGCGCTTTTCAGCCCTTCATGGCCTCCAGCATGGTGGTGCCCAGCGCTGCGGGGCTGGCCGAGACGTGGAAGCCTGCCGACTTCATGGCCTCGATCTTAGAGCCCGCATCGCCCTTGCCGCCCGAGATAATCGCACCGGCGTGGCCCATGCGCTTGCCCGGAGGCGCGGTGACGCCTGCGATAAAGCCAACGATCGGCTTCTTGACCTTTGAGCGGGCATAGAACTCTGCTGCCTGCTCCTCAGCGTCGCCGCCAATTTCGCCGATCATGATGATGCCCTGGGTCTCTTCGTCGGCCAAGAACAGCTCCAAGCAGTCGATGAAGTTGGTGCCGTTGACCGGATCGCCGCCGATACCGATGCAGGTGGTCTGGCCCAGGCCTGCGGCGGTGGTTTGTGCAACGGCCTCATAGGTCAGCGTGCCCGAGCGCGATACGACGCCGATCTTGCCGCGGCTGTGGATGTGCCCTGGCATAATGCCGATTTTGCACGCGCCGGGGGTGATGATTCCGGGGCAGTTGGGGCCGATCAGACGGGTTTTAGAGCCGCACAGCGAGCGCTTGACCTTGACCATGTCGGCCACCGGAATGCCCTCGGTGATGCAGACCACCAGCTCGATTTCTGCGTCGATGGCTTCCATGATCGAGTCTGCTGCAAACGGCGGCGGCACATAGATGGCCGAGGCGTTGGCACCGGTGACAGCTTTGGCTTCTGCTACCGAGTTGAAAACCGGGCGATCCAGGTGGGTCTGTCCGCCTTTGCCAGGCGTCACACCGCCAACGACTTGTGTGCCGTAAGCAATTGCCTGCTCTGAGTGGAAGGTGCCCTGAGCGCCGGTGAAGCCCTGCGTGATGACTTTTGTGTTCTTATCAACCAAAACAGCCATGGTTCTTATGCTCCTTTTACCGCTTGGGTGATTTTTTCAGCCGCATCGGCCAGGTTGTCGGCCGGGATGATGTTCAGGCCAGACTCGGCCATGATCTGCTTGCCCAGCTCAACGTTGGTGCCTTCCAGTCGCACCACCAGGGGCACGTTCAGGCCCAGCTCTTGCACGGCCGCGACCACGCCCTTGGCGATGATGTCACACTTCATGATGCCGCCAAAGATGTTGACCAAGATGCCCTTAACGTTGGGATCGCGGGTGATGATGCCGAAGGCCGCCTTGACGCGCTCTTCGGTCGCGCCGCCGCCCACGTCCAGGAAGTTGGCAGGCTCAGAGCCGTACAGCTTAATGATATCCATGGTGGCCATAGCCAGCCCAGCGCCGTTGACCATACAGCCAATTTCACCGTCTAGCTTGACGTAGTTCAGGTCCCACTTGACCGCTTCCAGCTCGCTGGCTTCTTCTTCGCTCTCATCGCGCATGTCCTGCACGTCGCGGTGGCGGAACAGCGCGTTGTCGTCAAAGCTGACCTTGGCGTCCAGCGCCGAAACTTCGCCTTGCTTGGTCACAACCAGCGGGTTGATTTCGACCATGGCGCAGTCTTTTTCAACGAAGGCCTGGTACATGCCTTGCAAGAACTTGGTGGCTGACTTCATCTGGGCCTTGTCGGTCAAGCCCAGCGCAAAGCAGATGGTGCGGCAGTGATGGCCTTGAATGCCGGTTGCCGGGTCGATGGAGACCTGGATGATTTTTTCCGGGCTTTCCGCCGCCACTTCCTCGATCTCCATGCCGCCTTCTTGCGAGGCAACAATGGTGACGCGCGAAGAGCCACGGTCGACCAACAGAGCCAGGTAGAGCTCGCGCTCGATGTCCACGCCGTCGGCGATCAACAGGCGGTTGACCTGCTTGCCTTCGGGGCCGGTCTGCTTGGTGACCAACACGTTGCCCAGCATGTTTTCGGCCGCTTTGACCACATCGTCGATGGTGCCGTTGACCACGACCTTAACGCCGCCGCCGTTGACGCGCTCAGGGTCGTGCTTGAAGTGGCCGGCACCGCGCCCGCCTGCGTGGATTTGTGACTTGACCACCCAAACCGGGCCGCCCAGCGCTTCGGCGGCTTGGCGGACTTCGTCCAGGTTGAAGGCAACCTGACCCTTGGGCGTGGCAACGCCGAACTGGGCCAACAGCTCTTTGCCTTGGTACTCGTGAATATTCATTAAGGAACTCCTTGCTTCAGCTCCAAAGCGCGCAGACCGTCGGGCGGCGCAAGAGCTGGAAAGTGGGGCGCGGGCTGGGCTGTGGGCCTCGCAAGCGCGAGACACCACGGCCAACAGCCGATCTAGCGCCACATGTGAGCTGCCGGGCGGTTAGGCGCTGGGCAGGTTACGAACAGCGTCCATCAGGCCGCGCACGGCATCGACAGACTCATTGAACATGCGCTGCTCGTCGTCGCTCAAGCTGAGCTCGACGATGCGCTCAACGCCCTCAGCGCCGATGACAACAGGAACGCCGACATAGAGGTCAGAGACGCCGTACTGGCCGTTCAACGCAGCCGCGCACGGCAGTACGCGCTTCTTATCGCGCAGATAGCTTTCGGCCATCGCAATGGCAGACGAGGCAGGCGCATAGAAGGCCGAGCCGGTCTTCAACAGGGCCACGATCTCGCCGCCGCCCTTGCGGGTGCGGTCAACCATGGCGTCAACGCGCTCTTGGGTGGTCCAGCCCATCTTGATCAAGTCGGGCAAAGGAATGCCTGCAACGGTGGTGTAGTTGACAACCGGAACCATGCTGTCGCCGTGGCCGCCCAGTACGAAGGCGCTGACGTCTTCAACGGAGACGTTCATATCGTCGGCCAAGAAGGCACGGAAGCGCGCCGAGTCCAAAACGCCAGCCATGCCAACGACCTTGTTGGTGGGCAGGCCAGAGGCTTCTTGCAGCACCTTAACCATGGCATCCAACGGATTGGTGATACAGATAACGAAAGCGTTGGGGCAGTTTTGCGCAATGCCTTGGCCAACCGAGTTCATGACTTTGCAGTTGATCGACAGCAGGTCGTCGCGGCTCATGCCAGGCTTGCGTGCGACACCAGCGGTGACGATCACCACATCGGCGCCTTTCAGGTCAGCGTAATCCTGGGTGCCGGTAATCTTGGCGTCAAAGCCTTCGACCGGAGAGGCCTCGTAGATATCCAAGGCTTTACCTTGAGGAATGCCTTCAGCAATATCGAACAGGACGACATCGCCCAGCTCCTTAAGACCAGCCAGCAATGCCAGCGTGCCGCCAATGTTGCCTGCGCCAACGAGGGCAATTTTGTTGCGTGCCATGAGGTTCCTCTCTTCCATAGGGGGCTTCTTGGGTTGGCCGATGCTTTAACCCAGAGCGACGCCAAGTGGCAAGCGTGCGACACGCCTTGCCGCCATGACGGTAGGGGCTAAATGTCTCACTAGTCTAATGCGAGCAGCGGATATGGGGGAGGCCAAGCGCGCCGGGCCGCCAAAACAAGTCAAGTTTGTTAAGGCACAGTGTGGGGCTCTTGACTGTCTTTGGTCGCGGGGGATTGGGGGCGATCGCGACAAAAAAAGACAGCGATCCAGGGTGGGAGCGCTGTCTGAAGTAGCCAATACCTCCCGACAAAGCGGGACGCACGAGCTCTAGGGGATCGAACGAGCAACTTCACGGAACTCCGGATTAACAAGCGGAATCACAGGGGGATTCACGGGTCAATCCGGTCAGGACTGTTGGTTACTGCATCTGATGTTGGTCGGCCTGCTGAGCAAAACAAGGGCGAAACGCTTGTTTCCTAGGCTGCTCAAGCCTTTGTGAGTGGCACGGCTAAAGAAATCGGCTCATAGCGCGCAAGAATCCACAGACCAGTGGGGATTGCAGCCCCGGTGGCGAGCAAAACCAGGGCCGTGCGGCATCGCGATAGGAGACTCGCAGCACCATGACCCCGTCTTCGATCCGCGCATCTAGGACCTGCCAGCCAGGTGGCAGAGCCAGGCGAGGATACAAGCGGCGGTTCAGGCGCTCTCGGGCTCGCTTGCGCGCCTCGCCTAACATGCCGGGCGGAGTCGAGCCTTGAAAACTGAGGCTGCGATACCGCAAGCGCAGGCTTAGGCGGCCATCTTTGGCCTCGGGCTTAGCGCTGGCTGTGATACGCGCGGGCCAGCTTTGCTCGGCCCCAGGCAAGAGCCCCAAGGACAGAGTAACAGGAACATCTGCAGCTATGGCAATGTCGTCATTGCCAAAGCGTGCGTTCGCGGACTGAAACCGGCCCAGGCGAGCCAGCGGCGCAACCTGCTTGTCGATCCGCGCCTCCAGCAGGCGGCGCAGGTCCAGGCGCTCGGGCTCCAAGGTCAGGCGCAAATCAAGCTCGGCATGGCCGGAAGTCTGGGCCCGCAACACTGCAGGGCCACTGAGCCGAGCGCTGAGCAAGAGCGCGCCGTCGCGCTCAACCCGGATGTGACGACTGAGCTTTGGGATGTGGTAGCCGTCCAGGCTGGCGGCTTCGCTTTGAACGCGCGCCAGAAAGCCCGCAGAGGTCCAGCCCGCCAGGCCAAGGCTCAGCAGCGCCATAAGCACAAGGGTTGCAAGGGCCGCCAGGATGCGGCGGGCGTAAGCGGCTGGATCAAGCAAGGGCGACATGCGCAAGACTGAGCGCGAGCACGCCTGAATTGCAAGCGCCCATTGCTGTTGACCGGTGGCTATGCCACACTTGCGGCGCGGCTGATGTCGAAAATCGCCCCCCACGAACGCAACCGAGGAGAGCCGAATGGCCACGTTTGATAGCGAAAACGCTGCGCACCTGCACCGCGAGCTTCACAGCCACCTGCCGTCGGACCCCGCGTTGCGGGTCAAAACACTCGAGAGCCTGGCCATAGAGCGAGGCCTAGTCGCGCCGCAAACCGTTGATGCCTGGGTGGAGGCCTACAGCGAACACATTGGCCCCAAACGGGGTGCGCAAGTGGTGGCGCGGGCCTGGTTGGACGCCGACTTTCATGCGCGCTTGCTAGAAGACGCCGCCGAAGCGATCAAAGATTTGGGCTTTCAAGGCAGCGCTACGGGCCACCTGAAAGCGGTCGCAAATACCGACAGACAGCACAACATGGTGGTCTGCACGCTTTGCTCTTGCTACCCGTTTTCGATCCTTGGCATGTCGCCGTCGTGGTACAAATCGGCCGAATATCGAGCGCGAGCCGTGCGCGAACCGCGTCAGGTTCTAAGCGAGTTTGGTGTCGCGCTGGCCGACGATGTGGCTGTGCGGGTTTGGGACAGCACCGCCGAGTTGCGCTATCTGGTGGTGCCACAGCGCCCGGCGGGCACGCAAGGTTGGAGCGAAGAGGCGCTAGCCGCCATCGTGACCCGAAATTCTATGATCGGCACCCAACGCGACCTGCCACTGGAGGCCTCATAATGGATGCGATACACGATCTAGGCGGCATGCAGGGCTTTGGCCCCATTCCCATCGCCACCGGAGACAAGGATTTTGCCGCGCTGGCGGACTGGGAAAAACGCATGTGGGGCCTGGCGCGCTCAGGTGTCGCCCAGGGCGTGACAATTGATTGGTTCCGCCACGGCTTGGAGCGGATGGTGCCCAGCGATTACCTGAGCTTTGCCTACTTCAACAAGTGGTGCGCCAACTACCTCATGCTGATGCTCGACCACGGCTCCATCACCTTAGAGGACGTCAAGCGCGGCCACCTGCTGGCGAAAGAAGCCGAAGCAGCCCCCAAGAGCATCGACGATGTCTTGGCAAGCAACGCCCAAGCCAATATCAGCTTTGAAGGGGCTTGCGATACGCCGCCCGCCTTTGCGGCTGGCGATGCCGTGCGCACTCTGCGTATTCCCCCGCCCGGCGCTCATACCCGCTTGCCGCGCTACGCACGCGGCGTCGAAGGCCGCATCTTGGCCCACCACGGGGCGCACGCTGTGCCCGAGCGGGGCGCTGAGGGCAAAAAGGACTACCAGGCGCTCTATACGGTGGCCTTTTCGGCAGCGGATCTTTGGGGCCCCGAGGCTGATCCACGCGATGACGTCACCTTGGATTTGTGGGAGGCCTACCTTGTTCCAGCCTGACGACCCGCTGGCACCGCCGCAACCGGTCTTCGATGAGCCCTGGCAAGCCCAAGCTTTGGCACTGGCCGACTCGCTGGTCAATGCCGGGCACTTTAGCGCCCAGGACTGGGCCCGGACCCTGGGTGCAGCGCTGGCCGCTGCCGAGGCGCGCGGCGCCGCAGATACGCTGGAGACCTACTATCTGGCGGTGGTTGATGCCTTGGAGCGCCTGAGTGCGCAGCAAGCTGGCATATCGCGCCAGGACATGGACCAGCGCCGGGCGGACTGGGAGGCGGCCTACAACCGCACGCCCCACGGCCAGCCGGTTAAACTGGAGCCGAGCGCCTAATCCAGCGGTTCGCGGGCAGGCTTTGCACAGATAAAAGCGGCAGTTTGAGCCCGGCCCTACTCCGCAAAGCTCTGCCAACCGCGAACAACGCGCGTTACGATGGTCACGGCACACATGGCGGCAAAGATCAGCGCCACGGCTGGGAACCAATCTGGAAACACGCACATGAGCACAAAGCAGGCGATGGTCTCAGCGCCCTCGGTCAAGCCTTCTAAGTAATAGAAAGCTTTCTTGCCCTGAGCTTGGGTTTCGATCCCGTGCTTTTCTGCCATGACCGCAAAGGCCAGAAAACTGGAGCCCGTCCCGATAAACGCCGCCAGCAAGACCGCAGCCGCCAGGGCATTTTGCCCGGGGTCAGCCAACGCGAAGCCAAGCGGAATGGCGGCATAAAACAGAAAATCGAGGCAGATATCAAGAAAGCCCCCGCGATCGCTGGGCTTGGTGGCACGCGCCACCGCGCCGTCGAGCCCATCGGCCAAACGGTTCGTTGCGATAAAGACCAGCGCGAGGGCATAGTTCTGTTGCCACAGGGCTGGCAGGGCCAGAAGCCCCAAGCCAAAACCCAGCAGCGTCACCTGATCTGCGGTGAGACCCAGGCGCGCCAAAACACGCCCCACAGAATTGAGGGGCGGGTCGATAAGGGGGCGGAGACGGGAGTCGAACATGGGCGGCGCTCAAACGGTGCGCGGCTCGCTCGTGGGCCGCCTGCCCGCTTTGATCAACAAGACTGTTGAGCCAACCGTAACGTTTGGTCGACTTTAGAAGCCTTCGCGCTCGAGGCGCTTGCGCATAACTTTACGGTAACGACGTACAGCTTCGGCCTTCTCGCGCTTGCGGCGCTGGCTAGGCTTTTCGAAGTGACGACGCAGTTTCATTTCACGAAATACGCCTTCGCGCTGCAGTTTCTTCTTAAGAGCGCGCAGGGCTTGATCAACGTTGTTGTCGCGGACACTTACTTCCACAGAGCTATCCTGATCTAATTAACATAAGGGAGCCGTTCCCTAGCATAGGGGCACACGGATGTGAAGCCTTGCCGGGCGGTAATCACCGGCTTTTTCATCGAATTTGCTGACCTGTGGCACC
Organism: Alphaproteobacteria bacterium; assembly: GCA_030428255.1. Lineage (GTDB taxonomy): Bacteria > Pseudomonadota > Alphaproteobacteria > UBA7985 > JAUIBT01 > JAUIBT01. The sequence continues at coordinate 39,905 of JAUIBT010000020.1, read as the reverse complement.
GAAGCGCCTTGGCAAAGCCCCGATCCTGGACCACCTTAGGGGTCAGAGTAAAAAAAGGAGGCCCTTTGTGCAGTTTTCTCCCAAGACTCCAATGACTGATCTGCAAAAGCGATTGATCGACAAGACCGCTGAGATGGCCGCCTTCGACGGCTGGACCGACACCGCGCTGCGCCAGGCCGCAGAGGCCCTGGAGATCGACGAGGCGGTGGCCTTTGACATTTTCCCCCACCGACCGATCGACCTGGTGCTGGCCCACTCAAGCTTGGGCGACGAGCGCTTGGTCGAGGCCACTTCGGGCCAAGAGTGGTTTGAGAGTCAGAAAGTACGCGACAAGATCAAGTCATTGATTATGACGCGTTTTGATCAACACCAGCACGAGCGCGAAGCCATACGGCGCGGGCTGGCGGTGCTTGCGATGCCGGTGCATGCTCCGGCGGCCACCGCAGCACTCTATCGCACGGTCGATGCCATGTGGAAGGTCGCCGGCGACACGGCGACAGACTATAACCGCCACACCAAGCGCCTGCTGCTGAGCGGTGTCTATTCCTCAAGCCTGCTGGTTTGGCTGAATGACCAAAGTGAGGATTTGGCGACCACCGAAGCCTTTGTCCGACGACGGATTGAAAACGTGCTGTCGATCTTCGGCGGCATGGGCAAAGTACGCGCCGGTTTGAAGCAGGGCTTGCGCGGCGGATTTCGCCCATCGCGTTTGCGCGAACATTTTTTTCGTTCGCCCTTCTCGCCCTGCCAAAATCGCGAACCCAAGGTGCAGCCCGCGCCCGAGTCTTAAGGCCCGCTCGCGGCGGCCTCACAAGTCAGGTGGCCTGCTGATGTCACCAGCGCAAAGACCCCAAAAGTAGCCTCTGGTCGCGCACGCCGGTTGTCCATGTGTCCGCGCTCTAGCGCCAGCTTGGCCAAGTCTTGCAGATAGTTGACCTCAGTCTCACCGGTGAGCGGATTGGCGTTGATGTTGCCGCATCGCCCGACGTTCTGCACGACCGTCAATTCCACCGTTCCCAAGCGCAGTCGCGAACGGCCGGTGATCCAGTCGAGTTCCTCAAAGGGCGCTAGGCCGTCGATCCATACGTTATTCTTGAAGCGGTCGGGGTGCATCCCAAAGCGCGGGTGCTCGCTGAGCCCCCAGCGTTCGGCAAGCCAACGGGCAGTCGCGACATTGGCCAGGCTGACCACCGGGGCGACCTGATCGCCAAATCCCAGCCCCTCGGGGTTGCGCAGCAAGCTCAACGGCTCGTCGAGCCCCAAAGAAGAGGCGAAGCGCTGCCTCTGCTCGTCTTGGCGCAGATCAAAGCGCCCAGCGGGCCCCTCGACCATCAAGGGCAATTCGGCCTCAGGGTCTCGCCAAGCAGCCCCCAAGGGCGTGTAGGTCAAAGCCTTGGGCTCGCTGACCCCGCACACGAAAAACCGCTTGGGAGCCCAAGCTCCCAAGACGGCATCGTTCTCGCTTTGCTGACGAGATGCATCAAAGTGCTGATGATAGGCAGGCTTGGCCAGGGCATAGCCTCGGTCGCCTTCCAGCCCGCGTCCAACCGTGAGCTCGCAGCCCGCAAGTTCCTGCCCGCGCAGGCCCTTGACGGGATAGCGATAGATGGCGGCAATCTGCGCGCCATCCAGCTCAATCGGGACGGTCATTAGCTTGTATGCTCAAACTGGGTGGCTTACTTGCGACCCAGGACCTTAGAGGCCAACGGAAGCGCCAGGGCAGCAAAACCGATCTTGACAGCATCACCCGCCAAGAATGGCAGAACGCCAAAGGTCCAAGCCTTCTGTGCACCGATCATGCTCGCGAGCCACGTTGCGCCGATTGCGTAGATCACCAAGTTGCCCAGAACCATGGCAACAACGGTCATCGGAACCGACTTGTCCCAACCGCGTTCGGCCAACCAGCCTACCAAGGCCGCAGCCGGAACGAAGGCCAGCAGGTAGCCAGCGGTCGGGCCCGCGAAGTATGCCGGGCCAACCAGCTCACCTGCAAAAACCGGGGCTCCAGAAAGACCGGCCGCCAGGTAAGCCACAACGGTGCTGGCCGCAAGACGCCAACCATAGCTGGCACCGATCAATAGAACGACCAGGGTCTGCAATGTAACTGGCACGGGGCCGATGACGATTTTAGCTTTAGCAGACACGGCCAAAAGGGCCACGCCCAGCGCCATCAAAGCGACAGAACGCAAAACAGCAGCGCGGTTTCCAGCCCACAGGCTGTGGCTGAGGGTCAAGTTTGAGGCTTGCGACATGAAGCTCTCCATATCAGGTTGAATCAGAATGCAACTGGCTACCCGATTCCGAAGCGGCGGTAAAGCCCCTGCGCGCTGCTTGCGGCCTTATGGTCTTCGGCGAACCAAAACCAGCGCGAAAGCCCCGGCGCGACCGCAGGCAAATGGCCCTTGCAGCACGGCCCCAGCCCCCTCTGCGCCCAGACTATCCCGCTCTATTTGCGCGTCTTTGCGCCCTTGTCCTTCGCTTTGCTCACCTTGGGCTTGCGGCCTTTCTTGGCTTTCTTGCCGTCTTGCTCCAACTCCTGGCTTTCCAGAACCTCCAGATAGTCGCCACGAATGACCTGTCGCCCAGCACTCCGCCGAACGTGGTGGGCTTCATAGTGGCCCTTGATGGTCGAGCGCCGCAGCTTGAAGGTCGCCCAAACCGAAAAAATCGCCGCAATCACCAGCCCGAAAATCAGAAACATGCTGCTCAAAAACAGAGCGACAACCGCCACGACCCCAGCCACAAACAGCACAAATGCAATGCGCAACCAGGACAAGAACCCCAGTTTGGGTGGTGGAGGGGGTGGAAAATCGTTCAAGATAACCTCGTGTTTTTATCATGGCTGCCGCTGTCATCATGGCTGCCGCTGTCATTATGCCAGCCGCTGTCATCATGGCTGCCGCCGGCGCGGGCGGGCGGGCGGGAGTCCGCCAGATGGGGCCTCAGCTCTCGTCTTGCCAAAGCGAGAAAGTCGGCAGCCACCTGGCCTTATCTAGGCACTGGAGCCCCTGAGCACAAGACGCAAGGGGCTGATGTTTTCATCGCCCCAAACAGCAACACCACCGCCGCCGGGTGGCAACGATGGTGAAATAACCGAAGGTCCGCGAAAGCGCCTTCGTTTAGTCTTTCGGGTCCAGGATCTGGCGGCCGCGATACATGCCGGTAGACAGGTCGATGTGGTGCGGGCGACGCAGCTCACCGCTGTCCTTATCGGTGATGTAGGTCGGGTTCTTCAGGGCATCGTGCGAGCGGCGCATACCGCGACGTGACGGGGTCACTTTCGACTTTTGAACAGCCATGGTATCTTCCTTTGTCTTTGATCGGTCGCGGCAGTCTGAAGGCCCAGCCAAAGCCAGTCCACCAAGCGCGCCTCGATCTATCCCGCGTGCTCGCAGCCTGGAAAGCCAGTCCTGCGCACCCGCGTCTTGCGTGAAGCGCGTGTCTACGCTGTCGTTCTGACAAAATCAAGGGCAAAGCGACTCTTCCAGCCCCTGCAATTCGCTGTCAATCCAAGCCAAGGTCTCGGGCTGCAAGAAATGCTGCGCACGGGCCTGGAAATGCGCCACGACACTGCTTTGGCTGCGCTCTTGGGACCAGCCAGACCGCTGATTGTCCAGCTCACACAGCCACATGAGGCACCAGGACAGCGCCCGCACATAGAGGAGTCGCCGGGCTGGCAACAGCCACGGCCGCAAGCGTTCTGCCTGCTCGGGAGCGACCAGCGCCAAGTAATGCGCATAGAAGGCGCGCACCTGCCCAAGGTCCAGACGCGCGGCGCCTTGCGGCTCCCAAGTGGTCGAGGTGTAGGCGCTGGCGTGGGCCAAATCGATGCCCGGATTGCCCAGTGCGGCCTTCTCCAAGTCCACCAGCACCGCTTGACTATCGCGCAGGATATAGTTGCCTGGGTGGGTGTCGTTCGCGATGAGATGGCGCGGTTTTGGTTCGCTGTGGGGCATGCAGGCGTCCAAGTCGCTGCGCAGGGCCAACAGGAGCGCGCGCGCCTCCTCCGCCAGCGGGTAGCGGTCGAGGTAGGCCATTTGGCGATCAAGCTCGGTGCTGTTAGCGGCCAAGAGATCGCTTTGATCCAGCAAGGCCACAGCCTCAGTGCCCAAAGGGCTTGCGTGCAGCTGGGCGAGGCAGCGGGCAATGGCAGGCAAGTCGTCCGGCAAGCGCGCACGCCGCCCCGCGATAAAATCCACCAGCAAGGCACCGTAAGGCAAAGCAGCGCTGACGGGCAAGACCGCCTGAAGCTTGGGGGTCGCACCGCTGAGCGCACAGGCCCGAAAGCAGTGCGCCTGATAGGCCAGATTGTCCGCCGGGCTGTGTTGCCACTGCGATTGCTTGGGCAAGCGCGCCAGCAGCCCGGTATCGCCCAGGCGGATATGGTCGTGCGCCAAGCCTTGATCCTGCAACACCTCCAGCGCGCTCAGCGGCAAGGTGGCTAGCCCATCGAGGCCACTGCCCTGCAAGGCTTGCCACAAGGCCAGGCGCAGCGCTTCAAGGCGTGTCTGGTCGGCCTCACTCGCGGCCATACCAAGACACGACGGCATCAAAGTCGGGACGGTCCCGCTCGTCGGGTTCTTGCAAGCGGCTGCCGAAATACAAGAAGCCCGCAATCTGCTCGCCGTCGCCCAGGCCCAGCGCTGCTTGCACATCAGCATCGAAGGCGTACCATTCGGTCAGCCATTGGCAGGCCAAGCCCAGCGCGGTGCCAGCAATCAGCATGTTTTGGCAGACAGCCCCGGCGGACAGCTGCTGTTCCCAAACCGGGATTTTGGGGTGCAAGCGCGGGGCAGAAATGACGGCAATCACCGCTCCGGCGCGCTCGAAACGGCCGCGCTCAAAGGCGTAGGAGGAGGGTGCCGCGTCCGGGAAAGTCTTGGCATAGGCCGCTTCCAGCACCTGGCCAAAACGCCCGCGCCCCTCGCCTGCAAAGACCACAAAGCGCCAAGGCGCAAGTTTACCGTGATCGGGCACCCGCAGACCGGCGCGCAGGATCGTGTCGATTTGCTCGGCAGACAGCGGCGCAGAGCCCATATCGACCGCCTTGATCGAGCGGCGCTTTGCCAGAAGCTCCAAAGTTGCAGAGTCGCTAGACATCAAGCTGCTGTCCTTTCCTTGTAAGCCGCCACCGCCTGGTCGGTCTTTGTCAAGGCCGCCTGGACCGCAGGCCGCGCAAACATGGCGTCGTACCAGGTCTTCACGGCGGGGTAGTCGTTCAGGTCAATCGAGTGGCGCTTATGGCGAAAGGCCCAAGGCCAAATGGCCATATCGGCGATGGAATAATCACCCGCAACGAAGGCCTTGCCTTCAAGTTGCCGGTTGAGGACGCCGTAGAGCCGCGCGGTCTCTTGTTGATAGCGGTCGATGGCGTAGGGGATCTTGTTCTCTGCATAGACCGCAAAGTGGTGATTTTGCCCCAGCATAGGGCCAAAGCCGCCCATCTGCCAGTGCAGCCACTGCAAGACCTCATAGCGCGACCGGGTCTGCTTCGGCAGGAAGACGCCGTACTTGTCGGCCAAATACTCCAACATGGCACCGGATTCGAACACCGCCAGCGCAGCGCCCTTGTCCCGCGGCTCGTGATCAACAAGCGCCGGGATGCGATTGTTGGGTGAGATCGCCAAGAAATCGGGCGCAAACTGCTCGTCATTGTTGATATCGACCGGCTTGATGCAATAGTCGATACCCAGCTCTTCTAACATAATCATAGGCTTATAGCCGTTGGGCGTGGACCAAAGGTAGATATCAATCATACTGCATGCCTTTCCTTAAAGCTGGCTTCGCGTCTGCCAAGCCCCGCATGTAGGTCGAGGCAGCGCTCAAACCAAGCTGAAATTACTGGGTTGGCGGTCAGAACATCGTGAGGCCCGGTGCAACGCGCGAACTGGAAATTGCCGAACATCAGGTAGTCGGCATAGACCGGCGTCGCGCCGCCAAAGAAGTCTTGCTGTTGCAAGACGGCCTCAAACGGCGTCAGGGCGCGGCTGATCTTTTTGAGCTGGGGGTCTGGATCTGCCGCCAACTCCTCCAAACTCGTGCGCAAGCGCTTTTCGCGTGTCGTGCGGAAGTAGTCCTGGTCCTTGCGCTGCAAGTCCTGGCAGATCGAAGCCGCGTGCAAGCACAAAATCGGGCCCAAAAGCGCTAACCCCGACCAGCCATTGAGATACAGCGCCAGGCTGTAGCCCGCTGCCCCCCCATAGAGGTCTTGGCCGCTCTCGGCCGCCAGTTTGGCGCTGATGTCCCAGGAATCGCCTGTGGCCCCGCTGGCATCTTGCAGGACCGGCAGGGTCTTAAAGCCCCCGCCCGCGACATCGCCAATGTCGGTAAAGGCGTGACCCTGACGCTGGTGGTCAATGCTCAAGTGCGCCAGCACCATTTTCACCCGCCACACGTAGGGGCTAAAGCATTGATCGTAGGCGCCGCGCAGCTCGTGGAGGGTCGCAAGGGTCATGTCGAGGCCTTTCATTTTGAGAGGACTGTGGCGCTCAGGGCGGCGCACTTCAGCTTGGGTTCAGGCAATCTGCGCTAGCTTGGCCTTGCTGTGCTACACTGCCAGCCGCCCGCCGTCCACGGGATAGCCTAGTCACACCAAAGCTCAAGTCTAGAGACATGATCATCGCAACCTTTTCCATGATGCCCACTTCCATGAAGCCGCTTGCCCCCCTTGTGCGCAGCGGCTTGGCCGCGCTTGCAGGCCTCGCGCTCTGCGCCGTTTCCCTGCCGAGCCTGGCCGAGGTCGCCAGCCGCGCCCGCTTGCAGGTCATCAATGTGGCAGCCGACGACGTATTGAACTTGCGCCAAGCCCCTCACGCCAAAGCTCCGTTGATGGGCGACATGCCGCCGGGAAGCCAAGAGGTCATCACCGTCGGACCCAGCCAAGGCGACTGGCTCTATGTCCGCCACGGGTTTTTAGAGGGCTGGGCGCGGGCGCGCTATTTGGCGGTGGTCGAGCCGGGCGTTGCGCCCCAGCCCTTGCAGGGACAAGGGCTCAAAGGTCTGGTGATTGGCATTCGATCGGGCAGCAGCCTGGCCCTGCGCTCTGCGCCCCAGGCCAATGCAACGCGCCTGGCGCGCCTAGCGCCCGGCAGCCAGAGTGCCGCGCTGACAGGCCTGGCCGAACCAGGTTGGCTGCAAGTGAGCCTAAACGGCCAACTGGGTTGGGTCGAGGCCGATCATATGCTGGTGGCTACGGGTGGCGATGATCACGGCGAGAATTGGCAGTGCGGCGGCACCGAACCCTTTTGGGGCCTGCGACTGATCGGCAATAAGCTGCGCTATACCAACCTGGACGGTACGGAGATCAACGCCCTGGGCACAGCCACGACACAGGGCAACTTTACGGCCTTACAGTCCTCCAGCGGCGTGCTGCGCGCTGACATCCTGTATCAAAGCGCCAAGGGGGGCCAAGCCTGCTCTGACGGTATGAGCGACATTGACTACCCCTTTTATATCCGCGCTCAGATTGGCCCGCAGACCTATGAAGGCTGCTGCCAATTGGGGATATATTAGTGCATGGTGCGGCCCTTGGCATTCGCACCAGCCCCCTTGTTCATTGATTTGACTGCAATTGCTCGCGGTTTGCGCTAAGCCATGCCTGCTTCAGCCAAGAAGCGCTCGGCTTCCAGCGCCGCCATACAGCCCATGCCAGCAGCAGTCACCGCTTGGCGGTAGATGTGGTCGGTGACATCGCCCGCCGCGAAAACGCCAGCAATGTTGGTCTTGGTGCTGTCGGGCGCAGAGAGGATATAGCCCGCCTCGTCCATCTCCAACTTACCCTTGAACACTGCCGTTGCAGGCGTGTGGCCAATCGCAACGAACATGCCGTGGACGGTCAAATCTTGGGTCTGGCCGGTCTTAACGTTCTTGAGGCGCAGCCCGGTGACGCCCAACGGGTTTTCATCGCCCAAAACTTCCTCGACCTGGTGATCCCAAATCACGTCGATCTTCGGGTTGGCGAACAAGCGCTCTTGCAAAATCTTCTCAGAACGCAGGGAATCACGGCGGTGGACAAGAGTAACCTTGCTGGCGTGGTTGGTCAGATACAGCGCTTCTTCGACCGCTGTATTGCCGCCGCCGATCACCGCGACCTCCTTGCCGCGATAGAAAAAGCCGTCACAGGTGGCGCAGGCCGAAACGCCAAAGCCTTGAAACTTGGTCTCGGTCTCAAGGCCCAACCAGCGTGCTTGCGCACCGGTGGCGATGATCACGGCATCAGCGGTGTAGGTGGTGCCGCTGTCGCCCTTGGCGACGAAGGGGCGCTGGTTGAAATCGACATCAATGATGGTGTCAAAGATAGTCTGCGTGCCGACATTCTCAGCTTGCTTGGCCATTTGCTCCATCAGCCAGGGGCCGGTGATGGGGTCGGCAAAGCCGGGGTAGTTCTCGACATCGGTGGTGATGGTGAGCTGTCCGCCCGGCTGCAAACCCTGCACCAACAAAGGCTGCAAGCTGGCGCGCGCCGCATAGATCGCCGCAGTATAGCCCGCTGGCCCAGAGCCGATGATCAGGACTTTGGTGTGGGTGGCATCGGCGGGAACAGTCAAGTTGGCGGAGGTCGTTTCGGTCACGGCTTTCTATCTTTCTGGCAAGGTTGCACGTCGTGGCACACAGATAAGCCCTGGCGGCTGGGAAATCCAGGTCCCAGGCTAACCCATGCCGCGTTTGGCGAATTGGGCGAGTGTGCCGTAAACCCCGGGCTATGGTCAGGAGCGCGAATTATCGCAACCAAAGTGCTGCTCGAGCAAGGGTTCGAGCCCCGCCAGCGCGGTCGCCATGTCGTCAAGCTTGGGCGCGTCCCAGACCTCAAAGCCCGCAGTGAAGCGGCGCACATGGCCGCCCGCTAGCATCGCAGCTTCAAAAGCCGGGAACTTCGCACGCCGGGCGAAGGGCCAGGGCCTCTGGCGACGGCGGAGCAGCGGCAAGGTGAGGACCGGACGCCCCAAACTGGCTGCCTCGCTGACCATGCTAATCGAATCTTGAGTGACGCAGACCAAATCGCTTTGCACCAGCAAGCCCCAGTAGGGGTTCGCCCCAGCCTGGTCGCGCAACCAAACCCGTTCGTCGTCGGCAAAGCGCTGCTCCAGCTCGTGCAAAACCGCCGCTGGTGTGCGCCGCGAGGAGCAAAGGTAGACCCGCCCTGCCCCGGTCTCCAACAGGCGTTCGACGGGTGCGATCAGCGCCGCGCTGGTCAGCTCATAATCCTTGTTGGATCCGCCAATCATCACGGCAACATGCGGTCCCGGTCCTAGCATCAGTGGTGCCACCACCGCGCGCCCTTCGTCCAAGCGCTGTTGGTCGTGCAGAGCCAGCGCGCCCTTGATGCTGATGACATTGGAGCCCCTGAGCTGATCGTGCTCCGGGGTGATGATAGCATCAAAGCGGGCGCGATGACAGCTTGGGTCAAGGATCTGGATGGCCTTACAGCGCCCCTGACTGGCCGCTTTGATGGCCAGGGCAGGCGCGACCAGTTTGGAGCCCGAAGCGATGACCAGGTCGGGCCAAGGCGCGCTGAGCGCCGAACAGGATTGCGCTTCCAGCAAGCCTAAGCTGAGCGGATGAAATTGCGGCGCAAGCCAGCGCCAAGGCTTCTTGAGCCGCAGCTCCTTGGTGTCTATCGTAGCGCGCCAACGCTGTGCTATGGCGTCGGCCAGAGCCAAACACTGGTTCTTCGATCCGATTTTGTGGTCGCAGAGCACCCAAATGGCGGGCCCACCCTTGGTCTCGCCAGCAGAACTTAACATAAAAAGACAACTTACTCAGCGGCTACGCAAACTTCTTGCTTATCGTTTGCTTTCGTGAAACATTCTTGCTCGATTTCGAGACATAAGGTCACAAAAGCGGTACCGCAAGAGGCTAACACCTCTCAAACTGCGGGCCAAGTGTGGACGGTCAATGACATGAGGACACAGGCATGAGCCGAGGGAAGCTGGACCCAACTGATCTGCAGATCCTTTCCGATCTGCAGAACAATGGGCGCATGACCAACGTCGAGCTGGCCAAGCGCGCGGGCATTTCTGCGCCGCCCTGTTTGCGGCGCGTGCGGGTGCTGGAAGAACAAGGCTACATCAAGGGCTACCACGCCGACCTGTCGCCCGAGTTGCTGGGCTATAAGGTGACCGTCTTCGCTTATGTCGGCCTGAAATCCCAAGCCGAAGCCGATCTGCGCGCGTTCGAGGATCTGAGCTACTCCTGGGACGAGGTCCGGGCCTGCTATATGCTGTCGGGCGAAATCGACTTCTTGCTCAAGATCGTGGCGCAGGACCTGGAGAGCTTCCAAACCTTCTTGACCTCCAAGCTGACCCCAGCGCCAAACGTCGGTCATGTTAAGACCTCGCTGACCGTGCGCACTTCGTTCTATAAGCCGACGGTGCCCATGGCCCAGGTCATGGAGCAAAGCCGCGGACCGCGTGGCGACGCAGACCGATAGAGGCCTGTTATGAGCCGTCTGCCGCTGACCATGGCGGGCGTCCAGCTTACCGGCTACGGTGGGTTCGAGGCCCTGCACTATCGCGAAGACCTGCCGGTGCCGCAGCCCGGCGCAGGCGAAGCGCTGCTCCAAGTGCTGGCAGCCGGGGTCAACAACGCAGACATCAATGCGCGCGTGGGCTGGTACGCAAAGACCGTGTCTGGCGATACGGCCAGCCAAGTTGCAGGCAAAACACCTAACAGCAGCGACGACACCAACGGTAACATGGGCGATTGGACCGGCGATCCCGAGTTTCCCCGCATCCAAGGCCTGGACTGCCTCGGTCGCGTGGTGGCTTTGGGTCCAGGCGTCGATCCCAGGCTGCTCAACCAGAAAGCCTTGGTTCAACCTTATCTCTACGACCCGCAAGATCCCAACTGGCGCGAGACAGTGGGCTTTTTGGGCTCGGACCAGGACGGGGCTTTCGCGCAGTTCATCAAGGTGCCAGCCCGCAACGTCCATCCCCTGCCCGCCACCAGCCTCAGCGATCAGCAGCTTGCCACACTGCCCTGTTCGGGCGGCACGGCCATGAACATGCTGCGCGCGGCTGGCCTTCGTGCAGGCGACAGCCTGTTGATCACCGGCGCCTCGGGCGGCGTTGGCACCTTTTTGATCCAGATCGCCAAGCATGCAGGCGCGCAGGTCGTGGCGCTGGCCGATCCCAGCAAGGCGCAGGCTTTGCAGACTCTGGGCGCGGATGCGGTGATTGACCGGCGCGCACCCAATTGGCCGCAGCAGGCCCGCACGGCCAACCAGGGGCAAGCCTTCAGCCTGGTAGCCGATGTGGTGGGCGGGCCAGCTTTTGGCACGCTGTTGGGCCTTTTGGCGCGCGGCGGGCGCTATGTGGTGGCCGGAGCCATCGCGGGGCCACTGGTCGAATTGGACCTGCGCACGCTCTACCTCAAGAGCCTGTCCTTTTTCGGTTCGGCGGCCTACGAGCCCGGCACCTTCGAGGCGCTGTTGGCGGTCCTGGCGGACGGCGGCCTCAACCCCGCCATCGCTGGCACCTATCCCTTGGCGGAAATCCAGGCCGCGCAGGAGGCCTTTTTGCGCAAGACCCACGTCGGCAGCTTCGTGCTGATCCCGCCGCCACTCTAGAGCCCCTTGCCAAGCGCCTGCCCCGCTTCTATACCCGCAGTCCACACGAGATTTGGAGAACGCCATGCGCGCGGAAATGCAAGCAGCGGTCGAGGACATCAATAAGTCCTTGGGCCTGCTGAGGAGGCATCTTTGACTGGGACAACGCTGTCCTACGCCTCGAAGAACTGGATGCTCTAAGCGAAGACCCTGAGCTGTGGTCGAAGCCCGACCAAGCCCGCGTCCTGCTGCAGGAGCGGCAAAAGCTGGAAGCAGCCATCACCGCCACTCGCAAGATTGAGCAAGATATGTCCGATTTTGCCGAGCTGATCGACATGGCGGAGATGGAAGACGACAAAGAAGCCCTGGCAGAGGCCGAAGAGGGCCTGCTCGCCTTGAAGGCAGAGGCGGCCAAACGCCAACTGGAAAGCTTGCTGTCAGGCGAAGCCGACGCCAACGACTGCTTCTTGGAAGTCAACGCGGGTGCAGGCGGTACGGAGGCGCAAGACTGGTGCCAGATTTTGGCGCGCATGTACCTGCGCTGGGCTGACAAGCGCGGCTTCAAGACCGAACTGATGGAAGAAAGCCCCGGGGAAGAAGCGGGCCTGAAATCCATCTCAATCAAAATCAAGGGCGAGAACGCCTACGGCTGGGCCAAGACCGAGACCGGCGTTCACCGTCTGGTGCGCATCTCCCCCTTTGACAGCCAGGCGCGGCGTCACACCTCTTTTGCGTCAGTCTGGGTCTACCCGGTGATCGACGACAATATCGATGTTGAGATCGTCGACAGCGACCTGCGCATTGATACCTATCGCGCATCGGGCGCGGGCGGCCAGCACGTCAACACCACCGACTCGGCGGTGCGCATTACCCACCAGCCGACCGGCATCGTGGTGCAATGTCAATCCGATCGTTCGCAGCACAAGAACAAGGCCACCGCCATGTCCATGCTGCGCGCGCGTCTCTATGAGGCCGAGCTGAAAAAGCGCGAGGACGCGGCCAACGATACCGAGGCGCAAAAGACCGAGATCGGCTGGGGTCACCAGATCCGCTCCTACGTTTTGCAACCCTACCAGATGGTCAAGGACCTGCGCACCCAGCACGAGACCTCGAACTCGGGCGCGGTGCTGGACGGCGCACTGGACCCATTCCTAGAGGCCGCCTTGGCCCTGAAGCTAAAGCCGGTAGGTGATAGCGCCGGGGATTAAGCCAGGTCCGCCGGACACCATAAAAAGGGGAGCCCGGAGCGCCCCTTTTTTTGTCGCTGCGTGTTTTCCATGACAGCCTGCCCTCAGGTCTGCTAAAATTGCGACCTTCGGACGCAGCTTTGACCAAATGGGGGGAAAAGAGCCATGGCGACCACGATCACGCTTCTTGTCGGCACCACCAAGGGGGCCTTCCTGGTTCGCAGCGACGCTCAGCGCGGCGGCTGGCAGGTTGAGGGGCCCTTTTGCGACGGCTGGCCGATCAATCATTTGGTCGGTGATGCCAAGACCGGGCGAATCTGGGCGGGCGGCGGCGGTGACTTCAGCGGTGCGGGGGTCTGGCGCTCTGACGATGCGGGCAAGACCTGGCAGGTCTGCCGCCTGACCAAGGGCGCGATGGACGACTGGGCGGCTGGCGACGCCGACTTTGCCAAAATGGTCGGATGGACGCCCGAGCCGCTACCCTTTGGCGAAGATTTCAAGCAAGTCTGGTCGCTGCACTACGCGCACGGCAAACTCTATGCGGGCACCAAACCCGCGCAATTGCTGGTCAGCGAGGACGGCGGCGCAAGTTGGCAGCGCGTTCAAAGCCTCAACGACCACCCCTCGGCAGAAAGCTGGAGCCCCGGCGCGGCGGGCCTGGTGCTGCACACCATCGTTTCGGACCCCAAAGATGCTGACAAGTTGTGGCTCGGCATTTCAGCGGCGGGTGTTTTTGCCACCGAGGACGGCGGCGCGAGTTGGCAGCGCCGCAACCGCCTGTCGAACGCTGAGGCCTGCGAGCACAGCAACCACCCTGCTGCGCCGCGCGATGGAGAAACCGGCCACTGCGTACACAACATGATGCGCGCACCGGGCGACGGCGACCTGCTGTATCAGCAGAATCACCATGGGGTTTGGCGTTCGTCGGATGGTGGGCGGTCGTGGGACGATATCACCAATGGGCTGCCATCGACCTTTGGCTTTCCGATCCGTGTGCATCCGCGCGATCCGCAAACGCTCTGGACCTTGCCCTTGAACGGGGACATGCAGGGCCGCTTTCCGCCGGGTGCGGCGGCGGCTGTCTGGCGGTCACGCGACGGGGGAGAGACCTGGCAGGACATGCGCGAAGGGCTGCCGCAAGAGGCTTGCTATTTCACCGTGCTGCGACAGGCGATGGCGGGCGATACGCAAGACCCTGCAGGCATCTATTTTGGCACCAACAGCGGCTCGGTCTTCGCCAGTATCGACGAGGGCGAGAGCTGGCAGGAGGTTGCGCGTCACCTGCCCACCATCTTGTCGGTCGAGGCCCTTGAGCTGGACGAGGACTAGGACTAGGAGCAGGAGCAGGTTTCGTTGAGCTGCATACACTCAACAGCCTCTAACTATTTGTTTATAAAACAAATGCGCCCTGCGAACCTTTGGTACAATCGACGGCGATTGCTCGGGCTTTGCGCTAACTTCGCTGCAAAGGTGACTGCGCTGCGGCGCTAACCGACACGCCCCGCCTTGCCCAGCGCGAGGCGATATCGCTCAGCCAGGCGTGAGGTCAGCCAGGCTTCAACTCAGCCAGGCGCAAAGCGGTTTCATCCAGCGATCAAGCGTACTCGCGGCACGCGTCCTGCAGCCAGGCCCAGAGGTAGGGGCCAAACGAGCGGCGGGTCATGAGGCGAAAGCTAGGGCTGTCGTCCAGCAAGCGGATCACCACTTGCGTCTTGGCGGCCAGCGTGCGTGCGCCGCTGCCGACCGCAAACGCCTCGGGCGACAGATCGATCTGCACACACTTGCTGAGCAAGTGGCGCGCCATGGGGCCCGTCACGTCCAAAACCGCGTACTGATCGCTGACATTGACCAGGCTGTGGTGGGGGGCGTCGTCGCCCAAGCTCAGCGCCGTTTGGCGGTCAGTGTTGACCAACAGCCATTCATCGGGGCCCAAGCAGAGCGCCACCAGACCGCCAGCCTCGCTGGTCTCCCCCACCGCGCGCGGCAAGGCCAAACCGTCGAAGGCTGCGCCAATGGCTGCTGTAAAGCCCTGATCATCGGCATTGCCGCGCAGGCTCCAGCTTCCTTGTTCGCAATAGGGGGCCAGCTCGACCAGGGCCGCGCCAGACGCGTCGTGTCCAACTGACAGCGCTGCGGTCTCAACCAAGGCAACCGAGCGTCGATAATCCAATGCAGACATGTCTTTGTCCTTTCCTTGCCTCCCGCCCCAGCGCCGTGCGCTGGTTTGGGTCGGCATGCGCAGAGCCTCAGCTCTGCTTGATCATGGGGTTAACCGTTCTGGCGGGTGCCTTCAGGGTCGAAGAAGACCGGGCTACAGGTTTGCAGCTCAATCACCGTGCCATCGGCCTGGGGTGAAAAGAGCGTCTCGCCCACAGCCGCTAGGCCGCCCTTGACCAGCCCCAGTGCGATAGAGCGCCCACAGGCCGGGCTTTCGTAGCTCGAGGTGACGTGACCGACCATATCCATCGGCGGCTTGTCCTTCAGATCGCGCACCAACTGAGCGCCTTCTTCCAGCACCACGCTTGGATCGACAGTCTTAATGCCGACCAACTGCTTGCGGTCCGGTTTTGACATGTCGGCGCGATACAAAGAGCGGCGGCCAATGAAGTCGCCCTTCTTCTTGGACACGATCCAGTTCATATCCAAGTCGAACGGCATGACCGATCCGTCGGTCTCCTGACCCACGATGATAAAGCCCTTCTCAGCGCGCAAGACGTGCATGGTCTCGGTGCCATAAGGCGTGATGCTGTACTTGCGGCCCACCTGCATCAAGGTGGTCCAAAGGTGCAAACCGTAGTCCGAGGGCACGTTGATCTCAAACGAGACATCGCCGGTGAAGGAGATGCGGAAGATGCGCGCCGGGCAGTCCGCCACGGTGCCTTCGCGCCACTCCATGAAGCCAAAAGCCTCAGCGGACAGATCCACATCCGGGCACAGCTCAGTCAGCAGGTCGCGCGCCTTGGGGCCCGCGATGGTCGCGGTGGCCCACTGCTCGGTGACCGAGGTCAGATAGACCTGCATGTGGGGCCATTCGGTCTGCAAGTACTCTTCCAAATGATCCAGCACCGGGGCGGCGTTGCCCGTGGTGGTGGTCATGTAGAACTCGTCTTCGCTGATGCGCGAGGTCACGCCGTCGTCCAGGATCATGCCGTCTTCGTTCAGCATGAGGCCATAGCGACATTTGCCCGGTTTCAAAGAGGAGAACTTGTTGGTATAGACCAGATCCAAGAAGGCACCAGCATCGGGGCCTTTGACCACAATCTTACCCAGGGTCGAGGCATCCAAGATGCCGACATGCTCTCGCAGAGCTGCGGACTCCCGCAGCACAGCTTTGTGCATGCTCTCACCCTTCTTGGGGAAGTACCAGGGGCGCTTCCACTGGCCGACATCCTCGAACACCGCGCCGTTGTCTACGTGCCAAGGGTGCATGGCCGTTTGCCGGGCGGGGTCCAGCAGATCGTCGATATCGCGGCCCGCGATCACGCCAAAGGTGGTCGGCGTATACGGCAAACGATAGGTGGTGGTGCCGACCTTCTGCGGCTCAACGCCCAGCGCCTCAGAGACAATGCCGATAGCGTTGAGGTTGGCCAGCTTGCCCTGATCGGTCGCCATGCCTGTGGTGGTGTAGCGCTTGACGTGCTCGATTGAGTGCATGCCCTCGCGCACCGCCAGTTTCAGATCGAACGCAGTGGAATCGTTCTGGAAATCGATGAAGTGCTTGGCGCTGCCGTAGCCCAGCTCTTTTTCGCCCGGTACGATCCACAAAATGCGGCTCGAGCTGGGCGCGTCAGACTCGGCCTTGGACGCTGCGGGTGCGCCCTCGGCGGGCATGCCCAGAGCGTCCAGCACTTGCAGCGCCGCCGCGTGGCCACCCTGCAAGGCCGCCGCCAGGTCCATTTGTCCCGCGCAGTTACCCGCCGAGGCATTGGGGTTGGCGTCAGAGCCTTCAGACGGCAAGAAACAGGACATGTCTTGCGACCAAGTCAGCTTGCCGCGCGCCATGCAGTGCGCGTGAACCGCTGGGGTCCAACCTGCCGAATGCACCAGCAGATCACAGGCCTGATGGATGGGCTTTTCACCGGCGGCCATAGACTTGCCGTCCTCGCTCAACTTGGCGATTTTGACGCCGTTCACGCCCTTGGCACCTTTGACACCTACAACCGCATGGCCGGCCTTGATCGGCACGCCGCGATCCTTAACCGCCTGGGTCAAAGCACCATCGGGCTCCTCGCGCAGGTCGCAGACCAGAGGCACTTCCACGCCCGCATCTAGCAGGGCCAGGATCGAGCCATAGGCGTAGTCGTTGTTGACCATGGCCACCGCGCGTTTGCCTGGCTTAACGCCATAGCGCTTGATGTAGGTCTCAGCCGCGCCAGCCAGCATCGCGCCGGGGCGGTCGTTGTCGGCGAACACCAAGGGACGCTCGTGCGAGCCGGTAGCGATAATCACCTGACCAGCGCGAATGCGGTAGAGGCGCTCGCGCGGCATGGAGGCCGGCGGGTTGGCCATGTGGTTGGTGACCTTCTCCCAGATCGCGACATAGTTCATGTCGAAGTAGGAGATGGCTTGCGCACGGGTCTTGATGGTCACGTTGGGCGCAGCTTCCAGCTCGGCGCGCACCTGGACGATCCAAGCGTCCGAGTCCATACCGTCGATGGTCTGACCGCGGGTCAGCAAGTGGCCGCCGAATTCGCTCTGGTCGTCCACCAGCCAGACGCGCGCCTTAGAGCGGGCAGCGACCCGCGCCGCCGCCAAGCCCGCCGGGCCCGCACCGATGATCAGCACATCGCAATAACCGTAGTGCTTTTCGTAGTGGTCGGTATCGGGAACGGTTGGCGCATGCCCCAGGCCCGCAGCCTTACGGATAAAGGGCTCATAGACCTTCAGCCAGGCCGCCGTGGGCCACATGAAGGTCTTGTAATAAAAGCCCGAGACGAAGAACTTGGAGAAGATCGAGTTCACCGCGCCCACGTCGAAGCTCAGCGAGGGGTAATTGTTGATCGACTTGGCGTCCATGCCATCGACCAGCTCGACCATGGTGGTGCGGGCGTCGGCCTCGTGCTTGGAGGTGCCGGAATAGAGATCAACCAGCGCGTTGGGCTCGTCCACGCCTGAGGTGATGATACCGCGCGGGCGGTGATACTTGAACGAGCGACCAACCAGGCGCACGCCGTTGGCGATCAGTGCTGAGGCCAGGGTGTCGCCCTCAAAGCCCTCGTAGGTCTTGCCGTCAAAGGTAAAGCGCAGCGGCTGCTCACGGTTGACGCGACCACCGTCCGGCAAACGATACTTCTGTGCCATTAGAGCTGGCCTCCTTCTTGGTCGGCGCCAATCGGCGCTTCTTCACCGGTCTTATAGGTGGCCATGATGCGGCTTGAGACCGTATCGCGCACGGCATTGAACCAGCGCCCGCAACCGGCGGTGTGGCACCAGCGCTCGCGGAACAGGCCTTTTGGGTTTTCACGCAGGTAGACGTATTCGGCCCACTCTTGATCGCTCATGCCTTCGTTATGCTCGGGGCGCGCGATATGGGCTTGGTCGCCATAGTGAAACTCGGACTCATTGCGGGGGCCGCAATGGGGACACTCAATCAACAACATGTCTGTGGTCCTTCTGGAATTCTCTTGAAACAGCGCAAGTCTTAGTGCGCCACGCCAGCCGCGCCGTGCTCGCCGATCAGATAACCGGTCGAGAAACGTGACAGTGCGAAAGGCTCGGCCAGCGGGTGCGGACGCTCGTTGGCGATGGTATCGGCAAAGACGAAGCCTGAGCCCGGGGTCGCCTTAAAGCCGCCTGTCCCCCAACCGCAGTTGATATAAAGGCCCTTGACCGGCGTATGGCCGATGATCGGGCTGGCGTCCGGGCAGGTATCGACGATGCCGCCCCAAGCGCGCAGCATCTTCATACGGCGGAACTGGGGGAACATCTCACAGATGGCCGCCAATGTGCCCTCGGTGTTGTGCATAGAGCCGCGCTGCCCATACGAGCAGTAGGCATCCGTACCGGCGCCGATCACCAGCTCGCCCTTATCGGACTGAGAAATGTAGGCGTGAACCGCGTTGGACATGACCACGCAATCAATCGCGGGCTTGACGGGCTCTGAGACCAGCGCCTGCAAGGGGCGACAGTGCAGCGGCAGCTTGAAGCCTGCCATATTGGCCAGCACCGACGAGTGACCCGCAACCACCATGCCGACGCGCTTGGCTTTGATCGCGCCTTTGGCGGTCTGCACGCCCTTGATCACGCCGCCTTCGATGTCGAAGCCAGTGACCGGGCAATTTTGGATGATGTGAACGCCGCGCTTGGCCGCGCCGCGCGCATAACCCCAAGCCACCGCATCGTGACGGGCTGTGCCGCCCCGGCGCTGAAGGCTGGCGCCCATCACCGGATAGCGACCACCGCCGCGAAGATCAATGGCAGGGCAGAATTCTTTCACCTGCTGGGCGTCCAGGAATTCCGAATCGATGCCATTTAGGCGGTTGGCGTTGACCCGCCGCTTTGTCTCGCGCACGTCATGCACGTTGTGGCACAGGTTCATGACCCCGCGCTGAGAGAACATGACGTTGTAGTTCAGCTCTTGGCTGAGGTTTTCCCACAGCTTGAGCGCGGTCTCATACAGCTTGGCCGACTCGTCCCACAGGTAGTTCGAGCGCACGATGGTGGTATTGCGGCCTGTGTTGCCGCCGCCGATCCAGGCCTTTTCCAGCACCGCCACGTTGGTAATTCCGTGTTGGCTGGCCAGGTAGTAGGCCGTCGCCAAACCGTGACCGCCGCCGCCAATGATGATGACGTCGTATTCGGGAAGCGGGTCGGGGTTGTCCCACATCTGGGGCCAATTTTTGTGATGCGAAAGCGTATTTCGCAGCAAACTGAATGCAGAATAGCGCACGGCAGGATCCTGTTCGCTGGCGGTTAGAAGAGCAAAATCTGGCGCAACAATACTGTCTTCGCAGGGCGACTGTCGCTCAAAAACCCAGACCCAGCGACCAAAAGCGACACTTCGAGCCCACATTGAGCATCCAAACCGCCGCAGAGCTTCGCTTTCCCCCGGCCCAGGCCCGCCGCAGCCGTGCCGCCAAGATCCAAGGGTCGCTTCGTACATCTGCGCTGGCGCGCATATTCTGCGTCGGAAATGCAAGTAAGACTTGTCGCATTCAACAAAGTCGTGCCAGGCTGATTTCGGGGTTTGGAGTCGCCCCGGTTCGTTTCGTCGCTAAGCCCAGATGATCGCAGGAGACCGCTACGCATGTTTGAAAAAGCCCGCAGCGAAGAGGCCTATCACATCAGCTTTGTCCTGATTCCAAACTATTCGATGATTTCCTTCACCTCTGCGGTCGAGCCCTTTCGTCTGGCGAATCGCAACGCAGGCGAAGCCTTGTATAGCTGGAGCCTGCACTCGGAAGATGGCGTGCCGGTCGCGGCCTCCAATGGCATATCTATGCGCGAGACCCACCGTTTGGATGCCGTCAACCCTAAGTCCCTAGTTTTGCTGGTCGGCGGGCTTGATATCCACCGCAATATCTCGCCAGTGATTTTGAATTGGCTGCGCAAGATTGATCGTTTGGGCGCAAATCTCGGCGCGCTTTGTACAGGCACCTACGCGCTCGCCAAAGCCGGTCTGCTGGAAGGTCACAGCGCCACGATCCACTGGGAAAACATCGCGGCCTTGTCCGAAGAATTCCCCGAGATCGAAATTACCTCTGACATCTATGAAATCGACGGCAAGCGGGTCACCTGCGCCGGTGGTACCGCACCGTTGGATTTGGCCCTGCACGTCATCGCCATGCAACACGGCGGGGAGCTGGCAGCCGCAGTCGCCGACCAATTTATGATCGAGCGCATTCGCGATGAATTCGACAATCAAAAGGTCTCACTGCCTGCGCGTTTGGGCGTCAAACATCCCAAGCTTTTGCAAGTCATCCAACGCATGGAAGCCAACCTGGAAGAGCCGCTGTCGCGCTCTGAGCTGGCTGAGGAAGCCAACCTCTCCACCCGTCAACTTGAGCGGTTGTTCCGTAAGTATCTCAACCGCTCGCCCGCGCGCTATTACCTGGAGCTGAGGCTGAAGCGTGCACGCTTGTTGTTGTTGCAAACCAACATGTCGGTGATTGACGTGGCTTTGGCTTGCGGCTTCGTTTCTGCGAGCCACTTTTCTAAGTGCTACCGGGATTGCTATCACAAGACACCGCGCAAGGAACGCGGCCTGCTGAGCTAGCCCAAGCGCCGCTCCGAGCGAAAAACGGCGTGCTGCCAAAGCGCGCCTTGGCAGCACGGCTTGTATTCAAGCAAGCGTGATGTAAAAAATCTGCCCGTCTGACCTTCAGCGCCCCCCTGCCCCCTTGCTCCGCATCCTCGCGCTGAGTATGGAGGGCTGAGTGAAACCTAAATCGAAAGCGCGATCATGGAAATCCTGCTTGATCCAGCGGTGCTGGTGGCTTTTGCCTCCTTGGTGATCCTGGAAATCATCCTGGGCGTTGATAACGTCATCTTCATCATCGTCTTGTCGGACAAGCTGCCCGAGCATCAACGCCCCAATGCCCGCCGACTGGGCATCGGCATGGCGCTGGTTTCCCGCATCGTGCTGTTGTTCTCGATTTCTTGGATTATGAGTTTGACTCAGCCTGCATTTACGCTGCCGATCCTTGAGCACACGCTGACCTGGCGCGATCTGGTGCTTTTGCTGGGCGGCCTGTTCTTGGTCTACAAAGCCACCAACGAAATTCACGACCGGATCGAAGGCGTTGATCACACGCAGGCCTCGAAGGGCCCTCAAGTCAGTATGTTTGTTGTGATAACGCAGATTATGCTGCTCGACCTTGTGTTCAGCCTGGATTCCGTCATCACCGCTGTGGGCATGATTGCCGACCCGACCAGCCAGACCGCCCTGCTGTTCTGGCAACAACTGACCATCATGGTCAGCGCCGTACTGGTCGCGACCTTGGTCATGCTGCTGGCCGCCAATCCGATCGCTGAGTTTATTGGCCGCCATCCGACGCTCAAAATGCTGGCGTTCTCTTTCTTGTTGCTGCTGGGCATGGTGCTGATTGCCGAGGGCTTCCACTTCCACGTTCCCAAGGGATACATCTATGCCGCAATGGCCTTTTCGATCTTGGTCGAAGCGCTCAACATGCTGACCCGGCGCAACCGCGCCAAAAAGCGCATTCAGCCGACGGCACGCAGTCACTAAACCAGCCACAATCAATCGGAGCAGCACCTTGCTGCCCTCTGACCCAAACGACCGAGCTTTGCTATGACCTATATCGTCAACGACCTTTGCATTAAGTGTAAGTATCAAGACTGCGTGGAGGTCTGCCCTGTAGACTGCTTTTATGAAGGCGAGAACATGCTGGTCATCCACCCAGACGAATGCATTGACTGCGGTGTGTGCGAACCCGAGTGCCCGGCGGAGGCCATTTTGCCGGACACCGACCCGACGGCTGTGGCCTGGGTTGAATTTAACCGCGAGTACTCTGAGAAATGGCCCAACATTACGCAAATTGGCGACGTTCCAGCCGACGCTGATGAGTGGAAAGGTGTTGAGGGCAAGTTCGAGGCGCACTTTAGCCCCAAGCCCGGCCAGGGGGCTTGATCCCGCAAACCCCGCAGGTGGCTTTGCGGAGACAAACCAGCAAACCCCGCAGGTGGCTTTGCGGAGACAAACCCGCAAACCCCGCAGGTGGCTTGGTGGTCGAAACATCTCGCCGCTGCGGAGCAGGCGTCACGCGTGTCACGGACTTCAAACCGGCGAGCAGACCATAATGTTGGGAAGGTGAGCGCCTCAGTGCAGGGCTTCAGTGCGGGGCTTCAGTGCGGGGCTTCAGTGCGGGGCTTCAGGTGAGCGCACTGGCTAGGCGCCTAAGATGGCACCTCTGGCAGGCGACTCGCGGCGCGCATTATCGCGCCATGCCCATGGCGCAGGGCAGGCATCGAAATTTAGCGACGCGCTAAGGTTGCATTTTTTGCAAAATGCTGGTAATATAAGGTCTTATGTGTGGGTAACTTCGCCCGCAGCCAGGCCTTACAACCCCTAAATGTCGTCATACGCGTTGCTGAGCGCCAGGGCAACCAGATTTTCCCCGCGTTTTCGCATAGAATGACGACGTCTGTATAACTAAAGGAAACAAGCGCGTTATGACCGAAAATATCGATGTCGTCGAAGGTGATTTTGTCGTCTATCCCACCCATGGCGTTGGCCGTGTCACCGGAGTAGATAGCCAAACCATCTCCGGTTTCGACATTGAAGTCATCTCCGTTTACTTTGAAAGTGAGCGCATGACCCTGCGTGTGCCCAAGCACCGCGCAGCCGACTCAGGGCTCCGCAAGCTCTCCTCACAAAAGCTCATGGAAGATGCGCTGAAGGTGCTGCGTGGCAAGGCCAAGGTCAAGCGGACCATGTGGTCCCGCCGTGCCCAGGAGTACGAGACTAAGATCAATTCCGGTGATCCTATCGCTATTGCTGAAGTCGTGCGCGACCTGCACCGCGATGAAGAGCAGCCCGAGCAGTCTTTCTCTGAGCGCCAAATCTACCAGTCCGCTCTGGGTCGCTTGACCCGCGAATTGGCCGCGATTGACGGCATCGACGAGCAGGCCGCAGAAACCAAGCTGGCGACCTTCTTGAAAAAAGCCGCTTAATTCGCCTTTGCGTCATCCAGCTAGATAACGAGACCCTGGCCCAGTGCCGGGGTCTCGCGTTTCTGCCTCTGGCACATTGCGGCGCGAAGCACGCGACTGTTTTGGCCGACGGCTTGAAGTCTGCGCGCCTGACGAGCTCTCGCGCCTGTTTTGCTGACATTTTGGGTTGAGTTTCCTTGCAACTACGCCCAATAGATAGGCACCTCCTCTAACCTGTGGACCGATTGCTTCTCTATGGCCGCGCCCCAGCCGTCCCCACGCTTTGCAACGCTTGCGCCCCACGGCAGCATTTGGGCTGTGGCGTCGATCAATGGCGACGCCGCGCGCCTGCGGCGCATCCATGCCCAAATTGATGCAGGCTTTGAGCGCAATGACTCGGTGGTCTATCTGGGCAATTACTACGGCCCTTACCCGCGCGTGCTGGAAACCATCCAAGAGCTGCTGAAGTTTCGCCGCCACTTGTTGAGCCAACCGCGGATCTCGCCCGAGCAATTGGTCTATCTGCGCGGCCAGCGCGAAGAAATGGTCGAGCAATTGTTGCGCCTGCAGTTCGCAGCCAATCCGCGCGAGTCCCTGTCGTTTATGATCGAACACGGCATCGAGTCCGTGCTCGAGGCCTATGGCTCCTCCGTTGAGGAAGCCCTGGAGCGCATGCGCTTGTCGCTGGTGGAACTCACCCACTACACGCTGCGTTTGCGCTCGAATATGCGTATGAACCCTGGGCACTACGAATTCATGTCGCTGCTCAAGCGCGCCGCTTATACCGCCGATCGCAAGTTGCTTTTCGTACACGCTGGCGTCGATCCGTCTTTGCGTTTGGAGCAACAAGGCGATACCTTCTGGTGGGGCCATCGCGATTTCATCGCCATGGAAAAACACTTTGAAGGATTCCGACGGATCTTTGCTGGTCATTCGCCGTACAAAGACGGCTTTCAACAGTACCAGCAAGTGACCGTTTTGGACGGGGGATCAGGCTATGGAGGCCAGTTGCTGGGCGCGCGTATCGACCCGAACGGCCACGTTTTGGAACTGCTGGAAGACTAGCCGCCGGAATTGCGCGCGCTTGGGGCGCCAGCCTGCCATACCGCAGGCACCCGCCACAGGCTCAAAGCGGGGGCCAAACCCAGCCCCAAACCCCGCTCCATATTCGGCCCCATATTCGGCCAGAAGCAGAGCTGACCGCCCACGCGCGGGGCTTTTCGCCGCCAGCCTGATCTGCGCGAGCCTGATCTGCACGAGCCTGTTGCTTGCTCCCGCTGCCGCGCGCAACCTGTCACCTGCTGGCATAGGGGCAAGCGGATTTTCTGGCAAGGGCCTGGCATCCGCCATTCTGCGCGCCGAGCGCCACAGCGCCAACGAAGCCAGTGGCACCAGCGGGCCGCAACCCGATATCGGCGCCCTGGTGGCCTCGCTTGGACCGCTGCCCGAAGCCCCGGTCGCGACAGTGCCCGAAGACGCGAACACCCTTGCAGCGCCACCACCTCTTACCAGCCCGCCGATGCCTTTGGCTCGGCAATCGCGAGTGGCTCCGCAAACGCCCAAGACACTCCAACGCCCCCTACCTCCACAGACCCTAGATGCAATGGGCCTGCGCGCTGTGGGCAGTAATCTTGGGGACCTGATTGAAACGAGCGCTGTTGGCAATTTGGTTGCTCCGGTGGTGGCACGCGCGGACGCCCTGTCCGACCTCATCGCAATCGAAGATGCGAACACCACACAGCCCACTGCCATCGACCGCAACACCCCGGTAGGGCAGCAACTGGCCAGCTTGTCCCCTGCGCCCATTGCTGGCCAACAACCGGCCAAACCCACCGCGCTGGTGCTGACCATGGTGGGCGATGTCGGCCTGGCCGAAAACCGCAGGCTCAAGACCGCCAAGTCGGCTGACTATTGGGCGCCCTTTACCAAGGGTCTGGCACCGCTGATCGACGGTGATCTCAATTTTCTTAACCTGGAGACCGTAGTCACCGACCGCCCGCTGAAGGCACGCAGCAAGGCCTTTGCCTTTCAGACCCACGACACCGCGCTGCAACACTTGGTGCAGGACTTGGGCTTCAACTTGCTCTCCTTGGCCAACAATCATTCGGGCGATTTCAGGCGCGCCGGGCAAGTGGCGACGCTGGCGGCGCTCGAACAGCACGGGCCGGGCGTCATTCATCATGGGGTCGGCACCCAGGACCAGCTTTTGAACGTGCGCGAGTTTCGGCTTAAAGGCATGACCATCGCCTTTGCGGCCATCGGGATATCCAGCGGCGCGCCGCGTCCTTCTGAAGATCAACCGGGCCAATTCTATATCCGCCGCGATCAGGATTGGCAGACGGTGATCAGCGCCTTTAGTCGCTCTGAGGCTGACCTGAAGATTCTCTCGATCCACGAGGGGCGAGAAAAGGTCTCTGAGGCCGAGGGCAGCCTCAAACGCAAGCTGCGCCAAGCGCGCGACGAGGCCGGGGTCGATTTGATCGTGGGTCATCATCCGCACGTCGCCCGCGCCATCGAGCGCGACGAGCAAGGCCGCTTGATCGCCTATTCGCTGGGCAATGGCCTGTTGTTCGGAGCTGCCAACATCGACAATCGCCCACTGGGTCGCGATTTTGGTCTGTTCTTGCGCCTGCACTATTGGTTCGACGGCAACGACCTGGTGCTTGAAGCTGTCGAGGGCGTCGCGCTTCGGGGCATGCACCACAAGGTACGGCCGCGATCCGCACGCCAAGCCGCCAAGCGGTTTCGCTTCCTCAACCGCCTGTCGCGCCAAACTGCGGGCGCACTGGGCTTGCAATTTGACATCACCAACCAAGGCCAAGGGTTGTGGTGCAACGACCAGCCCGCCCAAGGGGCCCGCGCCAAAGCGCTGTGCAAGCCGTAGCTGCGTGCCGCACGATGGAGCCCAAGCGGTTGAATCAAAAAGCGGTTCGCGCCTCGGCCACCACGTCGTCTAGAAAATCCACCGCCGCGCGAATGCGCGCCGACTCGCGCAAGCTTTCGTGCCAAACCGTCCAATAGCTGCGCTTAATCTCAATCTCAGGCAAGATCCGCTGCAGGCCCGGTTCTGGATCGGCCATGAAGCAGTGTAGAATCCCCAAGCCCGCGCCCGAGCGCACCGCCTCAAACTGCCCCAAAGCGCCAGAGACCTCGATCGCTTGGTCCCAGCGCACCGGCAGCTCGCGCGAAAAATCCAGCTCTGGCGCATAGATCAAGTCCTCCACATAGCCGATGTAAGGGTGTTCTGGCAGAGCCTCGACGCTCTGCGGCGTGCGGTGGCGCTGCAGATAGGAGCGCGCGGCATAGAGGCCCAGACGATAGTCAGTCAACTTTTTCATTAGCAAGCGCCCGCGTGCGGGCCGCGAGACCGTTACCGCGATATCAGCCTCGCGTTGGGCCAAAGAAAAGGCGCGTGGTACCGGCACCAACTGCACGACCAGGTTGGGGTGGCGCTGCTTGAGACGCCCCAACTTGCCCGCCAGGAAGGCCACGCCAAAGCCGTCGGGCGCACCGATGCGCAATACGCCCTCCACTTGGCCATCGCGACGGCTGCGCGCGCGCTGGAAATGCAGGGCCTCGGCTTCAACGCGTTCGGCGTGGGCCATCAGGTCTTGCCCCAATGCTGTCAGAGCGCAACCGTTTGTCGAGCGTTCAAACAGCTTGGCGCCCAGCTCCTCCTCCAGCGCGGTGATGCGGCGATTGAGCGTCGCTTGCCCCACTTTGCTGCGCCGCGCGGCGGCTAAGAACTGCCCTTCACGCGCCACAGCCAGAAAGTATTTCAGATTGTCCCAGTTCATCGCACCGTATTCTCCAAAAATGGGGATTGGATATCCCTTATTATACATGTTATTAGAGATCACAAAGCCTTATGCTCTGGCCAAATGCTGAGGTTGCGGATCATCCCAGGCCTCGGCGCTCAACACGTCAGCGAGAACGAGGAAGCCCCATGCAAGAAGTCCTGCACTATATCAACGGTCAGCACGTGCGCGGTAAGTCACAGCGCATGTCAGACATCTTTAACCCTGCCTTGGGTCAAGTTATTCGTCAGGTTCCTTTGGGCGACAAAGACGATCTGGAAGCAGCCGTTGCCGCAGCCAAGGCGGCCTTCCCGGCTTGGTCAAGCATGCCGGTTGCCCGCCGTGCGCGCTCTATGTTCAAGTTGCTGGACCTGCTGCAAGCCAACGTCGACGCCTTCGCGCGGATCGTATCCGAAGAGCACGGCAAAGTGCTGGACGACGCGGCTGGTGAGATTGCTCGCGGGGCGGAAGTGGTGGAGTTCTGCTGCTCCATGCCGCAAATGATGGAAGGCCGGTTTGACAGCCAAATCGCAACCGGCATGGACCAATTCTCGCTGCGCAAGCCGCTGGGCGTGGTTGCGGGCATCACCCCCTTTAACTTCCCGATCATGATCCCTTTGTGGATGTTCCCTATGGCGGCCAGCTGTGGCAACACCTTCATTCTTAAGCCCTCAGAGCGCGATCCTTCGGCCTCGTCTTTGCTGGCCGATCTGGTCAAAGAAGCGGGCATCCCGGACGGCGTCTTCAACGTGTTGCACGGTGATAAAGAGGCGGTTGACGGCATCCTGACACACCCTGACATCAAGGCGGTCAGCTTTGTCGGTTCGACCCCGATTGCGCAGTACGTTAGCTCGACCGGTTGGGCAAATGGCAAGCGCGTTCAGGCTCTGGGTGGCGCAAAGAACCACATGATCATCATGCCCGACGCCAACATGGAGCAAGCCGCCGACGCCCTGTTGGCCTCTGCCTATGGTGCAGCCGGTGAGCGCTGCATGGCCATCTCGGTTGCCGTACCGGTTGGCGAGGAGACCGCCGACAATCTGATCAAGGCCATGGTGCCGCGCATCGAAGCCTTGAAGGTTGGACCGGGCAACGCCGAAGGCGTTGAAATGGGCCCGCTGGTCAATCAGGCCGCCCACGAGCGTGTTACTGGCTACATCGAAAAGGGTGTCGAAGAGGGCGCCGAGCTGGTCTTGGACGGCCGCGGTTTCCAGCCCCCGCAGGGCTACGAAGGCGGCTATTTCATGGGCGGCAGCTTGTTCGACAAGGTCACGACCGACATGAGCATCTATAAGGACGAGATCTTCGGTCCCGTGCTGTCAGTGGTGCGCGCGAATGACTACGAAGAAGCCCGCGACATGGCCACCAACCACCTCTACGGCAACGGTGTCGCCCTGTTCACCCAGAACGGTGCTTTGGCCCGTGACTTTGCTGAGAACGTCGAAGTCGGCATGTTGGGCATCAACGTGCCGATCCCCGTTCCCACCGCCTGGCACTCGTTTGGCGGTTGGAAGGCCTCTATTTTCGGCGACCTGCCCATGTTCGGTAAGGACGGCCTCATGTTCTGGACTCGCCAGAAGAACGTCATGGCGCGCTATCCTGATGCGCAGACGGTTATGGGACAGTTCAATTTCAAGCGCTCGTCTGACATCTAAGGCTTTGGCCGCCCGCCAAATCCTGCCCGCACTGGCGCCGCCCACAACCGGAGCCAGGTGTGAGCAAGGCAGGCAGCCAACCTCCTTACAGCACTGACATCGCAGCACTGACATCGCAGCACTGGCGAAGCCTGAGGCGCAAACAAAAAAAGAGCCTGCCACCTGACCTCAATCAGGGTGGCGGGCTCTTTGTTGTATTGGCCACAGTGTCAAACAGCTTTGGGTCTGACAGGCCTGGCGGCCACAGCGCGCGGCGAGTACGGCCCGGCACAGGCGCGCCTACGGCCCACAAATGCGACTTCAGGGACCATCCCAGGGACCATCCGAGAGTCCGCTTTAGAGCGGGATATTGCCGTGCTTGCGCCAGGGATTGTCCAGCTTCTTCGACTTAAGCATGTCCAGCGCCTTGATGACCCGGCGGCGCGTGCCGTGCGGCATGATCACATCGTCTAAGTACCCGCGCTGAGCGGCCACAAACGGATTGGCAAACTTGTCCTCATAGGACTTGGTGTGCGCCGCGATCTTGCCCGGATCGCCCAAGTCTTTGCGGAAGATGATCTCCACCGCGCCTTTGGCACCCATGACCGCGATTTCGGCGGTCGGCCAGGCGTAGTTGGCATCGCCGCGCAGGTGCTTGGAGGCCATCACGTCATAAGCACCGCCATAGGCCTTGCGAGTAATGACGGTCACTTTGGGCACGGTCGCTTCAGCGTAGGCATACAGCAGCTTGCCACCGTGCTTAATGATGCCATTGTGCTCTTGGCCAACGCCCGGCAAGAAGCCCGGCACGTCCACCAAGGTGACAACCGGAATGCTGAAAGCATCACAAAAGCGAATAAAGCGCGCGGCTTTGATCGAGGCCGCGATGTCCAAACATCCCGCCAGCACCAAGGGCTGGTTGGCGACAATGCCGACGGTCTGACCGCCCATGCGGGCAAAACCGGTGATAATGTTGGCTGCGTACTTGGGCGCGAGCTCAAAGAAGTCGCCCGCATCCACCATCTTAGAGATGATGACGTGCATGTCGTAGGGCACACTGGGATCAACTGGCACAATACGATCCAGCGCAGCAACATCGCGATCTTTGGGGTCATGCTGATCCATCTCAGGCGCTTTTTCGCGGTTTGAGCTGGGCAAGAAGGACACGAAGCGGCGCAACTGCTTGAGCGCCACGATATCATTTTCAAACGAGCGATCAGCCACGCCAGATTTGGTGGTGTGCGCGGAGGCACCGCCCAGCTCCTCGGCTGTTACGGTCTCGTGGGTCACGGTTTTCACCACATCCGGCCCGGTCACGAACATGTAGGAGCTGTCCTCGACCATAAAGGTAAAGTCGGTGATCGAGGGCGAATAGACCGCACCACCGGCACAAGGGCCCATGATCATCGAGATCTGCGGGATAACGCCAGAGGACAGGACGTTCTGCTGGAACACGTCGGCATAGCCGCCAAGCGAGGCCACGCCCTCTTGAATGCGCGCGCCGCCCGAATCGTTCAGGCCGATGATGGGCGCGCCGACCTTGCGGGCTTGCTCCATGACCTTACAGATTTTGGCCGCGTGGGTCTCTGACAGAGAGCCGCCAAACACTGTGAAATCTTGCGAGAAGACAAACACCGTGCGGCCGCCAATCGTGCCGTGACCGGTGACAACGCCGTCGCTGGGGATGTGATCCTTGTCCATGCCAAAATCCACACATCGGTGGGTAACGAACATGTCGTATTCTTCAAACGATCCCGGATCGAGCAAGACGTCGATCCGTTCGCGTGCGGTCAGCTTGCCATTGGCATGTTGTTTGTCGATCCGAACTTGGCCACCGCCTAAGCGGGCCTCGCCGCGTTTTTGCTCCAGCAAGGTCACTGCATCCATGGTCGTTTCCTGTTGTTATTGTCTCGGCTTTGTGGCGGCTGCTCTCCTCACACCTTGCGCCTGCGAAGAGTGGGGGGCGCAAATCGAGCCGGTTCCACAATCGCAGCTCCACTACCTAGGAGAGCAACCCAATGGAGATATCATGCGCGCGCGGGCTTGAAAAGAGAAGCGATGCGCGCAGGCAGATCAGGGATTTGTAAAGGCCCACGCCAGCGGGCGTCGCGGCTTTTGCAAAGCTGTGCCGTGCCCCAGCGGCACAGCGCGCTAGAGCAACTGCAAGAAGCGCTCAGCGCCTTCTAGATCGGCTTGCTTGGCCGCCAGAGCCTGGCGCGCCTCGTCGTCTTTGCCCCAGGTCTCCTCTTGGAAGGCCTCGTCCAAACTGGCCAGCTTGACGGCTTGTTCAGCGCTCAAGTTCAGATCACGCACCGCCAACGCCAGCACAAACGATCCCAACCCCGGACACAGCACCATAAAGGCCGTCAACTCCCAAGGGTCCATGGCCGCCAGACGCTGAGCCACCTGGGCCATCGAGGCTTCGGGCTGGGCGATCGGCATAAGGTCTTGGGTGTGATGCAAAACAATGCCATGCGCGCCCGCTGCCCAATCGAGCCATGGCTGCCAAGCCGCCGCTTGGCGCTCGGCGAGCTGGGGGTGGGTCGAGCGGTAGCACAACAGATCGGTGGCCGCGTACTCAGCCAGGATGCGCAAGGTCTTGTCACGCTCGCTTTCCTGGCCAGCGGGAACCTCCTGCTGGCTCATGCGGTCTTGGGCGGTGGCTGCCAATTGGGTTAGCGGCATGGATTGCGGCTCGATGGTATCGACCTGCGCAGCCCATTCTTTTGCGATGGCCGATGCCAAGGCCTGGTTGGGCAGACTCAACGGCTTTTTAGCCGGAGTCTGCATGCGCTTACCATCCAAGAACAACCCGAAGCCATCGTCGGTCGGGCCAGCGGAGGCTTGGCTATAGAATTTTTTCATGCTCGCAACTTTGTAAGGGAAGGGCTGAGGCCACCAGGCTCTGGCAGGCCGACTCGCCTTTCTAGAATGGGCTGACAGACCTAGAGTCCCGGGACCAAGCCCAGCTCCCGCAAGCCATCGACTACAAACTGAACCGACAGTGCCGCCAGAATAATCGCCATAACCCGCGACATCACCGCCATAACCTGAGCGTTGATCCACTTGCGTGCCGCCGCAGCGAGCCACAAGATGGTTGCCGCTGCGATCATGACCGACACCAGCGCCAAAGCGCCTGTAATCTGCAAGCTGTGGTCGTCAGCGTTTTGTGAGATCACCACCATCACCGAGGCAATGGCGGACGGTCCGGCCAGCAGTGGCGTGGCCAAAGGAAAGACCACAACGCTTTCTGGCGGCGCGCTGGCATCGTCGCTTTCAACGCTCGACTGGCGCCGTTCCTGGCGCTTTGAGGACAGCATATCCAGCGCCAACTTGAACAGCACCAAGCCACCCGCAACCTTAAACGAGGCAAAGGAAATGCCCAGATAGGACAAAAGCGCCGTGCCTGCCAAGGCAAAACCCGCCAAGATGAGCGTAGCAACCAGTACCGAGACCAGCACAGCGCGCTGCATCTGCCGAGTTGGCATGTGGTCCATTACCGCCAGAAACAAGGGAATGTTTCCGAGCGGATCGACGACCACGAACAGCAGCAAGAAGGCGGAAAGATAAGCGTCAAACATATGGGCGACGAGGCGCTAGGCGAGCCGCAAACAGGCCGCACGGAGCTATAAGTGGCTCCCGGACCAAACTGCGGCCGCCTTCACAAGGCTTTTTATTCGCCAGCGTCTGACGCAGCAGCCTCAGCGGCTTCCTTAGCGGCCTCGGCAGCAGCAGCCAGCTTATCAGCCTTTTCCTGCTCACGATCCAGGGTCTTTTGCGACTTCTCGCTCTTCTTGGTCTGGCTTGGGACAGACCGCGCAGCCATCAGAGCATTGCCCTCAGCATCGCTGGTGGCCGACAGCATGCGGTGAACACGGTCGGTAACCTGAGCGCCCTTGCTCAACCAATACTTCACGCGCTCAGCGTCACGGATAACAACGCGCTCATCGTGATCTTTGGGCAGCATGGGGTTGTAAGAGCCCAGGCGCTCGATGAAGCGGCCGTCGCGAGGCATACGGCTGTCAGCAACCACGATGCGGTAGAAAGGGCGGGCCTTGGAGCCACCACGGGCCAAACGGATCTTCGTAGACATAGGAGTTTGATTTCCTTCAGATATTCAAGTGTTGGTTTGATATGTTTTAAACAAAGCTCGACCCGCAACGCTGGTCGAGAAACAGAGAGTTAGCGCCCGCCAAAGCCCGGGAAGCCGCCACCGCCGAGGCCGCCAGCACCGCCGAAGCCGGGGGGCATTCCGCCACCCATGGGAGGGAAGCCGCCGCCGCCCTTCTTGCCCATCTTCTTCATGCGCTTCATCATTTTGGACATGTCGTTGAACTGCTTCAGCAGCTTGTTGACGTCTTGCACGCTGGTGCCCGAACCCGAGGCCACGCGAATTTTCCGGCTGGCCTTAAGCAGCTCGGGCTTGGCCCGCTCGCGGGGGGTCATGGAGGAGATGATCGCCAATTGCCGTTTGATCATTTTATCATCGACATTGGCGCCCTTCATGGCCTCTTGCATCTTGGCACCACCGGGCAGCATCTTCATCAGCGCGCCCATGCCGCCCATGTTCTGCATTTGCTTCAGTTGGCCCGCCAGATCGTTGAGATCAAACTGGCCCTTCTGAAGCTTCTTGGCCATCTTCTGGGCTTCGGCTTCTTCGAAGTGCTCAGCGGCCTTTTCGACCAGGCTGACCACATCGCCCATGCCCAGGATGCGATTGGCGATCCGCTGGGGGTGGAAGATATCCAGGGCATCCATGCCCTCGCCTTCACCGATCAGCTTGATGGGGCAGCCGGTGACCTCGCGCATTGACAAGGCCGCACCGCCGCGCGCATCGCCGTCGATCCGCGTTAGCACGATACCGGTCAAATCCAGCGCTTCGTGGAAGGCCTTGCCGGTCTGCACCGCGTCCTGGCCGGTCATCGCATCGACCACCAACAGGGTTTCAACCGGTTTGCAGACCTGGCGCACCGCGCGCACTTCTTCCATCAGCTCAAGGTCGATGGTCAAGCGGCCCGCGGTATCCAAAATCAGGACATCATAGCCCTGCATGCGCGCGACGGTCTGGGCGCGCTTGGTGATCGCAACGGGCGCTTCGCCTGGCACGATGGGCAGAGTGTCAACGCCGGTCTGGCGGCCCAGTACGGCCAACTGCTCTTGCGCAGCCGGGCGGCGGGTATCCAGAGAGGCCATCAGCACTTTCTTGCGGTCGCGCTCTTTCAGCCGCTTTCCAAGCTTGCCGGTGGTGGTGGTTTTACCCGCGCCTTGCAGGCCGACCATCAGATAGACCAGGGGCGGCTCGCCGATCAGTTTGAGCTCTGACGCCTCAGAGCCCAGCATGTCCACCAGCGCATCGCTGACGATCTTGACCACCATCTGGCCTGGCGTGACCGAGCGCACCACCTCTTGGCCAACGGCCTTGGCTTGCACGCGATCAATAAAGGACTTGGCAACCGGCAGGGCCACGTCGGCCTCAAGCAAGGCGACGCGAATTTCGCGCATGGCTTTCTTGACGTCATCCTCGCTCAGCGCACCGCGCCCACGAAGTCCGTCAAAAATTCCCGTCAGGCGATTGCCCAAACCTTCAAACATGCAGTCTTCCCGTCATCCAATGCAAAAAACGCCCGTGCGCGAGCCTTCGCGGACGAGCGGGGGATCAAACACAAAGATCCCGTCATGCTTAGATTGTGGGCCGGTGTCTAAAGGAAAAGGGCGGGACGGTCAAGCGCTGTTGCTTTGTCGCGGGTTGGTGGGCCCGCACGCCAGAATTTTGGCCACAAAAAAGCCGCTCGCATGAGGGCTGATAACAGAAAGTGGCTGGCTGGCTGGTATCGATGTCCAAATGGCTTTGAGCGGCCGAAGAGTTGAGGGAGGAAACATAAAAGACAACTCGTGCCGCCCTGCCCGGTCAGCCGTCCGAAGATGGATTTGCGACCGGGACGAGGCGACATCTGAACTTCAACAGCTCCCTGCCCAGTGTGAAAGGCTCATCGCGAGGCAAACTGCAAAATGCGGGCGAATTTCGCAGTATGCAGCCCGCAAACCCCTGAGAGTCGCAGCCTGCAAACTCCGGCCAGCGCCACAAGGGTCGCTAAGATTGTGGCGTAACGTCAAAGCGCCACCACACATATGCCACAGGCTTGCCTTATTATGATCCCTGCCGCCACATTCTGAGCCCCTGAGGTCCGCAGAACGCTTGAGCGGCCCTGACAATCATGCCAAAAGCGGAGCCATGATCCAGATCCCCTTCCTCAAAATGCACGGCTGCGGCAACGACTTTGTTGTCATAGATGCGCGCGCGCCAGATGCCATCCCTGGCCCCACCGCGCGGCTTCGGGGTGGCGATGCATTGGGTTTTCGCCCCAATCCTCAGCAGGCCCAGGCCATCGCAGACCGCCACAAAGGCGTGGGCTTTGATCAATTGATTGTGCTGGAGCCCAGCCAGCAGGCCGATGTCTTCATGCGCATCTTGAACGCCGACGGCTCAGAAGCGGGGGCTTGTGGCAACGCCACCCGCTGTATTGCAGATCTGGTGATGCACGAGACCGGGCGCGATCAAGTCACCATCCAAACCATCGCCGGGCTGCTGCCCGCCGTGCGCGACACCCAAGATGGAAATCCGGAAATTCGCGTCAACATGGGGCCGGTGCAAACCGAATGGCAGGCGATTCCGCTCGCCGAAGACCTCGATACAACCGCCCTGCCCCTGTCCATCGAAGGCCTGAGCCAGCCCGTGGCCACCAGCGTCGGCAATCCGCACTGTTCGTTTTTCGTCGATGATCTCAGCGAGGCTTTGCGCGATCTGATCGGCCCCACCATCGAGCATCACCCCTTGTTCCCCGAACGCACCAATGTGCAATTGATCAAGGTCTGGGACCGGCAAACCATCCAGATCCTAATCTGGGAGCGCGGCGTTGGGCCCACCCTGGCCAGCGGCTCGTCGAGCTGCGCCACCGCTACCGCTGCCATGCGGCGCGGGCTGACTGACCGTTCAGTGCGCGTGCTCATGCCCGGCGGTTCGGTGCGGATCGATTGGCGGGACGACGGAACGGTGGACATGAGCGGCCCCTATTCTTATGTGTTCAGCGCCACCCTCTTGCTAGACGATCACGGCCTTGTCGATACGCCACGCTAACACCCCCTCCCCCGAGCCACCAGCCAACGACCAGCCAGGTGCCGAGGCGCACAGCGACGCGCCCTTGGCAGCGGGTTTGCGCATTCAGACCTTCGGCTGCCGACTCAATTTTTATGAAAGCGAGGTCATGCGCCGCCACGCCGAGGCCGCCGGGCTGGATGACGCTTTGATCATTAACACCTGCGCCGTGACCTCTGAAGCCCAACGCCAGGCTGAGCAGGCCATTCGTCGTGCGCACCGCCAAGCCCCCGAGCGCCCGATCATCGTCACCGGTTGTGCCGCCCAGATCGCGCCCGAGCGGTTTGCGGGTATGCCGCAAGTCGCCCGCGTGCTGGGCAACGAAGAAAAACTGACCGCCGAAGCTTGGGGCGCCAGCGACGACCAAGCCCGCGTGCAGGTGAACGACATCATGCAAGCCACCAGCCTTGCGCCGCAACTGATCGACGGCTTTGACCAGCAGACCCGCGCCTTTATCCAGGTTCAGCAAGGCTGCGACCACCGCTGCACGTTCTGCATTATCCCTTATGGCCGGGGCAATGCCCGCTCGGTCCCCATGGGCGATGTGATCGAGCAAGTGCGCCGCTTGGTTGAAAACGGCACAAAAGAGGTGGTGCTGACCGGTGTTGACATCACCTCTTATGGGCCCGATCTGCCGGGCGCGCCCTCGTTGGGCCAACTGGTGCGCCGTCTGCTGGCCGCTGTGCCGGAGTTGCCGCGCCTGCGCTTGTCGTCCATCGACAGCATTGAAATTGATCAACACCTGCTGCACGTCCTGGCCAACGAGCCGCGCTTCATGCCCCACCTGCATCTCTCCTTACAGGCGGGCAACGACCTGATCTTAAAGCGTATGAAGCGCCGCCACCTGCGCGCCGACGCGCTGCGGGTCTGCCGCCAGATCCGCGCGCTGCGCCCTGACGTGGTGTTCGGTGCGGACCTGATCGCAGGCTTTCCCACCGAGACCGAAGAGCAGTTCCAAGACAGCCTGGCGCTGATCGAGGACTGCGGGCTGATCTATTTGCACGTCTTTCCCTATTCCGAGCGCGAGGGCACGCCCGCCGCACGCATGCCGCAGGTGGCCAAGCCGCTGCGCAAGGAGCGCGCCGCGCGACTGCGGGCCGCTGGCGATGCTGCGCTGGCCGCCTTTAGCCAGAGCCAGATCGGCAGCCGCTGCACGGCGTTGACCGAACAAGGCGGGGTGGCGCGTAGTCCTCAATTCCTGCCCTTGGCGCTGCCGGGATTTGCTGCAGGCCAGTTGGTCGAGGTTGAAGTCCAGACTAACGCTGCCGCCGCGCCGGGCAATGCTGCGCCAAGCTTGGCGGGTCAGCCCCTGTCGGCCGCTGTTCTGTCTTAACCTCTGCGACGAAGAAAGATCCACGCATGCGTTTATTTGGTTGGGGCCGCAAGAAGCAAGATCCCGCAGAACAGAGAAACAGTGAACAGCAAAACACTGAACAGAAAGACAGTGAACAGCAAAGCACTGAGCTTCAGTACAGCGCGCAGCCAGAAGTTGGGCAGCCAGAAGCCGCGCAACCAGGAGCCGCGCAGCCCGAGCCTGAACAGCCCGCTCAGCCCGACGCCCCTGCGCGCCTGTCTTGGGCCCAGCGCTTGCGCCAAGGGCTCGCTAAGACCTCGTCGCGACTGGGAGCGGGCCTATCGAGCCTAATCAGCAACGGGCGCATCTCTGACGAGGCCTTGGAAGAACTGGAAGATCAGCTCATTATGGG
The DNA here is from genome assembly GCA_030428255.1 of Alphaproteobacteria bacterium. Classification (GTDB taxonomy): domain Bacteria; phylum Pseudomonadota; class Alphaproteobacteria; order UBA7985; family JAUIBT01; genus JAUIBT01. The sequence goes on along the minus strand of JAUIBT010000020.1, from coordinate 2,272 downwards.
CGATTTGGGCGTCGAGCCGTCGGCCAAAATCGCTGCCGAACTGCGGCGCACACATTTTGGCCGTGAGGCCAGCGACCAAGGCTTCCGTGAAGCGCTGGCCAACATCATCGCAGGTATACTGGAGCCTGTCGCCTTTGCCTTGGACATCAAGCCCGAGCGCAAGCCGCACGTCTTGCTGGTCTCTGGCGTCAATGGTGCGGGCAAAACCACCACCATCGGCAAGCTGGCGCACCAGTTTCAGTCGCAAGGGCTCAGCGTCATGTTGGCCGCCGCCGACACCTACCGCGCGGCTGCCGTTGGCCAGCTCCAGGTCTGGGCCGAGCGCGCGGGCGTACCCATCGTCACCGGCGCCGAGGGCGGCGATCCGGCCGCCGTTGCCTACCAGGCCGTTGAGCGGGCGCGATCCGAGGGCTGCGATGTCTTGATCATCGACACTGCTGGCCGCCTGCACAACAAGGCCGACCTGATGGCCGAACTGCAAAAGGTGGTGCGGGTGGTCAAGAAGCTGGACGACACCGCCCCGCACGACACCTTGTTGGTTCTGGACGCCACGACGGGGCAAAACGCCATCAACCAGGTGGCGACCTTCAAAGAACTGATCGACGTCAGCGGGCTGATTGTTACCAAGCTGGACGGCACGGCGCGCGGCGGCGTAATTGTCGGACTTGCGGACCGCTTTGGCCTGCCCATTCACGCCGTGGGCGTCGGTGAGAGCTTGGACGATCTGGCTCCTTTCGATCCACAAGGCTTCGCCCGCGCGCTGGTGGGCCTGGAGGCTTAATCCAAGCCCTGCGCCACAACGGAATTTGCCGCCGTCTTTTTCATGAGCGGCAAAGGGGTTAGACTGGCTCCTGGCACTGGGTGGCCAGCCCTTAGGCAACAGGAGGCTTTCATGACAAAAACGGCTCTGGTCGTCGGCGCAAGTGGCGGCATAGGCGGCGGCATCGCACGACTTCTGGCCCAGCAAGGCTGGTCGATCTTAGCGCATGGCCGCGATCCTGAGCGCCTTGAGCGCATCTGCAGCGATATTCAGGGCCTGGGCGCAGACTGCCACACCCTCACAGCAGACCTCACCGACCCCGATCAAGTTGCCTCCCTAGCCGAGCAGGCCTCGGCAAGACGCGATCTGCAAGCGCTTGTGTTTTCCGCAGGCGGCGGGCGGGCGCTAGACTCAGGCCCAGGCGCCCTGGGCGAATGGAATCGCACGCTAGCAGCAATCTTGCACGCCCCCATGCAGCTAACGGCTTTGACCCTGCCACGCATGCGTCAAACCGGCGGCCACTATCTCTATATCGCGGGCATGTATGCTAAGATCGGTATGCCGCGCATGGCCGCCCACTGTGCCGGGCGGCACGGGCTGGAGGGCTTCGCCAAGGCCCTGTTCGAAGAGGTGCGCGAAGATGGCGTGGGTTTGACTATGATCCACCCAGGTTTCGTCCATACCGGCCTAACCAACCCGCAGGTCTTGGACCCCGCCAAGATGATCCAGATCGATGATATCGCCGATGCAGCCAGCCTAGCGCTGAGCTTGCCAAACCGTGCTTGTGTCACAGAATTGACCGTGCGTCCGCAGCGCAGTCCCTATCTGGATAGGTGATTTGCGGGCCGACCAACTTGCACATCTCCGGCAAGCGCTCTAGCCTTTGTCCATGCCACAGCTTTTAATCATCGCCCACCTTCCATCTGACAACACCCGCGCTCTGGCCGAGAGTGTCTTGCGCGGTGCCCAGAGCGTTGAGGCCGTGAGCTCGCGCCTCTTGTCACCTTTTGACACCCAGCCGCAGGACATCTTGGACTGCGACGGACTGATTTTGGGAACAACAGAAAATCTGGGCTATATGGCGGGCGCGACCAAGGACATGTTCGACCGCTGCTATTACGCCGTCATCGAGCACAAACAAGGGCTGCCCATGGCGGTCTATATCCGCGCGGGCCACGACGGCACCGGCACCCGCCGGGCCATCGACAGCATCACCACCGGGCTGCGGTGGCGCGCCGTGCAAGAGGCCATGGTGCTGCGCGGCGCCTGGCAAGACGCCTGGCCGCAAGAGCTGGAAGAGTTGGGTCAGGCCATGGCCTATGGCTTGGAAGCGGGCATCTTTTGACGCCCGCACGGTCACACACCGGGACTAGATCGGCGCTCAGATCTAGGGTCCGGACCCATAAACGGGATTCACAGCGGCTTCGTGTTGTGATTCAACTGCCTCCAGCGAGGAGGCACGATGAATGACAGATTTCTTCTGGTTTTCTGATGAGCAGTGGGCGCGGATTG
>JAUIBT010000019.1 GCA_030428255.1 Alphaproteobacteria bacterium | reverse complement strand
GCCCAATCAACCACCCAAAACAGGAAAATCAGAGCCAATGCGCGCCCTGGCGTGGATGCCATAGAGCGCCAGAGCAAAAAACTTGCCACCGCGTGCTCAAATCAACCGTTGATGCGGGTGTCCAGCTAAAATAACAGCCAATATTAGAGTAGCCAATGCGGATAAAGCTTGTATCAACGTTGCAAAGCGTTCAATGATTGTTTGTCGCTTTGTGGAAGTTTCATCGTGGCGTGAATTTGGTTTAGTCATTGCGTTAAGTTTCTTATCGGAACGTTCAGCTTCACACTCTCTGTGTGTGGTCAAGGTTGACGCTGCGTTTTAAGTATTCTTACATATTTCCGTTATGTAAAGTCGTTTGTACGTCCGCGAAAGGCTGGCTTGCACTCCTCGCTGGACTCCCTCATAATGTTCTTCTATGAGAACATCATGAGCGCCGATTTCTCTCATTGCTTTCCTCTAAAACGCGACCGCGTCCATGAAGTCCAGGGTGCGGGTGCCACCAGTTTTGCGGCCATTGCAGCCACTCAGCGCGAGGGTGCCTTGGTTTGGTGCCTGGAGGCTTGGCGTTCAGAAACCCTCAATCCTCAGGGCTTGGCAGGCTTCTTAGATCCAGCGCGGGTGTTGATCGCCAAGGCCAGGGATCACAAAGAACTGCTTGCAATCGCTGAAGAATCTTTGCGTGACGGTGCTGTTAGTCTGGTGGTGATGGAGCTTGGTAAGCCCCTGGATCTGACGGCGGGCCGCCGCTTACAATTGGCTGCCAAGACCGGGCACAGCACGGGTCTGTGCCTTATCGCCCAAGGACATGGCAGCAACGCCGCCGAAACCCGCTGGTACTGCGGGCCGGAGCCTGGGTCAGAAATCTCTGCCCAAGGCCATGCGCAGGACTGGACACGACAGCGTTGGTCTCTTATAAAGAACAAATCAGGAATATTGGGAGCCTGGAATGTTCGATGGGATTGGTCAACGCGTCGTTTGCGCTTGGTTTCCGCGGCTCGCGAGTGACCGAGCCCTAAGGTTGCGCCCGCTCGAAGGGCTGGAAGATGCACCCTTCGCGCTGACCCTTAAGCAGAACAACGCCAACCGCCTCTATTGCCTCAACCGGGCAGCCGAGCGCCAAGGCCTGCATCGCGGCATGGCCTATTCAGACGCGCGCGCCTTTTGTCCTGAGCTGCAAAGCCGTCCCGCTGAGCCCGAAGCCGACCGAGCCTTTTTGCAGACCCTGCATCGCTGGGCGCTGCGCTATTGCCCTTGGGTCGGTTTTGACGGCAACGATGGCCTGGTGCTGCGGATCACCGGCGCGGCGCACCTGTTCGGTGGTGAGGAGGCTATGCTGGCGCAGATGCAGCACAGCATGGCCGCCGCAGGGATAGAGCTGTGCTTGGGGCTCGCCGATACGCGCGGTGCGGCTTGGGCGCTGGCGCACTATGCGGCGCAACAAACGCAGGCGGGTCAGGCTTTGGCGGTCGCCGGTGAAACCTTGCGCGCTCTGGGCACCCTGCCCGTCTCGGCGCTGCGTTTGGACGAAAAAACCGTGGTCGCCCTGCAACGCCTGGGCCTGCGCAATATCGCCAGCCTGGCTGCCTCCCCACGTGCGCCGCTGGCCCGGCGCTTTGGCCCAGCGCTGTTTTTGCGGCTCGACCAGGCTTTGGGTGAGCTGCCCGAGGCGCTGGACCCCGCGCCCGAGCCCCCACACTTTGGGCTCCGCCTCACCCTGCCCGAGCCCATTGGCCTCAGCGCTGATGTTAAGGCCGGCACCCAGCGCTTGCTGGAGGGGCTCTGTGCCAAACTGAAGACGCAGGAGATGGGCGCACTACGGCTCTGCCTCACGCTGCGGCGGGTCGATCAAGCCAGCCTGGATCTGCCTTTGCGTCTGGCCCGACCCATGCGCGATCCCGCCAGCATCTTGCCCCTGTTTGAGCGCGGGGTCAGCGCGGTTGATGCGGGCTATGGCATCGACCAGCTGCGCTTAGAGGCAACGCTGGTCGAACCCATGGCCAGCCAGCAAACCAGCTATATCGTCAGCGATCACAGCCAGGAACGCTTGGACGACCTCATCACCCGCTTAGGCACGCGCATCGGACTGGAGAATATCCAGCGCTTTGTACCCAACGACACCCATATTCCCGAGCGCAGCTTTCGCTTGCTGCCCGCAGTGCTGGCGCGGCTGCAACCGCTCCAGGCCTGGATGCAAGCGCCCAACGGGCCATCGTCGCGTCCCTTGCGCATCTTCCCGGCCGAGCCGATTGAGGCCAGCGGCAACCGCCCACCGCAGCGCTTTAGCTGGCGGCGTTTGGCTCTGACCACCGTCCGCGCCATCGGCCCCGAGCGCATCGCGCCCGAATGGTGGTGCGAGGACAGCGGCTGGGACACAGGCTTGCGTGACTATTGGCGAGTAGAGACCCAGCAAGGCCGCCGCCTCTGGCTCTATTATACGCCCCAGCGCCCGGCTTGGTTCGTGCAAGGGGAGTTTGCATGAGCCAGGCTTGCGACCCACAGGACAGACCGCCCTCTGCGCTTGGCCCTTACTTCTTGCAACCCGAGCCGGTCGCGACCCCGCCCGCAGCACCCGACTATGCCGAACTCTGCGCCACCAGCAATTTCAGCTTTCTGCGTGGGGCCTCGCACCCTGAGGAGTACGTGATCCGCGCCGCAGAGTTGGGGCTAGCCGCTATTGCCATCACCGACCGCAATTCGCTGGCCGGTGTGGTGCGGGCCTATGCAGCGCTGAAGGAGTTGAAGCGCGAACAGACGGAGCAGGAGGCAGGCTTGCCCCAACAGCCCCTGCCCAAACTCATCGTTGGCGCGCGCCTGGTGCTGACCGACAGCAGCGCGCACTGGCTGGCGCTGCCGCGAGACCGGGCCGCCTACCAACGCTTGACCCGCCTGCTAACGCTGGGCAAGCGCCGCGCGGACAAAGGCGCATGCAGTTTGGCGATGGCCGATCTGCTGCACGGCGGGCAAGGTCTGATCCTGATCGCGCTGCCCCAGGGCCAGGATAAGAGCCAGGGCATGAGCCAGGGCAAGGACCAGGGGGGGCTGGCTCCCTTGAGCACGGCGCTGGTTCGCGAGCTGACGGCGCTGCAGCGCCGCTTTCCAGGCGCGGTCTACTTGGGAGCTGCCCCCCGCTATGATGGCAGCGATCAAGACTATCTGGCCGCCTGCGCACGCCTGGCACTCAAGGCCTCAGCGCCTATGGTGGCGGTCGGTGATGTGCTGATGCACCGCGCTCAGCGTCGCCAGTTGGCGGACGTGCTGACCTGCATGCGTGAGCATATCACCATCGACCAGATCGGCACCCGCGCGCTGCCCAATGCCGAGCGCCGCTTGAAGGGCGGTGGCGACATGGCGCGGGTTTTTCGCGATCACCCGGCCGCCTTGCGCCGCACGTTGGAGGTTGCCGCGCGCTGCTCCTTTTGCCTCAGCGAGCTGAGCTATGAATACCCCGACGAGGTCTCGCAGACCGAGCCTGCCCAAATCCGCCTCCAGCGCTTGGCCGAGGCCGGTGTGGCGCGCCGCTACCCGCAAGGCCCGAGCCCGCGCGTGAACGAGTTGATGGCCAAGGAACTGCGCTTGGTGGAGGAGCTGGGCTTCGCCGCCTACTTCCTGACCGTCTACGACATTGTGCAGTATGCGCGCTCGCAGGGGATTTTGTGCCAAGGGCGCGGTTCGGCGGCCAATTCGATCCTCTGCTATCTGCTTGGCATCACCGATGTCAGTCCCGAGCAAATCTCCATGGTGTTTGAGCGTTTTGTCTCCAAGTATCGCGGAGAGCCGCCCGATATCGACGTGGATTTCGAGCACGAGCGCCGCGAGGAGGTGATCCAGTGGATCTATCAAAAGTATGGCCGTCACCGCGCCGGGCTCTGTGCAACGGTGATCCACTTTCGCTCGCGCGCGGCCATTCGTGAGGTGGGCAAGGTCATGGGCCTGTCGCAAGATGTGACCGCCAGCCTTTCGGGACAAATCTGGGGCTCTTCACGCGAGGGGGCCGATATGGACCGCGTGCGAGAGCTGGGCTTGGACCCCGACGACCACCGCCTGGCGCTGACCCTGCGCCTGATCGGTGAGGTGATCGGCTTTCCTCGCCACCTCAGTCAGCACGTCGGCGGCTTTGTCATCACCAAGGGGCGGCTGGACGAGCTTTGCCCGATTGAAAACGCCGCCATGGATGATCGCACCATCATCGAATGGGACAAGGACGACATCGACACGCTGGGCATTTTGAAGGTCGATGTGCTGGGCCTGGGTATGCTGAGTTGTATCCGCAAGGCCTTTGATCTGCTGGAGCAGCACGAGGGCCAACGCCTGTCGATCGCCAGCATTCCCCAAGGCGATACGGCCACCTATGACATGCTGTGCGTGGCCGATGCCGTCGGGGTGTTTCAGGTCGAAAGCCGCGCGCAGATGAACTTCTTGCCACGCATGCGCCCGCGCATTTTCTATGACCTGGTGATCGAGGTGGCCATTGTGCGCCCTGGCCCCATTCAAGGCGGCATGGTCCAGCCTTATGTGCGCCGCCGTCAGGGGTTAGAGGCGGTCTCATACCCCTCAGAGGCCTTGCGCGATGTCATGGACAAGACCTTGGGCGTGCCTTTGTTCCAAGAACAAGCCATGCAAATCGCGGTGGTGGCGGCGGGGTTTTCCCCCGAAGAGGCCGACCGCCTGCGCCGCTCGCTGGCCACCTTCCGCCGCCTGGGCACCATCAGCGTCTTTCGCGACCGCTTTATTCAAGGCATGCTGGATCGCGGCTATCAGCCCGACTTTGCCGCCAGTTGCTTTTCGCAGATCGAGGGCTTTGCCGACTACGGGTTTCCTGAAAGCCACGCTGCGGCCTTTGCCATGCTGGTCTATGTCTCGGCCTGGCTAAAGCGCCACCACCCGGCGGTCTTTGCCTGCGCGCTACTCAACTCGCAACCCATGGGGTTTTATGCACCAGCGCAGATCGTGCGCGATGCCCGCGACCACCAAATCGAGGTGCGGCCGGTCTGCGTCAATACCAGCACTTGGGACAACCTCCTGGAGCGGCGAGCCGACGGCGCGCTGGCGCTGCGGCTCGGGTTTCGCCAGATCAAGGGCTTTAAGAAAGAGGACGCGCAGTGGATCGAGGCGGCGCGCGGCAACGGCTACCAGGACCCAGAATCGGTCTGGCTGCGCGCGGGGCTGGCGCCTTCGGTGCTAGAGCGCTTGGCCGAAGCCGATGCTTTTACCGGCGTTGGCCTGACCCGCCGCGATGCTCTGTGGCAGGTCAAGGCGATCCGTGCGCCCAAGCCCCTGCCCTTGTTCAATGATCCCATCGACGGCGAGTGTATCTTTGAACCGCGCGTTAGCCTGCCCGCCATGCACTTAGGCGAGGAGGTGGTGGAGGATTATGTCGCCATGCGCCTGACCCTGCGCGCTCACCCCATGGAGCTGCTGCGTCCCAGCCTGCCGGGCTTAACCCCGCACGATCAGCTTGCTAGCGCGCCCGACAAGCGCACCAGTGTTTGCGGCTTAGTGATTACGCGTCAGCGACCGGGCACGGCCTCAGGCGTGGTGTTTGTGACGCTGGAGGACGAGACCGGCGTTTCGAACATCGTGGTCTGGCCCAAGGTCTATGACCGCTTTCGCCGCGCGGTGCTGGGTGGGCGCTTGCTGCGCGTGACCGGCCACCTGGAGCGCGAGGGCATTGTCGTACATCTGATTGCTCAGACCATCGAGGATCTGTCGGACCGCCTGCGCGATCTCGGCCACCCGCTGGACGACGCCATCCACAGCTCCATGCCGCACAGCGACGAGGTGCCCAAGCACCTGCAAGCCGTGGCCCGGGCGAGCAGGCCCGACGCGCATCAGTCCAAGCCTTATGGTCCCGGGGCGCTTCGAACTAGAGGCCACGGCCCCAGCGCCCGCCACCCTCGCGAACAAGCCAAGCGCCTGTTCCCCAGCCGCGACTTTCATTGAACCAAGGCAGCAAGCAGCACCAGCGCTCTTAAATGGAGCCAAACGCTGCTCACATCATAAGACAAGCAAAGCCCGAGCAATCGCGCTCGATTGTGCCAAAGATCGGCAGACCGCATTTGCGTCAAAATCAAACAGTGAAGCCAAAGCCGTGTCACTCCACGCCGTGCAAGGTCTTAAGTCGATGTCTATTGCAACGCCTTATCCGACGGCAGAGCGGTCAGGGAGGCGCGGCGCTGGTAGCTGCGCGTTGAGTGAATGCAAGACACCGAAACCCGCTCTAAGCCCTGCGCTTCGGCCAGGCCAACAGTGGCCAGACCGCCAAAACCATGACCAAAACCGCATAAATCAGGTAGGCGCTGGCAAAGCTGCCCGGCGTGGTGTCCGACAAGCTGTTGACCACCGCCGTCATGGCTGAGCCGCCGGACGTGGTGGCGACGCCAAAGAAGGCCGCGGTCAGCCCCACCTGTTCGCCATGGGGGTCCAGCACCTTCGCGGTCACATTGGAATAGGCGATCATGTAGAAGGAAAAGAAGACCAAAGCCAAGACCGTCAACATGACAAACCCGAAGTGACCCAAGACCACCAACGCGGCGAAAATCAAGGCGGTGGCAAAGATGCAACCCCCGCCGAGAGCGCACGCGGCGGCAGATCCGAACCGAGAGATAATGCGCGCGTTTGCCACCTGCCCTACGATGATCACCAGCCCGGAAGCGGAGAGAATAAGCGTCAACGCAAAGCGTGACACGCCAAGCTGGTTGACGAACAGAGCCGGCAAATTGGACAGCATCAACGGCAGCAAAGCCGCAACAAACACCCCCAAAATGAGGTAGTGGCGCGACTGGCGCGATGCCAAGATCCTCCACACGCCACCGAACAGGTAGTCAGCACTCAACGGGCGGCTCTTAAGCCGCGTTTCGGGCAGTACGAACAAGACCATAGCCAACATCACCAGGCAATAGACCGTGGTCACGCCCAGGGTTGCGCGCCAGCCCAAAAAGCCACCAACTGACCAGCCCAACAGGGGCGCAAATACAGGGGCCAACGCAAAAACGCCCGAAGCCACGGAAATCGCCCAGCCCAGCTCGCGACCTTCAAAGCAGTCGCGCAAAATGGCGCGGCCCAACAAAAAGCCACTGGCTCCGCCGAAGCCCTGCAGGACCCGTAACCAGAGCAAGGCATCAAGGCTGGTGGCAAAATAGGCACCAATGCTAGCGAACGCGTAGACCGCCATGCCTCCAAGCAAAGCGGGACGCCTGCCAAACCGATCAGACATGGGTCCCCAGATAAAGTGACCCAACCCCAAACCAATAAAGAAGAAGGGAACCACCTGGCGCACGTCCGCCGGGCTACGGCTCAGTTCGTCAGCCATAGCGTTTAGGTTGGGCAACAGCATATCGACGGTCATGGGCGGGACCATCATCAACACCCCAGCCAGGACCAGTAACAGGGTTTTAGGGATCGGCCAGCGCCAGGCGTCGGCTTGAAGAGAGACAGAGGTCACAAGGCAGATCCTTTTGTTGGCCAAAGCGAAGCTGCAAACTGGCGCTCACACTTCGACGTCATCAAGCAAACATAGCCAAAATTTATGTAACGTGTGAACTTTTTATGTCGCAGCACAGAGCTGGAACCCATCGATTGCTAACGCGCGAAGCCCCGGCAAGCTCAAAACATTCCGATGCTGATTAGCTGGTGGAGGACCAGACATCCTGGTCTGGCTGCCTGTGCGCGTCACCATAGAGCGCGTGTGCACGCTCTTCAAAAGCCGCTACCAAGCGCTTTTGCGCGGTCATGAATAGCGGCTCGACAACCGTAGACAGCAGGCGCGAGCTAAAGCTGAACTCGACCCGAAAATCAATGATGCAGCCGCGCTCGCTTGGCTCAAAGCGCCAGTGGTTTTCCAAATGCGAGAAGGGGCCGCGCAGCAAACGTGACTCTATGGTTAGGGCCTGAGTATCGCTGACGACCCGCGAGCGGAACGATTCGCGAATGCCCTTAAATCCCAAGATCAGATCGGCCTCCATCTGGAGCAAGGGGCCGTCTGCGGGTAAGCGCTTGACCCGCGCACCCACGCACCAGGGCAGAAATTTTGGATAGTCCTCGACCCGCTCGACCAGAGCAAACAACTGGTCCGCGCGATAGGGAGAGGATCGGCGTTCGGCGTGATGAGGCATAGACTAAGCAGCTAAGACCTCTTGAAGGTGAGCTCAAGGGGTTAGCGGTGGTCTGGGCAGTGATATGCCGTCGCAGGTCGCCTGGCGCTACGCTCTGGCCTGTTAGTAATCTTGCCTTTCCGTTTTCATTCAGCTTAGGATCCGTGCATGCACCCAAACGCCATTTTTCGCCGTCCTCAAGATCCTGCCAACCTGCAAGCCGCCGCTGCGCGGGGCTTTGGCACGCTCGCGCTGAATGCCGACGAGGCCGACCAAGGCCCCTTGCTCAGCCATGTCCCTTTCGTGTTGTTCGCCAGCGACGGGGCAGCGTGGATCGATGCCCACCTGGTGCGCAGCAATCCCATCGCCCGCAAGTTGGCCAAGCGCGGGCCGCAAGCCGCCGTGCTGGCCGTAACCTTGGGCGACTGCTACGTCTCGCCGGACTGGTATCAGACCCCCGAGCAGGTTCCGACCTGGAACTATCAGGCCATCCACCTGCGTGGATGCCTGGAGCTGAGGCCCCAAGAAGAGCTGCGCGCGGTGCTGGCAGCGACCAGCGCCGAATTTGAGGCTCGCCTGGCTCCCAAACAACCCTGGACGCTAGACAAGGTCGGCGCTGAGACCCTGAACACGCTGATGCGCGCCATTGTACCGGTGCGCCTGACCATCGATGCCAATGACGCGACCTACAAGCTGAGCCAAAACAAGAGCCGCCAGGATCAGCAAGGAGTTGTTGACGCGCTCGGCGCTTCGACGGATCTGCCCGCCGAGGAAGCAGGCGCGCGGCACGCCATTCGCAGCGCCATGCAAGCAGCGCTGAGCGAAGAAAACGACAAGCCTCAGCCCTAGTCGTCGTCTTGGTCGTCGAATATCGGATGGCCCGCGCTCTGCCCGTCGCCGCCACGGCTATTCGTGCGGCGATTGGCTCGCGCGCTCTTGTCCACCACCAATCCGATAAGAACCAGCACAACGATCAGCGCCACTATGCCAGCAATAATCCAGACCATGCGCGCGTCTCCTCTAACGATAAGAACAAAGGTTAACTCACACGGCCCCTAGCCCCAAAATGTTTCTTTTTGACTGGGACCCGCAACTACCTCTTTTTCTTGCCCTTCCCCCCCAAGAGCCAGATGATCAATGTGAAAGCCCCTACGACGACAAGCAAAATGATCAGGAGTTGTATTGGTCCCATCGAAAACATTGTTATTCCCCTATGTGTTCATTGACGATATAAAACCGCTTATAGCAGAACATTGACAGACTTTACACCAAATTTCATGCGCGCGCTTTGATCCAATTGCAGTTCGCGGCTGAAAGGGCTATGCAGAGCGCGAAACCGCGTGGGGCGACAGAACGGCTCAATCTAGGCTCAGACCATGAGCCAGATCACCAGATTGCCAGATCCCGGGGGCAGCACTGAACCGCAGCGCTGCGCTCCTGAAGCAGCAACCAGCCGCCAACCCGCTTTCGCGTCTCAAACCCCAACGAACAAGCCAACGGAGGGCTGCCCTTTGACCGATGCGCTCAAGACCAAATCGACCTTGAATGTCGATGGTAAAGACTATGACTATTACTCCCTGAAAGAAGCAGAAAAGAGCGTCGGTGATGTCAGCCGCCTGCCCTATTCTCTGAAGGTCTTGATGGAAAACCTGCTGCGTTGGGAAGATGGAGAGATCGTCACCTCCGACGATGTCAAAGCCATCGCCGATTGGCAAAAAGAGCGCAAAATGGCGCGCGAAATCGCCTATCGCCCGGCGCGGGTCTTGATGCAAGACTTCACCGGCGTTCCCGCCGTTGTTGACCTGGCCGCTATGCGCGATGCCATGCTGAGCCTGGACGCGGACCCGACCAAGGTGAACCCTTTGAGCCCGGTTGATCTGGTCATTGACCACTCCGTGATGATCGACCATTTCGGCGACGACAAAGCCTTCGACGCCAACGTAAAGCGTGAGTTCGAGCGCAACCAAGAGCGCTATGAGTTCCTGCGTTGGGGCTCTAGCGCCTTCACCAACTTCCGCGTTGTCCCCCCTGGCACCGGCATCTGCCACCAGGTCAACACCGAGTACCTGGCGCAAACCGTCTGGACCAAAGAAGAAGACGGCCGCACCGTTGCCTATCCTGACACTCTGGTGGGCACCGACTCGCACACGACGATGGTCAACGGCCTGGCCGTTCTGGGATGGGGCGTTGGCGGTATCGAGGCCGAAGCCTCTATGCTGGGCCAGCCGGTCTCTATGTTGGTTCCAGAGGTGGTCGGCTTCAAGCTGACCGGCAAGCTGAAGGAAGGCACCACCACCACCGACCTGGCACTGACCGTGACCCAAATGCTGCGCGCCAAAGGCGTTGTCGGCAAGTTTGTCGAGTTCTTCGGCTCAGGCCTGAACGACCTGCCGCTGAGCGACCGTGCCACCATCTCCAACATGGCACCCGAGTACGGTGCAACCTGTGGCTTCTTCCCGATTGATGCTGAGACCTGTCGCTACCTGCGCTTCACCGGCCGCGACGAATCCCGCGTCCGTTTGGTCGAAGAGTACGCAAAGGCGCAAGGCATGTGGCGCGACGCCAACAGCCCGGACCCCGTCTTCACCGACGTGTTGGAGCTGGACCTTGCCAGCGTCGAGCCCTCTTTGGCTGGCCCGAAGCGTCCCCAGGACCGCGTCTTGCTGTCCAACGCTGCCGCTGAGTACAAGGAGTTGATGGGCCAAGAGAAGGTTGACGCAGGCCAAACCGTCGATGCTGGTGACTTCGAAATGAAGAACGGCAACGTCGTGATCGCCTCGATTACCTCTTGTACCAACACCTCCAACCCGCAAGTGCTGGTCGCCGCTGGCTTGGTGGCTAAGAAAGCGCACGAGCTGGGCCTGACCACCAAGCCTTGGGTCAAGACCTCTTTGGCTCCTGGGTCTCAAGTTGTGACCGACTACCTGGAAAAAGCAGGCCTGCAAGAGCACTTGGACGCGCTGGGCTTTGACCTGGTTGGCTACGGCTGCACCACCTGTATCGGTAACTCAGGCCCGCTGCCTGACGCCGTGACTCAGGCCGTGTCAGACAACAACATGCACGTCACTTCGGTCCTGTCAGGCAACCGCAACTTCGAAGGCCGCGTTCACCCACTGGTACGCGCCAACTACCTTGCGTCTCCGCCGTTGGTGGTGGCCTATGCGCTGCTGGGCACCATGGTTGAGGACATTACGACAGTTCCTCTGGGCCAAGACAAGAACGGCAACGACGTCTTCTTGAAAGACATCTGGCCGACCAACGCCGAAGTCAGCGAGACTGTCGAGCAGTGTTTGACGCCCGCCATGTTCCGTGATCGCTATGCCGACGTGTTTAAGGGCACCGAAGACTGGCAGAAGATCCCCCAGAGCGGCGGTCTGACCTACGACTGGAACGACGGCTCAACTTACGTTCAAAACCCACCCTATTTCCAGGGCATGAGCATGGACGTTGGCGGCTTCTCTGACATCGAAGGTGCTCGCCCGCTGTTGATGCTGGACGACTCCATCACCACCGACCACATCTCACCGGCGGGCGCAATCAAGCGCGATGCACCGGCTGGCTTGTGGCTGATGGAGCGCCAGGTTCTGCCGCAGGACTTCAACTCCTACGGCGCGCGCCGTGGTAACCACCAGATCATGATGCGCGGCACCTTCGCCAACATCCGCATCAAGAACAAGATGCTGAACGGCGTCGAAGGCGGCTACACCAAGCACATGCCAAGCGGTGAAGAGATGGACGTCTACTCCGCCTCTATGAAGTACCAAGACGAGGGCACCCCGCTGGTGGTCATCGCGGGCAAAGAGTACGGCACCGGCTCGTCACGCGACTGGGCGGCCAAAGGCACACGCCTGCTGGGCGTTCAAGCCGTGATCGCGCAGTCCTTCGAGCGCATCCACCGCTCGAACCTGGTCGGCATGGGCGTTCTGCCACTGCAGTTCCCTGAGGGTGTTTCTAAGGAGAGCCTGGGCTTGGATGGGTCTGAGACCTTCTCAATCACCGGTCTGGCTGATGGCATTCAAGCGCGCATGCAAGTGCCGCTGACCATCACCCGCGCCGATGGCTCGTCTGAGACTGTCAACCTGTTGTGCCGCATCGATACCGCCAACGAGGTCGAGTACTACCGCAACGGCGGTATCTTGCACTACGTGCTGCGCAACATGGCCAAAGCGGCTTAAGCCAGCTCAGAAATCAGCGCCTCGGGTCCGGGGCGCTGAGCCGAATGCAATATCGCGAGCGCTGTTTGGGAGACCGGGCAGCGCTCGTTGAGTCTGAGCGACAGCGCGGTCCGGCAACACGGCAGCCTTAACTTGCGCGTGTGCCGTTTAGGTGTCTACGGCGGACAACCGGCGCTAGGATTGCGACCAGACCGCAAGCTCGTGCTCGTTGGGGTCGCAGAACTGAAAGCGTCGTCCGCCTGGAAAGCTGAAGATCTCACGCGTTAGCCGCCCGCCGTGCTGAGATATGGCCTCCTGAACTGCTGTCAGACTGGCTTCAAGGTCGCCGCTCCACAGCACAACCAGTGCCCCGCCTGTCCTCAGCGCTGCGCCAGCCTCGACCAACTCGAAGCCACCTTTCAGGCTGCCAGAGTCAAATTCGCAGTAAGCGGGGCCATAGTCGGTATAGCGCCAGGCGAACGCCGACGCGTAAAACGCTTTGGTCAACGCCATGTCGCGCACCTGAAACTCCAGGTAATCAATGCCGTGCTGTACTGGTTCCATGGTCCATATCCTTTATTGTAATTGCCTTGGCTTTGCGCGGGTCAGCGCCCGGCTCGCGCCCGTGCAGCCGCTAGAAAACATCCAGTCGAAGGCATCCGCGCGCCACAGGGCCAGTGCGCCTTCGCGCCTCATCCGCGCGGCAAAGTTAGGGTCTGGCGCATAGACGCTCCACAGCCGGCCCGCCAGTCCGCCACCAATTAGCAGGCCATCCTGACGAACGACCCGCGATAGCGCTTGGGTGGGATTTTGGTGGGCTGCGAACAGCACCAGCATGCGCCCAGGCGGCGGATCAAAGCGCGCGCCCAGGGCCAGCAAGAGTCCCATCACCAAGACCCACACAACAACCACCCCAGTGAGCAGGTTGAGTGCAAAACGGTTCGGGCTAAAGCCTTGATCCATGGGGATCTTAGGCGCTTTGGGCGCTTTGGGCGGTCAAACGCGCGAGCGGGCGTTGATCGATGGGCAAATGGACCAAGACCGCCACCGCGTTCACGGCGATGCAAATCCACCACATGATCTCAAGCGAGCCGCCGGCTTGCTCGATCAAGGAGGCCATGGTCAGACTGACGAACGATCCTAATTGGTGGCTCAAGAAGACCAGGCCATAAAGTGTCGCCATGTACTTCATGCCAAACACCTGGCCGACAATGCCGTTGGTCAAAGGCACGGTCGACAGCCAAAGCAGACCCATGTAAGCGCCGAAAATCAGCAGCGTTGCGCCCGACGGCGGGACGTAAATCAGCCACAGAACGGCCAGGATGCGGCCGAAATAGATCAACGCAAGCAGGATTTTCTTTGAATACTTTGCACCCAACACGCCTGCAACATAGGCCCCGATGACGTTAAACAAGCCAATGAGCGCGATGGCGTAACTGGCGAGTTCTGCCGACAAGCCCTGGTTGACCACATGCTGCGGCAGGTAGACAGTGACGAGCGACAACAAGAACCCGCATGCGAAGAAGCCGATGGTCAGCAAGACGTAGCCGCGATGGGTCAGGGCTTCGCTCAAGGCCTGGGCAAAGGTCTGTCTATCTTCCCCGCGGGCCTGCTCACGGCGCGCAGCCTCTTGCTTGCCACCGCGCAGCACCAACGAAAGCGGCAAGATTGCTAGGGAGGCCAGGCTCAAGACATACAGCGCCACCACCCAGCCGAACTGGGCGATCATGACTTGAGCGGCGGGGACAACCAGAAATTGGCCCATAGAGCCTGCGGCGGTCGCTATGCCCATGGCCCACGAGCGATGTTCGGGCAGGACCAGGCGGGCAAAGGCCGCCATGACCAAGCCAAACGAGGTGCCCGCAATGGCGGTGCCCATCAGGAATCCCGCTGACAAGTGCATCAGCACCGGGCCACCATCTATGGTCATGAGAAACAGCGAGGCTGCATAGATGATCCCACCGACGAACAGCACCCGCCAGGAGCCGAATCGATCCGCCAGGCCACCCGCGACAGGCTGCATAACGCCCCAAAGCAAGTTCTGAATGGCGATAGCCATGGGGAAGACCGCAGCTTCCAAGCCAAAACCAGTTTCACCATCTGTGATCAGGGTCTTGAACAACCCCATCGACGCGCGCGCGCCGAAAGACAACATGGCAATCGCGCAGCCTGCGAACAGGACCAAAGCAAGGCGGTTTTGAATTTTTGGCATATGTCCGTTCCTAAGCAGAAGCACAAGCGATCAAAGTAAGTGCGGTGTGCAGGCGCCGTCGCGCTAGCTAAGGCAACAAGTCTTGCAAGCGATAATACAGCATGCCCAGAACTTGCAAGGGCATCCGCAGTGCCTTGCCGCCCGGGAAGGCCTTGTGGGGCAGCTTGGCGAACAGATCGAACCCAGCCTGCTCGCCCAACACCGCTTGAGCCATGACCTTGCCGACCTGGCCGCTGAGCGCCAAACCTTGGCCTGAAAAGCCTTGCGCAAACAACACGCCGTCTTGCGTGCGGCCAACCTGAGGTGTCCGCTCTAGGGTGATCGCGACGTGTCCGCCCCAAGCGTGCGCAATCTTGGCTCCTTTGAGCTGCGGAAAGACGTGCTCCATACGCGGACGCACCGACGCGGCTATGTCCGCTGGAATGCGACCGTTGTAGTTCGATCGCCCGCCAAACAGCATGCGATTGTCGGCCGTCAGGTGGTAGTAATTGAGGATATTATAGCTTTCATCGACACAGGCACGACTGGGGGTCAGCACCTGCGCCAAGGCAGGCTCGAGCGGCTCGGTACAAACGATCAGCGTCGCAACGGGCAAAATATACAGCTCTTGCTGCGGCAACAGGCCCGAGGCGTAGGCATTGTTGGCCACGAAGCAATGGCGGGCGCGCACCTGCCCTTGCGCGGTGTGTACGACATGGCCGGCAGAATCGGCATCGATTCGCTGCACCGGCGCGCCTTCGAAGATCGTAGCCCCTTGCGCCTCGGCGGCGTCCGCCAGCCCCAGCGTGTATTTCAACGGGTGCAGATGGCCGCCGTGCGGATCGAACAGGCCGCCCTTATAGACCGGTGAGCCAACGTAGTCCTGCACCCCAGCCCGCTCAACCATCTGCGTCCCGCGATACCCCAAACCCTCCAGCTCTTCGTGATAGTCCGCCAGCTCGCGCATGTGGCTAGTTTTGCCTGCCGACATGAAGTAGCCCGGCTGCCAATCACAGTCGATGCCAAGGGATTGCCGACGCTGGTGTAAAAGGTCAACCGCATCGCAGGCCAGACGCCACAGCCCCGCTTGGCTGTCTTGGTCAAGCCCGAAGTCGCCAGGCGAGACCGCGAATCCAGGGCAAAGCAACCCGCCGTTGCGCCCACTTGCGCCGAAGCCAACGTACTCCGATTCCAGCACCGCAACGCTCAACCCAGCGCTGGCGGCCTCAAGAGCGGCGGACAAGCCGGTCAGCCCTGCGCCGACCACCGCCAAATCCACCTGCTCGGCGCCGCTGAGGGGCTTGCGAGGCTCGCGTTTGGGAACGCTGGCCCAATAGTAACTCGTCTCTTGCATGCTAGCCTTTGAATTTTCCAAGGGTCGGTCTATGGTCCGGCTAGCTTATAAACCATTGCAAGCAAAGACCATGGCCCAAATTTCCGGCATCCAGGATTTAACACGCTGGATGCAAGAGCACGCTATCGAAGATGTCGAGTGCATCACCGCCGACATGAATGGCGTGCCGCGCGGCAAGATCATTCCCGGTGACCGTTTTCTAAAAATGGTCGAGACCGGGCGCGAATTGCGCATGCCCGAAATTATCTATGCCATGACGATTACCGGCGACTATCCCGAGGAAGATATCGCCACCGATCCGCGCGTTATCGACATCAATTTTGTGCCGGACCTGTCCACCATTCGCCTGGTTCCCTGGTACGACGAGCCGACCGCGCAGGTGATCTGCGATGCGGTCTATGTGGATGGCACACCGGTTGCTATATCCTCGCGCCAAGTGCTGAAATTCGTCTTGGAGCAATACGCTACTCTGGGCCTGACGCCCGTGGTGGCTCCCGAGGTCGAGTTCTATTTGGTCGATAAGAACCTGGACCCTGATCAACCTTTACAGCCACCGATTGGCCGCTCGGGGCGTCGCGCCACCGCCAAGGCTGGTTACGGCATTGAAGCGGCAAACGAGTATGACCCCATCATTGAGGATATCTATGAGTGGGCGGACGCGCAGGATCTTCAACTCGATACCTTGAGCCACGAGAGCGGCACCGCGCAGATGGAGATCAATTTCAATCACGGTGATCCGCTTGAGCGCGCCGATCAGACCATGTTGTTCAAGCGCACGGTACGTGAGGCAGCCTTGAAGCACGACATCTACGCAACCTTCATGGCCAAACCCATCGAGGATCAGCCGGGCTCGGCGCTGCACCTGCATGTGTCGGTGATCAACAAGGAAGGCCGCAATATCTTTGCTACCGACAGCGGAACCTTTACCGATGAATTCATGCACTTTATCGGTGGCCTTCAGCACTATATGGCCGCTGCCATGCCGCTGCTATCGCCCAACGTCAACTCCTATCGCCGCTTTCGCAAGTTCTTGGACGCGCCCATCAATACCCACTGGGCCTGCGATAACCGCACTGTTGGTCTTCGGGTTCCCTTGTCCGATCCCCAGGCGACGCGCGTGGAAAACCGGGTGGCCGGTGCCGACGCGAATCCCTATCTTGCCACCGCCGCCACTCTGGCTTGCGGCCTGTTGGGCTTGATCGAGAAAATCGACGCTCAGCCGCCCGTTGATGGCGATGCTTATTCCAAGGCCCACACGCTGCCGCGCACCCTTTACGACGCACTCTGGCGCTTTAACTTGGCCAAAAGCCTGCACGCGGTATTGGGCGAACCCTTTGTTGTTGCCGTCAACCAGGTGAAAGAAACCGAGCTTGATCACTACCAAGGCGTTGTTTCAAGCTGGGAACGCGAGTACCTCCTCCTGAATGTCTGAGCCCTTCTCCATCACCTCCTTAAATTTGCGGACCAAGCATGACCACCCCTTCCCTTCCTGACGACATCCTAGCCATGAGCTTCGAGCAAGCTATGGACGAACTGCGCGGCATCGTTGATTCCATGGAGCGCGGGGACGCCAAACTGGACCAGGCCATAGCGGCCTATGAGCGCGGCGCCATGCTGCGCGCTCACTGCGAGGCCAAGCTGAAAGAGGCGAAAATGAAGATCGAGCAAATCAGCTTGGGGCCTGATGGCAGCCCGCGCGCCGAGCCTTTTGATAGCGAGGCTTAACGGTGAGTCCTGAGCAGACTTCCGGTGGCTTTATGGGCCAGACGCCACAATTCGAAGCCAGCACGAATGGCGCTGAAGAAACCGAGGCCTTTCGCGCCACCATGGCCGATGATGTCGCGGCCATATCGCAAGCGCTCGACACACTTTGCCCCGACGAGGGTCTGATCGAAGACCGCCTGCCGCAAGCCATGCGCTATGCCCTGGGCGGTGGTGGCAAGCGCGTGCGCGGTCTACTGGCTCTGCAAACGGCGCGCGCTTATGGCGTTGGTCGTGAACGCGGGCTGCGGTTGGCTTGCGCTTTGGAGGCGCTACACGCTTACTCTCTGATCCATGACGACCTGCCCGCCATGGACAACGCCGAGACGCGCCGTGGTCGTCCGACCCTGCATGTCTTGCACGATGAGGCTACGGCGGTGTTGGCCGGTGATGCTCTGCAGGCCCTGGCATTTGAGATTCTCGCTGACCCGCAAACCGCAGCACAAGCCGAGGTGCGCGCTGAGCTTTGCCTCGGACTGGCGTGTGCTAGTGGCTACAAGGGCATGTGTGGCGGCCAAATGCTGGACATGATCGCTGAATCTGAGCCTGGCTTTGACCGTATGACCACCCGCCGCCTGCAAGCGCGCAAGACTGGCGCGCTGATTGCCTTTGCGGTGGAGTCTGGCGCTATACTGGGGCAAGCCTCGGTGGAGGAGCGCCAGGCGCTACGCCGCTATGCGGACCGCATCGGGCTCTGCTTTCAGATTACCGATGACCTACTGGATGCCCAGGCCGATGAGGCAACCCTTGGTAAGCCCTCCGGCCAAGACGAAGCCAAGGGCAAAGCCACCTTTATCACCCACTACGGCCTGGTAGGCGCACAAGCCAAAGCTCAAGACCTAGCGCGCGAAGCCAAACTCTGCTTGGCGCCGCTCAGCATCGAAACTCATTTTTTGTTGCACATGGCTGACTTTGTTTTTGAACGAGACCACTGATAGGCTAGCTTACATGGCCCCGCGCCAGACCATCGTCGGCCTGCCGCTCGGGCTTTGATGCAAGACCATGATTGGGGAGCCCCGCTTCCCGCCCCGCCATGCGCAGCTTGATTGCGCGCTCCTAAGGAGTTCCCTTGTGACCCTGCCCGTCGTTAGTCCGCCCGTCACGCCGCTCTTAGACACCGTGAGATCGCCTGCGGACTTGCGCCAACTCGCGGAAAGCCAACTCACGGACGTGGCTGCTGAGCTGCGCGCAGAAATGCTCGATGCTGTGTCAGTTACCGGCGGCCATTTGGGGTCAAGCCTAGGTGTGGTCGAGCTGACCTTGGCTCTACACTACGTGTTTGACACTCCTCATGACCGCTTGATCTGGGACGTGGGGCACCAAGCCTACCCGCACAAGATCCTGACCGAGCGCCGTGAGCGCATCCGCAGTTTGCGCAAAGAAGGCGGCCTGTCGGGCTTTGTAAAGCGCGCCGAATCTGAATATGACCCCTTTGGCACCGCCCACAGTTCGACCTCAATTTCAGCCGCGCACGGCATGGCAGTCGCCTCAAGCCTTGAGGGAGTTCAGCGCAACTGCATCGCGGTGATTGGCGATGGTGCCATGTCGGCGGGCATGGCCTATGAGGCGATGAACAACGCCGGTGCCAGCAAGAACAAAGAGCGTTTGATCGTCATTTTGAACGACAACGATATGTCGATTGCACCGCCCGTAGGGGCCGTCTCGAACCACCTGTCGCGCATTGTTTCGGGCAAGCCCTATCGGTCCTTGCGCGGGCTCGGCAAGTCCATCGCGTCGGTCCTGCCACAGCGCCTGGAGGACTCCTTGCGTAAGGCCGAAGAGTACGCGCGCGGTTGGTGGACTGGCGGCACCTTGTTTGAGGAGCTGGGCTTCTATTACGTCGGCCCGGTCGATGGCCACAACCTGCGCCATCTGCTGCCGATCCTACGCAATGTGCGCGACGGCGAGGAGCACGGGCCCTACCTCATCCACCTGGTGACGCAAAAAGGCAAAGGCTATCCCTTCGCTGAAGAAGCGCCGGACAAACTACACGGCGTGTCCAAATTCGATGTCATCACGGGTCGCCAGATCAAGGCCAAATCCAATGCGCCCAGCTACACATCGGTCTTTGCCTCATCGCTGATCAAGGCCGCCCAACAAGACGAGAAGATTGTCGCCATTACCGCCGCTATGCCCTCGGGCACAGGGCTTTCGACCTTTGCCGAGCAATTCGCAGACCGCACCTTTGACGTGGGCATTGCTGAGCAACACGCAGTGACCTTTGCGGCGGGCATGGCCTGCGAGGGCCTGAAGCCCTTTGTCTGCATTTACTCGACCTTCTTGCAGCGCGCTTATGACCAGATCGTCCACGATGTGGCGATCCAGAATCTGCCGGTACGGTTTGTTCTGGATCGAGCCGGATTTGTAGGCGCTGACGGGCAAACCCACCACGGCTCCTTCGACCTGAGCTATCTCGGCTGCCTGCCAGGTATGGTGATCATGGCCCCAGCAGATGAGGCCGAACTTTGCCATATGGTAGCGACCCAAGCCGCCTATGACGCTGGCCCCAGTGCTCTGCGCTACCCGCGCGGCGAAGGTGTCGGCGTTGAGTTGCCCAGCCAGCCAGAAATCTTGGAAATCGGCAAGGGCCGTGTTGTGCGCCAGGGCAAGCAAGTGGCCCTGCTGTCGATCGGCACCCGGCTGCAGCCCTGCCTGCGCGCGGCTGACATGTTGGCGGCGCAAGGATGGAGCGTGACCGTCGCAGATGCACGGTTCGCCAAGCCCATCGACGAAGCTTTGGTGCTTAAGCTGGCCGCTGAACACCGCGTCCTGATCACGGTGGAAGAAAATAGCATCGGCGGATTTGCTGCTCAGGTCATGACCGTTTTGACCGACAACGACGCCTTTGCCCAGGGGCTGAAGATGCGTGCGCTGACGATGCCCGATGCCTTCCTTGATCACGCCAGCCAAGATGCACAGAATGCCAAGGCGGGCTTGGACGCTCAATCGATTGCCGACACTGCTCTGCGCCTGCTGGCCAACGACTCCAACGAGGCAAGCGAGCGCCCCGGTCATGGCTCAGCGGCTCGATAAGGGCTTAGTCGAGCGCGGCCTGGTCGCTTCGCGCTTGCGGGCACAAGATCTGATCAAGCAAGGGCGCATCCGGCTGAACGACGCAGCTCTAACCAAAGCCACCGCCAAGCTCAGCGAAGAGCAGTGGCAAGCATTGGTGATAGAGGACCATCCCTGGGTCTCGCGCGCGGGCCTCAAACTCGCTGGTGCCTTCGAGCGCTGGCCAGACCTGGCCGCGCAGTCTGCCGGGCACAAGGCAATGGATCTTGGCGCGTCCACCGGCGGCTTCACACAGGTGTTGCTGGCCCATGGCGTTGCGCAGGTCGCTTCCATCGACGTCGGCAGCCAGCAGCTTCACGACAGCCTGCGCAATGATCCGCGCGTCCTATCGCTTGAGGGGCTCAATTGCCGTGCGCTCAACGCTGAGCACTTGCCCACAGGCCTGCTGGACGATCTGGCGATCATCGTTTGCGACTTGTCGTTTATATCGCTCAAGCTGGCTTTGCCGCCTGCCCTGGCCCTGGCACCGGCTGGTTGCCATCTCCTCGCGCTCATCAAGCCGCAGTTTGAAGCTGGCCGCGAGCGCTTGGGCAAAGGGGGTGTGGTGCGTGACGCCAGTGTCGTTGAGGACGTACAGGCGGACTTAGTGACCTGGCTGGAAACCCAGGGCTGGCCTGTGCTAGCCACGGCACCGAGCCCGATTTTGGGCCCCGATGGCAATGAAGAGCGCCTCTGCTGGGCGCGCAAATCAGAGCGCGCTTGAAAAGTCCCCAAAGCCTGTTTCTTGCCTTGGCGCAGACCTGGGTTGGCGCTAAACCTTAAGTTCAGACCCGTCAAAGTGCGCGGACGCTGCATTCTCTGCAACACATTTACGCTCTGCGCCTCAGGTCGGTCGCCCGGTAGAAAACAAGTCCATCCCCGGCAAAGCGCGCAAGCTGGTACCTGGGATTGAGATAAAAGAGAGGATCAAGCATGGCTGCGGACAAAGCTTCAAGCCGCTTCGGGCACTACGATTATATCATCGTAGGTGCGGGCTCAGCGGGCTGCGTGTTGGCCAATCGCCTGACCGAAGACCCGAGCGTCCGGGTGCTGCTGTTGGAAGCCGGGGGCAAGGATGACTACTTCTGGATTCACTTTCCCGTAGGCTACTTCAAAACTATGAACAATCCGCGCACGGATTGGTGTTTCAAGACCGCTGAAGAGCCAGGATTAAATGGCCGAGCGATCAACTATCCGCGCGGCAAGACTTTGGGCGGCTGTTCGTCGATCAACGGCCACATCTACATGCGTGGCCAGGCCCATGACTTCGACACCTGGGCGCAGCTCGGCAACACCGGCTGGGGCTGGGACGACGTACTGCCCTATTTTCTTAAATCTGAAGATCAAGAGAACGGCGCGTCCGAGTTTCACGGCCAGGGCGGTCCGCTCGCAGTGACCAATATGCGCTCGCGCCTTAAGATTTTGGACACCGTAGCCGAGGCTGCGCAGCAAGCGGGCATCCCGTTTCGCGCGGACTTCAACGATGGCGACAACGAGGGCGTGAACTACTTCCAGGTCACGCAAAAGAACGGGCTGCGCTGGTCAGCGGCGCGGGCCTTCTTGCATCCCATCAAGCATCGGCCCAACCTGCACTTGGTCATAAAGGCCCACGTCAACAACTTAACAATCGTTCAAGGCCGCGTCACGGGCCTGGAGATGAGCGTAGACGGTGGTCCAACCGAGAGCGTGTCTTGCACGCAAGACGTGATTTTGAGCGCCGGGGCCATCGGCTCGCCGCATATCCTGATGCGTTCGGGCATCGGGCCCGCAGGCCATCTGCAGGCCAACGGCGTTACGACGGTTCTCGACCTTCCTGGGGTGGGGCAAAACCTTCAAGATCACCTGCAAATCCGCAGTATCTTCAAAGTCACCGGCCTGCCGAGTCTCAATCAAAGGGTCAACAATCGCCTAACGCGCTATCTCATGGGCCTGCAATGGGCCGTAACGCGTCGCGGCCCCCTGACCATGGGTGCGAGCCACATGGGCATCTTCACGCGCTCTGATCCCGCACGCGCGACCGCCAACTTGGAATATCACATTCAGCCGCTGTCAACCGACAAGCTGGGCGATCCACTGCACAGCTTCCCGGCCTTTACCGCCTCGTTCTGCAACCTACGTCCCAGCTCGCGCGGAGCGGTGACGCTGGACGGCCCAGGCGCCAACAGCGCGCCGGTGATTGCTCCCAACTACCTTTCGACTCACGATGACCAGCAAGTTGCAATTGACGGCTTCCGTTTGACCCGAACCATCGTCAGCCAGGCGGCCTTGCAGCCCTATACGCCCGAAGAAGTTGCCCCCGGGGCGGCGGCTCAAAGCGATGAGGAGCTGATCAAGGCTGCTGGAGACCTGGGCACCACCATCTTCCATCCCGTGGGCACCTGCAAAATGGGCAGCGATGCTATGGCCGTGGTGGATGACCGCTTAAGGCTCCACGGCCTGGCAGGATTGCGGGTAATTGACGCTTCGATCATGCCCACCATCACCTCAGGCAACACCAACGCCCCCAGCATCATGATTGGTGAGAAGGGCGCAGACCTGATCAAGGCGGACCGGCTCGCCTAAGGCGCCTCCACAGATAGGCAGTCCCACAAGAATGCGGGCCCGGTGCTCTCCGCCCAGACCTGGGGCAACTCGCAGCTCCCGTCGCGCAAACGGGCAGTTCGCCCCCCCCCCAGCAGGCTCAGCGAGCGATCACCCTCACCGCGATCTGCCCACCTCACAGGCAGGCATTTTCGCTAGGCCCTAAAGAAACAGAAACCGTCTGGGATATTGTTGCTGTTCAAGCGGCCCACGACCTTTTCCGCCGCGCCGAGCATGTCGCCCCGGTCGAAATAGAAGCCGCCGCGGAATAATGAGAACAACAGGTCGCGCAGATTGATGCCGGACAGTTGGTTGTCGACCGCCCGCTTGGTGACGCAGCTGTATGCATTCCCCTTCGAGTTCAACTCGCCGTCGGCATCAATGCGCTCAAGCAGCCAGCTCGATGTCATACCTATGATTTCCTCGATCCGTTGCTTGGAGGTGTCGTCGTACTTCAGCGATAACAGATCCAAAGCGGCCTTGTTGGTGGTTGCAGCTAGGCTGGTGTCGGTCTTGCCGCCAAAGGTCCAAATCCCGGCATAGGTGGTGTTGCGCGTCGCCTGCTGAGCAAACGTAATCGCCATTGCCTGAGCCTTGGCGTCTTTAAGCAACAGCCCACAAGAATGGAACATGCCTGCGATCGTCATGAGCTGATCGGGGCGTGAAGCGGCGAACTGAAGCAAAGCCTGAGCCTGAAACTTCACCGAGCGCAAGGCGCGCGCTAAAGGCGGAGAATTCCGCCGCCCATACTCCGCAGAAATGGGCTGTCCCGCGTCAGCGACCAACAATCCGAGGCAGAAATCGCCCAGCAAACTTGCATCCAAATACTTGCCGCGAAGGCCAGTGACCCTGCGCACTCGTGAGTCGTCCAAACGTTCAACATGCACAAAGCTGCCGTCGGGCAGGTTGCCCGCTAAGGTCACCTCGATCGCGCGCAAGCCCTTTTGCATTGCGTCTTGGTCACGCGCAATTGTCGCCAGGCGCAACCAGGATCCGGCCCCGATCTGATCACTGGCGTTGTAGTTATTCACGTTCGCCTTGTTCTGGCGCAGCAAGCCTTCATTGCTCGGTTGTACGTCCTGCAACAAAGCCACCGCCGTCCCCTGGAAGCGGGTCCACAACGCCAAATCAAGCTGCAAGATCACCTGGGCTTGACCAAGACCTGGCAGCAGCGCGGCCAACATTGCCATCCAAAGACCAGCGAGGAGCCCTAGTCTGGGTGTTCCCCTTTTCGCAGCCGGGCTTGGGCCAGCCAAGCCATACGGCAACGTGCCGCTGACTTTTCGCGCGTCTGGGACGGCACTTTTGTTATACAAACCAAAGTTGAACATTTGGCTTTTCCTTCTTGCATTCGGGCGCGACGGATCGCGACGACACTTAATATAACGCATCAGTTTAGCTCAATTGTGGCCTTGACGAAGGCGCCAACCTCCGCTTCGGAATCAGTTTGTGGGTCATAGCGCAGCTCGAGGCCCGCCTCGAACAGGGCATCGCGCCCGCTTGATAGAATATTGGCAACGCCCTTGGCATAAGCAGCCGCTGCCACGTAGGCGCCAGGGTGAAAATCTTGGTCGAACTGTCGTCCTACGCTGCCCGAAAACTCACCATAGCGATCGTCGCGATAGCGCAGGCTGGCGCGCAACTCGTTGAGGCTTTCTTGGTAGATGCCCTGCTGATAGGTATTAGTATTCGTGAACTTGAGCGAAGTGTCGGCGTAGGGTGCCAGGGTTCGGGTCGCTTCCAGCATGAGCCCGGTCGAACTGACCGCAAAATCCGTGTCCAGCGAGGCGGAGACCCGCCCTGCCAAAGTCGTGCGCTCGCCCGCCTGCCAAGCGGCCATCAGCCGGGCGTTCAGCTCTTGCAAGAACATGGGATCTGCAGTGCCAAAGACCGTCGTCGGCACAAATTGACCCGCGTAGGCCAAACGCGCTTCGCCGACCAGGCTTGGGCTCAAAATGTGAGGGGCATTTGCTTTCAGGCGGCCCGTCACCAAACCGTTCGCGCTACGATCCAAACTGACTTCAACCGACTTCTGCTCAGAATAACCCAAACGCGTGAGCTGGCTGATGAAGTTGCGGCCGGTGGCCTCGCGCAGGTCATAGGGCAAGGCGCCGGGGTCAACCGGCACCAAGGCCGCGATCGCATCCACACTTGGGCCTGCTGCCTTTGCGTGTTGGGCACCTTCTGGTGCGAAGATATCGTCAAAGCTCGGCCAAACGGGTGCAGCGGGGTTGGACACCTGACGGGCCTGGCTTTGGCCCTCTGCTGAAAAAATATCGTCGAAGAAAAGGGCGGCCTTGTTTGGCTGACGGCGCGGACCGAAGGCTGCGCTCGCCAAGCTCGCCCCTGCCTGCTCAATATAATCGGCGCGCGCTTTGGCAATGCGTTCGGTCAAACTCAAATCGCTGGTCAACTTAGTGACAACCTTGGCGCTGGCGGTCACGGTCGGATCTTGGCCAAGGACCTGAGACAGTGTCAACTTGGCAGTGGCGTCGGTTTCCGTTGGTCCCATTTCATAACCGGTTGCTGCGACACCCAGATCGAGGCCAAAGGTGGTTGCATCAATTTCTGCCAAGGGATTGCTGGCCGGTAGATCGGGATTGGCCAGATACTCATACTTGGCCGACACGTTGCCGACAGCCTCATATATGCCTTGGCTGTAGATCAAGCCAGCGGTCGCCAGCATTGCGCCTGCGTTGGGCACAAACTCGGCTTGCCCCGTCACCTTCAAATTGATCCGGTCGGTCAGACGACGTACAACAGTGATATCAGGCGCGATTTTATAGCTGTCGAGCGGTGCGATTTGCTCAGCGATATTGCGCAAAGTCCCGACGACATTCACGCCGTAGTCAAGTTCCCAGTTGGGTGCGCTTATGGTGCCAGAGCGATAGGTCAAACCGGTTTCAAGCTGGCCGGAGGACCGCAGAATCGTCGATAAGATCACAGAATTGCGCCCAGCGGTGACGCTGCCTGCCAAGTGGTTGGCGGTCGCCAGATCTGCGTTGACCTCTCGGCGATCATCGGCGATGACATTCAGGCCGCCGTTGAGCGGGCCACGAGCCGCCGTCTGGGTGCCACCCGGTGCAGGCGCGCTTGTTGCTTGATCGCCCGCCGCAGCAAGGGCCGAGGTAAGCCCGGCGGCACGCCGCTGTTGCGCGGTTTGCAGGCGTGTGACAGCCGCGACCAGCTCTTGCTTCTGTGCACCCGAAAGCTCGGCGACGTTGGCGTTGGCTCCAAGCTCATTTTGTAGGCGTTGGATGATCTGAATAACGGCGAGCAACGCCTGACGTTCTTCAGCGCTCATATCCAGAGCGGCCTGCGCATCGCCGCCTTGGGCCTGAACCGCCTCTGCCGCACGCAGCTTGGCGAGCCCTGCAGTCAAGGCTGCTTCTTGCTCAGGGGTCAAGAGCCCCTGTGCGAGCCCACTTGAAGCGGAATTCTGGGCAGTTTGGCCCGTGCCCTGGCGGGGCGTTGTTCCTGGTTGTGCCTGCCCTGGTTGTGCCTGCCTTTGCGGCGCGCGGGCTTGCTGGTCAGCGGCGCGCTGTTGCTGCGCGCGCGCGCGTTCGATGGCCTGTTGCTCGGACTCCAGCGTGCTCAGAACCTCGACTATGGCCTCGCGCTGCTCGGGACTAAAGCCGCGTTGCCCTTCGGCCTGGTCGGCCTGCACCTCCTCCAAGGTGCGCAAAAGCCCAAGCAAGGCTGTTTTCTGGCGGTCAGTCAGAGTTGCCGCCACCGCCCGTGCTTGCTCGTCTTCTTTTTGCAGGACCTGCAGGGTTTGGATCGCTTGCACCAAAAGCAGTTTCTGCGCGTCGCTCAGCATAGCGTCCAGCTCGCGATCACCCGTAAGCGATTGCGCTTCAACAGCGTTGGGTGCAGCAACGACTTCATCTTGCTGGTTGGCACCTTGCGCCTCGTCAGCTGGTTCAGGGGCCGGGGCGTCATTGCCGGCTGGTGCGCTGAGCTGGACTTGGCCCAATTCGTCCTCATCGGACGCACTACCATCCTCATTTTGCAGTGGTGCTGGGCCCGCCTGAGCGCTCTCATTTTGGGTTTGTGCCTGGCTCAAGGATTGAGAGGCTGCGCGCCCTTGATCTTGGTCCGCCCCCGAAAACACCGCCTTGGCATCGCTCGAATTCTTTTGCGACCAGGCTTGCAGACGCTGGCGCAGCACTTGAGCGACTGGGTCGTCGGTGCTTGACGCGGCTACTTCGGCACCGCTTGAGCTTCCCGCGTCTTGCGCGTTTGCAGCAGCACCGCCTAGCGCAAGCACCAGCAACAACGCTGTACTCGAAGATTTCAGCAACCAGGATGTAGGGGAAGGCCGACGGGCCGCAAAATCGGCGTAAGGGGCGGATTGTTGCAACAAAATCGGCTGCGCCGCCCCTTGCCAGAAATGGCGAAAAGTTTTGGCTAGGGGGAAAAGGAATTGCGTTGAATATGTGGCAAACTTACCAAGAATCGCCACGAATCGGAAGGTCGTCACGCGTTCAGCCCTCCATATTCGCATTTTTCGCTGATTTTCCTCATTTGCATCGCGCAATGAGTCTGCGCGCGCCCAACAGCCAAGCGCCGCTTGCCGACCAGGCCGACTGAGCAGTGCGGCTTGCGGGTCAATTCCCAGCCCTCCTGCCGTGCTAAGCCCAGCAAAGAGACACGGGTCTCAAAATATGTCAGCGGTCGCAGGACCATAGAATGCCAAATGTCTTAATAAATTTTTTGAGCGAGAAGCCTCTTCGGGCCTATACTAGGTCTCATACATACAAAAATAAATAAGAGGTTTCTACCTTAAATTGCATGATGGATACTTTTCAGACCAAGTTTCCCATTTTCGCAGTTCGCAAGCCTGCTGGAGAGCCTTTTGCCAGTGAGTAAGTCAAAATGCAGCCACAATTGCGACTCGAGCCCTGGTTTGAGCTTTTGCCCTGCACCAGTCACAGGTTAGATCGCTGTTTTTGCAGCCTTCTTGCGATACGCCCGCGCAGGCAAATCTGCCCACCGCCCGCTGGCGAGTTCAAGCGCGCTAGACCAAGTTGCGCGCGGAGGTGACGATGAGATCGCGCAACCACTGGCTTCGCGCGGCAGTTTTCTCACGGCTCGGCCAATAGAGATAGACATCGAACCTGCAATCAAAGGGCGCAGGGGCTTTGTGGAGCCCAAGTGGCCTGGCCCCCATCAAGCTGCCCTCCAAGCGCTCTGGCGCAGTAAAGATCGTCTCAATGCCTCGGTCTTGTTCGCGGGCACACAGGGCCAAGATCGCAGGCAAACTCGAGAGCCCCGGCAGTTCCAGGCTCGTTTCCAACTCCATGCCCTTTTGCCGTAGCATATCGCGGTAGAGCGGAAACCAGCTCTCGTCATAGCGCAGGCGAATGTGGTTGGCGCGTTGATAGCGCTTCCAAGACAGGCTCCCAGGCGACTGTTCTCCCAAATAGAAGCAGACATAGCGATCTTCGAAGAGCCAGCGCCTTTGCAAGCCCGCGTCTCCCAGCTCTTGGGGCGAGATCAGCACGTCGGCTTGGCCATCCAGCACCTGCTGTCCGCCCAAGCTGCGCGTGCGCACCACGGAAAGTTGAGCACGCGGGGCCGTCCGGCGCAGCAAAGCCCAAAGCGCTGGCAGTACCACAGACTCCTCGTAGGGATTGCAAGAGACGACAAAACGGCCGTCAAAGCTCGCTGGATCGAACTGGGACGGTTTGGTCATGCCCTCGTATTGGCGCAGCAGACTGCGCGCTTGACTCACCAGCTCCTGGCAGCGCGCAGTCGGTGCGATGCCCCGCCCCTGGCGCACAAACAGCTCGTCCCCAAAGATCTGCCGCAAGCGGTCAACCGTATAGGACACGGTGGACTGATTGAGGTCTAAGCGTTCCGCGACCGCGGTGAAGGTCCCCAGCTCGTGGATCATCACCAGCACGCGCAGAGCGTGAAGTTCAAGCTTCCATACATCGAATTTATCCATAGCAACTATGGATATCATAGGATTGCCGCATGCGCCAGACCATGAGAGCTTGCCGCAAAACACAGGAGTTTGTGATATGGGCGAATTGGTCTTAGCCGCGAAAACAACGCACGTTCCCACCATGCTATTGTCCGAGATGGATGGTCCCTTGAAGGGCTGCCGCCAGGCCGCTATCGATGGCCACCGCGAAGTCGGGCGCCGGGCTCGCGCGGCCGGAGCCGATACCTTCCTGGTGCTCGACACCCACTGGCTGGTGAACGCCGCCTACCACATCAACGCTAAGCCGCACTTCAAGGGCAACTACGCCAGCAACGAATTTCCGCAGTTTATTCAAGACCTGCCCTATGACTACCGGGGCAATCCTGAACTGGGCAATCTGATCGCAGCTAAGGCTCAAGAAGACGGCGTCTACGCCTTGTCTCATCAGGTCGAGCACTTGGAGTTAGAGTACGGGACTTTGGTTCCCATGCGCTACATGAACGAAGACGCAGCGCTGAAAGTGGTGTCGGTCGCCGCTTGGTGCACAGTCCACAGCCACGCATCGACCCGCAAGTTAGGCGAAGCCATTCGCAAGGCGATAGATGAGAGCGACAGCAAAGTCGCACTGATTGCTTCTGGCTCCCTGTCGCATAAGATCTGGCCAAACGACATCTATGCCGAGAACAACGGCACCTTCACTATATCCAGCGAATTCAATCGCGTGGTTGACGAACGAGTGCTCGAGTTGTGGCAGAACGGGGAGACCGAGCGCTTCTTGAAGATGCTGCCCGACTACGCGCACTATTGTGACGGCGAAGGCGACATGCACGACACGGTTATGCTGTTCGCAGCTCTGGGCTGGGATCAATACAAGGGCCGTGGCGAGGTTGTGACCCCTTACTTCCCAAGCTCAGGCACCGGTCAGACCAACGTTATCTTTTCACTGGACTGACACGCACGCCGCTAGGGCTGAATGCGGATCGGTGCACCGTCGCCGACAGCGGCCCAAATCTCTTCAATCGCGGCGTTCAGAACGGCGATACAGCCCGCCGTCCAGTCGGCAGCCAAGGGATCGCTATCGCTAAAGCCGTTCGGGCGACCATGAATCATGATGGCACCGCCCGGATCGCGGCCCGAAAACTTGGCAATGCTCGCGTCCTGTTCGTTGGGATAGGAGATATGCAGCGCGCGGTAGAACTCCGAATCTTTCTTGCGCCAATCAATGCGATAGTCGCCCTCAGGGGTCTTGCCATCGCCCTCGACCAGCTTGTGGCCGACCGGACTAAAGCCCAAGTCGATGCGGTAGGATTTCACCAATTGATCGCCTTCAAACAGGTGCAACAAGCGCGCGCCCTTCTCAACCAAAATTCTGTCCGCGCCCTGGGACTTGGGCAAGGGCTCATTCATCTGATACAGCGCAACGCTGATATCCAGTCGCGGAAAGCTGTGACTGGTGCCCTTGGACTGTGGCGCTTGGAAGTTTGGCAGCAGGCCAACATCATCGTTGAGACTGGCGACCTGCAGATCGGGATCGATCAGCGCCGCGCTTGGCCGAGGGGTCGCATCAGCAGCGACGGGCGCGTCTACTGCCGCAAGGTTCGTGGTTTGGGCCTTGGGTGGCGTGCTCGTCACCGTACGGCTAGGGTCTTGCATGTCCACATTCCTTTCGCGCGATTTGGCGTCTTGATCCCCTCCAGCGATTGGGTCCCGCTTGGGCTCACCGTTTGCTTGGGTGTGGCCGAACAAAGACAGGCTCAAAGAACGCCCTTCCGCCTTAAGCCCGCGCATGCTGTCTGGGGCCTGCGGGATTGCGTCAAACGCACTTGCCTGCAGCCTTTCTAGATCGCCCCCTAGGTCGGATAACGGGCGCGCCGCAGGCGTGACATAGGGCGCGCTCAGTGCAGGAGCGCGGGCATTCAAGCCTGGCAGTCCGCTCAGTTTGCCGGTTTTGAGGCTCGGAGGGGCTAAGACGGGGCGCGTGGCATCAGCGTTGGCGAAGCTGACCCCAGAAGCCAGAGACCCTGCACTATCAGATCCTGCATGATCAAAAGACGAAGCGCTCAGCGCTGGCATCGCTTGGTCGTCTTCATTGAAGTTTGCCAGCACCAAGCCTGCTTCGCTCCCGGCCTGAACGTTGGCCTGTACGTTGGCCTGGTTCGGCGGAGGTAAGAGGCGCAAGGCGGGCGGCTCGTTGGCGGCCAGCGCACCCAACCGGCCTTGCGGTTGCGCGAGAAACTCGGTGCGTGGGGCCGTTGCTGTCTGAAGCACTGAATGCCCAGCGCCACCCCAGCTTTCCGAGCGCGTCGCCGCCAAATTTGAGGCCAAGAAGCCGCCTGCAACAACGGCGCTGAGGCAGACAAGGCCCCAGGCTATGGTTTGTAAAATGCGCATAAATCGAATAAATTTCCGCTAAAATCCCTTCGGTTCTAGTGCGCAATTGGGACGATAATGGGGAGCCAAATTGGGCCCACCATGGCCTCTTAGGGCCCGCTTATGCCGCGCGACCCGCCAGCCCTGCCCCAAACGCCCGAATGGCCGCGATCTTATCCTCAAAGGCTTGCCAGTCGTCGCGCTCTGCAATCGCGGCCCAAATGGCTTCGATCTCGTCATACAGCAGGCTGACCGGCGCATCGCTAAGACTGGCCGTGCGGCGTGGGTAGCGTTGCAGGTCCGCGATCACAGAGGCAAAGGCATCCGGCAGGCGCTCGGGTTGATCGCCATAGCCAGCCGCATGGAAAAAGGCTTCGAAGCCAAAGCCTGTGCTGGCCAAGGCTTGAAAACTGCTTTGCATAAGTTGGTCTTGCTGGTCTGCTGTCTGGCCCGAGTGCAGGGTTTGAGCCTCGCCGCTGCGCCCAAGATGCCAGAAAAAATGCCGCCGTAGCTCGGCTTGAAAGACCGGTCCGAAGCCCTGCAGCACCGCCGCAAGGCCTTCTAGATCGTCCACCAACAGCCCCAAAGCTCCCACCAAGCGCGACAGGTTCCAGACCACCGCATCGGGCTGACGGCCGAAGGCGTAGAGCCCCTGGCGATCAAAATAGGCAGCGGTAAACCCAGGCTCAAAGGTCGGCAAAAACCGGTAGGGGCCATAGTCGAAACTCTCGCCCGTGATGTTCATGTTGTCGGTATTGAGCACCCCATGCACAAAGCCCGCCATCATCCAGCGCGCCGTCAGCTTGGCCGCGGAACGCGTGACAGCCGTCAGGACGGCGGTGGTCCGCTCCTCAAGCCCAATGGTCGCCAGGCTTGTCGCTTCGCCGCCAAAAAGTTGCGGGTAGTAGTGGATCAGGCTGTGATCGACCAGCGCCTCCAAGCGATCTGGAGCGCGCTCGAAGGCATGGCGTTGGAAGGTGCCGAACCGGATGTGACTGTGCCCGAGCCGGGTCAGCACCGAGCCCCGCGCTGGGCTGGGTTCGTCATGGCGCTGCAGGGGCTCGCCGGTCTCGATCAAGCAGAAGGCGCGCGAGGTTGGTACGCCCAGCGCTTCCAGCATTTCGGCTGCCAGCACCTCGCGCACACCTCCTTTGAGCGTCAGGCAGCCATCTGCGCCGCGCGCATAGGGTGTCTTGCCCGACCCCTTGGTGGCCAAGTCCAGCAGTCTCCCGCTGCCCGCCTCGTAGAGCTGAGCAAACAGGAAGCCACGACCGTCGCCAAGATCGGGGTTATAGACCTGAAACTGATGCCCGTGGTAGCGCATAGCACGCGGTTGCGGCATGCCATCCGGCAAGGCCTCAAAGCGGCAGAAGTGTTTCAGCCAGTCTTGCTCGTCAAGCTGCACCAGCCCTAGGCTGTCAGCGGCGCGTTGATTGCTCCATCGCAAACGCGGCTGGGCAAAGGCCTTTGGCGCAACGGGGTCGCTAAAGTTTGGGCCCAGCGCTTCAAAGGCACGCGCCGGACGGTAGACATTGGTAAATTCGATCATATAGTGGCCCCGCCCCTATCGGCTTCCAGTTTGCAATTGAGTTTTGATATGTACTACCAGCCCCTGACCCAAGACCATGGCTTGCGCCACTCGCCGATTAAGGCGCTGGTGATTCCGCGCCCAATCGGCTGGATTTCAACCCTTGACGCTCAAGGTCGCCCAAACCTGGCCCCCTACAGCTTCTTTAACGTCGTCTGCGATGCCCCGGCTATGGTGATGTTCTCGTCTTCTGGCGAAAAAGACAGCTTACGCAATTGCCAAGAGACCGGAGAATTCGTCGCCAATCTGGTCAGCGCGCGCCAAACCAAAGCCATGAACATCTCCTCAACCGCCGTGCCTTCTGAGGTGGACGAGTTTCAGCTTGCTGGCCTTCAAGCCATTGCGAGCCACAGCGTCAAGGCCCCGCGGGTCAAGGACGCCCCCGCAGCCTTAGAGTGCAAGCTGCATGATATCATCGAATTGCCGTCAAGCCAGCCTGGGCGCCGCAACGCCATGGTTCTGGGCCTGGTGACGGGTGTGTTTATCGACGACGCCTACATCAAGGACGGCATGGTAGATCAAGAGGCCATGCAGATGTTGGCGCGCTGCGGCTATCGCGATTATGCCACGGTCGAGCGTGTGTTTGAGATCGGCCGTCCAGACGACTAGAGAACCAGACGACTAGAGAACCAGACGACTAGAGGATCAGCCAGCCGCCGCGCGTTCCTCGTCGCTGTCGCCGTTTGAATTCAGGCGCGTGGTTTCGACCACCCGGATCGGGCGCAGTTCTTCAAAGGCATCGAAAAGATCGACCTGTTGATCTTCGGGCATAGACCAGTGGCGTAGGCAACGCGCCTCGTAGAGGTCGTTGCCGCCAATCTCGACCTTGGCATGGCTGCCGCCCTTCTTATAGGTGCGGCTGGCTGGGCGTCCGCACACCGCGCAGATCGCCTTTTGCTTGTGGATTTCCTCAGCCATAGCTGCGAGCATGGCGCTGGCGGTAAACGGCTTGCCCTGCCAGTCCATGTCCAGGCCAGAGGCCACCACATCGATGCCCGCATCCAGCAGATCTTGCACGATCGCGACGATGTCGCCGCGAAAGTTCGGCGGCGTGAAAAACTGTACCTCGTCAAAGAAGACGGCGCTGACTTTGGCGTCACGAAGATGCTGGTTGGTGGTGCCCCAGTGATAGATGGCCTCGGCCTCGGCCGACAGGCCCTCGTGACTGACGACTTTCATTTTGGCATAGCGCTGGTCGTAGGCCGGTTTGAAGGCAGCAACCTTCTTGCCCTGCCCATTCGAGGCCCACAGCAGCCGCTTCAACAGCTCGGTGGTCTTGCCTGAGAACATGGGGCCGCAAAGCAGCGTGAGTTTTCCGTGCATGCCGTGTCCTTTAACAACGCAGTTCGTTCGTTCCCGTGGCCCAAGCGCCGGTGCCGATCGGCAGCCGTCTTGTGCGGTTTTGCCAGCGCGGCCTTTCGATTTGTCCCACCCACTTTCAATTGAGCGGTGACTGTCTTACCTAGGTTAGCAAGTGAGCTTTGAAATCAAAAAAGGACTGCCGCATGTTGGCCCTTCTATCCCCGGCAAAATCGCTCGACTTTGAAACGCCGTTCGATCTTTCCTTGATGAGCCAAGCCCGGTTGCTGGATCAAAGCGCCATGTTGGCCCGCAAGCTGAGGACCCTCTCGCGCAAAAAAATCGCAGCGATGATGTCTTTGTCCGAGGCGCTGGCAGAGCTAAATTACCAGCGTTTCCAAACGCTTGATCTGGCTCCAGATGCCGATGGTCAGAAGTCGGCGATCCTGGCCTTCGCTGGGGATGTCTATGTCGGTCTGGACGCAAACAGCCTTGAGCTGCCACAGCTCCTAGCCGCCCAGGACCGATTGCGCATCCTGTCTGGCCTCTACGGCCTGCTGCGCCCTCTGGATGGCATTCAACCCTATCGGCTAGAAATGGGACGCAGCTTAACAACCACAAGAGGAAAGACTCTGTACGCCTTTTGGGGTTCGCGCATTACCCAGCTTCTGGAGCAAGACGTCCAGACGACCAACAGCGCCTTCGTCATCAATTTGGCGAGCCAGGAGTACTTTAAGGCCGTCAAGCCTCAGGAACTAAGCGTCCCTGTAGTCACGCCGGACTTCAAAGAGTGGCGCGACGGACGGTTGACCAGTATCTCGTTTTCCGCCAAGCGCGCCCGCGGGCTCATGGCCCGCTACATGCTGGTTAACGATGTGCGCAAGCCCGAGGATTTGAAGGAGTTTCAGATTGAAGGCTATCGGTTTGATCCAGAGGCCTCGCGCGGCAACACCTGGATCTTTGCGCGCGAGGATCAACGCGCGGTGGCCGCTTAACACCAAAGGCATAGCCAAACGCTCAGCAAAACACTTGAGGCCAAACGAGAAAAAGGGCTAGCGCCAACTAGCCCTTCTGCTCAACGCCGAAAGCCACAAGGGCAGCCGACATAGGTTACTCCAGCACGTCGAGCGCAGGGATCACCAAGCGCTGTTCAGATCTGTTGCTACCGCAACACAAGGGCGTGCAGCCTGGCTGGAGGTATTAGGGGAAATCTGGGGCGGAGAGAGCCAAACGTCAAGCCTGACGCTCTCAGGCAGAGCGAAATGTGCCACCGCCGCAAGGGCTCACCGCCAGAAGACCAGGCGCTTGCGCCTGTCGCGGCGGCTACAGTAGCCACGCAGATTAGGGCATCAGCTTAAAGCGCACCCCGCCGCCGACGTAGTAGCTATGGGCTCGTTCGGCTTCAAAAACATTGGCATCATTAAAGTGGATCATGGTGTTGCCGGTCGCAACAAACTCGATCTGAGGATTGATGTCGAAGGACACCTTGAGCTCGGGGCCTGCCATGAAGGAGTTAATCTCGTCCGACGCGATCAAGATCGTCGTCGCCGTCGGGCTCTGGGCAGTGTCAAGCTGTGTTGCGGCGAATGAATTGTAAGCGAAGCGTGATCCACCCAGCTTAGCATTCGCGCCCACTTCAAAGCGCGAGCCAATCTCAAAACCGGCTCCAACGCCCGCATAGTAGGTAATCAGCGAACCATCCACAGTGGCCAAGGAACGACGATAATCGCCATCGGTCGCGGTGACATCATAGTCAAACTTGGTATCGCCAAACGATACGCCAACGAAGCCCAATCCCTTTACGATGGGATTGATGTCCGTGGTCATGCCCAGCTCGCCAAATCCCGCAACGCCGGTGGTAAAGTTCACCTTTTCCTTAAAGGCACCAAACTGCGCATTTGAGGTATTGGTATTGAGATCTGTAATGAACTGCGCACCCACGCCCGCATCGACAAAGGGACTGGGAGTCGAAAGCTGCGCGCTGGCCACCGAAGCGGAGGACACCAGCAAGGCTGCCAGCAAAAATGTGCGGGCCATGGGTCTATCCTTAAAAAAATAGGCGGACACAAAAAGTGCCGAATTGAATGCAAACCGATATACTAAACCTTAAGATGTAACGCAACTCAAAAATTAGATAATTGTCATAAGCAATTCATATTTCACATAATTGAATCACAATCTATCCGCACTCGGCGCAGTTGTAGTCGAACGAGAGCCCTGCGACCTCGGATGAATCGGCTGGAGTCGCTCGATGTCGGGTCAACCGAATGCGCCACTTGCGACCGGCCTCGGCGCTGCCTGGCTTGTTCGCCGTTACAACTGGGGCTAATCCTCAAGGATGGATGCAATTACCAACCTCTTGAGCGCGTGGCTCGGCACGTGGCTGGGCGCGGCGCTTGGCCCGTTGCAGGCCCTGCAGGCTGCGAGCGCCACCGCGTTTGACCCAGGTGTCAGCTTTGGCGTGATCGCCGTTCTGGTCTTCATCGCCGCCCTGGTCCGTGGCTTGGCGGGATTCGGCTTTCCGCTGGTGTTGGTGTCGATCTTGGCCTTGCTCTACCCGCCGGCTTTCGTGGTGCCGCTGGTGGTCATTTTGCAAGCCAGCTTTGGCGTCATAGACCTGGCACGCATCCGGCGTCAGGCGGATTGGCCGCTGTTGTCCAGGGTGGTGCTGGGCAGTCTGCTTGGCGCCCCGCTGGGGGTGCTGATTTTGGTGTATCTGCCTGAGGTCTTTCTTCGGATGCTGTTGGGCCTTGCGATCATAGTTGCCGCCTACGCCCTTCTCCGCGGGTTCCAGCTCAAACGCCGTGCGGGTCCGCGCGCGCAGCTCGCGACCGGCGTGGTTTGCGGTTTTGCCCACAGTGCGGCGGCCATGTCTGGGCCGCCTGCGATCTTCATGCTGCTTGCCAGCCAAACCGATCCTGACCGGGCGCGGGCCACCTTGTTCGCGCTCTACGCCCTGGTGGCCTGGGTCGCCATCATTTCCATGCGCTTGGCTGGGGCCATTGACGCCCAAAACCTCGTGCTTGGACTCAGCTTGCTGCCCGCCATGCTCTTTGGCTTTGAGGCTGGCAAATCTCTTTACCGTCGACTGGAGCCGCGTTTCTTTCGACCCTTGGCGACCTTAGTCTTAATGGCCACCGGCTTTGTGCTGCTGGTCAAGAGCCTCCTGGCGGCCTTTGGCTAGCTCACGCTCCTCCCTCTATCCTCAAACCGTGTTGCCCATGTCCCAAGCCAACCGCTCACAGCGCCTCGATTTCCACCTGCAAACGCTGGTCCTAGCGCTGATCGTTTGCGTTGTCGGCGCACAGACGCTGCTGCTGAGCCCCTTGCTGTTGAACCTGGGAGAGACCTATGGTGTCAACGAGGCCGAGGCCGCGCGCGGCATTGCCGCCTACGCTGGCGCGACCGCCCTGTCCGCCTTCTTCCTCGCGCGCTACATCGATGTCTTTGGGGCGGGTCGGATCATTCGCCTTGGGCTGTTGGTTTTGATCGGCGGCCTGGCGCTTGCGGGCTTGGCACCACGCCTTTACTGGCTGTTGATTGGTCAAGGCGTGTCGGGCCTGGCCGCAGGACTGTTGATGCCAGCGGCCTATAACTTGGCGTCGGTTGTTGCGCCGCCAGGCCAACGCTCTGCTGTCTTGGGGCGGGTCTTGTTCGGCTGGTCCGTGGCCATGGTCGCCGGCGTGCCCATCGCCGCTTTCATCGCTGACTTGGCCTCCTGGCGCATGGCATTCGCGCTTATGGTCGCTCTGGCCGCCTTGGCGCTCGCGGCCAGCCTGTGGCTTTTGCCGACCAGCCTGGGACCGCAAGGCAAGCGTGCCGCGCGGCTTAGTCTGGAGGTTCTGAAGATCCCACGCGTCGCCCGGGTGTTGAGCATCGGCTTCGTCTTTATGCTCGCCTTCTACACCTGCTACGCTTTCTTGGGCACCTATGTGCGCCAGACCATGGACCTCAGCGCGACAGAGGCCGCCTACTTTGTGCTGGCCTATGGTGCGTTCTTTGGGGTCGCCAGTTTTGTGTCACCGGTGATTGACCGCTGGGGCGAGGAGCGGGTCTTCACCCCGCTGTTGCTGATAATCGCGGGTCTCTATTGCATCATGACCTTGGGTCCGTTTGGCTTTTGGCCCACGTTTCTGCTGGTTGGCACCTGGGGGTTTTTCAACCACTTCGTACTGAATTTGCTCGTCAGCCTGTTGGCCAAGGCCAACCCTGAGGCCATGGGCGAGACGCTGGGAATCAATTCCAGCCTCACCTATGTCTCAAGCTTGATCGGCTCGGGCTTGATCGGGCGGCTCTACATTCCCTTTGGTTATCGCAGTTTGGCCGCGCTGGGCATTGTCTGGCTGCTCTTGGCCGCCCTGCTGTGGGCCACCCGCCGCAAGAATACCAGCGCCGCGCCACTGCAATAGCCACTGGCAGTGCTGCATCCAGCCACAAAAAAACGGCTCCGAAATCTCTGGGAGCCGTTTTTTGTTTGGATCCAGCCGTTGCGATTAGCGGCTGTAGAATTCGATCACCAGGTTGGGTTCCATTTGAACCGGGTATGGTACGTCTTCCAGCTTGGGGCCGCGCAGGAAGCTGGCGGTCAACTTCTTGGGGTCCAATTCAATGTAGTCGGGAACATCGCGCTCGGCAGAGACCAGGGCTTCCAGAACCATCGCCATTTCACGGCTCTTCTGGCGTACTTCGATCACATCGCCGTCTTTGACCATGTATGACGGAATGTTGACACGGCGGCCATTGACCAACACGTGACCGTGGCTAACGAATTGGCGCGCGGCAAACACTGTGGGAACCAGTTTAGCGCGGTATACCACCGCGTCCAGGCGACGCTCAAGAATCTCGATCAGGTTCTGCGAGGTGTCACCCTTGCGACGCACAGCTTCTTTGAAGTAGCGCAGGAATTGCTTTTCGCTGATGTTGCCGTAGTAGCCCTTCAGCTTCTGCTTCGCCATCAACTGAATGCCGAAGTCGGTCGGCTTCTTACGGCGGTTCTGGCCGTGTTGACCAGGGCCGTAGCTGCGGCGGTTGAAAGGAGACTTAGGGCGACCCCAAAGGTTGACGCCCAAACGGCGGTCGATTTTATACTTCGACGCAATACGCTTTGACATGAGTTACTCTCGATGTGTTTGTTGTCCCGGCTGGACATCCGCGCACGGCGGAGCCAAGACGCAAAGCGCCTTACGACCGGAAATGGAGCGCTTATCTAGCCAAGCTGACACGGCTTGTAAAGCCTTTAGAGCGCAAAAAGGAGCTGCGGCAAAACCACGGCACCGTTTACGTGCGGCCTGATTCGTGCAGGGCTTTGAACAAACCGTGCAGCATGCCGACCTCTCCAGGGCTGAGTTGCGCCTTGCCGAACAGCGAGTAGAGATGCGCTTCGACCGTTGGACGCTTGTCAGTCACGGCAAAGAAGCGGCTCTCCTCCAACATGACAGTCAGCCGCCGCATGAGGTTGTCTACCGCCTGGCGATCGGCCAAGCGCGGTTGATCCTGCGCGAGGGGCACCGCTGTCCCCTTGGCTTGAAACCATTCGTAGGCCACCAGCAGAACCGCTTGCGCCAGGTTCAAGGAGCTGAAATTCGGGTTTAAGGGCACGCGAATCAAGGCATTGGCGACGCTCAGATCCTCATTGCTCAAACCCGAGGCTTCCGGCCCAAACACTACGGCGGTCTTTGCTGAGCCGCGCTCTTGAGCCAGCCCGGGCAGCTTTGCGGGCGTCGCAACCGGCAGACTGAGGCCGCGCTCGCGAGCCGTGGTCGCGGCAACAAGATGGCAATCTGCCACCGCTTCATGCAGGCTGTCGAAGACCTGCGCTTGCTCTAGAATCCAGGTTGCGCCCGATGCCGGGGCCTCGGCGTCGCTGTGGGGCCAACCATCTCGCGGCGCGACCAGCCGCAGCTCATTCAAGGCGAAGTTCCCCATAGCGCGCGCGCAAAAGCCGATGTTTTGCGCCAATTGTGGGCGCACCAATATCACCACCAGCCCGGAGTCGTGGCGCCCCAACTCATCGCGCTCAGACAAGGGCGCGTGCGCCTTCTTGCAACAACTTCCAGGTAATGGCGTCGTGTAAGGCCATATAGGAGGCGTCGATTATGTTGGCCGAGATTCCCACGGTGTGCCAGGTCCGCCCCTTGCCATCGTGGCTTTCGATCATCACGCGGGTTACAGCCTGGGTGCCGGATTT
This sequence comes from Alphaproteobacteria bacterium, assembly GCA_030428255.1. Taxonomy (GTDB): domain Bacteria; phylum Pseudomonadota; class Alphaproteobacteria; order UBA7985; family JAUIBT01; genus JAUIBT01. The sequence continues at coordinate 39,969 of JAUIBT010000019.1, read as the reverse complement.
CGAGTCCAAGATCCGCACCTTATAATCCGACAAAGTCATGTCTTCTAAGCAGGGATAATGATTGAGCAAGGCCTTGCGCATTGCGCGATCCAGGGCGTTGACAGGGCCATTACCGGACTCGGCCTCCATGTGCGAGCTCTCACCGACCCACAAAGTGACCAGTGCCACGGCCTCAACCACGATATCGCCGTGTACATTATGGCGGCGCTCGTCGATGACCCGGAAGCGGTCCAGTTTAAAGAAGGGCCTAAAGGGCATAGCGACTTGGCGAGCGAGAAGCTCAAACGAGGCCTCGGCCCCGTCAAAGGTCAAGCCTTGCGCTTCCTTTTCCTTGACCCCTTCCAGCAGGCGACCGACCTGATCGTTGCTCAGCTCCATGCCCAGCTTGGTCTTGGCCAGCATCATCTTAATGTTGGCGCGCCCGGACTGATCTGAGACCACAACCTGCCGGTCATTGCCCACCTTCTGCGGGTCGATGTGTTCGTAGCTGGCCGGATTGCGCGCGATGCCGGAGACGTGCAGCCCAGCCTTGTGGGCAAAAGCGCTGGCTCCAACATAGGGCGCATTGGCCCGTGGCGAGCGTCCTACGATTTCGTCCAACAAGCGCGAGGTCAAGGTCAGTCCTTGCAGCGCTTCATCGGTGACGCCGATCTCAAAGTTGGTCTTCAGCTTCAAGGTCGGTATAATAGAGACCAGATCGGCGTTGCCGCAGCGCTCACCAATACCGTTCAAAGTGCCCTGGATTTGGCGAACGCCCGCCTCGACCGCTGCCAGCGAGTTGGCCACGGCATTGCCGGTGTCATCGTGGCAGTGAATGCCCAGTTGGTTGCCTGGAATGATCTGCTCGACCTCGCGCACGATGTCATAGACTTCGCCGGGCAAGGTTCCGCCGTTGGTGTCGCACAAGACAATCCAACGTGCGCCTGCTGTGCGCGCGGCCTCAAGGCAAGCCAGGGCATAGTCTTTGTTGTTCTTATAGCCGTCAAAGAAGTGCTCAGCGTCGTACAGCACCTCGCCTGCATGATTGCCAAGGTGGCGCAGGCTATCTTCAATCATAGCCAGGTTTTCATCCAATTCGGTATTCAGCGCCTCGGTGACATGAAAATCCCAAGCCTTGCCGACCACACAATAGGCATCGCACTGCGCCTGACGCAGCCCCGCCAAAACCGGGTCATTATCCGCGCTATAGCCAGGGCGTCGGGTCATACCAAAGGCGACAAATTTCGCATGGTTGAGCTTGGGAGGCGTTGCAAAGAACTCTTCGTCGGTGGCGTTGGCTCCTGGCCAGCCGCCCTCGACATAGTCCAAGCCCAAACCGTCCAGCGCATCTGCGATGCTGCGCTTTTGGTTGACGGTAAAATCAATGCCGCGGGTCTGCTGACCATCGCGCAAGGTGGTATCGAATAGATGGATGTAGCCGGAGGACATGGGGCCTATGCTTGTGCCTAAATAAATCGTGAGCCTGGCGAGGGAGCTGCCAGCCTATCGCGGCCTCCTTATAGAGGAGACAGCGCCTTAATCAAATGTTGCACGGCTGCGCGGGCGGACTTGAGTCGAAATTGCGCAGCTTTAGAGGCAGATAGGCTGCTGTCGGGCTCTGGCAGATCCAGGCTTGGCAGTGCAGCACCGCTGGAGCCAGCGGCTGCGTCCGCTTCGGGCGCGCTGCCGGTTAGGCGGCTTTTGAGCGCCTCAGGGCTGGTGATGCCTTGCTCCAGCAGCTTTTGCACCCCACGGATCGTATAGCCTTCAACATACAAGAGGTCGCGAATGCCGATCAACAAGGCCTTGTCTTCGGGGCGATAATAGCGCCGCCGACCGTTTCGTTTAAGGGGTTCAAGTTGGGGAAACTTGCTTTCCCAAAAGCGCAACACATGCTGGGGCACCTCCAATTCTTCAGAGATTTCTGAGATGGTGCGATAGGCTTGGGGGTCTTTGCTGCGACGTGCCACCGTCAAGCTCCTGCTCTACAGCGGTGCTGGAACTGCCTGTGTAATGCTTTGCAGCGCACTTAGGACTTGCCGTTGATACGGTCTTTCAACAGTTGGCTCGCTTTAAAGCTGAGCACCCGCCGCGGTGAAATGGCAGCTTCGACACCTGTTTTCGGATTACGCCCGATACGCTCTGCCTTGGCTCGCACGTTCAGGCTGCCAAATGAGGAGATCTTCACGCTCTCCTCTTCAATCAATGCGTGGCAAATTTCCTCCAGAACCTGTTCGATCAGGTCGGCTGATTCTTGCCGTGACAAGCCAATCTTGTTGCAAACCGCCTCCGCGAGATCAGCGCGTGTCAGCGTCTGTTCCGTCATCTCCAGTCCCCTCTAAGACCTCTGAGGCAAGCTCCTGGGTCTTTATGATCTGAGCATTTGCTACTTCTAGTCTCTGGCTTATCGTATCAAGGAAGTGATGTCGATACAAATTCGCCGCTACGCCAATGGCATTGGCGAAGCCCAAAGCGTCTGTTCCGCCATGACTTTTTACTGAAATTGCGTTCAATCCGACCAGCACCGCGCCGTTGTATCGCCGCGGATCAAGCTGTGCGCGCAACATGCGCAGCCGGTTGAATCCGATCGCGTAGGCCAACATGCCGAAAATCGACCCGCGAAATGCCCGGCGTATGTATTCTTGAATTAGACGCGCCAAGCCTTCGGTGGTCTTCAGCGCCACATTGCCAGTAAAACCATCGGTAACGATGACATCGCAGGCTCCCTTTTGGATGTCGTCGCCTTCCACAAAGCCGATGTACTCACCGCTGCCCAGCGGCAGGTCTTTCATGATGCGGTGCGCTTCTTGCACCACGTCATTGCCCTTCAGGTCCTCTGAGCCCACGTTGAGCAGGCCAACGCTTGGTGAGGGAATATCCAGCGAGGTTGAGGCATAGGCTGCGCCCATAACCGCGAACTGGCTCAGATTCTCGGCCGTACAGGTGACATTAGCGCCCAGATCAAGCAAGACTGAACTGCCGCGATTGAGCGTCGGCAAGGCGGAAACGATCGCAGGCCGGTCGATCCCCGGCACCATGCCCAATACATGCTTGGAAAGCCCCATCAGAGCGCCGGTGTTGCCCGCCGAAACGCTGGCATGGGCACGCCCGTCAGCCACTGCCTCCAAAGCCAGACGCATAGACGAGCGCCGGTTGCGCACGCGAAATGCATCACGCGCGCGCGCACCAGAGTCGATCTTGACCTCTGTGTGCTCCAGTTGCCAGCGGTCAGCCAAGCCTGGAAAGCGATCCATCAAGGGGCGAACCACTTGTTCATCGCCAAATATCAAGAATTGGATTTGGCGATCTTTGCGCGCAAAGCGAGCGGCACCCTCAATCACCAAATCAGGGGCCTTGTCGCCCCCCATGGCGTCCAGAGCGATCGTCAGGCTTTGGGTCATATGTCCTAGTCTCGATGTCGTGTAAGTTGGGGTTGGTGTTTTGGTTTGCTTTTGGGTTGCGCTTCCGGGCCAAAGGCCTAAGCCGCACGGTAGGTTAGGTTACAGGCAAGCTCACTCGCGTTTCAACAAAGTCCAAGCCAATGTGACGGACAAAACCGGTCCGTTATTGCAGCCTGCCTTTCGTGCGTTGGCGAGCCACATCGCGAAAGGATACGCCAGCTTTGCCGCTGACGCTATGCTCTTTGTCATGCCACACTTCGCATGCCAGCTCAGATCAAGCAAGGCGATTAAACTCTAGGCGGCAATGCTGACGTGTTTCGGGAAAAGAAGCAAATCGCAAGCGCATCACAAGATAGAGCGGTCAAATGGGCCGTAGGTAGGCTCAGCCCTCACCCTCATCGCCCGATTTGGCTGCCAGCTTGAGGTCTGCCAAAGCTGCAAATGGATTGGGCTTTTCTTCCGCTTCCAGTTGGGGGCCAAAGCTTTTAACCATGGGCTCAAGGCCTGGCTTGCGCGGAATATCGGGCAGGGCCAGACTTAGAGATTGGAGCAGAAACTCGCCCACATCCGCGCGCCCATCCTCAGTCAAGGGCTCGTTCATGCTTTCATCGTCTTGCAGCGCTGGCAATTCGCCTTCTGGCAAGAAGTAGGTTTCAAGCGCCAGCTCAAAGTCCTGTGTAAAATTTTCCAAGCTTACAGCACAAACCATAGTCACCTTGGCCGTCGCTTTGGCCTTGAGATGAGCCAGACCGTGGCGCAATTCTAATCGGCCTTCGCCAACCAGATCCCCCACCGCCTCCAGGTCAAACCGCTGGGCAAGCGCGCTCTTGACCGCGTCGCTCTCGACCTGCAGCCGGAAGTCAATGGGCTCATTCAGGTCGACCGGATCAAAGATCAACTCTGCCGCATCATTAAACTGTTCGCTCATGCGTCCCCCAATATTTCCGCCCCAATCTGGGCAATCTCCTCGGGTTTGCCAAGCTCGAACTGGGCAGATCGCAGCGCTTCGCTGGAACATTCAGCAAAAATTCGCTGCAAACCTACAACGTAAGATATCAGCTGCCCCATTTGCTGGTCTTGCAAATGGCCAAGATTGAGGTTGCGGGTCAGGGCCTCGGCCAGAGCATCACGGCGGGCGTCGGGATCCGCCGCAGCGATGGCATCGGCATAGGCGCTTGCGCGCCCGAAAAAGCCCTGGGTCACGCGCTTGATGTGCTTGGACATGGACATATCCCCAACCCCGCTCTCACGCAGGGCAAAATCCCAATTCCCCATGAAGCAATCGAACAACTTTTGCGAGAATCTCTTCGGGATGCTGGCGTCAGATTTCAACCGCTCAAACATAAAATGTGCGTGTAGAACTGCGACGTCAAAGCGGCCTGTAAAGCTGCTAGCCACACCGATTTCATCATAAAACCAAGGGCTTAAAGCCTGCACTGTTAGCAATTCATACACAGCTTCAACCGCTTTGCGATCACGACGCCCTTGTATCCAAGCCCTTGCAATGTCAAACATGCGATGCGTACCTCCATCCGATTAGTCTTCGATCTAAGTAAGCACGAGCCTCATGTCATCTGTTTTGCCAGTTCTGCGCCAACTTGCCGTGGTTTTCCTCGCGCTCTTGGCGCTCTCAGCCTGCCAAAAGACCATGACAGTCTACGGTCAATTTCCGACCAAAGAAGAGGTCGCCGAGCTGAAACCGCAGGTTCACAGCCGCGGCGATGTGGTTCGCATTTTGGGAACCCCATCTCACCTGAGCAACTTTAACGATAGCCAGTGGTACTACGTTAGCCAAACTCGCGACGAAACAATCAAATTTCGATCAAAAAAGTCACAACAAGTGGTTCTAGAACTGGGCTTCGACGATCAAGGCATCTTGCAGACCATGCAGGCCTACTCTTTGGTCGACGGGGTCCGGGTTGTTCCCTCAGATGACAAAACTGTCACCTTTGGACGCAACGCGACCTTGTTGGAAGAGATATTGGGCTCAATTGGCCGCTTTGGCAGCAAAAAATCAAGTCCGGGCAGCGTCCCGGGCAAGCCCGGCGGACGCTAACCAGCTACCGCAACGGCAAGGGGAAATTTTTCGCCTCTTAGGGTTTTTCCGCTGCAGTTTTGCTTCTTGCAAGGCGCTTGGACCGTCACCTGTATTCTGATGATTTCGATAAAACAAGGCGACGCAAAAGAAGAGCGCCGATACCAATTTTTTAGGTATTTCAATGACCAGCCGATTTGTGCGCAAGATTTTTGCTGCGCTGATCATCGCATCCGCTTGCTGTTTTCCAAGCTATGCGATCGACTCCCAAATGCTGATCGCCTCTTACCAGGCAAGGCCGACGGGTCTGTGGCTCGCGTCGCGGGGCCGTGGTTCAAGCACGACGCCTGCCTTCACAAGCGACAGCCAAATCCATGCCTACGTCTGGCAGCGCTTCAATCAGCTCTTTCCTGCCTCCTACAGCGCCTTGGTCAAAGAGTTCGAAATCGCGTCTGACGGCCATGGCAATATCACGGCCTATTCTGGCCTTTCTGATCGTCAGTTCGGCGCCTGGGTTTTGGGCATTGATCCAGCCGATGTCTTTCCTGGTGGCCGACTAGACAAAGCCGAGCTTGACGCTTCCCTGATCCACGAATTCGGGCACATCTTGTTTCAGCGCGTTGGCCAGATGCAGCACTCGCGCCGCGCCTTTGCTGCCCTAAAGACACCCGCTTACCAGCGCGAAGTTCAGGCAGCACGTGCCTCGTGCCAGACCTTCTTTACCTTCGACGCCTGCGCCGAGCCGACCTCTTACCTCTACCACTACATGTACGCCTATTGGCAGCCCATGCTGACCGCTTGGGTTCAGTCCGGCCAGACCCAAATGGCGCGTCGCAGCTTTATGGAGTCGCACCCCCAGGGCTTCGTCTCCGGCTACGCCTCGACCCACCCCGTTGAGGATATGGTCGAGACCTTTACCGCTTTCATTCTGCGCCCAACACCACAGGACAACAGCCTGTCGGCGCAGAAAATCCAGTTCTTCTATCAGTATCCCGAAATGGTCCAACTGCGTGCGCACATTCGCGCTAGCCTTTGAACCCTAACAGATACTGAATGAGGGTGTCCGACTGGGGAGGCAGCTTTTGCCTCCCCCCTTTTTTTGCGGACACATAGGGGTTGTCACCGCCGGTCATGGCAGCCTCAGCACCAGTCAAGCCGACGCTGCCCAGGTTTCACTTAGCAGCTCGCTCGATGGCTTCTTGAATCAAACGCTCAGCGTCCTCGCGGCCTTTCCAGCCTTCCACACGCACCCACTTGCCTGGCTCCAAATCCTTGTAGTGCTCAAAGAAGTGCTTGATCTGCGCGATCAGGTTTTCTGGCAGTTGCTCGTATGACTCGATGCCCTTGTAAAAGGGGTCGATCTTAGTGTGCGGCACCGCCAGGATTTTCTCGTCCTTGCCGCCGTCGTCTTCCATCACCAGCACACCAACAGGAACCGTGCGGATGACCGAGCCGGGCATCAACTGGTGACGGCCAACGACCAACACGTCCACCGGGTCGCCGTCTTCAGACAGGGTGTGGGGCATGAAGCCGTAGTTGCAGGGGTAGAACATGGGCGTGTGAATGATGCGATCAACGATGATGGCACCCGCGTCCTTGTCAAACTCGTATTTGACGGGATCGGCATTGGCCGGAACCTCGATAATCACATTGATGTCACGCGGGGCGTCTTTGCCCATGGAGATCTTAGAAATGTCCACGCCGGGATCCTTTCAGGTTCAATGAAGTCGCCGCCTTATGGCAAAGCTGGCTGGCTGGCTCAAGAGCCTGCGGCGCTGTGCTCCGATTTCTTGACCATGAATCCAACCAGCAAGGCCACGAAGATCAGCGCCGTCACCGGCACCACGGTCAAGGCAACGCTAACCCAACCGCCTGCTTCCAGAACGCGCCCCGCGGTCATGGAGGAGATGGAGACCAGGCTGAACACGGCTAAATCATTGACAGATTGGGCTTTTGCGCGCTCCTGGGGGCGGTATTCTTGGGCCAACATGGCCGTGCCACCGATGAAGGTGAAATTCCAGCCAATGCCGAGCGCGATCAAAGCGACAGAGAAGTGCCCAAACCCGATGCCGCTGAGGGCAACCCCCGCCGCCGCGAGCAGCAGCAGTGCGCCGATCAAGATGATGCGCTCGACCCCGTAACGGGTAATCAGGCGGCCCGTAAAGAATGATGGCACAAACATCCCCAAGACGTGCAGGGACACAACGGTGTTGGAGTCGCTGGCTTCAAATCCACAGGCGGCCATCGCCAAAGGCGTCGGAACCATCATGAAGTTCATCACGCCATAGCCGACCATAGCTGAGACCATGGCAACCAAGAATCGAGGTCTGAACACCAAGGCTGGCAGGCTGCGCACATCATCGGCGCGCCCTTCGGGCTTTGGTGCCGGAATGTCGGTGAACTGCACGATGACCAGGGCTGCGATCATCAGCAGCATGACCGCCAAGTAGACCCCTGCAAAGCTGATAGGTGCAAGCCAGTCCTTGGCCGCTGTGGCCAGCATGGGCCCCATGACCGCGGCCACAACGCCGCCGATCATGACGTAAGATATGGCGTTGGCCTGAAAGCCGGGCGTCGCTGCCTCAACGGCCGCAAAGCGCATCTGATTGATGACGATCGAATGCAGGCCGAACAAAAAGCCACCAACGCACAGCAGCCAAAAACTGCCTATCAAGACCGCGTAGCATGACAAGCCCCCAGCAACGATACCCGCCAAAGCGCCGATGCTGGTGCCCCAGCGCCGCCCAATCAGCTTCATCAAATAGGCGGCTGGGATGGTCGCCACAAACATGCCGAAGAACTGCAAGGCCGTGGGCAAGAAGGCCATAGACTTGTCGTCAACGATGTAGACGGCGGCCAAGGTCGAGGTGGCGATGAGCATAACCAAGGTCGATTGACCAAAGGCCAGAGCCACGATCAACAACGCTATATTGCGGTTCATACCTGGAAAGAGGCGCAAGAGCAAAGTGGTGGGCGCGTTAGGGCTTGGCATGAACGTATCCTTCCTTGGCAAGGCGAAGCGCGTTGCCGTCGGCATCTAACAAGGTCAATCCCTGGCCCTGCGTCAAGCGACCGATGATCGCGCCCTGCTCCAGTTGCGTCATGATCGCCTCTGCGGCTTCGCCCGGGCATGCAAACAGCAATTGATAGTCGTCGCCGCCGGTGATTTGCGCCACGGGGTCCAACTTCGGCTCAGCAAGCGGTATCTTGGCCAAGTCCAAGAGGCAGGCCAGCCCCGCCGCATCGGCCAGGTGGCGCGCGTCGGCGACTAGGCCATCAGAAATATCCATGCAGGCATGAACCGTGCCGCTGCCGCGCAGCAACGCCCCCTCTCGCAAGCGCGGCTCGGGCAAGCGATAGTGCTGGATGGCTTGGCGCTTGGTGGCCTCGGGCAGATCGAGCCCGCCTTGCAGGACTTGAAGGCCCAGATAGCCCCAGCCAATCGGCCCCGTAACGCAGAGCAGATCCCCCGCGCGTCCTGCACCGCGCAACATGGGAGGCTGTGAAGCCGCCGCCCCCGTGGCGTGTCCCAGCGCCGTGATGCTAATGCTCAAAGGCCCCGGCCCGCTGGTGGTATCGCCGCCCAGGAGCTGCAAATCGAACTGCTGCAAATCCAGCGCCAGGCCACGCGCAAAATCGGCAAGCCAAGCTTCAGATTTGAGTGCATGCGCTGAACTGGGCAAGCTGAGGGCTAACAGGCAGCCGACAGGGCTCGCGCCCTTGGCAGCCAAGTCGGACAAGTTGACCCTCAGCGCTTTGCGGGCCACAGTCTCGGGCGGATCGCTGGCTAAGAAATGCACCCCTTCGATCAGCGTATCGACGGTCAGCACCAAATCAGAAGCAAGCGCGCGCAACGGCAGATGCGCGCAGTCGTCGCGTAGGAGCTGGCCGAAATCGCCGTCGGCAACCAAAGGACGAAAATAGCGATCAATCAGGTCAAATTCTGCGACCATGGAAGCCCTTCTTGCCGTTTCCTGGTGCTCAAGCCCGCTTGGCCTCGCTCGTGCGATGGCCAAGGCGCGGGCTCAGTAAGTCACTTCCTGCCAATCCACCAACACGCATGCCTAAGTCTTGATTCTAAAGCGGAAAAGCCTCGCCATCGCGCAGTGTAGCGGCAATCGTCTCCAGTGCGGCATTGACAATCTTGGGCTCACTGCCCTCAAAAAAGTGATGCGCTAGGGCCACGTATTCGGCGTTCACCACCGCCTTGGGCAGATCGAGTTTGTTGGCCAATTCACAAATGCCGCTGCGCAGTATCGCCTTCAGCACCGGATCGATGCGTTCCAAGTTCCAGTCGGGCGGCAGCACGGCTGAGACCATGTCATCCAAGTCCGCGCGCTCTTCCCAGACCTGTGCCACCAATTCTTGAAACAGGTTCCGGTCGAACTTGCCCAACCGCAGGCCCTCCAGATCCTCGCGGGCACGAAACAGAACGAAGTCACGCAACACGGCGTTCAAATTGGGAGCTGTGGATTGATCCAGTTCGTAGAGGGCCTGAATGGCCGCAAATCGAGCCGCGTGGCGTCGGTCTGAAAAGGAGGAGCCGCCGCCCTGTTTGGCGTCTTTCGCGCGTCGTTCGCCAGGCATGCTCTTAATCTCGTTCGCTGGTGATGGTCAGTTTGCTCTCCGCCAGCACCTCTTCAAGGTTCGGGGAAAAGCGGTTTTTAATCTCCAGCATGCGCAAAGCCGCAATCGCCGCGTCACGTCCCTTGTTCTTCTCGCTACGGCGCGCACGCGCCCAGGCTTGGTCGCCGTTCTCCACCGTCAAAATACCATTGCCGATGCAGCAATCAAACTCGATGGCCAAGGTTTGCAGCGCCCGCGCAGACTCAATCGCAACGATGTCGTAGTGGGAGGTCTCGCCACGAATGACGACGCCCAGCGCTACATAAGCATCGTATTCCGCCGATCCTTCGGCCAAGGAAATTGCAGACGGAACCTCAAGGACGCCCGGCACCGGCAAGCGTTCGATTTCAACGCCTGCTTCTTGCAAGGCTTCGATGGCACCCGCGGCCAGTTCGTCCGCCAAATCATCGTAAAACCGCGCTTCAACGATCAGGACGCGTGCAGGTTCTTCCATGGTTTCCACATTTCTTTCTTCAAATGGCCAAAGCCCATAGCGGCGATGCGCGTTGGGTTTCTTCCGCTGGAGGTGGCAGGTTTTGCCTAGTTCTGCAAGAAGGAAAGCTGCCGCTGGACATAGCGCGCCAGCATATCCGCCTCAAAATTCAAGAAATCACCGACTTTGCGGTGCCGCAAGGTGGTCACTTCATAGGTATGGGGGATCACCGCAATGCCAAAACTGGCCGCATCAACGTCGGTCACGGTCAGCGATATGCCGTCCAGCGCCACCGAGCCCTTGCCCGCCACCAGGCCCGCAAGCGCTTGCGGCAGAGCAAATCGAAACCGCCAGCCGTCGCCATCGCGGGCAATGGACTGAAGCTGCGCCAGGCCGTCAACGTGGCTAAAGACCAGATGCCCGCCAAGCTCATCTCCCAGGCACAAAGACGGTTCCAGATTGATTTCAGTATCAACGCCCCAGTTTGCCAATGTGGTCAAGCTCAGGGTCTCGTTGGTGGCAAAAACGGTGTGCTGCGTCAGATCCTCGTCCAGGGATTGTGCCGACTCGATTGTCAAGCAACAGCCCGAGTGTGACACGGAGGCTCCCAAGCTCAGCTCGGCCATCTTCAGGCCGGACTGAATGGTAAAGCGGCGTCCGCCTTGCTCCTGGACATCAACGACACGCCCGACGGTCTGAACGATCCCTGTAAACAATCTTTTGTTTCCTAAGCCAAAATTGCGCTGCACCAAGGTTAGGACGAAGCGGGCCTCTGCAACAAGAAAAACCAGTCTTGTCCCAAGCGTCTTTCTTCAAGCACATCCCAAGCCTGCACCGCCTGCATGGTCTCCAAGCCAAGAGCGCCCAGCGCGGAACGGGCATCGCCGCCCATAATCTTAGGGGCAACGAACCAAGCCAGGCGATCCACCAGCCCGCATTCTAGGAATGCGGTCGCGAGGCCGGGGCCAGCCTCAAGCAAGGCGGCGTTGTGCCCTTGGCCGCCAAGAGCTTGCATTAAAGCGGTCAAGTCCTCGGCCTCCGCACCGACCAAATGCAGCGTTTCTGCTAGGTCCTGATCATCGAACACGGAAGCGGACTTGGGCACCCGTGCCCTGCGATCCAGCACTAGACGCCGTGGCGAGCGCGCCTCAAGACCAGCAAGCCGGCACGTCAGCTTGGCGTCGTCAGCCAGAATAGTGCCCGACCCCGTGATGATGAGGTTGCTTTGCGCCCGCAAGCGGTGTCCCTGCTCGCGTGCTTCGGGTCCTGTGATCCACTGGCTCGCCCCATTGGCCAGTGCGATTTTGCCGTCTAAGCTGGCGGCCACTTTGAGCGTTACCAACGGACGCCCACGCTTTTGTCGGCAAAGATAACCCGCCAGATCGCGCTGAGCTTCCTCGCTCAAACAGCCGCATTCAACCTCGATGCCTGCGGCTTCCAAAGCACGCAGCCCGCGCCCCGCCACGCGCGCATCTGGGTCCTGACAAGCAACCACCAAGCGCGCGATTCCCGCGTCCAACAGGGCCTGACTGCAAGGCGGTGTCTGGCCGAGGTGACTGCAGGGCTCCAGAGTGACGTAAGCTGTGGCTCCTCTTGCCCTTGGCCCTGCTTGCGCCAGGGCCTGGGTCTCTGCGTGCGGGCGTCCGCCATCAGCCGTGCGGGCTTGGCCCACAACTTCGCCATCGGCCACCAAAACACAACCGACGCTTGGATTTTCGGCCGTCGCACCCAAACCTTCGTGGGCCAGGGCAATGGCCTGACGCATATAAATGCGATCCTGCTCAGCACGCGCTGCGTTCGGATCGGTCTGTGCCATGCCTGCCCCCTTAGAGCCTTCGTGTTGTCCAAGGCCTCATCGCGCACACCAGAAGGCAGGCGCGCTAATTGCGCAAAGCCTGGCCATCGTCCAACAGCGCCGCTATGCGGGCATGCGTTTGAGGCGTTTGCGCCAAGCGAATAAAGGCTGCACGCTCACGGTCATACATGTCTTGTTCGCTGACAACCAGCGGTGCGTCGCCCTCAGTGTTGACCACAATGCTGGCAATGCCCATGGCCGTGGTCTTGTCGTGCGCAAAGAACCAGCCTTTGGCAATGCCATCGTCCATGAAGCTTTCCATGCGCGCCAGGATTGCGCGACCGGGCAAGGTCAGGCTGCGCGGCGCTGGCGCTTGGTAGCCAGGGGCCAAAGCCTCTATCGCCAAGCTGCCTTGGTGGATCAGCTTATCGCGGTTCATGACGCTCTCATCGCGATCTGGCAGAAAATACTGCAGCTTGGCCGCCATCTCGGGGCTAGAGCCGGTCTTCGAATAGCCAAGCTGCATCCAGGCTTGCCAGGCTGCCTCCTCAGCGTCACCGCCGCTAGCCTCGAGCCAACGTGCCATGGCCTCTTTGACGCCACCACCGCCAGGGACCAAGCCGACGCCGCACTCGACCAACCCCAGCACGGAGTTAGCATGGCAAACCAGCTTGTCACAGTGCGCCAGCACTTCAAATCCGCCGCCCAGTGCAAGGCCCGAAGGCGCGCCGACGACAGGCACAGGACAAGCCTTTAACGCCGCAACCGCTTGTTGAAAGTCGTTCAAGAAGGCGTCGATCCCGCCCCAATCTTGCGCTTCGATTAGACGACGAAAAGCGTTCAGATCGACACCAGCCGAAAAGTGCTGAGCATCGTTGTGTACCAGGATTCCTCGGCCATGATCTTGGGCGGCCGCGCGCACAATCGCCATCGAGTCGGCAGTCAGTGCATTGGCCTTAGAGTGGAATTCGACCAAGCGCAGGTCGCCGTCTAACGCCCAAAGGCTCGCGGCTCGATTGGTCTTCAACGGCGTCAGAGCCCGCCGCAGCATGGAAAAGCGGATGGTGTTTTCGGGCAACTTGATCGGCTGGTAGGCGCCCTCGACGCGCACCGACAGCGCGCCGTTTGCAGGCTGATAGAAGGGTTGCCCAGAGCGCAGTGCCTCAGGAATCTCCAGACCAGCTTCTTCGATCATGGGCAGCAAGCGGGCCGCGCCGATGGCATCCATCATTTCGAAGGGGCCGCGCTGCCAGTTAAAGCCGAGCTTCAAGGCGTCGTCGATGTCTTGCGGAGAGCGGGTCACGGCCGGAATGAGGCTGGCGGCATAGGCCAGCACTCGCGCCAAATAGCGGCGACAGAAGCGGGTTGCGACGGCCTCACCTTCGCTGTTGTCCAGCGGGGCAATCAAAGCCTCCAGCGGCTCGCCACCTTCTGCGGTCAACTCTGCTGCACGCAGAGCCTTGAGCGGCAGATCGGTCTTAGCGCTGCGGGCTTGGCCGGTTGCAAGGTCGATGGCCAGCTTGCCCCCAGCCTCGTCCTTGCGGAAGAAGCCGCCTTTGCCAGACTTTTCACCCGTGAATCCCTCGGCGATCATGGTCGAGATCAAGGCGCGCACGGGCCCCTTTTTTCCAACCTCGAAGAAGGCATCGCCATCGGGCAAGATATCCTCCAGCGTATCCACCACGTCGGACATGAGGTCCACGCCAATCAAATCATAGAGTCCGAAGACGCCGGTTTTCGGAATCCCCAAGGGACGGCCCGCCAAAGCGTCCGCATCCTCGATATCCAGGCCCTGGCGGGCGGCCTCATCCAGCCCCACTTGCAGAGCAAAAACGCCGACGCGGTTGCCCAAAAAGCCGGGTGTGTCAGCGCAGACCACTACACCTTTACCCAGTTCCTGGTCGTTGAAGGCCGCCAGCTTGTCGATGATGGCGGGCGAGGTCTCCTCACCGCTCACCAGCTCCAGCAAGCGCATGTAGCGCACCGGGTTGAAGTAGTGGGTGATGGCAAAACGTTGGCGGAAGCTGCTGGGCATGTCCTCAACCAGCAGCTTGATCGGGATGGTCGAGGTGTTAGAGGTCACGATACAGTCGGGCTTGATGACCGCATCAAGGCGCTGATAGAGCGACTTCTTCAGCGGCAAGCGCTCGACGATGGCCTCGATGATCCAGTCACAGTCGGCCAGCTGGTCAAAGTCGTTTTCGATATCGCCGGTTGCGATCAGCTTGGCTCTACCCTTGTGCATCAGTGCTGGCGGATCGGAAGCCAGCAAACGGTCAATCGCGGCTTCAGCCGGGCTCTTGTCCTGCCCCTCGCGGGCGGGCAGGTCGAGCAACAGCACCGCGTGCCCCGCGTTGGCGATTTGTCCGGCAATCGCGCTGCCCATGGTTCCTGAGCCAATAACGGCAATCTTCTTAAATGCAAGGTCTGACATGCAAGCGCACTCCTAATGAGCTACGGGATTGAAAAATGCACGCAATGCGGCGTTGACGGCCTGGGGTTCCTCGGCGGGTAGCATATGGCCTGCTCCTGGGACGATCACGCAGTCCTGGGACCTCAGCGCAGTCGCCATGGCGCGGCCTGCCTTCATGGGTGTCATTTTGTCCCTTTCCGCCAAGATGCACAGGCTGGGGCAGTCAATACTGGAGGCCGCCTTCTCGCCTTCGTCATAGGCCTGACAGGCCGACAGGTCGGCGTAGAGCGCGGTCTTGGCGTTGCCACGCATCAGCGCGGCGCCGAAATTGACGTGGCTCATGCCTGGCACAGTGTTGGCGTGAAAATCGCCCGGCAGCCCGAAGCCCCACTCCATCATGGCACCAATAGCGCGGTCGGTTTTGTCGCGCGCATTTGTCACCAGCCAATCGTTGACTGGAATGGCCATCGCGCCTGCGATCAGCGCCAATTTGGCGACACTTGCAGGATGACGACGCGCCAATTCCAGCGCGACCAAGCAGCCCTGGCTGTGCCCAACGACGGTTGCCGAGCTGACGCCTGAAGCCTCAAGCAAGGCCTGGCACCATTCGGCCATCTCCTGAATACTGCTCAGCGGTGCGCCCTCAGAATGGCCGTGGCCCGGCAGGTCCGGCGCCAAGACCTGATAGCCGCGATTGGCCATAAATCGCGCTTGCAGCAACCAGGTTAGGTGGCTTTGCCCAGATCCGTGAAGAAACAACAAGACCTCGCCCTGAGGATCGAAAGCGCGGCCACCGGTCGAAACAAAGGCCGATGCACCGTTGACGGTTAGTTTCATGCCTGGCCTCCTTGTTTGCGCGCGACGATCTTGGCTGCGATTTTCAGCGCCCGATCGAAATCGGCGGCGATATCGTCGAAATCTTCCAAACCGACCGAAATGCGCAGCAAATCGTCGGTCAAGCCCGCCGCCTCCATTGCCTCAGGCGTAAGGTGCGAGTGGGTAGTGGAACCGGGGTGAATCACCAAGGTCTTGGCGTCGCCTACGTTTGCCAAGTGGCTGGCGAGTTCGACATTTTCGATAAAGGCGCGCCCCGCATCGCGGCCACCCTTGACACCGCAGGTGATGATAGACCCCGCGCCCTTGGGCAGCATGCGCTTGGCGGTGGCGTTATCGGGATGCTCGGGCAAGTCGGGGTGATTGACCCATGCTACCAGCTCGTGGTTTTGCAAGAAACCCAGCATCTTGGCGGTGTTCGCGATGTGCCGCTCCATGCGCAGCGGTAAGGTCTCGATGCCTTGCAAAAGGTAAAAGGCTGTTTGCGGAGCCATGCAGGGGCCAAAGTTCAGCATGCCCTCCGAACGCAAGCGCATAGTGAAGGCGGCCGGTCCAAACTCTTCCCAAAGGTTAACACCCTCATAGGCGTAGTGCGGTTGGGTCAAGGTGGGGAATTTGTCAGTCTGTCCCCAGTCGAAATTGCCGCCATCGACCACCGCGCCCCCCAGCGCAATGCCATGGCCGCCCATCCACTTGGTCAACGAGTGAATGACGATATTGGCGCCATGTTCCAAGGGGCGATTGAGATAAGGCGTGTTGAAGGTGCTATCGACAATCAGCGGAATTCCAGCCTCGCGCGTGATGTTTGCAACGGCGGGGATATCCATAATGTCCAAGCCCGGATTGCCGATAAGCTCGCCAAAGAACAACTTGGTATTGGGGCGGATGGCAGCCTTGATCGCGTCCAGATCGTTGGGCTTGACAAAGGTCGTCTCAACGCCAAATCGCTTGAGTGTATGTTCAAACAAGTTGATGGCAGCGCCGTACATTTGCGACGACACCAAGCAGTGATCGCCCGCTGAGGTCAGCGCCATAGCAGTCATAAAGATCGCCGCCATGCCCGAGGACATAGCCACCGCGCCCACACCACCGTCCAAAGCCGCAACGCGTTGTTCCAGCACCGCAACGGTCGGATTGGTTAGGCGCGAATAGATGTGTCCGCCTTCTTCCATGTTGAAGCGCGCGGCAGCTTGCTCGGCGCTGTCAAAGACATAGGAGGTGGTTTGATGGATCGGAACCGCCCGCGAACCAAACCCGGCATCGGGGGTCTGGCCTGCATGCAGGCTCAGCGTGTCAAATTTATAGCTCATAGAAGCAGCGGTCCTTTTGTCGAACGCGGGAGGCGGCGCAACGCCATAGTTTTGACTTGTGCCAGAGCTTGACGTTTAGGGAAACCCTAAGCGCGGCTCAAATGTGTTATTTTTCGACGGACATTGGACGGAGGTCTGGGCGTTCTGCGCTATACCTGCAACCATTCCCTTTTGCCCTTGCAAGGACCTCGACCCATGGCAGCCTTTCCGATCTTCGCCTCTCGCCGCATTCGCAAGACGCCCTACAGTGCGCGGGTCGAGGCTTCTGGCCTGAGTGCCTACACAACCTACAACCACATGCTGTTGCCTGCGGCTTTCACCTCGCTGGCTGAAGACTGCGCCCACCTGAAGCAGCATGTGCAGATTTGGGACGTGGCCGCCGAACGCCAAGTTGAGATCAAGGGTAAAGACGCGCACAAGCTGGCCTGCCTCATGTCCGCCCGCGACTTGAGCAAGGCGGTTCCGGGTCGCGGTTACTATGCGCCCTTGTGCGACGCCAAGGGCGGCATGATTAACGACCCTATCGCCCTGTGCTTGGCACCCGATCACTTCTGGTTCTCCATCGCTGACAGCGACGTAGAGCTGTGGGCCTTGGGCCTGGCGACTGCGCTGGATCTGGACGTTCAGATTTGCGAGCCCGATGTTTCGCCGCTGGCAATCCAGGGTCCCAAAGCCGAGGACCTGATGGCCAAGGTGTTTGGCGAAGAGGTACGCGACATTCGCATGTTCCGCTTCCAAACCTTTGAGTTCCAAGGCACGCCAATGATCATTCAGCGCTCGGGCTGGTCAAAGCAGGGCGGGTTTGAAATCTATCTGCCGCGCTTTGATCTGGGCCTGGCTCTATGGGATCGCATTTGGGAGGAAGGCAATACGCCTGAGTTCCAGATTCGCGCCGGTGGCCCGAACCTGATTGAGCGCATCGAGGGCGGTTTGCTGTCCTATGGTAACGACATGAACCGCAGCAACACACCGCTGGAGTGTCGATTGGACCGCTTCTTGGCTCTGGACGTTGAAGGCTCGGCATTCATGGGCAAGGACGCTTTGCTGCGCCAGCGCGATGAAGGCCTGAAGCAAGCTCTGGTTGGGGTAAGAATCGCTGGCGATCCGATTGCGCCTTTGGCCTTCCCTTTTGCCACCAAACTCAACGAGCGCTCTGCGGGGATTGTCACTTCAGCGGTGCACTCCCACGACATGGGTAGCAACATCGGCTTTGCCATGTTGGCGATCGAGGCCTGTGAGCCTGGCACTACAATCTCTGTGGAGACCCCAGCAGGCTGGCGTCAAGCCGAGGTCTGTGAGCTGCCTTTCCCGAAAGCCTAGGCCCGAAGCCCTAGGCCTGAAAGCAGGCTGATCGACTGCCCTAAGCGCTGGACCTCGGCAAGGCTTTGGGCCACTGTGGCGGCCCAAACTTGCGAACTAAAGGTCGCCTGATATGAGCATCCCCTTTGCCGGTAGCCCGCTGGATCGCGCCGCTGCCTTGCGTAACGACGAGGCAGCTATTGACGCGCTGCGGGCTGACCCGCGTGCCCAAGTCTTGCTGATGCCCGTCGAGGCTCTTGCACACGGCATCCCTGTCAGCGACCCTGACCAGCCAGAACTGGCGTGGGTCGATCTCAGCCTGGCGCTGAAGGCGGGTCTGCCTGCCAAGGATGCGCACTTTTTGGGTCTCAAAGACGGCATTCCGCACTTCTCCGCTGCCCTGCCCGCCGCCCTGTCTGGTGCCCTGTCTGGTGCCATGTCGGGTACCATGTCCGGCACAACCCCAAGTCATGCCGATCTGCGCAGCCTCAGCCTACTGCTTCCCGCCAGCCAGGTCGCAAAAGCTGGGCTTGCGCAAGTCTTGATCCGTTGGCACTTGCAAGAGCCGCACTGCCCGGCCTGTGGCGGCCCGACAGAAGCGCGCGAAGGCGGATGGCGGCGTCAATGCTTAGATGAGGCTTGCGGCCTTGCGCGCTATCCGCGTACTGATCCGGCCGTGCTGATGCTGATCACCAAAGGCGACTATGTGGTATTGGGGCGTCAGCCTCAGTTCCCTGAGGGTGTCTATTCTTGCCTTGCGGGCTACCTGGAGCCTGGCGAAACGCTGGAAGAATGCGTTGAGCGCGAAGCCTTTGAGGAAGTCGGCCTGAGGGTCCACGACCCGCGCTATCGCCGCTCGCAGCCTTGGCCGCTGTCGGGCGCGGTCATGTTGGGCTTCCAAGCCGATGCTCTGCATGACGACTTGAAGATCGACGAAACCGAGTTGGAGGACGCCCGCTGGTTCTCACGCCGCGAACTTGGCCGCATCATCGCGGGCAAGGGTGAAGGCTATCAGGCGCCATTTAAGACAGCGCTTGCGCGCATCTTGATGGAGGACTGGCTCAAGGAAGGCTAGTCCTCAGTGATCACATGGCGGGCTCGCCGTATCGCAGCAAAATGGGCACCACCAATTCTTCTTCGTCGAACAAGTGCCGCTCGATCCAAGTTTGCAGACTGGCGACTGTGGCTTGATAGTGGGCCAAACTGGTGGGCAAAGCTTCAGCACGACCTGCCTCGGCTTGCGTTTGCAGATCGCCGAGCAATGCCTGAGCGGACGACACGAAACCCGCCAGGGCCTCGTCCAGAGCGTGATGATCCAGGTCCAGCAGTTCAAAGCCGCGTACCAAGCGCTCGTCGTAGCCCTTGAGCAGCGGGAAATAGTGGTGATCTTCGACTTGGTGGTGGCCATGAAGATTTTGCACCAGGAACCCGCCCATGCGCGGCAATCGCTGACGAAAGGCCGCAGCTTGGGCCGTGTCATCGGCCAAAGCCTGTGCCTCGCTGCCAAGCTGGCCAAGGAGCTTGCGAAACATGAGGTGGCGATCGAGCCAAAACCGGGTCAGTTGCCCCAAGGGTTGCTGCTTGTCCCAGGCGTCTCGCGGATAGTGCGCCGCGAGCACCCGCAAGGCTTCGGGCAGCGCCTGGCGCGTGCGCATGTCTTGCAAACCATCGGTCATGTTCGTTCCTGCTCCAAGCTTTGCCAAGGCCTTGACATGACGGCAGCCCGCACCGAAGTCAAGCCCGCGACCGGCTGGCTTGCTTGCAACAGGACTTGTCTTTAGGCTAGCTGAAGGCTAGGCAAGCATCGCTTGCTGGGCTTGGCCCGGCCGCCGCGATTTTCGATTGCAACATCTTGACCTTGGATTAACGACCATGACCCAAAAGCGCCCTGATGTGCCCGCTGGCTTCCCAGCCTTCTTACTTGAAGGATACGCGCGGTTCCGCGGCGATGTTATGCCTGCGGCGCGGGAGCAATATCTTCAGCTAGCAAAGGAAGGCCAAAGCCCAGCGGTTATGATGATCGCTTGTTGCGATTCTCGTGCGGCACCGGAAACCATTTTTGGCACTGCGCCCGGCGAGATGTTTGTCGCGCGCAACGTCGCCAACTTGGTGCCTCCCTACAAGCCGACGGGCGAGTATCACTCGGCCTCCGCAGCGCTTGAATTTGCCGTCCAAGCCTTGAAAGTCCAACACATTGTCGTCCTGGGCCATGGGCGCTGCGGTGGCATCAAGGCCGCGCTGGACCCCAGCAGCGAGCCTCTGTCGCCTGGAGACTTTATCGGCAAGTGGCTGGAAATGTTGGGGCCGGTATCCGAGGAGGTGGGCAAGTACGCCCATCTAACCCAAGGCGAGCGTCAAACCATGCTCGAGCGCATCTCTGTGCGTCGTTCGATCGAGAACCTCAAGACCTTCCCTTGCGTTCAGATCCTGCACGAGAAGGGCCGCCTGCAATTGCATGGCGCTTGGTTCGATATCGCCAAGGGCGAGCTTTGGATCATGGATGAGCAAAGCGGCGATTTTGAACCGGTAGAAGAGCTTTATCCGACTACCCGTGCTTAAAGCGAGTGCTGCTTGAAGCTCCTAAGGGGTGAAATCGTGTGGAGCGCTTGTTTGCTAGGCCGCCAGAGCCTTAAGGCGCTTGGCGAGCGCTTTGCGCTCGAGAGACAAGGCCTGCCTCAATTCTGTGTCCGCTCCGACCTCGGCCTGACGAAGCTCGTCAATCACACTGCTCAAAGCAGCCTTGGCCTCGCCGCGTTCAGCCGGTGACAACTCGCCCAGGTCTGCAGTGGCGTTGAGCATCATGTCAGAATAGGCGGTGTAGTCGTCTTCAGCTAAGCGCGAGAGTTCCTGGTCCAGTTCCTGCCAGGCATCCTTCTCGCGTGCCAACAGAAGCGAACGCGGCATGCCCTCAAGCGCCACCATCAAGCGCACATATTCCCAAACATCGAGTTTCATCGCCGCCTCTCCAAAAGCCAGGAACATCCCAACAGCGCCCCGCGCCGCCAGACAGGCCATAGCTCGCCCAGCGGTTTGAGGAAAGAGAAACCTAGCAAATCAAGACCAATGCAAGCGGCTAGGCCTGGCGGTTTTTCCCGGTCAGCCGAGGTCCATCACCTCTTTTGCACCTGCATCGGGATCATCCAACTGAGCGATTTCCCCCAGGGTTAACGGTTTTATTGGCGGGCGGATTCGAAAATAGCCTGTCTCGTCCAAAGACCGCTGGTTGACACTGGCCAACAGCATCGAGACGGTGAGCCCGCAATAGCGCCCCTGGCAGGGCCCCATCCCTGCACGGCCAAAGGCCTTGGCCTGATTGGGTCCATCGCAGCCCATGGCGGCATAGCGACGAATATCGCCTGCGCTCACCTCCTCGCAGCGGCAAACCATGGTGGCATCGTCGGGAGCAAGCACTTGGCTAGACGCCGGATAGGCGCGATCCAAGAAGGGACGCGCGGCGCGCTCGCGTGCCAGTTCACGGTGAAGCGGCGTGGCGCTCTGGGCCATAGTCGCTTCGTCCAAACGTCCAAGATCGGCAGCAATCCTAAGCGCCGCGATGCGCCCGGCCAGCTCGGCCCCTTTGGCACCGGCGATCCCAGCGCCATCGCCTGCAATGAAGATCGCAGCCGCAGAACTGCGGCCCCAGCCATCGGTTTTAGGATGAAAGCAGTGCTGAGCGGCGCTCCAGTAATGGTCCAAATTCATGGCACGGCTGAGCTGCGTGTTGGGAACCACACCCATGTGCAAGAAGATCGTCTCGCAAGCAAGCCACTGCTGCTTGCCGCGGTGAGAAAAGCGCAAAGCTTCGGCCCGCTCTTGGCCCTCAGCCTGCAAGTCCGACGCTCCCCGATACCGCTTGACGCCCGCGCGACGCAGCTCGCCAATCAATCCCAGGCCTTTGATCAGATAGCGCCAGCCGCGCAGTGCGCCCGCGAGGTGGTGTTGGGCTTGCCAAAAATCTGCGGCTGTTTGGGTTTCGATCAAGGCCAGCGGCGGGTTGCCAGCACGGACCATTTGCGCGGCGATCAGGTAGATCAGCGGACCGCTGCCAGCGATCACCGCGCGCTTGGCGACTAGGCCCGATTGCTTGAGTAAGATTTGACCGGCTCCAGCCATCATGACCCCTGGCAAGGTCCATCCTGGAATAGGCACCGGGCGCTCCAGGGCGCCGGTTGCAAGCAATACCCGATGCGCTTTGGTCTGCGTTGCCAGCCCTTCGACCGTATAGCACAAGTGGCCGTCCTGATCGGCCTGCCAAACGCTGGCCTGCGGGACATAAGTGATTGAAGACTTGACCAGGTCATCGACCAAGGCCCGCCCAGCAAGATAGTCCTTGCCTAGGATGCGCCCGCGCTGTTCGCTGGTGCGTTCTATGTCGCGATAGATTTGCCCACCAAGGCGCGCCTGTTCGTCCAGCAGCAGCACCGAGAGGCCCGCGCTCGCGGCTTGGGCGGCCGCAGCCATGCCCGCAGGCCCTGCCCCGATGATGGCTAGGTCAAAGTCCCGCCGATCATTAGCGCTCATAGCTTTGCCCTCCGATTGGCTGCATTTTTTCAACCACCAGGCCGTCACGCACCTGGATCATGCAAGCCTGAACGCTGGCACCATCGATGCGCACGCGGCACTCATAGCAGGCCCCCATCATGCAGAACGCCGCCCGGGGCGCGTTCGAGCCAGGGTTTTCGCGCGTGCTGCGCACACCAGCGGCCAACAGCGCTGCGGCCAGGTTTTCACCCTTCGGCAACTGGTAGGTTTGACCATCAAAACGCACTGCGACCAAGTTTGTCGGCTGGGCGAGATACTCAAACGGCGAAGCGGTCTTCACGGAACACCTCCAAATCGGGGGCGTCATCGCGCCCTTCCAGCCAGTTCGGCAAAAACCGCGCATGCGCTGCGGCCAACGAAACGCCACTGTGGCAAGTCACCAGAAATGCGCCCGGCATGCGCGGGCTTTCCTGGTAGATGGGCAAGCCATCGGGCGACATGATTCGCAGCGCCGCCCAGCTGCGCACCACTTGGACATGCTGCAAGCAGGGATAGACATGAATGGCCTTAGTCGCAATTGAGGACAAGGAATCGACCGTCACCGCGTCATCGAATCCCGATAGCTCTGTGCTGTAGCCGATCTGAATGCCGCCCTCCTTCACCTGGCGCGCATAAAGCGACGGGCGGTTGATCAGCCGGGGCAGTTTTTCGGTAATCAAATTCTGTCCGCGCACCGGAGTGACCGGAGCGAGAAAGCCCATCTTGGGGCCAAGCTGCGCCGCGCCTAGCCCGGCAGACAGGACGACCTTGCTGGCTTCAACGCGCGTGCCGTCGTCGCATAGCACCGTGAATACATCTGATTTTTTAACATCAACCCCAGTCTTGCCGACCAGCACCTGGCCGCCCAATCGGCGCAGATCCTGCGCCAGTGCTTGCAGCAAATGCAGCGGGTTTACGTGCCCGTCCTGGTGGTGAAGGATGGCCCCTACAACGCTTGAGCCAAGCTCGGGTTCCTCGTTACGCAAGGCGTTCCCGCGTAGGACTTCATAGGGATAATTGCCGCCAAGCGCCTGCTTTAGAACTTCGTATTTGGCGACGGTCTCTTCTAAGCTCTGCTCGGAGAAATGAAAGTCATAGCCGCCTTTTTGCTCCAGACCCAGATCGCGGCCGGTCGCCTCGCCCAGCTCCTGAGCAAAGTCGCCCCAAGCTGCAGCGGACTCCTGTGACCACTGGGCATAGCGTGGCTGGTTCATGCCCTTTGACTGGACCCAGACCAGACCAAAATTTCCTCGGCTGGCGCGAAAGCTACCGTCTTCGCCGTCGAGGACGATTACCCGCTTGCCGCGCTTTACAAGCCCCCAAGCGATCGAGAGGCCGACGATACCGCCGCCGACAAGGACATAATCCGCATCCATGGGAAGGCCTGCCTCGCATTCATACCAAAAGTGATCTCGCACGGAGGCGGCAGCACGCGCCACCGCCTCCCCTGCGATTGGGTTAGTTGCCGATCTGGTCCAAGATACCCTGGCCCCATTCGACGCCAACGTCCTTAAGAACTTCTGGCCAAACGTCGGCGCGCACCTTGGCGGCCATGGCAGCCAGCTCGTCAGCAGACAAGCGGACTACGTTTGTACCAAGCTCATCAGCCAAACGCTGTTCCCACTTGCCCTGGTCTTCTTCGGCAACCGCCCAGCGCTGTGCTTCGAACGCCTCGGCGGCAGCCCGCAAGGCCGCTTGGTCCTCGGCATCCAGCTCAGCCAGAGACTCGTTTGAGATGATCATGTACCACACTTCAAAGTGTGTGTTAGCAGGAATGAAGGCTTTCGTCACATCGCGGAATGAAGCGTAGTAGCCTTCCGCACCAGAGCCGATTACGCCATCAACCACGCCGGTCTGAATGGCGGTGAACGCCTCTGAGAAGGGAATGGGTGACGGGATGTAGCCCAGCGCTTCACCGGTCATCTGAAAGCTCTTGATGCCCGGCACGCGCACCTTGATGCCGTTTGACTTCGACGGATCGCCAGGAGTTACAGGGTCAGTGTTCAAAGAAATGCCGCCGAAATAGACCGGATAGGCCGCCAGCATGGTGATGTCTTGTTCGGCATAGAGGCCGACCATAACTTCACGCACCGGGCCGTCGGGACCATAGATCGCGCGCGCCTGCTCCCAGTTGCCAGCGATGTAGGGAAAAGAGCTGATCTGCATGCGGCGGTCCGCTGCGGTGGCTGCGGGCTGGGTTGCCATGTCAACCGCGCCCACGCTGATGCGCTCTTGCACGGTGGTGTAGTCGCCCAGCGCTGAGGCGGGGAACAGCTTGATGTCAACATCACCACCGGTGGCAGCCGAAACCTTCTCAGCAAAGGCGCGCAGCTCAACGTCGATGGTGGCGCCTTGTGGACGCACGTGGCTCATCTTCAGGCTTGCGGCTGAAGCTACACCTGCGACGGCGATAAGGACGGCCGCAGCCGTTCCGGTCAAAACATGTTTCATGATTGGTCTCCTCGGTTGAAACAAGATTGGTTAAGGGGAAGGATCAAGGCGCAGCTCGGGCGCTTCCAGCGCATTGGCCAGCCTTAATCCATTGGTTTTGCGTGGTTTCTACTCCTGGCCCGGCTAGTAGCCGAACAGCCGGGGCAAGAAGAGCGAAAGATCGGGCCAAAGGGAGGTCAAGAAGACCACTGGCACATAGCCCGTTAGGATCAAAATCATGGCCGGTGGGATCACCTTGGTGACTTTCACATTGCCGATCCGCGCGCCCAGATACAGGATCGAGGCATAGGGCGGGGTCACGCCACCCATGGCGGTATTGACCCCCATGATGGCTGCAAACTGGATCGGGCTTACGCCAATCGCCTGCATCAGCGGCAACAGCAGCGGTGCGATCAAGATGATGGCCGTGACATCGTTGACCACCATGCCAACCAGGAACAGCAGGATATTGATCAAAATCAGCAGGATGACTTTGTTTTGCGTGATATCAAAGATTGAGCTGACCAGCTGCTGAGGGATGCTCTCATAGACGTACATCTGCCCCAAGATCATCGAAAACAAGATCATGATCATAATTCCGCCGACGGCAGTGGCCGCCTCTTTACCCGCAGCCAGGAAGTTGTCCCAGCGCAGGCCCCGGTAGATGAAGAAGCCCACCGGAATGGCGTAAATTACAGAGATGGCTGCGGCCTCGGTCGGGGTCATGACGCCCCCATAAATTCCGCCCAGAATGATGACTGGCATCAACAAGGCGGGAAAAGCATGGATTCCGCGCTTGGTGGCCTCGCCGGTCAGTTGCGCCAAGTTGGGTTTGTCGTCCAGCTTGAGATCGAACTTGCGCGACATCCAAAGATTGACGACCGAAAAGTTGAACATGATGAACAGGCCGGGCCCCAAGGTCGCCAGGAAGCAGGCCAAGATCGAGGTGTCGGTGACCCAGCCATAGACGATCATGGTCACCGAAGGCGGGATCAGCAGGCCGAGAATGGAGGAATTGGCAATCAAAGCGGTGGCGTATTCGCGGGGATAGCCGCGCTTTTCCATCTCAGGGATCAACAGCGGGCCGATGGCCGCAATGCCGGTCAGACCCGAGCCAGAAATCGCACCGATGATGGCACAGCTCACCGCGGCCACAACGCCGAGCCCACCGCGTACATGGCCGATAAAGGCGTTGACGAAGCGCAACAAGGAGGCCGCAATGCCGCTCTCTGACATGATGGTACCCGCCAAGACGAACAGCGGAATGGCCAGCAGCACCGGATTGCCGAGTTGTTGAAAGCCCCACAGCATCATGCCTTTCATGGTCACATCGCCGATGAAGTACATGACCATCAGAGCGGCACCAAAACAGTAAGGCAGCGGCACGCCAAGGGTTAAGGTCAGCACAAGTACGGCGATGGCCAACAGCGCGATTTCAATCATTGTGGTGATCCTTTGAACAGGCTGCGGACGTGGACCACAAGGTGCCAAGCGGTGTAAGCCATCATGCATGCCAGCCCGGTGACCAGCGCGATATCGGAATAAAACGTGGGAATGTAGAGCGTTGGGCTCTCGCGCCACACGCGCCAGGCGTAGCGCGTAAAATCCCAGGCCCAGCTCATCAACCAAAGGCCAACGATCAGGCTGATAATCTCCCCGATGATGGCCAAGACCTTGTGTTGCTGGTCAGTTGTCAGGAAGATTTCCAACACGTTGGCACGGATGTGGGAGTTCTCTCGTGAGGCATTGACCGCGCCAAAGATGTACAGCCAGACCGTAGGATACAGCATGGTCTCTTCCAGCCCCATCACCGGAACTTGCAAGACATAGCGCGTGATAACCTGTACAAATTGCCCCAGGGCAACGATCAGGATGAGCGCCGTCAGCAGATACTTGGCGAGCGTGTTCATGGGTCCTCCGTCCGACAAAGGCAGCCGTCAATACCGCCCGAGTGGCGAGTGGCCGTTCACCCAGCCCGGAAAGGCCGGCGCGTCAGTGAGGCGGATTTCACTGGACATTCCCTATAAAATCAAATTCAAATTTCCTCTAACTCCTTAAGATAAATTTATAGGTTACGATGAACCTTTCATTGCGCCAGATCATTACCTTTCGCGAGGTCATGCGCAGCGGCTCCATATCGCGCGCGGCCAAAACCGTTGGGCGAACGCAACCCGCCGTCAGCACTATGATCTCGACCTTAGAAGCCGAGTTGGGCTTTGGCCTTTTCTTGCGCGAGCATGGCAAGCTGACGCCGACCCCCGAAGCGCGCTTTTTCCTAGAAGAGTGCGAAGACATCTTGCAACGCCTAGAACGCACCGAGCGAACCGTAGATCGCATCCGCGCGCTGGAATCCGGTACGCTGCGCATCGCCTGCCACCCGGCGGCCTCCAGCCTGTTCCTGCCGCGCCTGCTGACCAACTTTCTCAAGGACAAAGCCAGGCTTGAAGTTGCCTTGATTATGCGCTCGTCTGACGTGATCGAAGATTTGATCGCCTCCCAGCAATACGACATCGGTTTTTCAGAGACGCCTGCGCCGCGTGATTCCATCGAGCAGCGCGACTATGAGCTTGAATGTGTGTGTGTTATGCCTGCCGACGACCCGCTGGCGGCCCATGCGGTCATTACGCCCGACGAGCTGGACGGCAAGCCCATGGCCATGCTGTTCGACAGCCACGCCTCCGCCATCCGCACCGAAGCGAGCTTTCATGCCGCCGGTCGCCGCCTCAATAAGCGCATCGAGCTGCGGACCTTCCTGCCGGGGCTGCAATTTGTAGCTGAAGGTCTGTGTTATATGGTCTGCGATATGATCACCGCTTACAGTCACTTGATGCTGAGCCCCAATGCCTCCCAACTGACCATCAGGCGCTTTCGCCCCAAGATCAGCATTGGCGTGTCGATCCTGACCCCCGGCTATACCCCCCAATCGCTCAACGCCAAGGCCTTCATCGCGCGACTGGACGCGGCGACACGGACCATGCAGGATGAAATCGATGCGGTCCTAGACGCTCCAAATAGGCGCCTTGGCGAAACCGTGAGGTGATCCACCCCGCGCCCATCGACCCGCTAGCAAAAGAAGCCCCCTGCCATGAGCCAGAGCGAAACACGCAATTTCCTAATACTTATCTCCGATGAGCATCGTCGCGACGCAATGGGATGCATGGGCCATCCCCTTGTCAAGACGCCAAACCTGGATGCGTTGGCCGCGCGCGGCACGGTCTTCGAACGGGCCTACACCCCCTCACCCATGTGCGTGCCGACCCGCGCCGCTCTGGCAACCGGACAGTACCTCCACCGCAGCGGCCATTGGGACAGCGCGACGCCCTATGCCGGTGAGCCGCGCTCTTGGATGCACCGGCTGCGTGATGTCGGGGTCGAGGTAACCTCGATCGGCAAGCTGCATTTCCGCTCCGGCGAGGACGACACTGGCTTCAGCGAACAAATCCTACCCATGCATGTCGTTGGCGGCATCGGCTGGACCGTCGGTTTGCTGCGCAAAGATCCACCGCCCTACGATTCCGCCGCAGAGTTGGCCCAGGATGTGGGCTTTGGCAGCAGCAGCTATACCCGGTACGACGAGGACATTACCGCAGCCGCACAAGCCTGGTTGACGGCCCCGGATCGCAAAGACGCGCCTTGGGCGGCTTTTGTTTCTCTGGTCAGTCCGCACTATCCGCTGACCGCTCCCAAGGCCTTTTTTGATCTCTACGATCCAGCGCAAATGGATCTGCCCATCGGCTATGCGTCCGGCCAGCGCCCGCAGCATCCCGAGCTGCAGCAGGTCGTCAGCTTCTTCGACTACGACCGCTACTTTGACGAGGCGAAGACCCGCGAAGCCAAAGCGGCCTACTATGGCTTGATCAGCTTCATGGATGACTGCGTCGGCCGCATTTTGCGCGCCCTAGCGCAGAGCGGCCAGACCCAGAATACCGTTATTCTTTACGTGTCTGACCATGGGGACATGATGGGCGATCAAGGGTTTTGGACCAAGCAGGTCATGTACGAGGCGTCCGCGGGCGTCCCTATGATCCTGTCCGGTCCGGGCGTGCCTCAGGGACACCGCTGTACAACCGCCGCCAGTCTGCTGGATATCGCACCGACCGCGCTGGATGTGATGCGGCCGAGCGATGACGCTGCCGAGACCTCTGGCCTGCCTGGTGCTTCGCTTTGCGGTCTGGCCCAAAGGGACGATGACCCCAACCGCGCGGCCTTCAGCGAGTACCACGATGGCGGCTCGACGACCGGCACCTTCATGCTGCGCTGGGATCGCTGGAAATATGTCTATTTTGTCGGGCAAGCCCCGCAGTTGTTTGACCTATTCGCGGACCCGCAGGAACTCTGTGACTTGGTCGCCGCCGGGACTATGACCGAGGAGCAAACTACGGCGCTGGCGGAAGGCGAGCGCCGCTTGCGCGCGATTTGCGACCCAGAAGCCGTCAATGCGCAGGCCTTTGCCGATCAGACCGCCAAGATCGACGCTCTGGGAGGACGGGAGGCTTGCGCTACCGCCTATGCCTTCAATCACACCCCGACACCCAGCGAACAGGCCCGCAGCGTCGAGGACGCCAGGCGCACCAGCGAGTAACGCCTGGTCATCTGGGCTTGACGGCTTCGCGACTTCCCGCCAGCCTGGGTCCTCGAAACCGAGCGAACATGAAAGGGGAGCACATGACGCGTCGTATCATTGCCGTTGTAGTCGGGGCTTTCGTAGCCAACTTGCTGGGAGCCGTTTGGTACATGGTTTTGCAAGCGCCATGGATGGCCGCTTCGGGCGTTACCATGGAACAAGCCAGCGCAACGCCCGCCTATCTGGTCTTCTTGCTGCCGCTCTGCGCTTGGCTGGTGGCAGGGCTGGTCTTGAATTTCTTGTTTGATCGGCTGGCCGATACCAGCTTGCGCTCCTTGCTGACCTGCAGCGTCATGGTTTGGCTCGGCGGTGCGATGGTCTCAGTCGTGTTGAGCACCTTCTTTGGTGGTCGCGGCGCCGGCCTGGTGTGGATCGACGGCGGCTATATTCTGGTGGGCCTGGTGATTGCAGCCTTGAGCCAAGGCCTGATCGTCAGGCGCTGATCGTCAGGCGCTGATTGTTTGGCGCGTACCCCTGAGGAAGAAACGCAAAAAGGGCGAGCCGACTGGCTCGCCCTTTCGCTTGATTCAAGTCTTTGCCCGAATTTAGAAAAGCCCCTGGATCAAGCCTTCACCGTCCAAGTGGATGTGGTTCGCCGACGGTACCGACGGCAGACCTGGCATAGTCATGATGTCACCGCAGATCGCGACGACAAACTCCGCGCCAGCCGACAAGCGAACTTCACGGACGTTTACAACGTGATCGGTGGGCGCGCCGCGCAACGATGGATCTGTCGAGAAGCTGTACTGAGTCTTAGCGACACAGATCGGCAGATGGCCGTAGCCAGCCTCTTCCAGATCCTTGAACTGCTTGCGCACCTTAGCATCAGCCGTAATGTCCGAAGCGCGATAGATGCGGGTTGCAATGGTCTTCATCTTGTCCCACAGCGCCATGTCATCGGGGTAGAGCGTGTGGAACTGCGCTGCATCGCTGTCACACAGCTCAACAACCTTGTTCGCCAGCGCTTCAGTACCCGCAGAGCCATCAGCCCAGTGCGTACACACGATCGCTTCAACATTGTAATCAGAAATGCCAGCTTGGATCGCTGCGACCTCTGCATCGGTATCGGTGATGAAGCGGTTGATGGCGACCACCACGGGCAGGCCATAGCCTTTCATATTTTCAATGTGGCGGATGAGGTTGGCAACGCCGCGCTCGACGGCTTCGACATTCTCAGTGCCCAGCGCGTCCTTAGCGACACCGCCGTTCATTTTCAGCGCACGCACGGTGGCTACGATGACAACAGCTGACGGCGCCAAACCGGTCTTGCGACACTTGATGTCCAGGAATTTCTCGGCACCCAGATCCGCGCCAAAGCCAGCTTCTGTCACAACGTAGTCGGTCAGCTTCAAGGCAGTCGTGGTGGCCATGACCGAGTTACAGCCGTGTGCAATGTTGGCAAACGGGCCGCCGTGAATGAAGGCCGGGTTGTTTTCAAGCGTCTGCACCAAGTTGGGCTGCATAGCGTCCTTCAGCAGAACGACCATCGCACCAACGCCGCCCAGGTCGCGCGCATACACGGGCTCACGACTGCGGGTGTAGGCAACGACCATTTGGCCCAAGCGGCGCTCGAGGTCTGCCAGGTCGGTGGCCAAGCAGAAGATCGCCATGATCTCTGAGGCCACGGTGATGTCAAAGCCGCTCTCACGCGGGAAGCCGTTCGCGACACCGCCCAGCGAGTTGACGATCGAACGCAGTGCGCGGTCGTTCATGTCAACAACGCGACGCCACTGGATGCGACGCTCGTCGATGTCCAGTTTGTTGCCCCAATAGATGTGGTTGTCGATCAGCGCAGCCAACAGGTTGTGTGCCGAGGTGATGGCGTGGAAGTCACCCGTAAAGTGCAGGTTGATGTCCTCCATGGGAACAACCTGAGCGTAACCGCCACCAGCAGCGCCGCCCTTAACGCCGAAACATGGGCCCAAAGAGGGTTCACGCAGCGCGATCATGGCCTTCTTGCCAATACGGTTCAGGGCGTCGCCCAGACCGACGGTCGTGGTGGTCTTGCCCTCGCCCGCGGGGGTCGGGTTGATCGCAGTCACCAGGATCATTTTACCGTTCGGCAGGTCCTTTACTGAGTCAATGTAGTCGAGCTTGATCTTCGCCTTGTAGTGGCCGTAGGGCTCGATCATCTCCTCGGGGATGCCGAGTTTGTCTGCAATCTCGACGATCTTTTTCATCTTAGCATCGCGTGCAATATCGATGTCACTCATGGCCTTGGATCCATTTTTTTCGGGGTTGGCATGGCGCCGCTTCAACGCTCTGGCAGGTATAAACCGTCGCGGCTTCGCGACTGTTGCGAAAAAGACATGATTAAAGAGCTCAGCGTCGTTTGGAGGGCTCTTTAGCCACTTTCTGGCTTTGTGTCAGGTAAAATGCGCTCATATGAAACCCGGCTTGCTCCGGTGCATAGAGATAGTCGCGGCCCACAGGACAGGCGCGCCGCGCGGCACAACCAAGTGACAAGCAATCCTCAGGCACGCGGCTTAGATAGTCCAAGCACGCAGGAATGTCGTAGACACCTTGACCGATAGCGCTCACAGGACAAGCGCTCAAGCAGGGGCGATCCTGACAAAGTTCACAGGGGCTAAGCGCGCGTGCGACTACCGCGCCCAGCGGCGGGCTTAGATCGGTGATGCGCTCTGGGTCGCGAACCAACAAGGCGGCGCGATAGGCGTGCCAAAGCCCATATCGGGCGTGAACTAAGGGCCCCAAAGGCGAGGCAAAAGCCTGACCACTGGCCCGCGCCCACTTGAGAAAGGGTGCGTATGGCGGTCCATCTGACGGATATGCGACCTCACAATCATACTTGGCCGCGAGCGCGTCACCCAAACGCCTGGAGGCGCGATCCATGGGGTGCGGCGCGCCATCTTGGGATTCTGGACAGGTTTTGAAATAGCGCCACCAGTCGGGTCCGGCGTTGCCCAGCAAAATCACTTGCGCCTGGTCCTTGGCAGGAGTGAAGGGCACGACTCCCAAGATCTTCCAGCCCCAGGCACCGATACCGTTTTGAATTGATTTTAGCGTAAAACTCGTCACACACTGCCCCTTATCGCGCCGTGCCTTAGCGCTTCGGTCGCGTTTACGGCGCGAAAAGTCGCACAAAGGCGCGTCACTGTGACGGTTTTCGCGCTTATGAGCAAGCGAAGCGCAACGACATATTAGCCGTTTAGGGAGTCGCCCATGTCAGACGAAGACGAAATCATCTTGGCAGAGTTGAACGATGAGGAACTCGTTCAGCAAATGCATGACGACCTTTACGAAGGCCTAAAGGAAGAAGTGGTCGAAGGTGTCGAGATTCTATTGGATCGCGGTTGGACACCCTACGATGTTCTGACTAAAGCGCTGGTCGCCGGTATGACCATCGTCGGAATCGATTTCCGCGACGGCATTCTTTATGTCCCTGAGGTCTTGATGGCCGCCAATGCGATGAAGGCGGGCATGGGCATTTTGAAGCCCCTGTTGGCTGAAACTGGCGCGCCCAAAATCGGCTCTATGGTCATCGGCACCGTTAAGGGCGACATCCACGACATCGGCAAGAACCTGGTTTCCATGATGATGGAAGGCGCGGGCTTTGAGGTCTATGACATCGGCATCAACAACCCGGTTGAGAACTACCTGGAAGCCTTGGAAGAGCACAAGCCCGAGATCTTGGGCATGTCAGCTCTGTTGACCACCACCATGCCATATATGAAGGTTGTGGTTGAAACGCTGGTAGAAAAAGGCGTTCGCGATGACTATATCATCTTGGTCGGCGGCGCCCCCTTGAACGAAGAATTCGCCGAAAGCGTGGGCGCTGACGCTTATTGCCGTGACGCAGCCGTGGCGGTTGAGACCGCCAAGGAGTGGGTTGCAAAGATGCACAACCGCCGTGCGTCGGCCTAACCGAATACAGGCTCTACGAACCTGATGCGGCGCGCCTTTTTGCAAAGAAGGGCGCGCTTTTCTTTTGCTGAGCTTTGGAACCATCACCCATGAAGCCCAATCTTGTCATTGGATGCGGAGCCATCGCGCAAGAACTGGTGGCACTCATTAAGGCCAACGGCCTGGAGCAGCGCCTAGAGGTCACTGCCCTGCCCGCCATCTGGCACAATACGCCAGAAAAAATCTTGCCGGGATTGAAGGAAAAGGTCACCGCGGCGCAGCAAAGCGGTCGCTACGACACGATCTACATCGGCTATGCGGACTGCGGCACCGGCGGGCTGCTGGACCGCTATATCGCGGACGAAGGCCTTGAGCGGATCGCTGGCGATCACTGCTATGCATTCTATGCGGGCCAAGCGAAGTTCGCCGAGCTGTTTGAGCAGGAGCTTGGGACCTTCTATCTGACCGACTACCTGGCCCGCCACTTTGATCGGCTGATCATTCAAGGTTATAAGCTTGATACCCACCCCGAGCTGTTGCCTATGATGTTCGGCCACTACAGCAAGCTGGTCTACCTAGCCCAAATCGACGATCCCAAGCTGGACGCCCTGGCGCGTGAGGCGGCGGAAAAGCTCGGCGGGTTGACCTATGAGCGCCATCTTACAGGCTATGGTGAGTTGGGTGAGTTCGTTGCCCAGGCTGCCCGAGGCTAATGCTGTTTCAAGAGCCAGTGACGTCATCGCTTACAGCGGTTGGAAGCTGAAGCGCAATTGCTGCAAGCGGGCCTGCCAAAAGCCTTCATCGTAGGGGCGAGGTGCCCCGGTCGCCTGGGCCCGAACTGCCCATTGTAGGGTTGCGATGCTGCCGGTTCCCGCGATTGCGATGGCGACAAAGGACTCGCTTGCCGCAACCCTGGTGCCAGGAGATTGCGCGCAAGAGACGTAGGCTACCAGTACCTCGTGGCCATCCACCCTTGAGTCCATCATGAGCTCGGCTGAACTTGGCCCAAGGCAGGCTTGTTCCAGTCCGGCGGCTATGCCTGCCAAGAACCCCTCAGGCGTCATTTGTGCGGACGTGGCCGTTGTGACGGTCACCATTTCACTCCAAGACTCCAGGGTTTGTTGTCCTGGCAGGAACTCGGCGATGCTCTGCTCCAGTTGCCAATCTTCAAATGCCTTGGAAAAACCCACAGGGATCGACACCGCGATAATCTCATTGCCAAAATTGGCTGCGTAGTAATCGCTGGCGGTCTCCTGTGCACTGGCCTGAGCGCTCGCCAGTACCATTCCCATTAGGCCAAATAAGTTGACGGGCAGCCAAGCGAGATATTGCCAGCGCGCAGCCGGCCTCAAACTTGGGTCCTTCGACGCCACCTTGCGCACCATTTCCTTCTCTCCTCGCACTCGTTGTCGCTTTGCGCGCTCAATCACCCACTCTTAGTTGCAAACTCGCCGCACACACCGATTAGTATCTTAGAGCGGGCAACGCCCCGTGTCCAGTGCTCGCAGCGAGCCAGGCAAACAAGCTTGCAGGCCAGGCAGGCGCCCAAACGAAAAGGGCGCCTCGCTGTGCCAGCCAGGCGCCCAATTGTTTGTTCAAGCGCGCGGCTTGCCCTAGGCGCGCAGCGTAGCCCCGGTCGCCTTGGTTACCAGTGCGATAATTTTCTGGCTCACCACATCGATTTGCTCATCGGTCATCGAGGCCTTGCTGGGTTGCAATGTCACGGTAATCGCCAGTGACTTCTGCCCCTCGGCCATACCCTGCCCCTGATACACGTCGAACAGCTGCACATCGGTGATCAAAGCTTTGTCAGCCCCTTTGGCGGCGCGGATCAGGGCCTGAGCCTCCACCTTTGCATCGACCACAAACGCGAAGTCACGCGTGATGGGGTTGAAGGGCGACGGTGAGAAGGCTGGTCGCGAGGTGCTGGCCTTGCGCTTTGGCTTGGGCAGAGTGTCGATAAAGACCTCAAAGCCGACCGCGCGCCCTTTGACATCCAACGCCTTAAGGACCTTGGGGTGCAGCTCCCCGAAGTGCGCTAAGACCGTCTTGGGTCCCAGCATCAGCGCCCCAGACCGTCCCGGGTGATACCAACCAGGCGCAGGGCTCGCAACCTGGAGATTGTCCGTCGCCATGCCCAGGGCATCAAGCGCCGCCAAAGCGTCGGCCTTGGCATCAAACGTGTCCCACGCGCGGCCTTCGCCGCTCCAATGTTTTCCGTGCTGCTGTCCAGTGCGCAGGCCGCCAATGGCTTGATGCTCTTGTTCGGGCGTGACCCCTGTGAAAATTGCGCCCTGCTCAAACAAACTGACCGAGCCAAAGGAGCGATTGGCGTTGCGTGCGGCTGCCATCAACAGGTTGATCAACAGCGACGGCCGCATCTCGTCCAGCTCTGAGATGATGGGGTTGGCGATCCGCAGTTCTTGGACACCGCCGCCAAACAGCGGCGTGACTTGCGAGGCCGTAAAGGACCAGGTGACACACTCGTGCATGCCACGCGCGGCCATGGCGCGTTTGGCCGCCGAGCGCTTGCGTTGCTGGTCATTCAGCGCCAGCGCCGGAAAGACACTGGGGCGCGGCAGGCTAACCGCTGGGATCTGGTCATAGCCATGAATGCGCAAGATTTCTTCGACGAAATCCCACTGGCGATCAATGTCGGGGCGCGACAGCGGTACGCTGACTTTCAGCGCGTTGGCCTCGCCGCTGACTTCAAAGCCCAAGCGTTCCAGGATAGCGATGCCCTGCGCACGCGGCAGATCCAAACCGCCATGGCTGGCGACCAGGCCATAGTCGAAATCCAAGACCTTGCGTTCGCTTGGGATCTGGCCCGCAACCACCAACTCTGAGGCCTGACCGCCGCAGATATCCAAGATATACTGGGTGGCGATCTGCATGCCTTCAACGGTTGTGCTGGGGTCCACGCCGCGCTCAAAGCGATAGCGCGCATCAGAGTTGACCTGAAGCTTGCGGCCGGTGCGGGCAATGTTGACCTGGTTCCACAAGGCGGCCTCGACCACCACGTCCACCGTGTCATCCGAGCAGCCCGATTCTTCGCCACCCATGATGCCTGCAATCGACTCGACGCCCTTGTCGTCAGCGATCACTGTCATCTGATCGTCGAAGCTATAGGTCTTCTCGTCCAAGGCCAGCAGGGTTTCGCTGGGCTTAGCCAGCCGTACCACCAAGTTACCACTGACCTTGCCTGCGTCGAACACGTGCATGGGGCGCGCTTGGTCGAAAGTCATCCAGTTGGTGACATCCACCAGAGCCGAGATGGGCCGCAGCCCGATGGCTTCCAGTTTCTTTTGCATCCAAATCGGCGACGGTCCGTTCTTAACGCCGCGAATAAGGCGATAGGCGAAAGCTGGGCAGTTTTCCGGCGTCTCGATGCTGACCGCCAAGCCCGCAGGCCCGCTGGTTTGACCATCAAACTGCGGACGGTTGGCCTTTAAGGTGCCCAGGCCCGCAGCAGCCAGATCGCGCGCCACACCGCGCACGCCCAGAGCATCCGGGCGGTTCGGGGTGACGTTGATCTCGATCACCGGATCATCCAGATCCTTGCGATAGGCAATAAAGTCCTGGCCAACAGGCGCATCGCTCGGCAGCTCGATAATGCCGTCGTGGTCATCGCCCATGCCCATTTCGGCATTCGAGCACATCATGCCTTGGCTCTCAGTGCCGCGGATCTTGCCAACCTTGATGGTGATTGGGTTGCCGTCGCTATCGGGCAGCGGCATGACCGTGCCAGGCGTGGCCAGCACCACCTTGATGCCTGCGCGCGCGTTGGGAGCGCCACAAATCACCTGGCGCAACGCGCCCGTGCCGTCGTTGACCTGGCAAATGCGCAGTTTGTCAGCGTCGGGGTGCGGTACGGCCTCGGCCACCTCGGCCACTTTGAAGCCTTGGTACTTGTCCGCCGGACGCTCCAGGTCTTCCAGCTCTAAGCCGATAGCAGTCAGCTTGGCAACGATCTCGTCCAGACTTGCGTCGGTTTCCAGGTGCTCTTTGAGCCAGCTTAAGGTGAACTTCATGCGTGCAACCCCCGAACCATAGAGGGAATAAGAAGAGGATCGAAGGCGTAGTGTTTCAGCCACCGCACATCTGAATCAAAGTAAGGACGCAAATCCGGCATGCCGTACTTCAACATGGACAAGCGCTCAACGCCCATACCGAAGGCAAAGCCCTGATACTTGCTGCTGTCGATGCCGCAGTTTTCCAGCACCCGGCTGTTGACCATGCCGCAGCCCAAGATCTCCATCCACTTGTCGCCCTGGCCGATTTTCAGCTCCCCGCCGACATTCTCATAGCCGATGTCCACCTCAGCGCTGGGTTCGGTGAAGGGGAAATAGGAGGGCCGCAACTGGATCTTGACCGCATCCACCTCAAAGTAGGCGGCCAGGAAGTCCATCAGCACGCCCTTCAAGTGACCCATGTGAGCGGTCTCATCGATCACCAAGCCCTCGATCTGGTGGAACATGGGCGTGTGGGTCGCGTCGTAGTCTGACCGGAAGGTGCGACCGGGGCAGATGATGCGGATAGGCGGCGTCTGGCTCAACATGGTGCGCACTTGCACGGGTGAGGTATGGGTCCGCAGCACCAGCGAGCCCGCATCGCCTGAGTGTCCGTGCATATAGAAAGTGTCTTGCATCTGCCGCGCCGGATGGTCAGTCGGAATGTTGAGATCATCGAAGCAATATTTATCGGTCTCGATCTCGGGGCCTTCGGCGACCGCGAAGCCCATCTCACCGAAGATGGCGATGGCTTCGTCCATGACCTGGCTGACCGGGTGGATCGAGCCGCGCAGAGCAGGCCGTGCGGGCTGACTGACATCAACGACCTCTTGCGCCAACTGCGCGTCGAGCTCCGCGTCTTCCAGCACACCCTTGCGCTGATCCAGCGCGGCAGCGATCTCGTCCTTGACCTGGTTGGCTTCCTGGCCAAAGGCCTTGCGCTCGTCAGGCGCCATTTTGCCCATGGTCTTCATCAGAGCGGTGATCGCGCCCTTTTTGCCCAAGGTGGCGACCCGCACCTCGTCCAGGGCGGTCAGACTAGAGGCCGCTTCGATGGCCTGTAGAGTATCGGTTCTAAGACTTTGTAATTCGCTCATAAGCTTCGTTCTGCCGCGTCGGGCTGGCGTTTAACTGCAACATTAGGGGAAAGGCCCACATGCTTAGCGCAGAGTCGCACAAGACAAAAGTTTTAGATTGCCCAAGGGTGCAGAAACCCGACGCTTAGGCGGTGCCGACAGCAAATTGCTATGCCTAGACCCGCTGGCACGAACATAAGGCGGTCGGCGGTCGTGGGTGGCGACGATGAGCTGGCATCCCGCTCGCGGGGTTGAGCGCTGGCGCTGTTTCAGCCCGAGCGCCCATGCCACAGACGAATGCTGCTTTGTTGTCTCAGGGATTTGCTGCCGCGCTTCGCGAGTGTTTTGCAGCACCGCGTTTGGATTGGTGTAGCTCGCAATAGGCGTGCTACGTTTCTCGCCAGCACGCTAGGAGCGAGTGTGACGGATACCACTATACGCATGACTGCTGGGGCAAAGAACAATGACTGATGTACCAAACAACAAACGCCGCTGGGCGGCCTGCCTCCAAGGCGCCACAGCCGATCTTGAAGCTTGGCCCAACAGATGCCCGACTGTGCAGATCCCTACATGGAGAAGACTTCGCTTAAAGGACAGGAATACTACCTGCTTGTGTCAACCAGCATCGACAGCGCTACAGGCAACAATGACGCTCACAACAGAGCATCAGAGATCTTTGCAACGCTCAGCTCGGCAATGAGGCTTTCCGGTCAATCTAGCGCGGTTACACTCGGGGCTGTATTCGAATTTGATGATGCGAACTCAAGCCCAAAAGTGCATCACATCTTAAATGCTGAGCCCGGGTCGTTTCGCCTAACGATGGGGCGCCCCTCGATCAAGATCACTGACTCCTCTGGTGTCGCGACCGTACAGCCTCCCCAGCCCAGCAGAGTGCAAATCGTAATGGCAGCAGCAGCGCGATCACCAAAACTAGCCGAGGCCATCCGCCATTTGTCGGAGGACGTAGGTTGGATTGGCTTGTTCAAAGCGCATGAGTGTCTACAAACGGTCGTAAAATTCAGCACAAAGAAAAAAATAGACCGTTTCTCTCAAACAGCGAACCGCGAACGCCACCATGACGACCCAAGTGTCAGGCCACCCCACAAGAACCCGATGACATTCATCGAGGCAGAAGCGTTCATTCAGGCATGGCTACAAGCGGCGGTTGACCACATAGATGCCCAGGGTGCCAACTAGGGTTCGGACTCAATTGGCCCACCAGACCACGGCCGCCACGAGATAGACAGCGGAGAGGAAGACGTCTGCCCGTTTGTCATAGCGCGTTGCTATTCTGCGGAAATCCTTGAGGCGGCAGAACA
>JAUIBT010000018.1 GCA_030428255.1 Alphaproteobacteria bacterium | reverse complement strand
TCAACCTCGAGCGACCTGAGAAACGCAGTCTGAGATTCCATAGCCTAAAGAACTCCCCATCATGTGATGGGTATCAACTCGCAGGCCGGACCCAGCCAAGCAACGTGCGGTCCAGCCACCGCTTACGCTAAAATAAAACTCGTTGGCAATTGTCTTTAGGAAGCTGGTGGACTGAAAGAATTCGGTCGCATCAACGGTCCCTGATTCATCGTTCAGGAAATACAGATCTACCTTCTGTTGGCAAGAATGGCTGCCATTGTCAGGTTCTTTGGCTTGGATAATCAGCTCGCCTGAGGTGGTGTCGCTCAGCGTGTAGTAAGTCTCATCGGTAATGACAGCATCTACGTCATAGACCGTATAGTCCATGGGATCGACCCCTGACAGGTCCAGCGTCCAGCTTGTCCCCGATACGCTGAGTTCGGGATCATGCTCTGTGTAGGTGATCCCGTTGACCGTCACGCTCAGGGTTTCACCTTTGTTGCGATCTAGCGTGACAGATCCCGTCAAAATGGGGGTTGTATCTGTGGTGACCAGGCTGTTGACCGTGACCGGGCCAATGGGGCGATTGCTTTCGACCCAGGCCAAATATTCATTCATGGCGCGCAGCACCCCCTTGGTGTCCGCGCTGCCGGTAATTTCAGGATCACTGTTAAAGCCAGTAATCGTGCCTTCAGGATAGGTTGGCGTATTGCCGATGAGCTCAAGCGAGATGTCGTTGAGCGCCCCGCCGCCAGTCAAGGTCACTGTCGCCCCGCTCTGGTTCACAAAGCTGAAGGTGCTGCCGTCCTGCACAATAAAGCCAGCAGATTGGGTCGTGCCGCTATCTTTATCGACCCAAACCACCGCCCCCGATACGTCGATAACCGCGCCGGTATCGATAAACAGCTTAAGCACACCCGGGATGTCGTTGCCCTGGATTTCAAAGTCGCCGGATACAGACGTGGGCTGAGTGAAGCGCGCGAAGGTTATGCCCAAGCTTGCGAAGCTAGACACCTGGGTGTTCTGTTGCGGATTTGCGCCCTCGGTGCCGACCCAGCCTTCTTTAAACGGCACGTCCGGCACGCGCCCGGACTCCGCCCAGGCAAGCCCGAGCCAGGCCAGCGCGAAAAAGCAGACGCCCGCCACCAATACAAGCGCCAAACGCAAAGCGAATTTGGGGAGTGAATACAAGATGATCGTTTTGCCCGTCAAAGTTGAAACACAACTTCAACCAAACATAGGTAAACCAAGCAACATTCTGAACGGTTATCAGCTTGACGCTAAACGATGCTTTATATAGCCGTCAGAATATTACACGTTTATTTGGAGTACTTGCTATACCTTTGATGCAGATACCTGCTCTTTTGACGCGAGCCTGTCGGTCGATTTCAAGGTAAGCCGCAGGTGGGTCCCTCAAAACTGCTGTAAGTCGACCGCGTGCTTGGTCTAAAATCTGTGCGATGCATTTCGGAGTCTGCTCCGCAGCGGCCTGCTCAAATCACAAACGGGCCTGGGTATTGGCTGGGGTACCAAGACCGCCTGTTCGCAGGCTTGCGCCGATCCATGCGAGTGCTGCTGTGGTGGGCAAGCTGCTCGATTTCCAAGCCGGTAAAACAGGAACACAAGAGTCGTGATCTAAAGCGCTTAGATGCGTCGCTTTATTTATCTTGTGTTATCAGTGCGCTAGATTTGGTGGAGGCCCGAGCCGGAATCGAACCGACGTACAAGGATTTGCAATCCTCTGCATCACCACTCTGCCATCGGGCCTCAAGGGAGCCAGACCGGCTCCGCAATCAGAGTAGAGCGTGTTTAGCAGACTAACCGAAGGCCGCAAGGCATTTTTTCGGTCCTGCGATGGTTTCCAGCCTGGTGCTGGCACCGCGTGCTAGGGCGCCGGCCTGTGTGGAAACAACCGCATATAGGTCAGCGCGTGAAAACTGGTGGCAAGGGCAATGTTGAGCGCAGTTATCACAAAGGTCAGGACGACCTGAAGCGCTCCCGTACTGGCAGCGAGCACACCGGATAGCCCGAGGCTCACGGTCACCACCGGCAGAAAGACCGCGAACATAATAAGCAGGATCGGCCAAAAATTTCGGCCGACCACCGCGAAGGACAACTTCAAGCTTTCACCGACCCGGTGACCGTCAACCAAAACAAGCATCGGTGCATACATGACGAAAAACGATAGGATGTAGCCCGGCAGTACGAAGAATTGGTAGCCGACACCTACAATCACCGCACTTATCACTAGGACTGCGGTCAAAGGCAGTAAGCGGTCCCAAAGCCGACTAAGGTAGAACCGCGGGCGATAGTGGCCCGAGCGCATAACATCCAAAAGCCCAAGGCTTGTAACCGCGACAAGAAAGGGCATAGCGAGTGCCTGGAGGACAAGAACGACCCAAAACGCCTGCTGAATCCAGGCCAGCAGGTTTTCTTCAGTTACCTGTTCGGTACTGGGAAATGGGAAGATCGTACCTAAGGCGACGAACACCAGGCTAGCGATCACCACCATCCGGACAAGTGGCATGCGATACCGCCACGCAGCGGTAAAGATCACCCGGATATCATCGGGGAATTTCAGGCGTGCTTGGGACACAGTTAGCCCTCACCGGCTGGAGTAGCATCAACGATGGCGGCGAACGAGTCCGCCTGAAGCGCGGCCCCTCCGACCAGCGCACCGCTGACATGTTCGAGCGCGAGCAAATCGCCAGCGTTGCCAGGCTTAACCGAGCCACCATACAAAAGCGGCATCCTAGCCAATCCCATATCCGCGCAAACCTGAGCCAGATGCGCGTGCATAGCAGCGACATCGGCGGGCTGGGCCACTTGCCCGGTGCCTATGGCCCAGATCGGTTCATAAGCGACCAGAGTGTTGCTGGTATTGCTGCTGGTCGACAGGCTAGCACGC
Source organism: Alphaproteobacteria bacterium (assembly GCA_030428255.1). Lineage (GTDB taxonomy): Bacteria > Pseudomonadota > Alphaproteobacteria > UBA7985 > JAUIBT01 > JAUIBT01. The sequence goes on along the minus strand of JAUIBT010000018.1, from coordinate 81,545 downwards.
AATTGAGCTTCGACCGTTGCTTCGGCTGCTCCGGCCTGGCGCTGAGCCAGGCTCTCCCCAACGCATACGATTGCCAGCAAGCCCGCTTGATGTGCCGCCGCCGCCTTTGCAGCGACATCGCTGTCGCTCTCTTGGGCGAATTCTCGCCGCTCTGAGTGGCCGACAATCACCGCGCTCACGCCCAGCTCCGCCAGCATGGGGGCGGAGACCCAACCCGTAAAAGCGCCATCACTGGCAGCGTGACAGTCCTGCCCGCCAAGTCCAATACCTTGCTGTTCGGCAAGCGTTGCAATCTCGGGATTTCCCAGGATCGTCGCCGGCGGGCAGACAATAATGTGACGATTGTCGTCACTGTGCCGCCCCAAGCGCTTCAGCCAATCGCGCGCAAAGCTCTGCGAGCCATTCATCTTCCAATTGGCGACCAGAAAATAGCGCACCTTAGACCTCTTTCCACTTTATCGAACATCCCATGGAGGGATTCTGTTTCTTTGGCCCACGGCCTGTTTCCGCGATCAAATGCATGGCCTCAACAAGCTCGCGCTCGGCGTCATCAGGGCCTGGGTCTTGGCGAGATAGATCCAATCGCCCGCGATATTGCAGGCCTCGGTCGGCGGCAAAGCCAAAGAAATCCGGCGTACAGACTGCTCCGTAGGCGCGCGCCGCGCTCTGCGTCTCATCGTAGAGGTAGGGGAAGTCGAAGCCAAATTGCCTGGCAAATTTTCCCATATTTTCAAAGCTGTCTTGCGGATAGCGCCGAGCGTCATTGGCGTTTATGGCCACAAACCCGACCCCAAGCGCACGCAGCTCTTGCACGTGAGACGGCAAACGGCGCGCGATTGCCACCACATAAGGGCAATGGTTGCAAATGAAGGCCACCACGCAGCCGCGCGGACCCGCAATATCTGCATAGCGCAAGGTCTGTCCTTGGACGCTTGGCAAAGCGAAGTCAGGGGCAATCCAGCCGAAATCGCAAGGGGGTGGAACCGCAGCCATCCAAATCTCCAAAACACATGTCTGGGCTTTAGATAGCGAAGGCAACCAGGTTTGACCAGCCCCCTCGTTCTGGCAGGCCTTAGCTCCAATCGACCTCGGCAATTTCAGCGTCGCGATAGCCCTGATAATAGAGTCCTGTCACAAGGTCGGTGTGGTTGATTTGAAAGCGCGTCGCCTGGCGCACCAAAGGCTTGGCCTTATAGGCAATCCCCAGCGAGGCCGCCTGGATCATCGGCAAATCATTGGCCCCATCACCGATGGCCAATGTTGCGTTGGCCGGAATTTTCAGGTCCGCCATGCTCTGGCGGAAGATTTCCAGCTTTTTGTCGCCGTCAACGACGGGCAGGTGCACGGTGCCGGACAAGCGGGCGTCACCGGTCATGCCAAGGACATTGGACACCTGGCGGTCAAAACCGTGGTGCCCGCGCACCACCTCGGCAATGGGATCAAAGCCGCCGGAGACCAACACGCAGTGCGCGCCTGCCTCGGCCTTCATGGTTGCGACCAAGCGGCGGCCGCCGCGATGATACTGCAAGGAGGCTGCGATTTCGGCCAGCCGCTCGACTGGTAGATCACGCAGCATGCGTACCCGCTCGACCAGGGCTTGGGTAAAGTCCAGCTCTCCGCGCATGGCGCGCTCGGTTATGTCCGCTACCTTCTCACGCACGCCCAGAACTTCGGCCATGAACTCGATGGTCTCACCGACGACAATCGTTGAATCCATATCTGCGCACATCAGCCGTTTGCGACGGTTGCGTTGCGCCATCACGGCCAGGTCAATGCCGGGCAGGACATCCCACAAGGTTTGGGTCAGCGCGTCAGCCCGCTCGCTGCGCAGGGTGATGTGCAAATCCAGCGCCCGCCCTTGGCTTAGCCAGACGACCTCGCCAAGCGGCACGCCTTGGGTTTGCAGGCAAGACTTTGCGCGCTCGACGGCAGCGCTGGTTAGGGACTGAGCCACCAAGGTAACGACATGAGGCACGGGAGAGTTGGGAATCATAGCAGACACGGTGCGGCTCTTATTCTCGGTTTATGCCCTAGGACATAGCCCAGGGCTTGGCGGACTTGGACGGGATGTCATCGAATGCGATTGGCCCAGACTTCTTGGCGCGTTCGCGAGCGCCAGGCTTTGGCCTCGCTCCAAGCAGCGCGCGGACACCGACCCTTCTAGGACCGGCACCACGCGCTGGGGCATCACTTACAGTTCAAAGCGCAGGTAAGCAGCACGATCAACTTGCGGCAGCTCAAGAACGGCGGCCATGACCTCATCGCTGACAGGAGAATCGACCTCCAACAAGCAGACCGCCTCACCGCCTTGATCACGACGACCCAAGTGCAGCGATGCGATATTGACCCCGCGATCCGCCAGAATTGCACCGACGCCTGCAATCAAACCCGGCTGGTCTTGGTTGGCAACATACAGCATGTGCTCGCCAAAATTACTTTCCAACGGGATGCCCTTGACTTCGACGACGCGCGGCTCGCGACCGTTGACCAGAGTGCCCTTGATATCGCGGGTATAGGTCTTGGTGGTGATCTGCAAGCCAATCAAAGTCTGGAAGTCGCCGTCCATCTCAGTCTTGGTGGTGGCAATTTGAATGCCCCGCTCACTTGCAATCTCCATGGCGTTCACCATGTTGATCGAGCTTAAGGTGGGGGCCAAAGCCGCTTGCACTGCCGTCTGGGTCAGTGGGTCGTGGCTGAGATTGCGCGCCTGGCCAGCGTAGGTCACCTGAATGTCGGTGATCTCGTCCTTGGTGAGCTGGCCAACCATTGCGCCCAGGCCTTTGACCAGTTGCAGGTAAGGCTCCAGCACGCGCGCTTCTTCGGCGGTCAACGACGGTGCGTTCAACGCGTTGGTGACAGCGCCATCCAGCAAGAAGTCCGCCATTTGTTCAGCGATTTGTACCGCTACCTTTTCCTGCGCTTCGCTGGTGGCTGCGCCCAAGTGCGGCGTACAGACCAAGTTGGGCGTTCCGAACAGGACATTTTCCTTAGCGGGCTCGACCTCGAACACGTCCAGAGCGGCGCCTGCCAAGTGGCCTGAATCCAGAGCGGCCTTCAGCGCCAGCTCGTCAACCAAGCCGCCGCGTGCACAGTTGATCAGGTAAGCGCCCTTCTTCATCTGGTTGATGGCAGAGGCCGAGATAATGCCCTTGGTCTCTTTGGTCGAAGGAACGTGCAGCGTCACGAAGTCAGCGCGGCTCAGCAACTCGTCGAGCGTGACTTTGGAGACACCCAATTTGACCGCGCGTTCGTCGGTCAGGAAAGGATCGTAGGCCAAGACCTTCATCTTGAGGCCCAGAGCCCGGCTCGCGACGATAGAACCGATGTTGCCACAGCCGATCAGGCCCAAGGTCTTGCCGGTAATCTCGGTGCCCATGAACTTGGACTTTTCCCACTTGCCCGCGTGGGTCGAGGCGCTGGCTTCAGGGATTTGGCGCGCGACCGCAAACATCATGGCGATGGCGTGCTCAGCGGTGGTGACGGCGTTGCCAAAGGGGGTGTTCATGACAACGATGCCTTGTGCGGTGGCGCGGCGCACATCGACGTTATCAACGCCGATACCGGCCCGCCCGACCACTTTCAAATTGGGGGCCTTGGCGAGCAAATCGGCAGTGACCTTGGTCGCGGAGCGAATGGCCAAGCCATCATAGTCGCCAATCACAGCCTCCAGCTCTTCTGGGCTCATTTTGGGGGACACCGTGACGTCAATGCCGCGCTGGCGGAACACGTCTGCAGCCAAGCTGCTCATGCTGTCACTAATTAGGACCTTGGGTGTGCTCATAGCTAAGTCTTTCTTCGATTTCGTGCGGCTGCGCAAAGCTTTGCAGCGCGCCGCGTCGGTTGTTGCGTGCCTGTCGGCGGGTTGAAGCGCTGCTCAGCGCCTCAGCTCATACGGGTGTGTTGGGTGTGTCTTAGGAAAAGGTCTGCGCTTTAGCGGTGGCAAAGGCCCAGTCCAACCAGGGAGTCAGGGCCTGCAAATCGCTGGCTTCGACCGTCGCGCCGCACCATATCCGCAAGCCAGCGGGCGCGGCCCGGTAGGCGTCGATGTCAAACGCAACGCCTTCTTGGTCCAACAACTTGCTCATGGACTTGCAAAAGGCCTTTTGTGCGGCCTCATCCAGGCTCGCAACCTCGGGATCGACCACCTTGAGACATACGCCAGTTGTGGAGCGGTGTTTGTCGTCCTCACACAGGTTCTCGACCCAAGGGGTGCGCGCGATCCAATCAAACATCACCTGGGCATTGCGATCCGTGCGTGCGATTAGCGCGGAGAGCCCGCCTTGGTCACCGGCCCAATTGAGCGCCGCCAAGCAGTCTTCGACCGCCAACAAAGACGGGGTATTTTGCGTCGCGCCTTCGAAAATGGCCTCGTTCAGATCCTCACCCTTGCGCAATTGGTAGATTTTCGGGATGGGACGGTTTGGCTTATAGCTGCGGATCCGCTCGACCGCATGCGGGCTGAGCGCGAGCATGCCGTGCGCCGCCTCGCCGCCCAGCACCTTCTGCCAAGACCAGGTCACGACATCCAGTTTATCCCAGGGCAGATCCATCGCAAAGGCCGCAGAGGTCGCGTCAGCGATCACCAGGCCCTGGCGGTCTTCGGGAATCCAGTCGCCGTCCACCAGCCGCACGCCTGAGGTGGTGCCGTTCCAGGTCAGAATGACGTCGCGATCAAAGTCTACGGCGGACAAATTGGGAAGCTGGCCATAATCTGCCTTCAACACCCGCAGATCCTCGATCCCAAGTTGGTCTTTGGCATCTTTGGCCCAGTCACCGCCAAAGCTCTCCCAAACCAGCACATCGACACCGCGCGCGCCCAGCATGTTCCACAGAGCCGCTTCGACAGCGCCGGTGTCCGAGCCTGCCATGATGCCAAGGCGCCAGTCGGCGGGCATGCCCAGCATAGCTTTTGATTTGGTGATGAGAGTTTGGAGCTTCGCTTTACCGATCTTCGAGCGGTGCGAGCGACCCAGGCTTGCTTCTTTGAGAAGCTCTAGCGTCCAGCCGGCGAATTTGGCGGTCGGTCCGGGGGAAAATCGCGGATCAGCAGGGCGAAGAGTAGGACGCGCAACGTCGTGCGCGGCCACGGGGGACGCAGTCCCAATGGTACCGTTCATACGGGGCAAACCTCTAGTTTGTGAGCGCTTTGGTGCGCCAGACCCGCCGAATAAGGCACACGATTCTGGCTTTGACAAGCAGGAAATGTGAACCAGCCTACTTAGCAGCGCTGCAAACGCCGAAACTCAGGGCACAGCGACAAGAAAAAGGGCGCCTGACCGTAAAAGCAGCCCGCGCCTTGTTTATTCGAACCTGTTGTGTTCTGTTAGCCTGACCGTGGCTAGGTCTTGCGCGCGAACTGCACCAAGACGCCCTTCAGCTTCATGGCTCCGGCAGCCCAATCCCCTTTGGGTGTGTACCACAGCTCCATATTGGCATCGCCCTTCATGGAGTAGCGATTGGCGCGCACCCGTCCGCCCATGGCATTGATGGTCTCTGTCCCTGTCTTGGCGGATTGTACGTCCAAGATGATACCACGCTGCATGTCCAACAAACGGCGTTCCCGCAGCAAGGCGGGTTTCCAATACGAGGTCGGCTTGATGCCCAGCGGCGCGGCAACTCGACCACGCGACCCGTCGATGATCACCTGATTTCCTTGGCGGACAGCCGAGACATTGAAGGTCTGGCCGTTCATGCGCGTGCGCGAGCGCAAGGACTGAAGGACGTCACCGCGCCACAGCTCCTGCGCTATAAACTTATAGTTGAACAGGCTAATACCTGCGAACTCGGCGGTTACATCAACCTTCGAATTGACAACAAGCTGATCACCTGACAGACGGAACTGCATGGAATGCGATCCAACTTTCTGTCCTCGCGCTGAGATATCAAACTCGGCCACTGCCCCTGATGCGGCTGTAGCCTGCGTGACGGACAAACCGAAACTAGAAAGAGCGGCCATGGCACAGCCGGACATCAAAATCTGTCTACGGCCTACAATTTTTGCGGACATATCGACCTCGCACCCCATACAGGGTAGTAATAAAAGAACGTTTGCTAGAAAACTTGTTGTTTAATGAAACAATGAGACCCAGCAATACCCATAAGCAGGTCAATTGAGGCACATTCGGTTAGGTTTCGCAACATCGCATACGTAGAATTGCTCGCGATCTGCCTGTTTTTCTCAATCCGCGACGCAGAAAACGAAAATTTGCACTACAATTGTAACCTTAAGAATAGGTTTGCTTATACCAATGACAAGTCGGTTACCTAATTGTTAGGCGTCAGTCCTAAAAGGTGATGCTCTCACCACAACCACAGCGTGCTTTTTCATTGGGGTTGATGAATCGGAATCCAGACGCAAACCGTTCAACCTGGTAATCGATGGTTGCGCCGAGTAAAAACATGATCGCGCCAGGATCGATAAACAGCTTGTGTTCGCCCAGGTCCACCACTTCGCCAAACTTGTCGCCTTTCGCGGCGTAGGCGATATCGTATTCATAGCCTGAACAGCCCCCCTGCTTAATCGACACCTTCAAACCTTGCGTGTCCGCAGGGGCACCCTCCATCAGCAGGGCGATATGGTCTTTAGCGGCCGGGGTCACCGATACGATCTGCATGCTTTTAATCCAGCAAGAGTAGGAAGACCTAGCATGTTAGCCATGACTTGGTGGATTTCAAGGCGCAGGCCCAGAGATTGCACGAACAAGGATTTGCCGGTGATGTGTTTTGGGCGTGACAAGCGGTCAACAACCTGATACTTCTACTTTAAGTTGATTTATCTATTTTGCTTTATGTCATTTCTGTCTCGCGTTGCCGCGCTGCTCGCGGTTCTGAGCCTATCACTTGTTTTGGTCGGCTGCGGAAAAACCGCTCGTCAATTCATCTTCACGCCTGAAAACGCCCCGATTTTGGCGTCTGAGTGGAGCAATGTACCGGCTTACTCTGTGCGCTATCGGACTCCCGACGGCTTGTCGTTGCTGGGGTGGTACTGGCCAGGCGCGCGCCCCGATTTTCCGCTGATTACCCATTTGCACGGCAGCACTGGGCATATGGGCGTAGCCGCTCTATATCTGCGCGATCTGATAGAGGCTGGATATCCGGTCTTTATCCCGGACTATCGTGGCTACGGCCCCAACCCTGGCGTACCCACCGCCAAAAACCTTTTGCTGGATGCCCGGGGAATTTTAGACGCGTCGCGGCAATTGTCAGCCCGCAATCACCCTGCGGGCATTGTCCTGTTCGCTCACTCATTGGGCACCGCAATGGCGATCGACATGGCCTTTCAAGAGGCTGCTTTGCCGCCCCGAGTTGGCCTGAACACCACCATCAAGGCCATGGTCCTGGTCTCGCCATTTACGCGGGTTGAACAAGCGGCTCCCGCCTGGGCGCGGCCCTTTATCCAAGATGATTTCGATAATCTCGCCAAGCTATCGCGGCTGCACCTGCCGGTGGTGATCGTTCATGGCCGCAAGGACAAGATTGTTCCGATCGACCACGGGTTGCGCACTTTCCAGTTGGCGCGGCGTAACTCAGCCTTGGCGATCATAGAAAATGCCGGGCACAGACCTGCACCCGGCACGCTCATTCCGCTCACCCTATCGGCCATTTCCTCAGCCATGACCAACGATCACTGGCAAGGGCTAAGGCGATTGGCGGCCGACTTGCCGCAAGTCACCCTTTACTTCAAACGCCCCACGCGTTAGCGCAGCGCCATCCGTGCCCCCCAAGCCGTGCCCCCCAAGCCGCGTGAGGCCCGCCAACGGCGGATCCTTAGACTCAAACGTTGGCACATGATGCCGCCTGGCTTCAGTCCGCCGCGATGTAGGCTGAAACCGGCTTGGCCTTTTCGATCAAACCACGCTGGACCATGAAGTCGGCGAAGGCCTGATAGCGGGCTTTGTCCAAAGCGATGCTGCTGGCCAACAAGGGCGCCGTATCGCGCCATGCCAAAGCATTCAGCGCATCGTCAAGTCCATCCTTCTCTTGGATAAAGTCTTCCCAAGTCCCATCGGGATCGTCCGCGATGTCGCGCGCCGCGCGCTCAACAGCCATGAGGAAGGCCTGCACCTTAGGGTCATTCACCCGCTCTTCTTGGGCCAGAACGATCAGCTCGTCGTAGGCCGGAACACCGTGATCTTCGGGCAAGAAGGCCCGTCCGCGCGCGTCGTTCAAGCTCAGTTGGTTGAGTTCGAAATTTCGGAAAGCGCCGATCACGGCTGAGACCTGCTTGCTCAACAAGGCCGGTGTCAGCGCAAAATTGATATTGATCAGCTCAACATCATCCATCGTCAGACCGACGCCCTCCAGCATTTGGCCCAGCACAGCGGTCTCAAATCCGCCAACCGAGTAGCCCACTTTCTTGCCCTTCAAGTCTGCGATGGACTGAATGGGGCCGCTCTCCAGTGTCACCAAGGAGTTCAGCGGCTGGCCAACCAACACACCAACGGCCCGCACGGGAAGATCCGCTTCGCGCAGCAGGTAGAGTTGCGGTTGGTAGGAGATGGCAACATCGCCCTGCCCGGCCGCCAGCAGCTTTGGCGGCGCGTTGGGATCGGCTGGCTCGACCAGAGCCACATCAAGGCCGACTTCATCGAAGTAGCCCCGCTGCTTGGCGACGACCAAGGCGCCATGATCAGGGTTGATGAACCAGTCTAGCAGCACCGTAAAGCGCTCGGCCGAGGCTGCTGGCAGACTGACCATAAGACCGGCTGCCAAAGCCAGAAGAGACAAATATCGCATAGAGTGTCCTTTGTTATAATGCGATGGAAACATGGGGAGCGCAGGCGTCATGACGCAGCGAACCACCAGCCCAGACGGAGCACGAAGGCGGCCACCAGGGCGTAAAACGAATAGGCAAGCAGACAGAGCACAAACAACGCCGCGATCATGGTGTCGGTTTGAACCTTGGCGTTGGCGTCGAGCATGACGTGCCCCAGGCCCGCACTAGAGCCGATCCACTCGCCAACAACCGCGCCAATGGGCGCTGTTGCGGCCGCCACTAACAGGCCTGGTGCAAAGACCTCAAAGGCCAAAGGCAGACGCACAAAAACAAAGGCGCGCCAGGGCCTGGCACCCATGCTCAACATCAGCGCCTCGATCTCTGGATGGCGGCGTTTGAGGCTCTGGCGGGCGGCCACTGCGACGGGGAAAAAGATGATCAACGCCGCCATAGTCACGCGCATCATCATATTGTAGCCAATCCACAAGGTGAGCAGCGGCCCAATGGCGAAAACCGGGATCGCTTGTGAGGCCACAAGCAGCGGCCAGAACCAGGGCTCGAGTGCTGGAAATCGCACCAGCAGCAATCCGAACACCAGCCCAGCAAGCAACCCAAGGCCAGCACCGGCCAAAATCTCGGCCGCTGTGACGCCAGCGTGGCGGGCATAAAACAGCGGGCGCGAAACCATCTCGAACAAAGCCTGCTCGGGGCTTGGCAACATGAATGCGGGCACCGACGCCACGCGCACGAACACCGCCCAAGCCAACAAGAGCCCTGCAAACACGATGAGCGGCCTCATTGCGCCACCTCCTGGTCTCTGTGAGGGGCGCCGGCGCGGCGGCCCCACGGTTGTTCGAGGAGACAGCGCGTAAGGCGCTCGGCGTTGCTGCGCACGATTGGATCATCGAAGGCCCGTGCGCCACGGCGTTCATCGTTGATTTGTAGACACACGCCAGCAGGCGATCCGCCCAAGACCACAATCACATGCCCCAAGCGAGCGGCCTCAAAGGGATCATGTGTCACCAGTACGCGGGTTTTATGCGCCAGGCGGGTTGCAAGAAGGCCCTGCAACTCAAGGCGCAGCGCTGCATCCACGGCTGACAGCGGTTCATCCATCAAGATCAAATCGGCCTGTTCGTACATACAACGTGCCAGGGCCACGCGTTGCCGCATACCGCCTGACAGTTGGTTTGGGTAGGCACGATGCCAGCGCGGTTCCAAGCCGACTTGCTCCAAGCACGCCGCAGCCCGTTCGGGTTCTTGTCGTTTGCCGCGCACCAAAGCACCCAAGCTGACATTGCCCAGCACGTGGCGCCAGGGCAGCAGGACATCGCTTTGTGCCATGTAGGCCAGGGCTTTGGGCCGGCCTTGGCTCCACGTCAAGCTTAGGCTTGATTCTGAAGCCAGCTCACCAGTCAGCAGCTTGAGCAAGCTCGATTTGCCCACACCTGAAGGCCCCAGCAGAACCAAACATTGGCCCGCACGCACGGTCAAATCGAAAGCAGCAAACAAACTGGCGGGATAGCTGCGCCCAGAACCACTGGAACGCAGGCGCGCTATCGCTGCCCCGGGTAAGCTGGGCGGCGCGGCTGGCTTTTGAGCCTTTGACTTGCGCGCTTTTAAAAGCGACTCGAACTTCACCTTACGCTCCCTCCGCCGGCATGATCCGGATCAGGTCCAAAGGGTCGGGAGACATGCAGCACCTTCGTTCTGCTATTCGTCCCATCTCAGCGGCGAAAACCGCTCCCCTGCGTCGAAAATTGGACAATGTTTTATAAGCGTTCTTCGTGTCAATCATTTTTATGACGCTTTACCTGCCTAGGTTGCGAGCACTGCCACTAATCGGGACGTCCCACCTGCCATGCGTATCGCCTATCTTTTTGCCATCACCTTGATTTCAGGCCTTCTGGCTCTGGCAGCCCTCGCCCAATCCAACGACGAGCAACCGAATCTACCCGAGGTCACATTTGACCGCGATGTCGTCTTTGTCAAAACCGCGGCTGAAAGTCATTGGTTTACTGTGGAGGTCGCCAACACCGGTCCACGCCGCCAACGCGGGCTGATGTTCCGCCGGACCATGCCCAACGATGCAGGCATGATTTTCTACTTCCCCAATGAGGCGCCGCGCCACTTCTGGATGAAAAACACCTACATTCCGCTCGATATAATCTATATCGACGCCAAGGGTGAGATCGTAAACATTGCTGCCAATACACCGACCTTAAGCGAAACCCCCATACCCTCGATCTTGCCCGCCAAATACGTTCTGGAGATCAATGCCGGGCAGGCCGAAGCGCGCGGCATCCAAATCGGGGATATCCTGTGCCATCCGGTGGCCGAAATCAGCCCGCGTTGCCGCGACCCTAAACCCGCACCCAAGATCGAGTCTGAGTCGTCTGGCGAACCAGCCTCCTCCGACTAAGCGAAAGTCTGCCGAACGGCTTACTCCCAGGTGCTGCGCCAAGACTTGAGCTTTGCTGCCAAAACGCCTACATGCCTTGGTCTAAGGACATAGAGGCCCTTGCGCGGCCAACCAATGGAGTGACCAGACGTGACAGAGCAAACCAAGGCTCAAATTGATTCCATCGTTCAGAGCAATGACGTGGTGCTCTTTATGAAGGGAACCATGAATTTCCCGCAGTGCGGCTTTTCTTCTGGCGTCGCCCAGCTTTTGCAGTTCCTGCAAATCGAAGCTCAGGATGTCAACGTGCTGGAGAGCGACGAGCTGCGTCAGGGCATCAAGGACTATTCTAACTGGCCGACCATTCCCCAGCTTTACGTCAAGGGCGAATTCATCGGCGGCTTTGATATCGTCAAAGAGATGTTTGAAAGCGGCGAATTCTTTGGCATGCTCGAAGACAAAGCCATTGCTTATAAGCGCCCGGCGGCGTCCGAATAAGCTGAAATTGAGCGGGGCTTGGTGGGGACGGCGACGGACAACCGACCAGGCTCGCGCACAAAAGGCTTTAAGGGGGGCTTCGGTTAGCGCACTATGGGCTTTTTCCTGTCCAATCCAATCGGCGTTTTTCTGCTGCTGTTGGTGGTTTTGGCCATCGGTGCGGTGATCGGTGCGCTGTGGGATGCGATTTTGCTGGCCCCGGCGCGGCGGCGTAAGGCCCAAGCACGCATCAATCAGGCCGAGCAGTCCGAGCAACGCCACATGGCCGAAAAAGACGACCTGATGGCGCGGCTGGGTCGCTTACGCAGTGCTATGAGCAGCCAGGATAAAGAGATCTGGCTGCGCTATGAAAGCACTGAGGCGCCCAACATCGCGCCCAAGCTCGCTGATTCTATCCCAATCATCACCATGGCCAACCTGAAAGGCGGCGTTGGCAAGACCACGCTCTGCGCCAACTTGGCGGCCTATCTGGACGCCAAATGGAACAAGCGCGTCTTGCTGGTGGATTTGGACTATCAGGGCTCGCTGTCGGCCTTGGCGTTGAATGCCAGCGGCAACTTCATCGCTGAAGAGACCCTGACCCACCATTTGATTAAGGGTGACAAGGAGCCCCAGTGGCTGCCCTATGCAGCTCAGTCCTTGGCACCGGCCCTGCCCCACTCAGCAATCTTGCCCTCCTTCTATGACTTCGCGACGGTCGAAAGTCAGGTCATGCTGTCTTGGCTGCTGGGCGATACCTCTATGGATGCGCGCTTTGTCATGGCACGCTATCTGCTGCATCCCGTCGTGCAGGCCTCATATGATTTAATCATCTTAGATTGCCCGCCGCGTTTGACCACCGGCGTTATCAACGCCCTGACTTGCTCGACCCACGTCTTGATCCCCACCAAGCTGGATCGCATGTCCAGCCAAGCCGTGACCACCTTCATTCGCCAACTGCGCGAAATGCGGCCTCTGCTATTTCCCAAGCTGGAGATTTTGGGCGTGATCGGCACCATGGTAGACAACTCGGTCTCCCTGACCGCCAACGAGCGCGGCATCTGGGCGGATATGGCCATGGATCTGCCGCCCCAGTGGCGTGGGCCCGTGCATCTGTTCGAAGGTGCGGAAATTCCCCAAAAATCAGCCGTTGCAGCGGCCTCGGGCTCCGATTTCGCCTACCTCAAGGACAAGTCCACCCGCGAGCTGATGGACCGCCTTGGCGACGCGATCGTCGAGCAGCTGGACCAATTCTATGCCGCGCGCTCCACGGCACCGGCGGACCATGGCTAGCCCCGCGCTGCGTCGCCTCTTGCACCGCCTCGTGACGGCATCAGAGCCGCCAGCTCTGAGTCCCGAGGAACGCGCCCTGTTGGCCGACCACCTAGCTAGCCTATCATCCAAGCCTGGACAGACCACCAAGCCCAAAGCGCACACGGCGGCAAAGTCCACTGGCGCAAGTCCGATCGGCGATCCGGTCCCCAGCCCGAGGGTTGCTGGCTTTGTGAAAGATCACGAGCGCTTGAACCAGGCCCGCGACGCCGCGCTCGCAAGCGGCCTGCAAGCGCTGATCACCGCTTTGGATGACGCCAAGCTCAGTAAGAGCGAGGCGCTGAGCCTAGCCCAAGCCCTGCTTCCTGGCGGAAAGCGCTATCGCAGTGGAGCCGAGGCCTCAGCAGCCGTCAAAGCCCGACTGATTCAGCGCTATCGCGACGCCGTTCGCACCGCCACGCTTGCCGGCGAGCAGTGAACACGGTGGCATGCGACGCGCACTTGCCAGAGGTGTTCCAAGGCTGGTTCGCCAAACGAGGCTGGCAGCTGCGCGCCCACCAAGCTGCGCTGATCGAGGCTGGACAGCACAGCAAGCACGCTTTGCTGATGGCGCCCACGGGCGCGGGCAAGACCCTGGCTGGCTTCCTGCCCAGCCTGATCGACCTGCAGCGCCAGCCGCGTGAAGGGCTGCACACGCTCTACATCTCGCCTCTCAAGGCCCTGGCCGCTGACATCCAACGCAATCTTGCCGCACCCGTCGCAGACATGGGGCTGGGGCTCAGCGTCGGCGTGCGCAGCGGTGACACCAGCCAGAGCGAACGCGAGCGCCAGCGCAAGACCCCGCCCAACCTGCTGCTCACCACGCCAGAGAGCTTTGCCCTGCTGCTGTCCTACCCGACCGCGCCCGCCATGTTCGCAAGCCTTCAGTGTGTCATCATTGACGAGTTGCACGTGCTCAACACGGCCAAGCGCGGCGATCTGCTGTCTTTGGGGCTGACCCGTCTCAACAGCCTGGCGCCTGCCCATCGCCGCGTGGGCCTCTCGGCAACGCTGGCAGACCCCGACTGGGCCCGCGGTTGGCTGTCGCCCAAAGGCGAGATTGATGATCCTGAGCTGATCACCATCCAAGGCCCGCTCGGCACGCCCCCGCGCATTGATATCGTCTGCCCGCCGGAGGGCATGCCCTGGGCGGGGCGCATGGGCCTCTACGCCAGTGCTCAGGTATACGAGCATATCCTCAAGGCCCGCTTGGCGCTGGTGTTCGTCAACACGCGCGCCCAGGCCGAGCTGATCTTCAACGAGCTGTGGCGAATGAACGACGCCAACCTGCCCATTGCGCTGCACCACGGATCGTTGGACTTTGAGCAGCGCTTGCGGGTTGAGGCGGCCATGGCTTCGGGCCAATTGCGCGCGGTCGTCGCCACCTCCTCGCTGGACCTGGGTATCGACTGGGGCGATATCGACCTGGTGATCCAGGTGGGCGCACCCAAAGGAGCCTCGCGGCTGGTGCAGCGCATAGGTCGGGCCAACCACCGCCTGGACGAAGCCTCTCACGCCGTGCTTATTCCGGCCAACCGCTTTGAGCTGATCGAGTGTCAGGCGGCTAAGGACGCGATACTCGCCGGCGAGTTGGACGGCGAAGCACCCTACCCCGGCACGCTGGACGTGCTGGCGCAGCACATCTGGGCTGTGGCCTGTCAGGGCGCCTTTCACCCCGACCATCTCTATCGCGAGGTGCAGGACGCAGCGCCGTTTCAGAGCCTCAGCCGCAAGGATTTCGACGATACCTTGGCTTTTATCGCCCACGGTGGCTACGCCCTGCGCGCCTACGAGCGCTATCGTCGGCTCAAGGCTCTGCCGGACGGGCGCTACACCATCGCCAGCCCTGCCCACTTGCGCGCCTATCGCAGCAATGTTGGCGTTATCGTTGAAGCGCCTATGTTGAAGGTCAAGAAGGGTTTCAAGACCATCGGCGAGCTGGAAGAGAGCTTCGCCATGCAGTTGGCCGCGGGCGACACCTTCATGTTCGGCGGACAGGTGCTGGAGTTCATCGAAATCCAGCAGACGGATGTCAAGGTGCGGGCCGCAGCAGCCGACCGCTCGGCGAAGGTGGCGGTCTACGGCGGTGCGCGCCTGCCGATCAGCACGCAACTGGCCGAACGCGTGCGCACCATGATGAGCCATCCCGCGCAATGGCGCAGCTTTCCTGACGAGGTGCGCGAGTGGCTGACGATCCAACAGGCACGCTCGGGCATGCCGTCGGCGGACCGTCTGTTGATCGAATCCTTTCCCCGCGCGGGCAAAGAGTACCTGGTGGCCTACACCTTCGAGGGTCGCAACGCCCACCAGACCTTGGGCATGCTGCTAACCCGGCGCTTAGATCGCGAAGGCTGCGGCGCGCTGGGTTTTGTCGGCACAGACTACGCCATTGCGACCTGGGCGCTGCACCAGCACCCCGAAGTTGAGCGCCTGTTTGATCAAGACATGCTGGGCGATGACCTAGAGGCCTGGATGCAAGAAACCTCTTTAATGAAGCGCACCTTCAAGAACTGCGCCATCATTGGCGGCCTGATTGAGCGGCAATACCCAGGCCAGCGCAAAGGGCGCCGCCAAGTCACCTTTAACACCGACATAATTTATGACGTGCTGCGCGACCATGAGCCCGATCACGTCCTGCTGCGCGCCACCCGTGCAGAGGCGGCGCGTGGCCTGTGCGACATCCGCCGCTTGTCGGCCATGTTGACCCGCTTTGCGGGCAAGATCGACTACCGACGCTTGGACCGTGTTTCCCCGCTTGCCGTGCCCATCATGCTCGAACTGGGCCGCGAGCAGGTCTATGGTTCGGCTGAGGAGATGATGTTGGATGAACTGGCCGAAGACCTGATTGGCGAGGCCATGGGTTAGCCCAGGCGGGGGGCTTTGGCCGCCGCCAGCAGCAGCTTGCCGGTCTCCAAGATCGAAGCCAGGTGGCTGCGCTCGTGACCGTGGGTCGCCTCGCAAGCATAGCAAACCAAGGCCATGCGGCAGTCGTTGCCCGCCAGGGTCGCAGGATGGGTATCAGAAAAGTAAAACCTAAACACATCGTCGCTCATGGTCAGGGCCTCATCCTCGGCCAAAGCGGCCAGCGCGCGCGTCAAGCCAAAATCATAGGGCCCGCCCTTGTCCTTGTGCACCAACGTCACACCCATGGCGCTGGAGCCCTGATCTGGAGCATTAACGGCAATATCCACGGCAATCAGTTCGCTGATCTCCGGCGTGAGCAGGTGTGCGCCGCCGCTGCCGACCTCTTCGCTCACCGAGAACAGCAAATGCAGATCGCGCCCTCGGGGCTCCGGGTCGCCGACCAGCAGCTCCGCCAGCGCGAGCAAGATCGCGGTGCCGGCCTGATTGTCGATAAAGCGCGCTTTGATCAGCCCTTCATCGCTGCACTGAGGCTCTGGGTCAAAAAAGACATAGTCGCCAATGTTCGCCGCCGCTTTCAGCGCCGCGCTATCGGCCTGCCAATCGGCCAGGAGATCAAGCCGCAGCTCCAGATTGTCCCAGGACACGGCCTGCTGCTCCAGCTCCGCCCCAAAGCGATGCCCAGAGGCCTTGAGCGGCATCACCGTGCCTGCAATCAAGCGTCCGTCGCGCTGTTCCAGGCGGACCCGCGCGCCTTCGACGACCCGCGCCGACAGGCCGCCTAGAGGCGTCAAACGCGCCCTGCCGTTGGCATGGTGGCCGGTGACCATTGCGCCCAGCGTATCCAAGTGCGCCGCCAGAGCCAGCGGCTCGCTGGTCTTGGCGGCAGTGGCAGGCAAAACAGCCCTAACCGCGCCGCGTCGTGTCACCTCGCTTGCAATCCCCAAGCCGCGTAGATGGGCGACCACCCAATCGGCTTTGGCCTGGCACCGGCCCGTCGGGGAATCGATCGCCATCAGCTTAAGCAATAGAGAGAGTATGCGGTCTTGGCAGAGGGTCACGGTTGCTCCTTCAAGTAGCCGCTAAGAAATCAGCGCCATCAATAGCGCGCCGGAAGCCTGCAAAGAGCTGACGCGATTGCGGGTTGTTGATCGCTTGGAATTCGGGGTGCCATTGCACGGCGACCACCGGCTTAGCCGCCGAAGGCAAGGACACAGCTTCGACCAGCCCGTCAGGCGCGCGCGCCTCAACCTGCAGACCCTGGCCCAAATCGCGCACCGCCTGCCAATGCAGCGAGTTGATCATAAAGCGCGGCTCGCTGATCCATGTCGCCAGCAGGCCGTCAGGCTCAAGCACGACCTCGTGGTTCGGGCCATAGCGCACGGCGACATCTTCGCTCTTGGGCTCGCGGTGGTCATCAAGGCCTTCTGCCTCGTGCACCAAGGGATGCAGGCTGCCGCCAAGCGCGACGTTCAGCTCTTGAATGCCTCGGCAGATACCCAACAAGGGTTTGCCTTGGGCCAAGGTTTCATGAATCAAAGGCTGAGTGATGTAATCGCGCCGCAGATCGCTGGGCTCCACCACCTGCTGACCTTGGTGGGGTTCCGCCATGACGCTGGGGTGGACGTTCGACAGGCCGCCGGACAGCATCACGGCATCGACACGCGCCACCAGGCTCTTCATGTCAATGCCCCGCTCAAGGGCGGGTATGATGATCGGTACAACATCAGCGCAGTCGCAGAGCGCCCGCAGATACTTGTCGCCGCATTTATAGCTTTCGTGACCATCAACATTGATGAGATCGGATGGGACGGCTACCAAAGGCTTTAGGGTCATGGATTTTCGTGCCACTGTTCGCAAAGAAGACTCGCTAGTTTACAGCCAACCTAGAGAGAGAAAGCAAGCTGTTATGATCGCTTCCCTGGCCTCTTGGCTCACCTATTTGCTGCCGCCGCTGTTGATGATTGCTGCCTGGCAAATTTTCACCCGTCGCTGGCAGGTCAAATTGTACTGGTTGCCGGGCTTTTTGATCATTTTGGTGCTGACCTATGCCAGCTTCATCGAGCCCCGACGTCTGCTGATCAAAGAGACAAGCCTGTCGCTTTCGGCGCTAGCAGCACGGGCCGACAATCCAAAGCAGCTCAAGGTCGCGCTGTTCTCTGACACGCGGTATGGCGTCTTTGGCCAACCCATGCCGCTTTGGCGCATCCACCGAGCGGTCAATAAGCTGCGCCCCGATTTGGTAGTGATCGCGGGCGATTTGGTCGATCGCGCTGATCCCATTGATCTCAGACGCTTTATCAGCGAGTTAGGTGGGTTTGAGGCCCCGGTTTATTTGGTCACAGGTGACAGCGATCATGACCCGAAAGACGCCAGTTATGTCGAGCAAATCAGGCAAGCGGCCTCAAGGTTTGGCGCGCAGGTGATCGACAATCGTACTGTGACTTTCGATCACCAAGGCGACACGATCGCGCTGTCCGGCCTGCCGGACTTGGATCATGGCGGTCAGCGCTTGCGGCCTGACCAGGAGAGCAGCGCCAGCGACCTGCACATGCTGCTGGTGCACCAGCCCGATCATGTGACCGCCTTGCCACGCAACACCGGCATCGATCTGGTTATGGCAGGGCACACCCGCGGCGGGCAGGTGTCCTTGTTTGGCTTAGAACGCTGGTTCAACCAAAGCGACCTGCCATACTTGATGGGACACCACCAAGTAAACGGCTACCAGGTGTTTGTCACCGGCGGCATCGGCATGGCCTTGCTGCCTCTGCGCATCGGCGTCCCGCCACGGGTGGATGTTTTGACACTGCGCTATCTCTAGTCAGGACGCGCGTTAGCAGCAAGTTGTTGCCTGTTAGGGTCAGGGGCAAACAAAATGAAAGAAAATGCAAAATACGCTTGACCGTCCCGGTGGGATTGCGTATCCAACCGCTCCCGGGTGCCCTTAGCTCAGTTGGTAGAGCAACTGACTTTTAATCAGTGGGTCGCAGGTTCGAATCCTGCAGGGCACACCATCTTCCTTCCGACATTTCAATATGTTAGCTGCGCGCTGCTTGCAGACACAGGCGCGCATCGCCGCTTGATCACAGGCTGGCAAAGGCGTCTCGCACTGCGGTGTTGCGCGCGCCAGCTGCACACGCCGCTTGACCCATTGCTGCCCAACGCCCCGCTCCACTGGTTGGCCCGCCAACACTCCCATACGATTGCAGTGGATACTGACCGCTATCGCGCCAGATCTCTTATTTGGATAGCGTCGTCTAGGGCCGTTACGGCGGCGCTCAAATTTCGCCCGCACCCGAGGTCCTAGTAGTCGAACTGCTCTTGGAAAATCCGTTCTTCAAGTTGATGATCTGGGTCAAACAGCAGGGTATAGGAGGTGTCAAAATCGGCGCGTACCGTCACCTTGCGTACGTCGCGCACCTCGGTGCTGTCGGCAACGGCTGACACGGGGCGCTTGACCGGCTGCAGTACTTCGAAGCTGACTTCCACCGTGTCTGGCAACAGAGCGCCCCGCCAACGACGCGGGCGAAAGGCAGAGATCGGGGTCAAAGCCAACAGCCGCGCGCGCATAGGCACAATCGGGCCGTGCGCCGAGAGGTTATAGGCAGTCGATCCTGCAGGTGTTGCCAAAATCACACCGTCGCAAATTAGCTCCTGCATACGCACGACACCATCAACCGAGATCTTGAGATGCGCCGCCTGGCGGGTTTCGCGCAACAAAGAGACCTCGTTGATCGCCTCGGCGGTAAACTGGCCGCCTTGGTAGGTCTCGGCGGTCATGATCAGTGGGTGCAAACTGACGTGGACCGCGCCCATCAAGCGCTCTACCAAGGCCTCCTCCCGGTAGGTGTTGAGCAAAAACCCAACCGTACCTTGGTTCATGCCATAGATCGGCCGCCGATCACCGCTTAACTCGTGCAGCGTTTCCAGTAAAAAGCCGTCGCCGCCCAGTACAACGAAAACATCTGCCTCTGAAGGCGCCACGTGCGGATAGCGCGCCTGCAAGCGTTGCAGGGCGTCTTGCGCATTGTCCGCTCTACTCGCCAGAAATGCCACCTTAGGCGGGTTGGAAAACCGGGCTGGCACTGACACTAGCCTCCCTCTGCGCTCAGTTCCTCAGGTTGATCGCCCAGGGCTTCAACCAGGCTCCAAACCGCTACAAATGCAGCGTCCAGGCGGGCCTTATCAGGTGAGCGCAACACGAGATTGACACCAAAATTTCCCATGCGCATGAAGGGGTAGGAGCCCATGTCAACGTCCGGAAACTCGGCTTGCAAGGCGCCCAATCCCTGAGCAATGTCACCCTCCCCTTTGTGGGTCACCAGGCTGCGCGACAGCACCGGCGGGCCGCCCCGCAGGCGCGGCTTAAGGCTGTCAACCATGGCTTGAAAAATCCTGGGTACGCCCGCCATGACGAAGACATTAGCGATCTGAAAGCCCGGCGCGGTCGAAACCGGGTTGTCGATATGGCTTGCCCCGATCGGTAAATAAGCCATCTTCAAGCGGGCTTCATTCAGCTCAAGGCTTGAACGGCGGTAGTGGTCTTGCAGCAGAGCGTGGGCCTTTGGATCCAAGTGCAGCTCGGTCCCCATCGCCTTGGCAACATTCTCAGCAGTGATGTCGTCGTGGGTTGGCCCGATGCCGCCTGAGGTGAACAGGTAATCATAGCGCTGCGACAGGTCTTGCACAGCGGCAATTATCGCTGCACTGTCATCGGCGACGACCCGCACCTCACGCAGTCCCACGCCCCAGTCAGTCAGACGTTCGGCAAGATAGCCCAAATTGGCGTCCTTGGTCCGACCGGACAAGATCTCATTGCCAATAATCAAAAAGGCGGCATTGGACATACCTTGGCCTCTGCTGGTTGCTCTTGCCTCAACTATGGCGCATTGGCTGGCTCAAGCAAGGGCCAAGGCCGTCGCGAAGCCAACCAACGATCAAGCAATTGGACGCAGTTTGCTCTGTAAACTCCTCAAAGGGCCGATCATGCCATTTTAAGACGGGAAAAATCTCGTTTTGTCCCCGTTGAGGGCTCAGATGTCTGCCAAAAGCATTGAGACTTGCGATCAGGAGCGATAAGTCTGAGCCCCCAACGCACCGATGACCAAAAGACCCGAGACCATGATCAGAAAACGCGAAACCGTGCCCATCCACGACGAAAAAGGTTTTGAGGGCATGCGCAAAGCCGGCGCATTGGCGGCCGAGGTCTTGGACTATCTCACGCCCTTCGTCGAGCCCGGGGTCACCACGGCAAAGCTGGACGAGCTGTGTCACGCGTTCATCATTGAACACGGCGCAGTGCCCGCGACCTTGAACTATCGCGGCTATCCCAAGTCGAGCTGTATTTCGATCAACGAGGTTGTGTGCCACGGCATTCCAAACAAGAAGGCCAAGCTGGCGCGCGGCGATATTTTGAATATCGATGTCACGGTCATTTTGGACGGTTGGTTTGGCGACACCAGCCGCATGTATGTCGCGGGCGATTGGACCAGCTTGTCTTCAAAGAAGCGCAAGTTGATCGACGTGACCTATGATTGCCTTATGCTGGGTATCGAAGAGGTTGCGCCAGGCAAGACCTTGGGCGATGTCGGCTTTGCCATTGCTCAACACGCGCATGCCAACGGCTTTTCGGTGGTCGAGGACTTCTGCGGCCATGGCCTGGGTCAGGTGTTTCACGCGCCGCCATCGGTTATTCATACCGGCCGACGCGGCGAAGGCCAGGTACTGCAACCCGGGATGTTTTTTACCATCGAGCCGATGATCAACATCGGCGTTAAGGACACATGGACCGATCCTAAAGACGGTTGGACGGCCCGCACGACCGACGGTAAGCCTTCCGCACAGTTCGAGCACTCTTTGGCCGTCACGGAAACGGGATATGAGATTTTCACCCACTCGCCGCTTGGTTTGACCAAACCACCATACGCCAAGGGTTAACCTCATGGCCGATGAGCAAAAGCGGCTGTTTGTCGAGGACGCCGGCCAGGCCAGGGTCAAGCAGGCTGCAAAAGCCAAGGGCGCGAACAAACCTGACGCTGCCGGTCATCGTGAGCGTTTGAGAGCACGCTTGATCGAGGGCGGCTCAGAGGCGCTGCACGACTACGAGCTGTTGGAATTTGTCTTGTTCGGAGCCCGCTCGCGCGGTGACACCAAGCCGCTGGCTAAAGCCCTAATCCGTAGTTTTGGCGGATTTTCTGAAGTTATTACCGCCGAACCCGAGCGTCTGCGCCAAGTCGAGGGTGTGAGCGAAGCTGTGGTGGGCGCCATCAAGGTTGTCGCGGCTGCGAGCGAACTGCTCGCTCGAGAGACTGTGATCAACAAGCCCGTGCTGTCATCCTGGACGGCCGTCATCAAATTCTGCCACACCAAACTGGCTCACAAGAACCGCGAAGAATTCCACCTGCTGTTTTTGGACCGCAAAAACCGCTTGATTGACCACGAACCCCATGGCCTGGGGACCGTCGATCAGGCCCAGGTTTATGTGCGTGAGATCGTCAAGCGGGCGCTGGAGCTGAATGCTTCGGCTTTGATCTTGGTCCACAACCACCCCTCGGGCGACCCGCAACCTTCAAAAGCGGACGTGGCCGTGACGCGTGAAATCCAAAAGGCCTTGTCGGTCGTGGGCATTGATACCCACGATCACCTGATAATCGGCCGCAAAGGTCACGCCAGTTTTAAAGCCATGGGTCTGCTATAGTACGCCCAGCGCGGCGCTTCTTTGCAACCAACGCAGGATTTGAACGCCGACTCCCGACAAGACTACGCAAACCAGCATGATGACCAGAAGCGTCATGGTCGTGGGGCTTCCGGCCATAAGCCAAGCGGTGAGGCTGGCGATTGAAGCCCCGGTCGCCGTTGACATGGCCCCCATGAGCCCTGCCGCAGTGCCGGCCAAGCGCGGATTGATGGAGACGGCTCCAGCATTGGAAGGTGCCATCGTCAAGCCGTTGGCAGCTCCACAAAAGACCAGCGGTGCAAAAATAATCCAGGGATTGGTCACACCTAGGGCGACCACCGCCATAGTGGCAAGGATCGATCCCAAGCCGACAAGGCGCCCGCGCTCCATGATGGTCACCAAATCAAGCGTCCGCGTCTTGCGAGTGGTATAAAAATTGCCTGCAATATAGCCCAGCGGCAACATGCCTAGCAGCAGGCCGACCTGGCTTGGCTCCAATTTAAAGACCTGTTGTCCAAGCAACGGCATGCCGGTAAGGAAGGCAAAGAACATCCCAAGCGCAAAGGCCTGGGTCACAGCAAAGCCCCAAAACTGCGGGGTTGCTAGCAAGGAGCGGTAGCCTTGGACGCGTTCGGAAAAGGACAGCGCGCCATCGCGCCGGGTCTCGCCCATGTCGAAATAGCAGAACCCTAGAACCGCCAGACCCAGCAAGCAAAGAGCAACAAAAATCGCCCGCCAGCCGAATTGGACATCCAAGAAACCGCCAACCATAGGGGCAAGCATGGGGCCAATTGCCATGACCATCGCAACGATTGCGATACGGCTAGCGGCCTGCTCCTGGCTGTCAGTGGTATCACGAATGGCGGCCTGGCTGAGCGAAAAGCCGCCGACGGCTACGCCCTGAAGCAAACGAAACACCATGAAAACGTCAAAGCGCGTCGCAAGGATAGCGCCGACGCTTGCCACGACAAAAATGCTGGCCGCCGCCAGGCTGGTTCGCCTACGGCCGATAATGTCTGACAATGGGCCGATGACAAGCAGCAATGCTCCAGTCAGGTACATGTATCCCGACACAGCCAGCGAGACCGTCGCGTAGGAAATTTGGAACGAGTCCGCCATGCTCGGGAGCGCTGGCAAGAACATGTTGAGCGACAAGACCCCCCAAATGGCCATGAGTATCAAGGTCGCGAGTTGCGGAGGGGATTTGGCCATGGGGCACTCACTCATTTTTGGAATTGAGCGTCGGGGGTTGCTGCACGCAAACGGCCAACGCGTGCAGCAGGCTAAACCATGAAACAACGCGCATGCCAGTAAAAATATTACCGCCAGGTAAAATTTTATTTCGCCTGGCTCGGCTCTTGGCGCTTCGTGCTTGAAGGGCCAAGCCGCCTCGTAAATTTCACCTAGGCCACCGCACACCAAGACCGCACACCAAGACCGCTCACCTAGTCCACCGCACACTAGGACCGCCAGAGCCCTAGTCGCAGAGGTATTTTGAAAATGCCCAAGCCTCGGTGCCATCTGGCAAGCGTAACAAGCGCCAACTCTTGGACTTGTCCAGAACCTGCACATAAGTGCCCGCATGCAACCGCGCGACCTCTTTGCCCTTAGAGGATGGTTTGCTGCGGGCGGCTAAGAAATTATCCCCGAAAACATCCAGCTTGCAAACGTAGGCCCCCGGCGCGTCGGCCTGCGGGGTCCAGTGCAAGGTCTGGCTGTTCAGGGCGCGCTCAGCAGCTCGTGCGCCCTTGAATTTCCAGTGCTGGAAGATATCCACCATCTCAATCTCGAGTTCGCGGCTGGGCACAAAGTCCTTCACTTCGTAGCTAACCTGACCTGGTGCAAAGCTTGGGATGCCGTAGTCCTCCTCGCAAAAGACGTAGCGAAGGCTTGGACCTGCTTTGATGACCAATTTGAAATCTTGGATTGGCCCTGCCCAGGTGTTGGCTGTGGTCAGGATATAGGACAGGTACTGGGTACCAAAGAAACCCACCGGGCGGTTAAAAGTAAAGACATTGTCTGGCCTGTTGGCTTTGTAAGCCAAAAGCTGCAGAACTTGTTCATGATTGCGTGGGGCGTCCAAACAGCGCGAGCGACGATGGGGACCGTACCACTCTTCTTCGTCCTCAGGGCTCGCGGGTTGGCTGTCTGGATTCTCCCAGTCGTACTGCTTGGGATCTAGAATGCTGTCAACAAAAGCACCGAGTACCGGGGTATAGCTGTGCTCGACAATGATGGGCACCGAGTCTTCGTAGTCGGTCGTATAGAAGGTGTAGTCCCACACATATGTTATCCGCACACCGGTTTTTTCCGGCTGCTCGACACCTTCCCATGGATCGCCCTCATTCTTGACCGGCGCGTGCTCTTTATAGAGTGCCATGGCGGCCGGACCATAGGCCTCAGCAACGCCCAAGGGTTGCGTGGCAATGACCTCACCGTCCCACACCAGTTCTAGGACGCGTTGGGTCGGTTGGTCTTGCTCGTTGATCGTGGTGGTGAAGTCGACATAAGGGGCGGAGATATTACCTTCCAATTGTACCATAGAATCCCCATACCCCAAGAGCGCCTCCAGTGGGATGATGGGCAAAGGAAAAGCCACCTTCAGCGTCTGCGGGTCCTTGCTGGGATTGCGGAAAGCGTATCGCAGACGAATGCTTGGTTCATCCAGATCAATGACCAGCGTCTCGGCTTCCATTTGCACGACGTCGGACTTTCCAAACGTGAGACCGCCACCGGCCATGGAGGCCACGCCGTCATTCGCCAAGCTTGCGCTGGGCTGCATCCAGCCCAAGGCCACAAGCGCAACACCGGTCGCCAGCCAGCAGCGGAGTTTCGGGGCAATATTAACGCTGGGTATTGACATGCTCGCTTCCTTCTTGATGCGGCCAACAGCCTGGTGGAGGTCAGGTTTGAGCCGTTTACAGGGGCACGCTGCGGGCACAAAAA
Source organism: Alphaproteobacteria bacterium (assembly GCA_030428255.1). Lineage (GTDB taxonomy): Bacteria > Pseudomonadota > Alphaproteobacteria > UBA7985 > JAUIBT01 > JAUIBT01. Next base: position 56,156 of record JAUIBT010000018.1, on the reverse strand, counting down.
AGGGGTCACGCAGTCACGCAACCCCTAATTGGAAAGGCCAGAGCCCAACTTGTCGATGTCCGGCTTGTCAGGCTTTAGTCAAACAGGCCGCCACCCTAGTCCATCTGGCGCACATCGGTCAGGTGGCCCGTGATTGCCGCTGCGGCAGCCATGGCCGGAGAGACAAGGTGCGTGCGTCCGCCCTTGCCTTGGCGGCCCTCAAAGTTGCGGTTTGAGGTTGATGCCGCGCGCTCTTGCGGCTTCAGGCGGTCTTGGTTCATGGCCAGACACATGGAGCAGCCAGGCTCGCGCACGTCGAAACCAGCCTCGCGCAGTTTCGCGGTAATGCCCTCTTCGTCGGCTTGCTGCGCCACCAGGCCGGAGCCCGGAACCACCATTGCCCGCACGCCGTCCTTGACCTTGCGGCCTTCGGCGACTTTGGCAACTTCGCGCAGATCTTCGATCCGTCCATTGGTGCAGGAACCAATGAACACGGTATCAATCGCCACGTCTTCCATGCGTGTGCCAGCTTTCAGACCCATATAGTCCAAGCTGCGCTCCATTGCAGCGGCGCGATTGTCGTCGTAGTCGCCTGGGTTCGGCACCTTGCCGGTAATTGGCACAACGTCTTGCGGCGACGTGCCCCAAGAGACCTGAGGAGCAATTTCTGAAGCGTCCAATGTGACCACCAGGTCGTACTGTGCGCCCTCGTCGCTGGGCAGGGTCTTCCAATAGGCAACCGCTTGATCCCAATCCTCGCCCTTCGGCGCCATGGGACGGCCCTTCAGGTATTCGAAGGTCTTCTCGTCCGGTGCGATCAGGCCCGCGCGTGCGCCGCCCTCAATCGACATGTTACAGATGGTCATGCGACCTTCCATCGACAGGTCGCGGATCGCTTCGCCACAGTATTCCATGACGTAGCCGGTGCCGCCAGCGGTGCCAATTTTTCCGATGATCGCCAAGATGATGTCTTTGGCAGAGCAGCCAAGGCCCAGCTTGCCGGTGACCTCAACCTTCATGTTCTTGGCGGGCTTTTGAATCAGCGTCTGAGTGGCCAAAACGTGCTCGACCTCTGAGGTGCCGATACCAAAGGCCAGCGAGCCAAACGCGCCGTGAGTTGAAGTGTGGCTGTCACCGCAGACAATAGTCATGCCCGGCAAGGTAAAGCCTTGCTCGGGGCCGATGATGTGGACCACGCCCTGACGCACGTCCAGCATGTCAAACAACTGCACGCCAAACTCGTTGGCGTTCTTGCGCAGCGTATCGACCTGGATGCGCGACATCTCTTCGTCGATGCCGTTGGCGCGGCCTTCGGTTGGTACGTTGTGATCGGGAACGGCCAAAGTCAGCTCAGGACGGCGCACCTTGCGGCCAGCCATGCGCAGGCCCTCAAAGGCCTGGGGCGAGGTGACTTCGTGGACCAAGTGGCGGTCGATGTAGATCAAGCGGGTTCCATCATCGTTGGTCTTGACGACGTGGCTGTCCCAGATCTTATCAAACAGGGTCTTAGGGGCTGACATGCGTTCGCGGGCCTTCGCTGAGTATTCGAGTACAAGAGGGGTAACGGGAGGAATAGGCTGCGCACATTAAGCAGGCAAGTGCTTTCATGCAAGAGGGCGATTTGCGCCTTGCAGTCCGGGCTCAGTCCTGGCACCTATGGCCGTCAAATCCCAGTCATTCACTTCGCGGAGACTCTCGTCCCTATGGAAAAGTTCACCACGCACTCTGGCACCAGCGCGCCTTTGGATCTGCAAAACGTCGATACTGACATGGTGATCCCTGCTGACTACCTGAAGACCATCAAGCGCACAGGCTTAGGCGAAGGCTTGTTCAACCGCCTGCGCTTTAAGGAGGACGGCTCGCCGGTCGCGAACTTCTTTATGAACCAAGAGCAGTTCGACGGTGCGAGCGTTCTGGTGACCCGCGATAACTTTGGCTGTGGCTCTTCGCGCGAGCACGCGCCCTGGGCGCTGCTGGACTATGGCATCAAGGTTATCCTGGCACCCAGCTTTGCCGACATTTTCTATAACAATTGCTTTAAGAACGGCATTCTACCGATCAAGCTGCCTGCCGCCGTTGTCGACGAGCTGATGAAGGACGCCAACCAGGCCAGCCGCATCGACGTGAACCTGGAGGCGCAAACCATCACCCGCGCGAACGGTGAAGTCATTGCCTTCGAACTGGAAGACTTCCGTCGCCACAACCTGCTGAACGGCCTGGACGACATTGGCATCACGTTGGAGAGTTCCGATCAGATCGCCTCTTTCGAAGGCGGTGATGCAAGCACCCGCCCTTGGCTGACACCCGCTGAGGCAGCTTAACACTTAGACCGGGCCGGGCTCCTGTTAGGAGTGCCGGCCTTTTTGTTGGGAGGCTGCGCCCTGTTTGCCCCTGATCACACAGACCGTCAGCGCCAAGAGCAACTGCTGCGTGCCCTACTTCAGCGATCACGCCCGGCGAGGGCTGCTGCTGTCAACCGCCCCCTACCCTTGCTGACCCAAAAGGAGACCACCGCCATGCGCGCTTGGATGCTAAGAAAAGACCAAAACGGCGAATTTTCCTGCCAGCTCGAAGCCCTGGACCAAAGCCAGTTGGGGGACGAGGGTGTGCTGGTAGATGTGGCCTATTCAACCATCAATTATAAAGACGGTCTGGCCATGATGAACCTCAGCCCCGTCGTGCGCACCTGGCCGATGATTGCGGGCATTGATTTTGCGGGCACCATCGCAGAAGGCCCCAATGCGGGACAGGCGGTTGTCGTCAACGGTCACGGCATGGGCGAAACCCGCATGGGCGCGCTGGCCAGTCAAGCGCGTGTGCCCGCCGATTGGCTCATCACGATCCCGCAGCCGCTGGAACCTCTGCACGCCATGGCAATCGGCACAGCGGGTTACACGGCCATGCTTTGTGTCCATGTGCTTGAAGATCAAGGCCTGACGCCCGATAAAGGACCCATATTGGTCACTGGCGCGACCGGTGGGGTTGGCAGCTTTGCCACCTTGCTGCTGGCGAAGAAGGGCTTTGAGGTCTGGGCGTCAACCGGCAAAGCCAGCGAAGCTGATTTCCTCAAAGGGCTGGGTGCCAGCCAGATCATCGACCGATCCGAATTGAGCGAAAAAGGCCGCCCGCTGGGCAAAGAGCGCTGGGCGGGCGCGGTTGACAGCGTCGGCTCTCACACCCTTGCCAACGCGCTTGCGCAGACTCAGTACGGCGGCAGCATCGCGGCTTGCGGCCTGGCGCAAGGCTTTGATTTGCCGGCAACTGTCATGCCCTTTATTTTGCGCGGCGTGAGTTTGGTCGGCGTCGATTCGGTGCAAGCGCCACGGGAAAAGCGGCTGCGCGCTTGGCAAAGTTTGGCAGAGTTGCTGACGCCTGCCGAGATTGAGGCCATGGTCGAGCTGCGCCCCATGAGCCAAGCACTGAAGGCGGCCGAGGACATCATGGCCAATAGCTACAAGGGCCGCGTGGTCATTGACATAAAGGCCGACTGACCTCTGCTAGTGGGACGAACGTGGCGGGACTAACGTGGCGCGATCGGAAACGACCGCGCCATGTAGCCGTGATCTAGCTTCGCCCTGGAGGCACAACCTCATAGCCCGGCTCTTCGGGTTCGTCGTCCAAAATTTCAGCTGGAAACCCATGAGCCAGGATGCTCAGCCCCGTCGCGTCTTCCAAGCGCTTGATGATGTTGGGCGACCATTCGCGGTCACCGTAGCGCGCCTGCCCGTCCTTGAAGATCGACACCAACAGCGGCGACACCTCAAGCGGCACGTTGCCCGCCTCGGCAATGGACTGGAACAAGCCAATGTCTTTGGACACCAAGTCCATCGTGAAGTTGATGTCCCGCGAGCCATTCAAGATCACCTGGCTCTCGGTCTCGTGGACAAACGAATTGCCTGAGGAGATCTTGATGGCCTCATAGGTGGTGTTGAGATCCAAACCGGCTGCTTTCATGGTGGTCAGTGCTTCGCACAAAGTCACCAAATTGGCGGTGGCCAGATAATTGGTCATGACCTTCAGGATCGACGCCGTGCCGATATCGCCAGTGTGCAACACGCGGCGCCCGAGCGTGGTCAGCAAGGGCAAGATGCGCTCGAAGGTCGCCCGCGAACACCCCGCGAAGATGGAGATGTTGCCGGTGGCGGCACGGTGACAGCCGCCTGAGACAGGACAATCCACCGCCTCTGCACCTTTGGCCTGTACCAAGGCCGCCATGCGCTGAACCTCGCTGGCGTCCGTGGTGGACATCTCCATCCAGATCTTGCCCGGTCCTAGGCCGTGCAGCAGCCCATCGTCGCCCTCAAGCACAGCCGAACAAGCCGCAGGGCTGGGCAAGCAGGTGATGACAACATCACAGCGTTCGGCCAGCGCACGTGGGCTGTCAGCCCAATGGGCACCTTTATCCAAAAAGGCCTGCGCGGCGGCAGTATCAAGGTCGCGCACGGTCAACTCGAAGCCGTTGCGCAAGACAGAGCCCGCCAGTTTGCCGCCTACATTGCCCAGGCCTACAAAGCCTACTTTAAGCGCTGTTGTCATCTTATCTCCCCGCTGTGCTTTATAATCGCTACAGCGGTGGCACGCATCTGTCCTTGCGGCTTTCCTCAAGGCGACATCGGCGCTTAGAAGCGTCAGTTCGTCGGTCTGTCGGTTCGTCAGTCCGTCAGCTTATTGATGCAGGCGGTGCGAATGACTCCGTCCTGATCGGTCGTGACGCAGGTCGTATTGACCACGCCGCAATCGGTGGATTGACGCACCACACCCCCCAAACCCTTGCACTCGGCTTCGGTCAAGTTGCTCGTGAAAACTTTGGTCGGCGGCTGGAAGATCGTGGTGCCGGTCTTTGGCCGCTTGATTTTGGTGCTTGTGCCGCCGCTGCTGCCACCCGATGAGCCTCCGGTCGTGGCGGTTGTCGCAGCCGTGATGCAAACACGATAGGTTTTGCCATCAGCCCCGACGCGCTTGCAGTACTCAGCCGAGGCGCAAATGCTTTTTCCGGTCTCTTTGACCTCGCCCCCCAGTTGGGTGCATTCGTCGTTGGTCAGTTTTATAGAACCGATGCGGTGGTCGCGAATAATCTTTGTACCACCCGTTCGGTGGTCGCGAACTGTGGTGTTTTGCGCGCTAGCGCTTCCCGTCGACACCAGGGAGGCAGCGACAAGGGCCAGGGCGAACCCAGCGGCTAAAGGTATGAGCAGATGTCCTTGAGTTTTTTGCATGATTGTGCCTTTCGAACAGCAGATCGGACCGTTGGCACAAGTCATGGTTTCGGGCCATGGAGTCCTTGGCCAACCCTGACACCCTTTCACGCCTCACGGGATTTTGCAATTCATGCCAATGGCTTGCACGAAATAGCCTCAATCTTGTTGATCCAGGCTTGGCTCACGTCGCCTAGCTGGTCAGGCCCAAATAGACCAAACGCAGGGCTGCAAAGGAGACCAACAAGCGAAAGGCCAAGCGGAACACCCGTTCAGGCAGGGCATGCGAAATCCGCTTGCCAACATAGACTCCTGCAATGCCCGACAGGCTCGCAGCTAGGATATGTGGCCAAAAATTCGTGTAGGAAAAGCCAAGCCCGATGTAGGAGCTGGTCTTCAAGACATCCAGCAGCAGCATGGAACAGGCCAACGTGCCAGTGATTGCCATGCGATTGAGGTCGGTGCGCAAGATCATGGCCTGCAACACGCCCCCGATCCCCAGCATGGTGCCAAGAAAAGCGTGTGTAGTACCGATGCCAACAAAGGCGCGACGCGACTGCAGCGGCTGCCTAGATTTAGGAAGCCAAATCAGGACCAGGATCACACAGCCCAAGATCAGCGTCAGGCTGCGCTCAGGCAGGCTGACAAAGCCCCAGGCCCCCAAGCCGACCCCCGGCAGCGCGCCCAGCATGAAAAAGCCGACAATACGCCAGCGAACGTGCCGCCAAAACAAAACAATACGAGCGAGCAAGGAGCCGGCGGAAAACACCGTCTGCAGAGCAATGGCCGACGTGACCGGCACCACGGACATGCTGGTCAACAGCAAGATATAGATACCGCCCGTGGCCAAAGCGGCGTTGACCAGCGCCGCGAAAAAGCTGCCCAAAGCAATGATGATAAGGGTTGTGTCCACGCGGTTCGCAGCCGCTTAGATCATCGTCTGAGCTTGCCGCGCTGCCCGTAGGCGCTCAAAATCCTCGCCCGCGTGATAGGAAGAGCGCGTCAGGGGCGATGAGGCCACCAGCAAGAAGCCGCGCGAATAGGCCATACGCTCGTATTCCTTGAACTCGTCGGGCGTCACGAAGCGGTCCATGGGAAAGTGCTTGGGCGTCGGCGCCAAGTATTGGCCCAGCGTCAAGAAATCCACGTCCGCAACCCGCAGATCATCCATCACCTGTTGCACCTCTAACCGATCTTCGCCCAAGCCCGCCATTAAGCCAGATTTGGTAAAGATGCTGGGATCATAGCGCTTGACCTCGTCCAACAGGCGCAAGGACTGATAGTAGCGCGAACCAGGGCGCACCGGCGCATAGAGGCGCGGCACGGTCTCCAGATTATGGTTGAAGACATCCGGGCGCGCGTCGGCCACGATCTTCCACGCCTCACCTTTGCGCAAGAAATCAGGCGTTAGCACCTCGATCGTGGTGCCGGGCGAAGCCTCGCGGATGGCGCGGATCGTCTCAGCAAAATGCTGAGCGCCACCGTCGTCTAGGTCGTCGCGGTCAACCGAGGTCACAACCACGTGCTGCAAGCCCAGCTCGGCAACGGACTTGGCGACGTTGAAGGGCTCGAAGGGGTCCAACGCGCCGGGCTTGCCCGTCGCTACGTTGCAAAAGGCGCATGCGCGGGTGCAAGTTTCGCCCATGATCATCATGGTGGCGTGGCGTTTAGACCAGCACTCGCCGATGTTCGGACAGGCCGCTTCCTCGCAGACCGTAACCAGCGAGTTGTTGCGCATGACTTTGCGGGTCTGCTCAAACATGCCCGCAGTAGGGGCCTTAACCTTGAGCCATTCCGGCTTTTTCAAGCGCGGAGCGTCGGGGTTCTTGGCCTTTTCCGGGTGGCGCAGCTTAGGCTTCGCCTGGGTCTCGACAGAAGTCGTCATGGCTTTGGCAATCCTTGAGGCCCGCCCTTCAGCAGACCGGTGGCGTTAGAAGTGAACCGCACGCCCATAGGCGTCCAACACCGACTCGTGCATCATTTCAGACAGCGTGGGGTGCGGGAAGACCGTGTGCATCAGATCCAGCTCCGTTGTCTCCAAAGACTTAGCGATGGTGTAGCCCTGAATCAACTCTGTCACTTCAGCGCCGATCATATGAGCGCCCAACAGCTCACCGGTTTTTTCATCAAAAATGGTTTTGATGAAGCCCTGGTCCTCGCCCAAAGCGATGGCTTTGCCGTTGGCCATGAAGGGGAACCGCCCGACTTTAATTTGGTAGCCCGCGTCTTTGGCCGCCGCCTCGGTCAGGCCAACGCTCGCCACCTGTGGGTGCGCATAGGTGCAGCCCGGAATTCCGGTCTTGTCCATAGTGTGGGGGTTAAGGCCCGCGATTTTCTCAACGCAAATCATGCCTTCGTGGCTGGCTTTATGCGCCAACCAGGGCGCGCCCGCGATATCACCAATGGCATAGACGCCAGGCTCGTCGGTGCGACCATAGCCATCGGTCACCACGTGGCCACGGTCCAACTTGACCTTGGTGACCTCCAGGCCCAGCCCTTCGGTATTGGCGGTAATACCAACCGCCGAGATCAGCACGTCCGCTGTGAGCTGTTGCATCTTACCGTTTTGCTCAATGTGCGCCGTGACCTGCCCCTGGCCCCGATCCAGTTTCTTGACCATGGCCTTAGTCATGATCTTCAGGCCGTGCTTTTTGAACTGCTTTTCGGCTTCCTTCGAGATATCGGCATCTTCAACCGGCAGGATGCGGTCCATGACCTCAACCACGGTCACATCGACGCCAATAGCATTATAGAAGCTGGCAAATTCGATGCCGATCGCGCCGGAACCGACGACGATCATCGACTTGGGCACCCGCTTGGGCACCATGGCCTCCTTGTAGGTCCACACCAGTTCGCCATCGGGTTCCAGGCCCGGCAGAACGCGGGCCCGTGCGCCGGTCGCCAGGATAATGTGCTTGGCCGATATGGTCGTGCTTGCGCCTTTGGCATCGGTGACCTGTAGCTGACCCTTACCTGCCAGCTTGCCGCTGCCCATGATGACCTCGACCTTGTTCTTCTTCAGCAAGTGGCCGACGCCACCAGCCAAGCGCGCCGAGACATCGCGGCTGTACTTGACCATGCGCTCCAAATCAAAGCTGATGCCCTGAATGGTGACGCCGAACTGCGCGCCGTTCTTGGCCAGGCTCGCCACCTCGGCACAGCGCAGCAGCGCTTTGGTCGGGATACAGCCCCAGTTTAGGCAAATGCCGCCCAGGTGCTCGCGCTCGACGATTGCGGTTTTCAAGCCCAATTGGGCGGCGCGGATGGCGGCCACGTAGCCGCCGGGCCCCGCACCCAAAACCACCAAGTCAAAAGATGTGTTTGTCATCGCTTTTGCCTATCCTGTGACCGGGTTACACCAACAAGCGCGTGGGCGCTTCGATGATAGTTTTGAAGGCTGCCAAAAACTCGGCCCCGACCGCGCCATCGACCACACGGTGATCACAAGACAGTGTCACGGTCATGCGGGTCTGGACTGTGACTTCGCCATCAACCACCACAGGCTTTTGCTCGCCTGCACCGACCGCCAAAATCGCACCTTCGGGCGGATTGATCACGGCTTGGAACTGCTGGATGCTAAACATGCCCAGGTTGGAGATTGAGAAGGTGCCGCCCTGGAACTCAGCCGGGGTCAACTTGCCCGCCTTGGCGCGTCCGGCTAAATCCTTAACAGTGCTGGAGATGTTGCCCAAGGACAGCTTTTCCGCTTCGCGCACCACCGGGGTAATCAAGCCGCCGTCAATCGCGACAGCTACCGAGATATGGGCCGACTTATAGCGAATGATGCCGTCACCAGTCCAAGAGGCGTTGGCTGCGGGAACCTGTTTCAGCGCCAGTGCCGCTGCCTTGATAACGAAGTCATTGACCGACAGTTTATAGCTGCCGTCGCTGTCTTGGTTGATCTGCTTGCGCAGGCCCAACAGCGGATCAATGTTGCACTCAAGCGTGAGGTAGAAGTGCGGCACGCTCTGCTTGGACTCGGTCAAGCGCTGAGCAATGACCTTGCGCATGGCGCTGGCGGGCTCGTAGTCGTAGTCCAGGCCGAAAGCATCGGCGATGGGGCGCGGGTCCATGATGCCTGGCAGGCTGGCTGCGGCTTGGCTGGCCGCCTGCGGCGCTGCTGCCTGTGTGGGAGCGGCGGCGGCGGGTTGGGCAGCTTGCGCGCTGGCCTCGAGGTTGACGACGTCGGCCTTGACAATCCGGCCGTGCGGGCCGCTGCCGGTGACAGCGGACAGATCCAGGCCTTTGTCACCAGCGATGCGGCGGGCCAAGGGCGAAGCAAAGATGCGTGCGCCTTTGTCTGCTGCGGGCGCGGGTGTGGCACTCGGCGCAGAGCTGGGCGCTGGTGCGGGAGCCGCCGCTGTTGGAGCGGGGCTTGCCGCAGGCGCAGGGCTTGCCGCGGGCGCAGGAGCATCCAAGGCTGAGGCCTCTTCGCCCTCTTCCAACAGGCGCGCAATTACAGAGTTCACCGCGACGCCTTCGGTTCCTGCGGGCACCATGATCTTGCCGATCACGCCCTCATCAACCGCTTCAACTTCCATCGTCGCCTTGTCGGTCTCGATTTCGGCGATCACATCGCCCGAAGCAACGCTGTCGCCCTCATTAACCAACCAAGCCGCGAGCTTACCCTCGGTCATGGTCGGCGACAGGGCGGGCATCAAGATATCAATCGGCATATCCGCGTCTCCTTCTTAGCGATAGCAGACGGCTTTGGCCGCCTCGACAATGTCTTCAGGTTGCGGCAGCGCCAGCACTTCCAAATTGGCCGCATAGGGCATGGGCACATCCTTGCCGAAGACCCGCGTAACCGGGGCATCCAGGTAATCGAAGGCCTGCTCCATGATGCGCGCGGAGATTTCAGCGCCAATGCCAGACTGACCCCAGCCCTCTTCACAAGTCACAATGCGGTTGGTCTTACGTACAGAGGCCAAAATGGTCTCTGTGTCCAGCGGGCGCAGGCTGCGCAGGTCGATGACCTCGGCGGAAATGCCCTGCTCGGCCAAGGTGTCAGCGGCGGCCAGCGCCTTCTTTACCATGATTGAGAATGCGGTGATGGTAACATCACTGCCCTGGCGTACAATTTTGGCCTTGCCAATTGGCACGGTCCAGTCGTCGGTGTCTGGCACCTCACCCGTATCGCCGTACAGCAGCTCGTTTTCCAAGAAGACCACGGGCGTTTCGGAGCGAATGGCACTTTTCAGCAAACCTTTGGCGTCCGCCGCTGAATAGGGCGAGACCACATGCAAGCCAGGCACATGCGAATACCAAGCACCGTAACACTGCGAGTGCTGGGCAGCGACGCGAGAAGCCGCACCATTAGCGCCCCGAAACACCACAGGCGACTTGATCTGACCACCAGACATATAAAGCGTCTTGGCCGCTGAGTTCAAAATCTGGTCGATGGCCTGCATAGCAAAGTTAAAGGTCATGAACTCAACGATAGGACGCATGCCCATGAAGGCCGCGCCAACCGCAATGCCGGTAAAGCCTTGCTCGGTAATGGGCGTGTCGATGACGCGCTTGGCACCGAATTCGTCCAGCAGGCCTTGTGAGACCTTGTAAGCGCCGTTGTACTCGGCCACTTCTTCGCCCATCAAAAAGACCTGATCATTGCTGCGCATCTCTTCGGCCATCGCATCGCGCAGCGCTTCGCGCACGCTAATGGTTTTGGTCGGGCCGGTCCACTCCACGTCAGCAACAGGTGCTGTAACTAGGGGCTCGGAAGCGACGGGTGCAACAGTGACTGCAGGTTCTGGCGTTTGTTCTGGTGCAGGAGCAGCATAAGCGGCGGGCGCCCCGGTGCTGAGGTTCGCGGCGTCTTCGCCCTCCTCGGCCAAAATCGCGATGACGGCGTTTACTGCCACGCCCTCACTGCCTTCCGGAACCAGGATTTTGGCGACCACGCCCTCGTCCACAGCTTCAACTTCCATGGTGGCTTTGTCGGTTTCGATCTCGGCAATCACGTCACCGGCGCTCAGAGTATCGCCCTCTTTGACCAACCACTTCGCCAAGGTGCCCTCGGTCATGGTCGGAGACAGAGCGGGCATGAGAATATCAATTGACATGGAGGCTGCTCCTTAAACGTAGACGTCGGTGTAAAGCTCAGACGGCTGAGGCTCGGGGCTGGTTTGGGCGAAATCGGCGGCTTCGGTCACGATGGCTTTGATCTCTTTGTCGATGGCCTTCAGGTCGGCTTCCTCGGCGTGTCCCGTTTCCAAGATGTAGTGCTTCAGTCGCTCGATCGGGTCCTGCTCGTTACGCATCTTTTGGACTTCTTCCTTGCTGCGGTACTTGGCAGGGTCGGACATGGAGTGACCGCGATAGCGATAGGTTTTCATCTCCAAGATCATCGGGCCTTTGCCAGATCGGATGTAATCGATGGCATTTTGGGCGGCAGCGTAGACCTGGAACACATCCATACCGTCAACTTGCTCGCCGGGGATGCCATAGGCTTGCCCGCGCTTGAACAGTTCGGTTGACGCCGAGGCGCGGCCAACAGCGGTACCCATGCCGTATTGATTGTTCTCAATCACGATCAGCGCCGGCAGTTTCCACAGCGCGGCCATGTTGAAGGTCTCGTAAACCTGGCCCTGGTTGACCGCTCCGTCGCCCAAATAGGTGGCCGAGATCTTGCCGGTCTCGTTGTACTTGTGCGCAAAAGCGATGCCCGCGCCCAGCGGCACTTGCGCGCCCACGATACCGTGGCCGCCAAAAAAGCCCTTCTCGACGCTGAACATGTGCATCGAGCCACCCTTGCCTTTTGATAAACCACCTTCGCGGCCTGTCAGCTCGGCCATCACGCCTTTGGCGTCCATGCCGCAAGCCAACATGTGGCCGTGATCGCGGTAGGAGGTGATGACGCTGTCGCCGTCAATCATGGCCGACTGGACGCCGGTGACGACGGCTTCCTGACCGATGTAGAGGTGACAAAAACCGCCAATCAAACCCATACCGTAGAGCTGACCCGCTTTTTCTTCAAAGCGGCGGATCAGCATCATCTCGCGGTAGTACTCTAGGGTCTGGTCGGGGGAAAAATTTTTGGGATCAGCCGCAGCAAGGCTGGTCTTTTTCGCGCGGGTGGCCATGGTGTTTCCTCAAGCGTGACTCGTTGCTCAAGATTGACGCCATGCCTTAGTTTTGTCAATATTTTCTAATCTATTGATACTACCTAATTAATAGTATATTAACTCGATTAATGTTAATTCGCTAACGCTGCAGGACAATAACCTCGTGAGGATGCGAGTAATGCAGAACCTTACGGACTTGCTCTTCCAACAGATCCAAGTCCAGCGAGCGATCTGAGAGGCCCGAAACCTTGCTGCGCAACGCGCCGACCTTTGCCTCCAGCGCTGCAATCTCAGACAATTTTGCTTCTAGAACTGATTGCTGCTGAAACATGACCAGCCAGCCGCGATCACCCTCGACGGTGTGGTAGCTGAAATAGATCAGGACAAGGGTCATGATGGCGGCTAAAGCGCCAACCTGTATGTTTGCCCAAAGGCGTTTCCTGCTTGCGAGCACGCGGCCCTCCTCAATTTCTTTGCAAAGGACAGGACCCACGCCCAAACAGCGCTAGGCAGGTTCGCGCCCGACCTATAAACTAGCGAGGCTATGCGGCTGGAATGCGCCAAAGGTCGAGGAGCCCGGGATGGAAACGTGGCAAGATGAGGGATTTATTCTGTCGGTGCGCGCCCATGGCGAGACCAGCGCAATCTTGACGTGCATGACCGCGGAGCACGGTCGCTTTGCTGGGCTGGTTCGCGGCGGTCAGTCCAAACGGCTGGTGCCGGTCTTGCAGGTTGGCAACCAAGTCGAGCTGCGCTGGTCCGCGCGCCTGAGCGAAAACTTGGGGCGGTTTGATGTCGAGTTGGCACAGCCGCGCGCCGCCTTGGTGATGGGCAACGCTGCACGCTTGACTGCGCTGCAAGCCTTTTGCGGCTTGATGCAACAGGTGTTGGCCGAACGCGATCCGCTGCCTGCAATCTACCACGCTGGTGTCGCTTGGCTCGATATGCTGCCGGGCCCACACTGGGCCGAAGGTCTGGTCAGCTTTGAGCTCGGCTTGTTGCAGGCCCTGGGGTTCGGATTGGACCTGTCCTGCTGCGCGGCAACCGGTCAGACCGACGATTTGATTTACGTTTCGCCGCGCTCGGGGCGTGCGGTCAGCGCTGAAGCAGGCGAGCCTTATAAAGAACGATTGTTGAGCTTGCCTGAATTCTTGCGTGGCGGTGGCTTGGGTCCGGACCAAGCGCGCCTGGGGCTACAGCTTACGGGACATTTCATTGAAAAGCACCTGTTCCACGCCAACAACCGCCCCATCCCAGAATCTCGTTTGCGGTTGATGGATCATTTCCCCGCGAGCAGTGTTGTGAGCGAGGCGCCTGGCGCTTAGTTTGCCAAGGACAAGCCCGAGATCCCGACCGTTAGCAAGGAGTGCACCATGGCAAGCGAACGCTTTACATTCAAGGGGGGCAGTGGGGCAGAGCTGTCGGCGCGTCTTGAGCTACCGAGCACTGGCGCGCCGCTTGCCTATGCTGTCTTCGCGCACTGCTTTACCTGTGGCAAAGATATCAAGGCCGCAACGGTGATTGCGCGCCGCCTGGCCGAACACGGCCTGGCCGTGTTGCGCTTTGACTTTACCGGCTTGGGGCAATCCGAAGGTGATTTTGGGCAGGAGACCTACGCCAGCAATGTTGGCGATCTTTTGCAAGCTATCGAAGCCATGAACGCCTGCGGGCGGTCGCCCAGCTTGCTGATCGGCCACTCTTTAGGGGGCGCCGCCGTCTTGGCTGCGGCTGCAAAAAGCACGCAAATCAAAGCCGTTGCTACTATTGCGGCACCGTTTGATCCTGCGCACGTCCTGAAATCTTTCGGAAGCCAGCTAGCGGCCATCGAAACACAAGGCCAGGCTGAGGTTTGCTTAGCGCAACGCACCTTCACCATCTCCAAGGCCTTTATCGACGAGGCGCGCGAGGCCAACCAACCTGAGGCCTTAGCCAAGCTGAAGGCCGCTTTGTTGGTGATGCATGCCCCGCTGGATCAGCAAGTGAGCGTTGAGGATGCGGGCAGGATCTTTTCGTCTGCCAAGCATCCCAAATCCTATGTGAGCCTGCACGGAGCCGACCACCTGCTGAGCAACCCAAACGATGCCCGCTATGTCGCCGACAGCATTTGGCCTTGGGCCCAACGCCATCTCGCGCTGCCAGAACCACAGACCATCCGCGCACCAGAGGGCAGTGTGGTCGTTGCCTCGACGGGAGAGAACGCCTTTCAGCAGGTCGTGGCCATGGGCCCCCATGTCGTTCTGGCGGACGAGCCTTTGAGTGTCGGCGGCGGCAATACCGGCCCAGCGCCCTATGATTTCCTGTTGGCGGGCTTGGGGGCCTGCACCTCTATGACCTTGCACATGTACGCAGAGCGTAAGGGCTGGCCGCTCGAACGGGCGGAAGTCACGCTGACCCACGACAAGATCCATGCCCAAGACTGCGCAGAGTGCGAGACCCAAGGCGGCAAGATTGATCACATAAGTCGTAAAATCCGTCTGGTCGGTCCGTTGGATACCGACCAGCGCGCTAAACTGCTGGAAATTGCTGATAAATGCCCGGTCCACCGTAGTTTGCATTCAGAAATCCATATTACCAGCGCGCTGCTTGAGGAGGCCAGCTCGCTAGGCTAGCAGCGGGACGACTGCGGCTGAGGCTTGCTGGCGCGCCTTCGGACCTGCTAGTCATGGCAGAGGGCTCCGCCGCCCGTCTCTTGATAGCCTGCCCTGCGCGATAGGAGTGCCTGCATGACCCCTGCCCTAACACTGGATCCCGCGACGGACAGCATCGGCATCATTGGCGCTGGCGCCTATGGGCTTGCCATGGCCGACGCGCTTGGCGCTCAGGGTTGGAGCTTGCGCTTTGCAGCGCGCCCTGGGCCTGGACACGATGCAGCAGTGGCGAAAGGTTGGCAGGTCGGAAGCGTCCAACAGGTCGTGAGTGCGGCACACGTGCTGTTGTTGGCCTTACCCGCGCAAGCCCATGCCGGATTTTTGTACGACCAAGCACCGTTGTTGGCCGCGCTTGGTTCAGACATCCCCGTTTTGAGCTTGGCCAAAGGCATTGATCGCCAGCAAGGCCTGCTGCTGCCGCAGCTCGCCTGGCCCTTCCCCTTGGGGCTCATATCAGGCCCCTCGTTCGCAGCGGATCTGTCGGCGGGCAAGCCAACGGCGCTAAACCTCGCGCACCCTCAGCTTGCGGTCGCCCGTACGCTGGCCAGCGCGCTGTCAGGATCACGTCTGCGGTTCTATGCCAGCGATGATGTTGCGGGTGTGGCGTTGGTCGGAGCGATGAAAAACGTCATCGCCTTGGCTTGTGGCGTCCTGGATGGTGCAAATTTGGGCGAGTCCGCCCGCTCTGCTTTGATGGCGCGCGGTATGGCCGAAATCGCCCGCCTGTTGGCCGCCGTGGGTGGCAAACCAGACACGCTGATCAGCCCAGCGGGGGTCGGTGATCTGGCGCTGACCTGTGGGTCATCAAAGTCGCGCAACTACCAGTTCGGCTTTGCTTTGGGTGCGGGCGCGCAGACGCCTGACAGCCTGGTCGAGGGCCTCGCGACCGCCGGAGCCGCCTTGGCCCTGGCCAGGCGCCACGCAATCGAATTGCCCATCACACAAGCCGTCGAGACACTGGTCGCAGGCCAGCGTAGCGTCGAGGAGACGGTGAGCGACCTCATGGGCCGCCCCCTTCCGAGCTAACACTAGTCAGTGGCGTCGCGTTAGCCCTGGTTCTAGGTCTGGTTCTGGGTCTGGGTCTGGTTCTAGGTCTGGGCGGCCAAATAGGCCAAAACCTTGTCTGCCAGCGCATCGGCCGACGCCTCCGCTGACTTTAAGTGCAGCTCAGCGTCCTGCGGTGCCTCATAGGGCGAATCGATACCGGTGAAGTTCTTGATCTCACCCGCACGGGCCTTGGCATAGAGCCCCTTAACGTCGCGCTGCTCGCAGACCTCCAGCGGCGTATCGACAAACACCTCAACGAATTCTCCTTCCTCCATCAAATCACGCGCCATGCGCCGCTCCGAACGGAAGGGAGAGATGAAGGAGACAAGAACGATAAGGCCCGCCTCGACCATCAGCTTAGCCACTTCAGCGATGCGGCGGATGTTTTCCACCCTGTCGGCGTCGGTAAAACCCAAATCGCGATTTAGGCCGTGACGAACATTATCGCCGTCCAAGATCATACAGTGGTGACCTTCGGCGAACAGTTTTTGTTCAACTAAGTTGGCAACGGTAGATTTGCCGGACCCAGACAGCCCGGTGAACCACAGCACTCGAGGCTTCTGACCCTTTTGCTCCGCTCGCTGAGGCTTGGAAATATTCAGCGCTTGGCGGTGCAGGTTCTGCGCACGCCGCAAGGCAAAGCTCAACATGCCCGCAGCGACGGTGGCGTTGGTCATACGGTCGATCAAAATGAAGCCGCCCGTTTGGTGGTTCTCCTCGTAGGCGTCGAAAGCGATCTCGGTCTCTAGGCTTAGGTTGACCTCGGCAATTTCGTTCAATGTTAAGGTCTTCGCCGCCGTTTTCTCAAAACTGTTAATGTTGATTGCATGCTTGATGCTGCTGACTGTGGTTGGCAAGGTCTTGGTCGCCAACTTCATCAAATAGGATCGTCCCGGAAGCAAAGGCTTTTCATCCATCCAAACCAGAGTGGCCATGAACTGATCCGAGACCTCGGCACGGTCCTTGGGCGCGCACAACAAATCCCCGCGTGAAATGTCGAGCTCGTCATCCAACACCAGCGTCACAGCCTGACCGGCACGCGCGCGCTGCATGTCGCCGTCAAAGCTGACAATGCGCTTGACGGTCGAGCTTTTGGCAGACGGCAAGGCAAGAATGGCATCGCCGACGGCGATTTGGCCCGAGGCCACGCAGCCCGAGTAGCCGCGAAAATCCAGATGCGGACGATTGACCCACTGCACCGGGAAGCGGAATGGCTGACGGGTAAAATCTGACTGGGTTTGCGGCGCGGTTTCAAGGAACTCCAGCAGACTTGGCCCCGTGTACCAGGGCATGGTTGGTGCCTGAGAAGAAATGTTATCTCCCTTCAAGGCCGAAACTGGAATGGCATGGGTCTGGGCCAGGTTGAGCAGGCTTGCCAGGCCGGCAAAATCGGCTCGAATCTGTCGGAACACATCCTCGTCATAGTCTACCAGATCCATCTTATTGACCGCCATGACCACGGTCCGCACGCCGAGCAGCGCAGCGATATAGGCGTGGCGGCGGGTCTGGGTCACAACGCCCTGGCGCGCATCAACCAGCAACACTGCAAGATCCGCCGTCGAGGCACCCGTGACCATGTTGCGGGTGTATTGCTCGTGCCCTGGCGTATCAGCGACGATGAACTTGCGCTTGTCGGTGGCGAAGAAGCGGTAGGCCACGTCGATGGTGATACCCTGCTCGACCTCGGCTTGAAGGCCGTCGACCAGCAAGGCGAAGTCCAGATTGCCCTCGCCGGTCGTCCCGAAGCGCTTGGAGGCAAGCTCAAGCGCTGACACTTGGTCGTCTAGCAACAGCTTGGAATCGTAGAGCAATCGGCCGATTAGGGTCGATTTGCCATCATCGACCGAGCCGCAGGTGATAAAGCGCAGTAGGCCATTTGGTGCATCGACAAACAAGGGGGCATCGCTGGCCGCTGCAGCGGGTTGTCTCTGGCTCATTAGAAATAGCCCTCCAACTTCTTTTTCTCCATGGAGGCGCTCTGATCTTGGTCAATCAGGCGGCCTTGGCGCTCAGAAGTGCGCGCGACCTGCATTTCTCGCACGATCCCTTCCAATGTATCTGCCTGGCTTTCGATGGCACCCGTCAGCGGATAGCAGCCGAGCGTGCGGAAACGGACCCAGCGCTGTTCAGGCGTTTCGCCAGCCTCCAAGGGCAATCGTTCGTCATCAACCATGATCAGCGCGCCATCGCGCTCGACGACCGGGCGCCGCGCAGCAAAGTACAAAGGCACAATCGGGATATTTTCCCGCACAATGTACTGCCAGATGTCGAGCTCGGTCCAATTTGACAAGGGAAACGCGCGAATTGTTTCGTTTTTATTAACACGAGTGTTAAACACGTTCCAAATTTCCGGCCGTTGCCCCTTGGGATTCCAAACGTGGCCCTTAGAGCGAAAGGACAAGACCCGTTCCTTGGCGCGCGATTTCTCCTCATCTCGTCGCGCCCCACCGAAAGCCACGTCAAAGCCATAATGGTCCAACGCCTGTTTCAACGCTGCGGTTTTCATCACGTCGGTGTAGTGCGCGCCGTGGTCGAAGGGGTTGATGCCCTCGGCCTTACCGTCTGGGCTGGTGAAGATGCGCAGATCGAGGTCATAGCGTTCAGCCACCTGGTCGCGAAATGCGATCATTTCGCGAAATTTCCAGGTTGTATCGATGTGCAGCAGAGGAAACGGCAGCTTTGAAGGATAGAAAGCCTTGAGCGCCAGGTGCAGCATCACACTGGAATCTTTACCAATTGAGTACATCATGACCGGATTGCTCATCTCGGCCACGACTTCTCGCATGGTGTGGATGGACTCGGCCTCAAGCTGATCCAAGTGGCTCAGCGGGGCCAGAGCTTGCATGCGCAAATCAGCCAACCAGTCGAGGGTCTCAGCCCGGGCGCTCAAGCGAAATCGGCGGAACTGCCGGTCAATCTCGCGCTCAACAAGCCCGGACTCCTCAAGTATCTTAAGGTGGCGGCTCAACGCGGGTTTGGAGATCTCAAAGGGCTCGCCAAGGTCGCTTGCGGTTAGGCCAGGATTGCGCGCGAGGTCTTCAAGGACGCGCCGGCGGATCGGATCGGCCAGCACAGCGTGGATGTCAGCTTCATTTCTCATGCATTTTAATTAACACCAAGGTTAATTTATGCAAGCAAAACTCACACCCTTGCCTTAGAGGCGGCGTGCTGGCACCCCGACCACTCGCACCCCATCGTGCAAATCGCGCGTGACCACGGCTCCGGCCCCCACAATGACGCGCTCACCCAACTGCACGCCGGGAATGATTCGCGAGCCGACGCCGCAAAGACTGAGCTGCCCGACCCTAACACTCCCCGCCAAGGCTGAGGCGGGCGCGATGTGGGCATAATCGCCGATGTCGCAGTCGTGATCGATACAAGCGCCGGTGTTGATTATGACCCCGCGCCCGATCCGTGCCTCGGCGTTGACCACCGCGCCGGGCATGATCAGCGCGCCCGCGGCAACAGCGGCGGACGGTGATACCACAGCGTGGGGATCAATTGCGCCCGGCAAGTCTATGCCGCCCTCGCCCAGCTCTTGGCTGATTTGCGCGCGCGCCGCGTTATCGCCGATTGCAACAAAAGCGGCGTGAAAGCCGTTCGAGATTAGCCAGGGTAGTGCGCAGTCTGCCACGTCCACCGGTACTCCATTGCAAGCGGCAACCGGCTGCGTGTCTGTTCCGGTGACCAAGGCTACCCCGACCTGCCAGCCCTGGGCGCGCAACACGTCAATCACGACCTTTGCATGGCCGCCGGCCCCGATGACGGCGATGAGCGGTTTAGCGGTCATAGTCCATGCTCTCCTGCGGTGCGTTTCGGGATCATCCCCGGTTTGTGACTTCTTCGCTTTGGTCTGTCGAGTTACTTCTTAGACCTACGAGGCTTGGACGACCAGGGCGAAAAGGCTTGGCCGGGCTGGACCTAGGCACGGCTCGCCCTAGATCTCTGCTAGGCTCGGGCACGCCTGGGCCCATCGTAATCGAAACCAATGGAGGGTTCCAACATGTGTGATTTAGACGGCTGCGGCAGCGCCAAGGACATGCCGCCGATCGTGGTAAGCGACGGACAAAGGCGCGCTTTTTTGGCGGGGTTGGCCTCGCTGCCCTTGGCCAGTGTCTTGGCTTTCCCCGATCTGGCCAAAGCAGCCGGTATGCGCGCCGAGATGATGACCATGACGGGCAGCAATGGCACCGAGTTTAGCGGTGCCCTGGCGCTACCGACCGGCAACGGGCCAGCCCCAACCTTGGTCTTGATCCACGAGTGGTGGGGCCTGAATGATCAAATCAAAGCGGTGGCAGCAGAATTTGCCGCGCTGGGCTATGTCGCGCTAGCCATTGATTTGCATGGCGGAAAGGTTGCCAGCACGCCGCAAGAAGCGCGCGACCTGACCCGAGCTGTTAAACCCAATGTCGCCACAGCCCAGCTTGTGGGGGCCATCGACTACCTACGCAATCACCCGCGCTCCAATGGCAAGGTTGGCACGATTGGCTGGTGCTTTGGCGGCGGCTGGTCGCTTAACGCTGCCTTGGCCGCACCGGTGGACGCAACGGTCATCTATTACGGCAACGTGGCCAAGAGCGCAGATCAGCTTGCCAGCCTCAACGCACCCGTCTTGGGCCATTTCGGCACCCAGGACCGCAACATCAACGAGCAAATGGTGGCTGGCTTCGCCGACTCCTTGGCTCAAGCTGGCAAAGCGGATTTGTTCACGCCCCACTGGTACGATGCCAACCACGCCTTTGCCAATCCGACCGGTGCGCGCTTTGATGCCGAAGACGCGGCGCTGGCCTGGCAGCGGACCCTGGACTTCTTCAAGCAGACCCTGGGCTAGCAAAAGGGGCTAGCAAGGTGGCCTGGTATGGTGGCTTGGTACCGGCTGGCAGCTAGGACGAGCTGGCGTCGTCGCTTGCCTTGCCACCCAGGCTTTCCAGCAAGCGGGTGAAATCGCTGGCTTGCTGGAAGTCGTTGTAGACCGAGGCATAGCGCACGAATCCGACCGGATCCAAGCGCGCCAGCATTTCCATCACGCGTTTGCCGATGTCCTTTGAGGTCACCTCACCATCGCCGCTCATTTCGAGCTGACGCACCAGCAAGGATAGCTGGTCGTCCAAGCGCGCTTCGTCGATCGGCCGCTTGCGCAAGGCAATCATGATCGAGTGGCGAAGCTTGCCGCGGTTAAAGGATTCCCGCTTGCCGTCGGACTTAATCACCGTCACGTCTTGAAGCTGTACGCGCTCAAAGGTGGTGAAGCGCTGCTCGCAAACCGGGCAGGTTCTGCGTCGGCGAATGGCGGTGTTGTCCTCAACCGGCCGCGAGTCTTTGACCTGTGTATTTTCGCTGGAGCAATAGGGACACCGCATGTGGAAGGCTCATTGTGATGTAAGGCCTGCCAGAGTGACAAGGATTGCATGCCGACGCAAGAGCCCACGCCAGACTGTGAGCGGCCGCCGTCCTCTCCCACAACTGAACACCAGGAGCCCGAAGTGCGTGATCGATTGAGAAATTCCGGATAAAGCCCTGTAATCAAGCAGATTTCTTTCCTGATCGGGCCTTGACTTCCTGGGCACAGACAGCGACCTTAGCACATGGAATCTGTTCTTATCCTTTTCGCTCACCCAATTTTGGAGCATTCGCGCGTCCATAAACGCTTGTTGCAGGCGCTCGCGGGGATGGAGCAAGTCACCTTGCACGATCTCTACCAAACCTACCCTGACTTCTTCATCGATGTCAGTCGAGAGCAGGACCTGCTTCGCGAGCATCAACACATTGTTTTGCAATTTCCGCTCTATTGGTTTTCGACGCCATCCTTGCTTAAGGAATGGCAAGATCTGGTCTTGCCGCAGCCAGGTCGCACGACACAAGAGCCGCTGGATCTGTCCGGGAAGACCTTTGGTTTGGCCGTCAGCTATGCCGACAACCTTGCCGCCCTGGAGCTTCCTTCAGAACCATCCGCCGCGATAGAGGCGATGGTCTTGCCGCTGCGCCTGACCGCCACGCGCGCGGGCCTTCGTTGGTGCGACCCCTTTTTGATCCCAGACGCAAGTCATCTGGACGACACACAGCTTGCATTGGCGGCCGAAGGCTATCGAGACCACCTGTTGGCGAAGGTCTATTACCAACGCGCGACAGCGGGGCCCGGTGCGTCACGCAAACAGGGGAGCGACTGATGGACCACGATTTGCTGTTTGCCGCTTTCGTTTATCTCAGCGTCGCCGTCTTGGCCGTGCCGCTTGCCAGCCGTTTTGGCCTTGGTTCGGTGCTTGGCTATCTAGGCGCGGGCATCGTCATCGGGCCCTTTGTGCTCAACCTAACCGGCGAAGCGCAAAACGACATCATGCACTTTGCCGAGTTTGGCGTGGTTATGATGCTGTTCCTCATCGGCCTTGAGCTGCAGCCGCAGGTCTTGTGGCGCTTGCGCAGAAAGATCCTGGGTTTGGGCGGGCTTCAGGTCACGCTGACCAGTTTAGCACTGATGGGTGTTGGTATGTTCGCTGGCTTGGCATGGCAGACTGCTTTGGCTATCGGTATGATCTTGGCTCTGTCGTCAACGGCTATCGTCATGCAGTCGCTAGAGGAGAAAGGCTGGACCCGCAGCCCGGGCGGACGTTCGTCTTTCACCGTGCTGCTGTTTCAAGATATGGCAGTCATCCCAATCCTGGCACTTCTACCGCTGTTGGCCATGCCTGAGAGCTTGGCGTTGCCGCACATCGGCGACGAGACCGCCCAGCACGGCGGCCAGACCGCGACCAGCCTCATCGCCCACCTGCCGATCTGGGCACAGGGCATCGCAGCGCTTGGTTCGATCGCAGCCATAATTTTGGCAGGGCGTTTTTTGCTGCGCCCTGTATTTCGCATCATTGCCCAACATCAAAGCCGCGAGCTGTTTACCGCCTTTACGCTGTTCTTGGTGGTGGCTATCTCTCTGCTGATGCGCGCGCTTGGCTTGTCGATGGCGCTTGGCACCTTCCTGGCTGGCGTGGTTCTGGCCGACAGCGAATATCGCCACGAGCTGGAGAATAACATCCAGCCCTTCAAAGGCCTGCTGCTGGGCTTGTTCTTTATTGCCGTGGGTTCGTCAATCGACTTTGCCTTGATCTTGGATAGTCTGCTCCTGATCCTGGCCCTGACCTTTGGCTTGCTGTTGGTCAAGTTGCTGGTCTTGGCGGGCGTTGGTTTCAGTTTTGACCTGCGCGGCAGTCAACTGGCGCTCTTTACACTGGCACTTGCGCAAGGCGGCGAGTTCGCCTTTGTCCTGTTTTCATTTGCCACCCAAAACGGCGTTCTTGGTTTGGAGATATCCGGGCTTCTGACCGCCGTTGTCGCCCTGACCATGCTGGTGACGCCTTTGCTGCTCATTGCCTATGAAAGAGTCTTGCTGCCCTGGTTTGATCGCGTCCAGGTCCCCAAGGAGCACGATGACATCGAGGATGACGAGCCGCGTGTGATCCTGGCGGGCTACGGTGCCTTTGGTACGCTGGTCGGCCGCCTCTTGATTGCCAATCGCATTCCCACAACCATCCTGGACTTCAATCCTGAACAGATTGACCGCATGCGGGTATTCGGCTTCAAAGTCTACTACGGCGACGCGACCCGGATCGAGTTGCTGGAGCTGGCAGGCATCGCCAAGGCCGAGCTGCTGGTCGTTGCCGTCGGCGACGCCGACGCTGCGACGCGCCTGGTTGAGGAGGTCAAACGCCTTCACCCCCACCTGACCGTCATCGCACGCGCTGCCGACCGATTTCACTACCGCCAGCTCAAGCAAGCCGGAGCTGACATCATTGTTCGCCAATACCTGCAATCGGCCATGTTCATGGGTCAAGCGATCCTAACGAGTTTGGGTTTCAGGGCGTTTACCGCACGCCGTCGTGCCCAGGCATTTGAGCGACATGATATGAAAATGATCGACGCTATGGCTCTTGAGGGCTTGGACGACAAGACGGCTGCTAGCATCGCGCGCAGTGCCTCAGAGCAGATTGAACGTGCTCTGCACCAAGACAGCGCCTACCACCGGCCTGAATTGGCATTGGACCCGCTTGAAAGCGCTGACTTTTCAGCCTTTGGCGAGGACGCCGAGTTGCCGCTCGGCCTGGAGCCTTCCCCAAGCCCGCAGGCAACACAGGCTCGCGTTAAGGACAGCGCTTCATGACGGTTAGCGGTGAGAAGGCGGGCCCCAGCGGCCTGGTGGTTCTTGGGCAGCTTTTGGCCCAGCTTTCGCCGAACCTGTCGCCCGATGTCTATTGTTTCACCTGGCAGCCAGACCCCGCCCCCGAGCAACGCGAAGCGGCGCTGATGACGTTGGAGGAAGAAGAGGGAACCACCTTGATCTTACCCCTTGCAGCGGCGAGCGCTGCCCAACTGGAAGCGGGCTTTGTCTGCCGCAAGATTACGCTTGAGGTGCCGTCAAGCTTGGAAGCCATCGGCATGATGGCCGCGATCGCAGAGGCTCTGCGGAGCGAGGGCCTACCCTGCAACGCGGTAGCTGGCTATCACCATGATCACTTGTTTGTTCCGGCATCCGAGGCGCTCGCTGCTTTGGCATGCCTGCAGGATTTGCAAGCCCGCTGGGCGTGCGCTGCGGTGACGCCAGGCGGCGCGTCATAGCGATCTCATTTGTGCGGACCTGTGTGGCGCTGGCACACCTATTTTGTCATAGCCGAGCGGCTTGGCAGTCGAGCGGCCAGCAGCGCATACGCTGGCACGGTCGCCAGCAGCAACAAGCCCGGCATTGCTGTCATGCCAAAGCGCAAAGCCATCAGCGCGCTGTCGGGCTGCTCGACATATCCAGCCTCGCTCGCTCGAAAGCCGTATGCCGCCAGCAGCTCACCAAACAGCAGGGGCGCCAAAGCCCCCGCGAGCTTTTGGCCGAACAGCCAGACCGCGTTGGCCAAGCCTTCAACCGACTGGCCTGAGGCAGCGTTGGTTTCGGCAATCAGGTCGGGCACCATGGCCCAAGGCAACTGCTGATAGCAGCCGTTCGTGACGCCGACGCCTAGGGCCAAGAGCGCCAACAACAGCGCGGAGCTGACCGGAAGCTGGCTAAAAAACAGCCCCAGCATACCCGCGTAGACCAGCATGCCAACCAGATAGACCCGGGACTTGCCAAAACGCTTACTGAGCGTCAGCCACAGCGGCTGCGAGGCCATGGCCCCCACAACAAAGGCAGCAAATAAAAGCGTTTGCGCGCCGGGGATGGGAGCGTCCCCGGGTTCGGAGGTCAGATAGCGCGCCGCATGGGGAATACCGACCGTGATGAAAAATATCGCCAGCGTTTGAAGGCCATAGATCACCACCAACAGGACGAAACGAGGATTGCTGATAACCACAGAAAGCTGTTGCAAGAAAGCGGCGCTGGGTGGCGGTTCTCTACGCGGGGCTTGCAAGCTTGCGAAGGCCGCCAACCAGATGCTGGCGACCGCAATGGGCGCAAAAGCCAGCATGGCGAGCGCAAACCCGGCTCGCTGCCCGCCGAACAACGCAACCAGAACCGGGAAGACCGCTCCTGCAAGCAAGATTCCAGCCGCAGCACTGGCCATGCGAAAGGCGGTCAAGCTGGATCGCTCTTGCGGGTCTTGGGTCATTTCGACCGTCAGGCTGCTGTAGGGAATGACCACCATGGTCCAACCGACCGAAGCAGCGGCAAAGAAGCCCGTGACCCAAAGCGCGGCCGGCAGCCCGCTGAAACTGGCGGGCACCAGGAACATTAAAACCAGCAAGGCGGCCATGGCCACAGCGCCCAACACCATAAAGGGCGCGCGCCGCCCCCAGGGCGTGCGGCTACGATCAGACAGCCAGCCAATCAACGGGTCTGTGAGAATGTCAAAAACCAGCACCAACGCGGTCAAACGGCCTGCCGTCGCCGGATCCACCTGCAAGTAGGCGGTCATGAAGTCAAAAACCAGCAGGCTTTTGACGATTACAAAGATATTAATACCCAAATCGCCCAGCCCATAGCCGGCCTTCAAGAGCCAAGGTAAGGGCGGGTTTTGGGGCGGGTCGGCGCTGGTCATATTGGGACGCTCTGCGCGCTCTGCGGACCCCTGCCCCAGGCCGCCCGCAACACGCGGAGGCTAGCGAAAGGTAGCCCAATCATTGCATCAATCGCGCAAAATCTGGCTCAAGAATTCCTTGGTGCGCTCGTTCTGCGGATGGTGGAAGAAGTCTTCGGGGTTGTTCTGCTCGACGATTTCGCCAGCATCCATGAAGATCACCCGATCGGCCACCTGGCGCGCAAAGCCCATCTCGTGGGTCACAACCAGCATGGTCATACCTTCATTGGCCAGGTCGATCATAGTGTCCAGCACCTCTTTGATCATCTCCGGGTCCAGCGCCGAGGTCGGCTCATCGAACAGCATGACGCGCGGACGCATGCACAAGGAGCGCGCAATCGCCACACGTTGTTGCTGGCCGCCGGACAACTGGCCGGGGAACTTGTGGGCCTGCTCAGGAATGCGGACCTTGCCCAGGTAATGCATGGCGACTTCTTCGGCTTCCTTCTTGGGCATCTTGCGTACCCAAATCGGCGCCAGGGTGCAGTTCTCAAGCACGGTCAAGTGCGGGAACAAGTTGAAACTCTGAAACACCATGCCGACTTCCTTGCGGATCGCCTCGATGTTTTTCAGGTTGTCTGTCAACTGGACACCATCGACAATGATGCTGCCTTCTTGGTGCTCTTCCAGGGCGTTGATGCAGCGGATCAGGGTTGATTTGCCAGAGCCCGACGGCCCCGCGATAACGATTTTTTCCTGGCGTGCCACGGACAGGTTGATGTCCTTGAGCACGTGGAAATTGCCGTACCACTTGTTCATGCCGTTGATGGTGATGATGGGCTCTTGATCGTTCAGAGCGGGAGCTTCAGATGACATTTGATAATTCCTTTTGCGTCCTAGGGGCACTGTGAGGTGTTGGCGGGGCCGCCGACCTTAATGGTCGTGGCCGGTCGCCAAGCGCCGCTCTAGGTGCTGGGAGTAACGGGACATGAAGAAACATGATAGGAAGAAGAACAAGGCGATAAAGGCGTAAACCTCAGCCTCAAGCCGCGCCCATTCAAGCGACGGCAAGACCGACCGCGAACCGACGCCCAGCAGGTCAAAAATCCCGATGATCGACAGCAGGGTGGTATCCTTATACAGGCCAATAAAGGTGTTCACGATGCCAGGAATTGAGATTTTCAACGCCTGAGGCAAGATGATGAAGCGTTGGGTTTGCCAGAAGCTGAGGCCCAAAGAGTCTGCGCCTTCGGTTTGGCCCTTGCTTAGGCCTTGCAAACCGCCGCGAATGACCTCCGCCATATAAGCTGATGCAAACAGCGACACGCCCACGAGAGCACGCAGCAACTTGTTGATAGTCACGCCTTCGGGCAAGAACAGGGGCAACAGCACAGACGCCATAAACAGAATGGTGATCAAGGGCACACCGCGCACAAACTCGATAAAGCCGGTAGAGAAGGTTGAAACGATCGGCAAGTCCGACCGACGGCCCAGCGCCAGTACGACGCCCAGCGGCAAGGACACCGCGATGCCGGTCAGACCAGTGACGGCGGTCGCCAGCAAGCCACCCCAGATATTATCCACCTCCACGTCGCTGAGGCGCAAAGAGCCCAACAAATTTTGTAGAGCCGACAGCTCATCGCCCGACGGTTCGACCCGTACGGTCAAGAAGATATAGAAGGTCAAGGCCCCCAAGATCAGATAGATCGCGTTGGTCAAAGGCTTGAAGGTCTTAGACGCTGACTGCGTCTTCAGGCTCTGCCAGAAGACCAATCCCCAAATCGCCAAGACAAGCAAACCCAATATCCACTCTGCCGGGGACGATACTAAGGTAATGGCTTGCGGAAGTGAGAAGCGGATCAGCAGCCAAGTGGCGGCGAAGGGGAATCCCAAGAAGAAGATTAGTCCCCGCCTGCCGGTTGACAGGTTTTCGTACAGCAGAGCCAAAATGAGCGGTATGATGTAGGCGAGCACCAATCCAAAACCGCTCAGCGCCGCGCCGGATTGGATGGCAAAGCCCATGCCTAGTGCTACAGCGCCAGCGGTTACGCTGCGGCTGGTCTGGCTGCGTCCTGGCCACAGCAAGGACAAGCCACCCATCAGCAACAGTAGACCGGTCACAGCAACCCGCCAGACCTGATCCGCAGGATAGAAGCCATAAAGGAACTGCTGCCAGCGCCGCTTTACCACGGTCCAGCACGCACCATTGTGGGCCTCGCCCCAATGGATCATAGCGTCGAATTTGGAGCGCGCAGCTTCGAAGGCCGCCGGATCCATTGCAGCAACCGCCGCCTTCAGTGCCGCAGCGCCTGCCAAGAGATCAAGCCCCTCGACCGCTTTGGCCAGGCCAGGATGGACAACTGCTTCTGGGTCCGCGTTGCGCTCAATGAAGTCGATGTCCTTTTGAATAGTGCTGAGAATGTCAGCACGCTGGGACAGGGCACGCGAGACGTCGCGATCCGCCAATATATCGGCGGTCATCAACTCATCATAACTGGCCCCGAAACCAAGGGTGGACGCCGCAAACCGGCTCCAATGCGTTTGCCGGTCGACCCAGAACAAGCGCTCGTCCTGGCTCTGATAGCTCTTTGATAACAGCAGCTTACCAGCCACCAAGTTTGCAATATCACCTTTCGCCAGCAAGCTTGTCCGCTCGGCCAGGTGACAGGTTCGGTTTGAGGCGCCGTGGTTGGTTGCTTTCAAGAAGCCCCAGGACAGCACATGGGTGAGTACGGAGACAATGATGAACGCCAATACCGGTGTTGCCACCCAGGAAATTGGCCCCGCAAACAAGTTGCGCTTGATCGTTGCGACCCAGCCAATCTCATTCAACGGCGCATCGCGCGCGGGAGTTGGCTTGAAGTTTGCGCCCGTGTTTTCGGTGTTGAGATCCTGATTCGCCATGATCAACGCTCCTTCAGCGCGACAGCGCGATTGTAGATGTTCATGATGAAGGAAATCAGCAAGCTGACAGACAGATAGAAGGCCATGGTCATGCCGATAATTTCCACCGCGCGGCCCGACTGATTAAGGATCGTGCCCATAAAGACCGCGACGATCTCCTGGTAGCCTACAACGATCGCCAAAGATGAGTTCTTGGTCAGGTTCAAATACTGACTGGTGAGCGGCGGAATGATCACACGCAGAGCCTGAGGAATGATCACGAGGTTCATGACCAGGTTCGGCCGCAAGCCCAGCGACGAAGCTGCCTCACGCTGTCCCTTGTTCACCGACAGAATGCCCGCACGAACGATTTCAGCGATAAACGCAGCGGTGTAGAGAGACAGGGCGGTCAAGAGCGCCAAAAACTGGGGAAGCAGCTTGACGCCGCCAGAGTAGTTGAATCCCTTCAGCTGAGGCGTTTCCCACGACAGGGGCTGGCCCATCACAAAGAAGACTGCCAAGGGAACCGCGATGATCATCGCGGCATTGACCCAGAACACTGGCAACTGCTTGCCGGTCTTGGCCTGCACGCGGCGGGTGTAGACCGACCAAACGATAGCGGCGATTATGCCCGCCAAGAAAACGAACCCGACCGTAGAGGCACCGTCCAAGGGGATACCCCGCGGTGCGTAGAGGCCTCTGTTGGAGGCAACGAAGGCATCAAAGACAGGAATGGCTTCCTTGGGCGACGGCCAGGGCAAGAAGACGATCGCGTTGATCAATAGAATCCATAGCAACAAAGGCACATTGCGGAAGATTTCAACGTAGACCGCGGCAACACGGCTCACCAACCAGTTAGGCGACAGGCGCATAACGCCGATAATGAAACCTAAAACGGTGGCAAAGAAAATGCCAAGGATTGCGATGTAAATGGTGTTGATGGCCGAGCCAACGAAGAACATCCAAATCGGGTCGCGCGCGCCAACCGACATAAGGTCCAGTGCCACCCAGCCAAGGTTATCGACACTGCCTGGTTCAGTCAGGAAGTTACCTTTGGGTAGGATATTGAGTTCGCGCATGTTGTGGATGGCGTTGCGCGTGATGTAGGCCAGCAGGCCCAAAAACCCAAGCAGCACGATGAGCTGGAAAGCGATCGCGCGAAAGCGTTTGTTGCTTAATATGTCCACGGCTATCCCCGTCAGGTTGGCGTACAGGTCCTGTCGCATCGCGCGTTTGGCGGAGGTAACGATCTGATCCTGAAGCGAGTCCTGAGTACGCGCTAGCTGCCCAGTGCAATCTCGCGGATACGCGCAGCCAGGTCGTTGTCGCGACAAGCGCCAAGAACCACGGCCAACAGTTTTTTCGATCTCATGCCGGGCCTCGTGCGGGTCCTAAATTAGACCTGCAAACACTGGGGCCCGCCCCCGTCTTGGCGTCGCTGTTCTGGTGCTGGAGGTTCACACTTCTTGCCACCGCCACGCCCCAGCAAAGCTGCTTAGACATCCTGTATTATTGAAGACGTGCATCGATGGTAGCTTACATCCTGCACTCTTTCGACTGTTTGCGTGGCCCCTTTGGCCAAAGCAACCGCGGCAGCCCGCTTACAGTCGGGTCATGCGAAAAGGGGCAGGTCGAAAGCCTGCCCCCCTTGCATGTCGCTCTTAGCGGAACGGAGGAGCGTACAGAATGCCGCCCTTGGTCCACTGTGCGTTCAGACCGCGCTCCAGGCCAACTGGAGTGTTCGGGCCTACGTTGCGCTCGAAGATCTCACCGTAGTTACCAACGGCTGCGATTGCACGGCCAAATGCGTCTGAGTCCAGCCCCAAAGAGGCAGCTTTGTCGCCTTCCGCGCCCACCAGACGGCGGACTTCCGGATCACCAGAGTCACCAGCGGCAGCAACGCCAGCGCCGGTCAGGCCTTTTTCTTCAGCAATGATCAAAGAGTTCAGGGTCCAGCGAACGATGTCGCCCCATACGTTGTCACCGTGGCGAACAACTGGGCCCAGAGGCTCTTTTGAAATGATCTCTGGCAGGATCATGTGAGCCTCAGGCTCTGCCATCTGAGAACGGTTCGCAGCCAGACCAGATGCGTCAGTTGTGAAGACGTCACAACGACCAGCTTCGTAGTTCTGGTTGGTCTCGGCGTTGGTCTCAACAACCACGCCCTCGTAAGACATGCCGTTAGACGCAAAGTAGTCGGCCAAGTTCAGCTCTGTGGTTGTGCCAGTGATAACACAAACAGACGCGCCGTCCAGCTCGCTGGCTGAACTGATGCCCAGGTCTTTGCGGACCATGAAGCCCTGACCGTCGTAGTAAGATACGCCAACGAACTCCAGACCCAGATCAACGTCACGGGTGTAGGTCCAGGTGGTGTTACGCGACAGAACGTCGATTTCGCCAGACTGCAGCGCTGTGAAACGCTCCTTAGAAGTCAACGGAACAAACTTAACAGCTTGCGCGTCGTTCAGAACCGCAGCAGCAACCGCGCGGCAAACGTCCACGTCCAAGCCAGTATAGTTACCGCCGTCGTCAGCAATTGAGAAACCTGCCACGCCTGTAGACACGCCACAGATCAACTGGCCGCGTTCCATAACAGCGTCCAGCGTTGCGCTTTGTGCAAACGCGGTGCCTGCGAGTGCAACCGCCGCCACTGTCGTCAACATGATGTTTTTCATGTCTCTACCTTTTTCGTTTTTTTCCAATGTTCGTATAGCGACCCGAGGGGGTCGCTGACACGGTGCTACAAACATGCACGCCGGAATGCAAACGTAAAGATATTTCCGAAAGCTTCCGGAAACTTTTCCTTTCGTTTTTAAGCCAAGCGTGCTGTTCATAGGCCCCATGATGTCAGAGCATAGCTCGAATCGACCCGTTATTTCAATTTAGGCCCCAAATCAGACCCATGTCCAAGCCAACTATGCCTTCGGATTCGCCCAAGCATTTGCCCAACTCCAACAACGATGCCACCCTTTTGGCGCACGAAGCGCGGGGCACCATTATGCCCAATACAGGCCTTGGTACCATCAATCCGCCGATCTACCGGGCGTCGACCCTTACATTTGACAGCCTTGACACACTCGCGCGGACCTACCCTGCGCTGAGAGCTCAAGGTAGAAGCGGTTATGGACGTTCGGGCAGCGATAGTGTTTGGGCCTTTGAGGACATGCTGGGCAAGCTGGATCATGCAGATGGAGCCGTCTGCCTTGAATCGGGTCTAGCGGCCGCGACGATTACCCTGACCGCATTCGTCAATACGGGTGACCACATCTTGATGACCGACAGCGTGTATGGACCGGTCCGCACCTTCTGCGACGAGTACCTGGCCCGCTTTGGTGTCGAGACTAGTTACTACGACCCTTTGATTGGCCCACAGGAGCTGGCGGCGATCATACGTCCCAACACCAAGCTTCTCTATATGGAAGCGCCTGGATCTTTGACCTTTGAGGTCCAAGACGTTGTGGCCTTGGCCAAGGTTGCGCGCGAGGCTGGCGTTGTCAGTGCAATCGACAACACCTGGGCAACCCCACTGTTTTTCAAACCTCTAGATCACGGCGTCGACGTTTCTGTTCAAGCGGGCACCAAGTATATCGTTGGACATTCAGACGCTATGTTAGGCGTCGTCGCGGCCAAGGGAGACACGCTGCTTGCCTTACGTAAGCAAGCCTATCTGATTGGTCACCGCATTGCCCCAGACGAAGCGGCCTTGGCGCTTCGCGGCCTACGAACCATGGACGTTCGCCTACGCCACCACCACCAAGCCGGGCTCGACATGGCGTCATGGTTCGAGCAGCGCCCCGAAGTCGCCGCAGTCCTGCATCCTGGCCTGCCGTCGCACCCACAACACGAGATCTTCAATCAACTTTTTGAAGGGTGTTCGGGCCTGTTCAGCGTCTTGCTGCAGCCCGGCACCAGCCGTGAGCAGGTCGCCGCCTTCGTCGAGACCTTAACGCTGTTCTCTATGGGCTATTCCTGGGGCGGCTTTGAATCGCTGGTCGTCCCACAATACCCCGAGCAGTCGCGCAGCGCCACACCCTGGCCGCCCAGCCTTGAGCTATCTGGCCCCATGCTGCGTTTCCATATCGGCCTGGAAGCGCTAGAAGATCTAAAAGCCGACCTGGAGTGCGCGTTCAAAGCCCTGGCTGAGGCAAGCTGAAAGCCTTAAGTCCGAAGACCATCATCGCGAATAGTTATCCCCGTTGCGCCAGGCTTACAAATTTTCGCCAAAAATGGCAGCTAAGTGGCGACAGGTCATCACCCCAATTTCCAACAGAGATTTATGCGACACCTTGCTCTTATCCTCACCTGCCTGCTTCTCGCGAGCACAGCGCAGGCCGCAACCAAGTTCAAAACCAAGTATTCCAGCATCGAACGCGTGCCAGGCGAGTACACCAACACCATCAAAGACGGCGAGATGAAGGCCGTTATTGACCTGTCCGAGCAGGAGATGTGCATCACACGTACCGACAAGCGGTCGTTCTGCTGGACCATCTCTTCTGGCAAGAAAGGCTTTGAGACGCCGACCGGTAGCTATCGCCCCACGCGCATCTACGAGCGTTACTTCTCCAAAACCTATGACGATGCGCCTATGCATTATGCCGTTTTCTTTCACGGCGGTTATGCCATTCACCAGTCGGTTGGCGGTCCCGGCGGTGTTGCAGCCTCTCACGGCTGTATTCGCCTGACCCCGCTGCAAGCCTACCGGTTCTACAACATGGTGCGCGCCTACGGACCAAAGCGCACAAAGATCGTAGTTCAGCAATAAGTCTGAGCCAGACGGTCTTAGGGATCGCCAGCCCCTAAGGATTGGCTATCGCTAGCGAATGGATGCGACCAACACATAGCCCAAGCGGTTCAATGGAGCTGCTTGGGTATTTCTTATTGCGGCTGGTAGGCTGTGCGCGCCTGGCGTTCAACCAAGCCAGACCAATCCGGGCTGTAGGGATGGACCCAATCGGTTGCGCCCTTGGCATTGACCAGCGGCCGTTGCTCGTTGTGCCAACGGAAAATCCCACCGCGAAGGTTATGTATCTGCACCGCCCCCGCACTTCGAAGCGCCGGGCTCAATCGTTCCGCAAGCTCGGAGCTGCGCCACCCAATCGAGCAATAGAAGACAAGCGTTTTGCCCCGGACCTGCTCCCCGTAGCTTTGCATGAATGCCTCAGCGGACATGGCCGGATCGACCTGTTGAGCACCTTGCAGGTGGGACACCGCAAACTCGTCGGGCTCACGCACATCCAGGATCAAGAGCTGTTCGGCTGGCAGGCGCGCTTGCATGGCGTCCATCTCGCTGGGCGGCAGTTGATCGACCGCGAATTGCCAGGCGATGCGCTGTTGCCAGACCCAAAGCGATTGCGCTTGGGCGGCGCTGGGGTGAAACACCGCCAAGCCAAGGAAAACCTGCAGCATTACCAGAACATATGCGGTGCGGTGGATCGTCAAAATCATAGGGCCTCGGATTGCTGTCCATTAAGACGCGGGCGCCTGATTTGGACTCAAGGGGCTCGCCAACCTCGGTCATAGCGCGCCAACAAGCCATCAGCCAAGTTTCGAGATCGCTTAAAACCCAGATGTGATCGGGTACGAGGTCAAGCAGCCGCCATTGCAATGGTCACGGCGGTCGAATCCACGATGTCTTGAGCGCTTGCTCCGCGCGACAGATCGCAAATAGGCTTGGCAAAGCCCTGCAAGAAGGGGCCGATCGCCTGTGCGCCTGCCAGCTCCTGGCACAGCTTGTAGGCAATGTTGCCCGCGTCCAAAGACGGGAAGATCAGCACATTCGCGTTGCCGCCTGTGTGTATGCCCTTGCGGCTTGCAATCAAAGGATTGAGGGCGGCGTCAGCCTGGCAAGGCCCAGCTATGTGAAGCCCCTGCCCCTCCAACAGCGCCATTGCCTCGCGCACCACCTCAACGCTTGGCCCTGCCCCAGAGTCCAAGGTCGAATACGATAGCAGCGCGACGCGCGCATCGCCCAACAGCGCGGCGCCGCTGGTCGCAGACGCCTTGGCGATGGCCGCCAGGGCCTGGGCGTCTGGGTTAAGATTCACCGCGCAGTCAGCAAAGACAAAATACCGTCCGTCTGGAAATTTCAGCAAGAAGAAGCTGGAGGCTCGCGAGACCCCCGGTGCCATACCGACAGTATAAATCGCGGACCGTATGACCCGCGAGGTCGCAGTTGCCGCCCCTGCCACCATCGCATCCACTTCGCCTTTGGCGACCATGGCCGCAGCGCGCATCATAGGCTCGCGGGTCAGAAGGCCCATGGCGTCTTCTAAGCTGAGCTTGGGCTTGGCCTTCAACACGACATCCACATAGGTTTCCGGCGGTTGAGCGCTCGACAGCCAGACAGGTTCGGCTAAGCCTCTTTGGGCCAAGGTCTCAGCAGCGGCCTGCACCCTTGCGTCGTCCTGCTCTGGCAAAACCACTCGGGCTTTGCGCGCGCGAGCAATGGCATAGGCGTGTTCTAGTACGGGCATGTGTCTCTCCTGCATTACGCGCCAAACGAGCGATGTTTGGTTTTATATTACTAGCAAGCACCAAGTGCGCTTGAGTACCATTGGCACGAGCACGCCATTGGTTTGTCAAGTTTGTAAATGAAGCTTGGAACAGAAACCGAGCGCCTTGCAGCAGGAACAGCCAAGAAAGGTCCGAGCATGAAGCGGTCTCAACCAACTACAGCAGGACAAGCCCTAGGGCGACTGACGGCCTTGCTGATAACTGGTACAGCCGTCGGCGGCACCGCGACGAGCAATG
Organism: Alphaproteobacteria bacterium; assembly: GCA_030428255.1. Lineage (GTDB taxonomy): Bacteria > Pseudomonadota > Alphaproteobacteria > UBA7985 > JAUIBT01 > JAUIBT01. The sequence continues at coordinate 20,601 of JAUIBT010000018.1, read as the reverse complement.
CCCTGGCGCAGACCTTCGCGTTGACTGAGGTTTGGGCTGCTGAGGCCGGTGATTGGAACGGTGACGGCGTGGTTGACGCCGCCCTCATCCTTGGGCCATCGCAAGACGGCGAGGATGCAGGCCTTGCCCTCTATCTTAGCGATTCCGACACCGGTCGCCTGGAACTAAGTGCCTGGCACCCGCGGATCTTGTGGGGCAATCGAGCCATGTTCGGCCAGGAGCCGAGTTTGCTGCTTGACGACCTTGGCCGTCTGGTTGTGGTCACGCAGAACACCGCAATTGGACGCAACCGCTGGCAACAGAGCCTGACGCTACGTTGGGACCAAAGCTGGCAGGTCGACGCCTTCAGCTATGATTATTTCGACACATTGGATCTGGAGCACCAAGGGCGCTGCGATCTGGATTTCATTGCTCAATCGGCGACCGTGGTTCGCGGCGAGAGCCAAGAGCAAGAAGTCTTTGAGCTGGCAGCCGCACCGCCACCAAAGCTGAAGGAGTGGCAGAATGCTTATGCCTTAGTGGTTTGTGGGCTGGTCGAGACTTAAAAAGGGGGCCGCCATATCGCGTGTGCCGCCCCCTTGGTTTTCTTGTCGGTAGCGAACAACGCCTATAGTTTTTCGAGCGCCGCGTCGAAGTCTGCTCTCAGCTTGTCGGCCATGGCGTCATAGGCCGCTGGATCACTCCAACACGCGCGTGGGTCCAACAAATCGCTGGGCACGCCAGGCACCTCCAACGGGACTTCCAAATCAAAGCGCTGGTCTTGGCGGGTCGGGACTGCATCCAACGAGCCGTCAAGCGCCGCGTTAATCATGGCGCGCGTATAGCGCAGCTTGACCCGCTGGCCTTCGCCGTAAGCACCGCCGCTCCAGCCGGTGTTGATCAGCCAAACCTTGGCATTGGTTTCAGCAATCTTCTTGGCCAGCATCTTGCCGTAGATCTTGGGTGGGCGCGGCAAGAAAGGACCGCCGAAGCAAGGTGAGAAGGTGGCTTCTGGCGTGGTGACGCCCCGCTCTGTGCCTGCCAATTTGGCCGTATAGCCCGCCAAGAAATAGCGCATGGCGGTTTCAGGCGTCAGTTTGGCGATGGGCGGTAGAACGCCAAAGGCATCAGCAGACAAGAAGAAGATATTTTGAGGTTTGCCGCCGCGGCTGCCGGGCTGAATATTGTCGATATAATCGATGGGATAGGATACGCGCGTGTTTTCCGTCTTCGAACCGTCGGCATAGTCGATTTCGCGGGTGTCCTCATCCATGGCAACGTTTTCCAGGATGGTGCCAAAGCGCTGGGTGGTGGCGTAGATCTCAGGTTCTTGTTCAGCGCTGAGGTTAATGGCCTTGGCATAGCAGCCGCCTTCAAAGTTGAAGACCTCGCTATCGCTCCAGCCGTGTTCATCGTCGCCAATCAAAGAGCGATGCGGGTCGGTTGACAGTGTGGTCTTGCCGGTGCCCGACAGGCCAAAGAACAGCGCGGTATCACCGTCTTTGCCGGTGTTTGCCGAGCAGTGCATGGGCAGAACACCCTTGTCCACCAGCAAATAGTTCAGAACGGAGAAGACAGATTTCTTAACTTCGCCAGCATACTCCGTGCCGCCAATCAGTACCAGCCGCTTTTCTAGCGAGACAATGATAAAGGTCTCGCTACGTGTGCCATCAGTCGCAGGATTCGCCTTGAAGCTCGGCACGTCAATGACGGTGAACTCAGGGGTCTGAGCCGCGCGCTCCTGGGCACTGGGACGCAAGAACATGTTGGAGGCAAACAGATTGTGCCAGGCAAATTCGGTGACGATGCGCACCGGGAAATGATGGTCGTCGCTGGCACAAGCGGCTAGATCTGAAACAAACAGCGATCGACCGACCAAATGGCTCTCAAGGCGCGAAAGAAGGCCGTCGAGTTTCTCAGGCGCGATGGGTTGATTGACGGCACCCCACCAAATGTGGTCCTGGCTTTCGGGAGACTGAACGACGAACTTGTCTTTGGGCGATCGGCCGGTAAAGATTCCGGTGTCCACCACCAGGGCACCAAAGCGATTAAATCGAGCGCCCTCCTTGTTGACGGCATGCTCTGTTAGAGCCGCTGGTGACAAGTTCTTTAACAAGGTCGCGTTGCTCAGCAGCGCATCAATGGTGGTCATCGTGTCTTTCCGCTTCATGACTGGAGCGCACGGTGTAGAGGACCACTGCGCAGCGTTCAACCGCCTGCGTCCATCAATACCGATTCATGTTCAAACTTGAACATCCACCCTATTCGTTTCGCAACATGGCGAGCGATTGCGAACTTTGGGCGTATTTCAGCTCGCAATGCTCGTCGATTTCGTGGGTGCAAAGAGCGGCGCGACCGTGATCGCTGCAGCTCCGCCAGCAGACCCAGCGCTGTTATTCGCGATAGCGGCTGTGACACTCCTTGCAGCTCTGCGCGTAATCGGAAAAAGCCACCGCAAAAGCGGCTTCGTCAGCTCGCTGAGCGGCGGCGGTCAAAGCGTGGCCCGCTTGAACCAGCGCCGCCGACAAGCTGGCGAAAGTTTCGGGTTCTTCGAGAATGAGGGTCTTGGCCTCGCTCGGCTTATGAAAGCTGTCCTTGGGAAATTTTTTGGGAAGAGTCTCGCCGATGCTGACGGCTCGCTGACCAGCTTGTTCGATCACGCTCCAATCCAAGACTGTGCGACCGCGGACCATCATCGCCATGGACTTGGTTTGCTCGCCCAGGGAAGACATGAAGTCCATTCGTTCTTTCATCACACCGCTCGCTCCCTTGTGAGCCCAAGCCAGCCCGGCCAGAGCCATGCACAGGCCCGTCGCAACCATCACCAAAGCTTTCATAGGTATATCTTCCCTCTATTTGAAATTCCGCGGCAGTGGCTAACACAACAACAGGCCTCTAGTCCATCACGACTGCGTTAGTGGCGCAGGTTGCGCACCGGGGCGAAACCTACACCGCATAACAGCACCAAATTTTGAGGTCTGCGCATTCAGACTTGGTTCAGGCAGCCTGGCGTAAAAGCACATCATAGTCTGAACAACAGCTCTGAACTTCCCCAGCAAACCAGAGCCCAAGGTCTAGGAGAGACATCATGTCCATCAAAGCAGTAACCCTCGCCGCGGCTGTCTTGATCGCCGGCTCTGTCGCCAGCATTGCCGGCCAGGCAGATGCACACCCGCGCAATTGGTCCCATGATCACTACGGCTACGGCTCGAATGATTATTATGGCGGCTACAACGGTGGCTATAACGGTGGCCATACGGTGACACGCCAAGCCCGCGTTATTGATGTCGAGCCGGTTTATGAATACCGCACGCGCCACCGCCGCCCGGCGCGCGTTTGCCATGTTGAACAGGTTCCCATCTACGGCAATGTTGGCTCCACCTACCACAGCCAAGGCGCAGACCCAGGCGGAGCGATTGTCGGCGCTCTGGTGGGGGGCTTGATCGGAAATCAAATCACCAATCATGACGAAGCGGGCACCATATTTGGGGCGATCGGCGGCGCAATTGTCGGCTCGCAAGTCGGCCAAGGCGGTTATGTACAGCAACACCAAGGCATCGTGGGATATGAAAGCCGCGAGGTTTGCAAGACCGTTGAGCGGAAAAAGAAGCACAAGCGAATTTTGAAGGGTTACAACGTGACCTATCGCTACCACGGTCGTCGCTACCAGACCTTCACCGAGTACGACCCTGGCGAATACATCACCATCCAAGTTCAGCGCTAACGGTTCCCCTCCAGCAGCGCAACTGACCGCGCCTCTCAGGTTGAGGCGCGGTCTTTTTTTTGCCTCGAGTTATTGCTTCGAGCCATGCCCAGAAGAACCATGACCACAGCTTGCGACCGTTACGTCGCTATTAGGCCTGATCATGCCCGCGAGCTTCGCTAGATCTAAAACAGCGCGACTGGGAGACCCGCATATGCAACAGCCAAGCCAAACCACCAAAGCAGCCGTGTGCCGAAGCTTTGGTGCACCTTTGACATTTGAAGCGATCCAGCTTGCAGCACCGAGTTTCGGCGAGGTTCAGGTCGCAATTAAGGCAGTGGCGATCTGCCACTCTGACATCACCTTCATTGACGGAAAGTGGGGTGGCGATCTGCCTGCGGTCTACGGCCATGAAGCTGCGGGCATTGTTACGCAAATTGGTCCCGGCGTCAGTCGCTATTCGCCGGGTGATCGGGTTATTGTCACCCTCATTCGCTCGTGTGGCAGTTGCCACTATTGCGCCGACGGCAATCAGGTCCAGTGCGAAGTTCAGACCCCTTTGGATCAAAACTCGCCGATCCGACTGGCCGATGGCCCAGCGGTTCAAGGCATGCGCACTGGTGCTTTTGCCGAGGCCGTGACGGTTGATGCCAGCCAGCTTGTGAAAATCGACGATGATCTGCCCTTCGACGTAGCCAGCCTGTTGGCCTGCGGGGTCATCACCGGCTATTGCGCAGTCACCAATACAGTGGACATGCCCCACGGTTCGACCCGCGCCATCGTGGGCTGCGGCGGTGTCGGGCTCAACGCGGTGCAAGCAGCAGCCCATCAGGGTGCACGCTGTGTCGTGGCGATCGACGTCGAGCCCAGCAAGCTGGAGGTCGCAAAGCAATTCGGCGCAACCCACATGCTGGATGCGCGGGCCCCGGATTTGGCCAGCCAAGTGCAATCCATGACGGCCGGTCGCGGCTTGGACTATGTTTTTGTTACGGTGGGTCTATCGAAGGTCATGGATCAGGCTCATACCCTGCTTGGCCGCTCTGGCACCATCGTATTGGTCGGCATGCCGCCATCTGGTGAAGAAACGCGCTTTGACGCCGCCACTTTCGCTGCTATGGGCCACAAAGTCGTGGGCTCCAAAATGGGATCGGTCCACATGGCCAAAGACATCCCAGGATTGATCGACATGCACCGGCAAGGGCGTCTGAAGCTCAAAGAACTGATCTCCAACCGCTTCAGATTTGAGCAAATCAACGAGGCGCTGGACGATGCGCGTCAGGGCCGCTCGCTGCGCAACGTCGTCATGTTCGATTAACCAAAGGTTCTATCATGAAAATCCAAGATCTAGAGACCTTTGTCGTAGCGCCTCCGGCGCCGGGATGGGGCGGGTGTTACTTCATTTTTGTCAAGTTGGTGACCACCAACGGGATCGTGGGGTACGGCGAGGTCTACGCAAACACTTTTGGACCTGAGGCAACCGTCGCTTGCATCCAAGACACCTTTGAACGCTACCTTGAGGGAGCAAATCCCTTCCAGATCGAGCTGTTCTGGCGGCGGGCCTATTCTGCGGGCTATGTCGGCAAGCCTGACGTTTCGGTCATGGGTGTGGTGTCAGGCCTAGAGATCGCCATGTGGGATATCGTCGGCAAAGCCACCGGCCAGCCGGTCTATAACTTGCTGGGCGGCAAAGTGCGCGAGCGGCTACGCTCCTACACCTACCTTTATCCCAGCGCACAGCGCGAAGGCGACCCCGGGTTTTGGACCGACGCCGATGCGCACGCCGAGCAAGCCGCAGACTACGTTGCACAAGGTTTTACGGCGGTCAAATTCGACCCAGCGGGCCCCTATACCATCACGGATCCGCACATGCCGCGTCTGGATGACATCCAACGCTCGGTCGAGTTCTTGCGCAAGATCCGCGAAGCTGTTGGCGACAAAGCCGACCTGTTGTTCGGCACCCACGGCCAATTCACCACCGGCGGTGCGATTCGCTTAGCCCAAGCAATCGAGCCCTTTGACCCCCTGTGGTTTGAGGAGCCGGTCCCTGCCGAGTCTCCCGAGGAAATGGCCCGCGTTGCTCGCCAGACCCGCATTCCAGTTGCCACCGGCGAGCGCCTGACCACCAAGTATGAGTTTAAGCGCGTGCTGGAGACCCAGGCCGCCAGCATCTTGCAACCCGCTTTGGGGCGTGTCGGCGGGATCTTGGAGGCCAAGAAGATCGCTGGAATGGCAGAACCTTTCTACGCCCAAATGGCGCCGCACCTGTATTGCGGGCCGATTGAAGCGCTGGCCAATATCCAGCTGAGCGCGTGCATTCCCAACTTCCTGATCTTGGAAAGCATCAAGACCTTTGATGGGTTCTACGCAGATCTGCTCGATCGGCCAATTCGTTGGGAAGATGGCGCAGTGATCCCTTCGACCGAACCGGGCTTGGGCCATAACCTGAACGAAGAGGTGGCGCGCGCGCACCCCTACAGCGGCACCAAGTTGCATTTGAACGTGACGCAAGAGCCGATTTGGCCCTAAGCTAGCGGCCTTGGATGCACATGGGAGCAGTCATGTCTGAACAGGAATCGACATCCGGCCATTGCCTCTGCGGGGCGGTTCAGTGGCGCACGCGCGGACCTGCCAACTGGCAAGGCAACTGCCACTGCCAAAGCTGTCGGCGGGCAAACGCCGCCCCCTTTGTTGGCTATATCGCTTTTCCCAATTCGATGCTGGAGATAGAGGGGCCGTTGGTCTGTCATGCCTCATCGCCTGGTGTGGAACGCGGCTTTTGCGCCTCCTGCCACACGCCCGTGTTCTATCGCGCTCAACGCTGGCCCAAGGAAACCCACCTGATGGCGGCGACCCTGGACGACCCGGACCAATTCCGACCACAGGCCGATTTTCATACCGAAGAAGCCTTGGGCGACGCGGCGCTCGGCAAAGATCTGCCGCGCTATGCCACCACGGCTGGCGAAAATCAGCCCTAGATTGGCGGCCCCAATCGCCTGCACGTAGGCTGCGGGCGCAGCGTCTTGACGAGCAGAGGACCACCCACAGGCTACCCACAGCAAGCTTGCTCGCTGACAGCGCCTGCGCTAGAGCCAAGTCACGCGAAGCAGGCTCATCCTGCGGCTGGCTCAAGGCCAACTTGAGACCGCCTCCCGCCTGGACCTGATCGCCAACGCAAACCCCGCAAGAGGCTTAGCCCCGAGTGTTTCAGCACGATATTCCCGCCCCTTTCCTACTCGGTACGCTGGACATGCAGCGACACCACGCCGAAGCCATCTTTGACCGCGCCGAACGTATGGAGCGGCTGTTTTCGGGGCCAGGAGCTGCCGAACTGCGCGAAGAGCTGGCAGGTCAGACCGTGGTCAATCTGTTCTATGAGAACTCCACGCGCACCCGCACCTCGTTTGAGATCGCCGCCAAGCGCCTCGGGGCCATGGTGGTCAATATGGACGTCGCCACCTCGTCGGTTGAAAAGGGCGAAACCTTGCTGGACACCGCAGCGACGCTCAACGCCATGCAGCCCGATTTCTTGGTTATCCGCCACCCCTATGCTGGCGCGCCCAAGCTGTTGGCCCGCAAGGTGCAAGCCAGCGTCATCAACGGCGGCGACGGCACCCACGAGCACCCGACCCAAGCTCTGCTCGACACCTACACCATGCGCAAGCACCTGGGCAAAGATCTGTCCAATCGCTTGGTGGTGATCGCAGGCGACATTCGCCACTCGCGGGTCGCCCGCTCCAACATCTGGCTGCTGACCCGCTTGGGCGCGCGGGTACGGGTGGTGGCCCCGCCGACCCTGCTGCCCGGTGAAATGGCACAATTTGGCGTCGAGCTGTTCTACGACATGCGCAAAGCGGTGGAGGGCGCGGATGTCATCATGATGCTGCGTCTGCAACGCGAACGCATGCAGGGCGTTTTCCTGCCCAGCCAAGCCGAGTACTTCCGCTATTTCGGCCTCAGCGACACGGTACTTGAGCGCGCAAAGCCAACCGCTCTGGTCATGCATCCCGGCCCCATGAACCGGGGCGTCGAGATTGAAACCAGCGTCGCGGACCTCGAAGGGCGCTCGGTGATCGAAGAGCAAGTCCATATGGGGGTTGTGACCCGTATGGCCATTTTCTCTGTCCTAGCCGAACAACGCCGCGCGATGAGCGAAGCGGGAAGCCAGGAGTTGAACGCATGACCAATACCGCTGCCCCTGCTGCAATTGATCTGAGCGAACGCAAAACCGGGCCGGTCTATACCCGGCATGTAAACGAGGCCAGCATTCTCATCAGTGATGTACGCCTCATTGATCCCGCGAGCGGGCTAGACGAAATCGGTGGCCTGTTGATCGACCAGGGGCGCATTCGAGATTTCGGCCCTCACTTGCACCAACAATTTGTCCATGCCGAGACCGTCTTTAGCCTCAAGGGCCTGACCCTTGTTCCTGGCATGGTTGATGCGCGTGTTCATCTGGGTGAACCCGGCGATGATCACCGCGAGACGATCCCAGAGACCTTGACCCTAGCGGCTTATGGCGGGGTCACTTCCGTTGCGGGCCTGCCCAATACCAGCCCTGCGCTGGACCAGGTGCCGAACCTGCAATTCGCCGTGCGTCGTGCGCGCGAGGCCAAGGTCGCCAAGCTCTATATTTTGGGTGCAGCGACAAAGGACCTGCTAGGCGAGACCCTGACTGAGATCGGCGGATTGACAGAGGCTGGAGCCGTGGGCCTGTCGAATGGCAATGTCGCCATTACTCGGCCTGATGTCATGCTGCGCCTGCTGGCCTACGCTAAGGCCTTTGACCAGCGTTTGCACCATTTCCCCCAGGAGCCCAGCCTGTCGCGCGGTTCTATGAACAAGGGAGCTATTGCAACACAACTGGGGCTATCCAGCTCCAGCCGGGCGGCAGAAATTCTCATGGTTCAGCGCGATATGCAGTTGGCCAAGGAAGCGGGAGCCCCCTTGCATCTTGGGCCTCTGACCTGCGCCGACTCGCTGGACCTAGTGCGCCGAGCCAAGGCGCAGGGCCTTGACATTACCTGCTCGACCGCGCCGCAATACTTTTGCCTCAACGAGCTGGAAATTGGCGATTACCGGACGTTTGCCAAGCTCGCCCCGCCGCTGCGTGCAGAAAGTGACCGCCAAGCGGTGATCGAGGCGATTGCTGATGGCACCGTTGACATCATCGTTTCTGACCATTGCCCTCAAGATGTGGACGCCAAGCGCGTTCCCTTTGAACAAGCGGCCTTTGGCATGGTGGGCCTGGAAACCCTACTGCCGCTCAGCTTGACCTTGCATCATGCGCGTGGCCTGCCCATCCAGCAGGTCTTGCGCTGCCTCACCTCTCGCCCTGCCGAGATCCTGGGGCTTAACGCTGGTCGCTTGCAGATTGGCAACGCAGCGGATCTTGCGATCCTCGACCTCGATGCACCAGTACGCCTCAGCAACACCCTGCTTAGGGGTAAGAACAAAAACTCGCCCTTGGAGGGCTTTCCTGCTCAGGGAAAACCTGTTATGACCTTTGTGGACGGACGCCTTTTGTTCGATCACAGATAGGATCACAACGTGAACACACCCCTTGCCCTCGGCAGCCTTGGCGTGCTGATCGCTTATCTCGTCGGCTCTCTGCCCTTTGGTTTGGTTCTCACCCGTCTTGCTGGGTTGGGGGACATCAGGAACATAGGCTCAGGCAATATCGGTGCGACCAATGTCTTGCGCACAGGGCGTAGGGATTTGGCGGCATTGACCTTGGTATTGGACGCTGGCAAGGGCGGCTTGTCGGCGCTGGTTTTGTGGGGACTGACCGGCGTACATGGCTGGGGCCTGGCTGCGGGCTTGGCGGCCTTCTTAGGTCACTTGTTTCCGGTCTACTTGCGCTTCAAGGGCGGCAAGGGCGTTGCGACCGGGCTTGGTACGCTGCTTGGCGGGCTGTGGCCCCTGGGTCTGGCCGCCTGCTTGGCTTGGCTGGCCACCGCACTGATCTTTCGCATTTCCTCCCTTTCGGCCTTGGTCGCCTTTGCGGGCACCAGCGTTGCGAGCTTGTTCATCTATGACTGGCCGGTGTCGGCCTGGATGCTGGCGCTCACTGCGCTGGTGTTTATCAAGCACAGCGCCAATATGAGCCGACTGTTGGCGGGTCAGGAGCCCAAGATCGGGGCCAGAAAGTCAACCCAAGCGTCCGAGACCCGCGGAGAATAACCGCAGATGAATGTTGCGCATTTTGACCCCCTGCCCGCCTTGCAGCTCTACCGCTCTGAGCGCATCGGCCCCATCACCTTCCGCGCCTTGCTACAACGCTTTGGCACCGCCCAGCAGGCGCTGGACGCCATCCCCGAGCTTGCAAAACGCGGCGGCGGCAAACGACCACCGCGCCTGGCCAAACGGAGCGACTGCGCAAAGGAACTGGATCGCTTGCACAGCCTAGGTGGCCAGCTTTTGGTTGAAGGTGCGCAAGGATTTCCCACTCAGGTTGGACATTGCGACGGAAGCCCGCCGATCCTATCCGTGCTGGGCCACGCCCATTTGCTGGAGCAAGACCAAGTTGCCATCGTCGGTGCCCGCAACGCCTCACCCAATGGTCAACGCTTTGCGCACAAACTGGCGCTGGAGTTAAGCCAGGCCAATTTAGCCCATGAACCGCTGCACATAACATCTGGCATGGCCCGGGGCATTGATGCGGCGGCCCACCAAGGCGGGCTGGAACGCGGATCAATCGCCGTGCTGGCAGGCGGTGTTGACGTGCCTTATCCACAAGAAAACGCCCGCCTCTATGATCAATTGATCGACCAGGGTGCCATCGTTTCTGAAATGCCCCTTGGCACCGAGCCCGCCGCTCGCCTTTTCCCCAAGCGCAACCGCATCATTGCGGCCTTGTCCCGTGGCGTGGTGCTGATCGAAGCCAAGTTGCAATCGGGCACCTTGATCACGGCAAGAGCGGCTGGCGAATTCGGCCGTTCGGTCTTCGCGGTGCCCGGCGCGCCTTACGATCCGCGCTCGTCTGGTTGCAATGCGATGATTCGCGACGGCGCACCCTTAGTCCGCTCGGCGCGTGATGTTTTCGAGGATTTGCAGGCCGAGCGCAACGGTCCTTTGGGCGCAGAAATGCCCCCCATGCTCGGCCTGACCCCGACCGCTCTGTCCCCAGATATGGCGGGCAGTTTGGATGAGCCGTCTGTTGATAAAGCGCGCCAATTGATTTTGGAATTGCTGTCTCCTTATCCCACGGCGGTTGACGAACTGCTCAACGAATGCCAAGTCTCGCTGCATCTTCTGCAAGCGGCCTTGCTCGAACTTGAGCTTGCCGGGCGTTTGGAGCGCCACCCTGGCAACAAGGTCGCGTTGATTGCTGAGCTAGAGCTGGACTTCAGCCAAGGCTAGCAGCCAACCGGTCATCGCGACCAAGCCGCACCCGCTGCGGCACCAACACTTGACTATGGAGCCCGTGCCTGGATGAACGTCGTTGTCGTCGAATCCCCTTCCAAGGCCAAAACGATCAATAAGTATTTGGGCAAGGACTACTATGTCCTGGCCTCCTTCGGTCATGTCCGCGATCTGCCTGCCAAAGATGGGTCCGTCGATCCTGACGACTCCTTTGCCATGTCCTGGTCGGTCGATAGCGACGGCGAAAAGCGCATCAAGGAAATCGCCAAAGCGGTCAAGGGTTCGCACTCACTGTTCCTGGCGACAGACCCGGATCGCGAAGGTGAAGCCATCTCCTGGCACATCCAAGAGGAACTGGAGCGACGCAAAGCCCTTAAGGGCGTTAATGTTCAACGCGTGGTCTTTAACGAGATCACCAAGCGCGCAATTTTAGAAGCCTTTGAGCACCCGCGCGAACTGGATAACTCCTTGATTCAGGCCTATTTGGCGCGCCGAGCGCTGGATTACCTGGTCGGTTTCTCACTTTCACCCGTCTTATGGCGGAAGCTGCCGGGCTCGCGGTCGGCCGGTCGCGTGCAATCGGTAGCCCTGCGCTTGATCTGTGAGCGCGAGAGCGAAATTGAGATTTTCGTTCCCAAAGAATATTGGACCATTGCCGCCGACTTGCTGCCACAGGGCAAGGCTCAGTTCCAAGCCCGCCTGACCCATCTGAACGGCGAAAAGCTCAAGCAGTTCGACATCAACACCGAAGCCAAGGCCATGGCCGCCAAAGCGGTGATTGAACAAGCCGGACGCGCTGAGGTCGTTTCAATCGAGGAAAAGGAAGCGCGCCGGTTTCCGTCGCCGCCCTTCACCACCTCAACGTTGCAGCAAGAGGCCGCCCGCAAACTGGGCTTCACCGCAACCCAAACCATGCGCGTCGCTCAACGGCTGTATGAAGGCATTGAGCTGAACGGCGAGACCACCGGCCTCATCACCTATATGCGTACCGACGGGGTGACGCTGTCCGGCGAGGCGGTGAGCGAAATTCGCGGTATGATCGGCAAAGAGTTCGGGCCGGCCTATGTGCCCAAAGCGCCGCGGGTCTACAAATCCAAGGCGAAAAACGCCCAAGAGGCCCACGAGGCCATTCGCCCCACCTCGGTGTTGCGTTCTCCCAATGCGATGCGCGCGCACCTGAACAACGACGGCTTCCGCCTCTACGAGCTGATTTGGAAGCGCGCTGTTGCCTGCCAGATGGAGGCCGCGCGGCTCAATCAAACCGGCATTGACCTGGCGGTTGACGGCAACAAAGCCACCTTGCGCGCCACGGGATCGGTGATCGTCTTTGACGGCTTTATCCGCCTGTATCAAGAGAGCAAGGACGACCAAAAAGGTGACGGCGATGACAGCGCCCTGTTGCCCCAACTCAGCAAAGGTGAGCAAGTTGCGGTACAAAAAGTCGATGCCAATCAATCCTTTACGCAACCGCCGCCGCGCTATACCGAAGCCAGCTTGGTCAAAAAAATGGAAGAGCTGGGCATTGGTCGGCCCTCGACTTACGCTTCGATCATCCAAGTCTTGCAGGACCGCGATTATGTGACCTTGGATAAGAAGCGCTTTGTGCCCGCCGATCGCGGGCGCATCGTGACGGTCTTTTTGACCAACTTTTTCGAACGCTACGTCACCTATGATTTCACCGCCAACCTTGAAGAGCTGTTGGACGATGTATCTGGCGGGCGCGCCTTCTGGAAAGATGTGCTGGCCGATTTCTGGGTTGATTTCAAGCGCGCCATTGATGCCACCAAGGACCTGACCATTACCGAGGTGATTGACGCCCTCGATGAAGCGCTGGGCGCGCACTTTTTCCCAGCACCAGCCGATGGCGGCGACGCGCGCGCTTGCCCCCGCTGTGGTCAAGGCCGCTTGGGCCTGAAGCTGGGTCGCACCGGCGGCTTTGTCGGCTGCTCCAACTACCCCGAGTGCCGCTTCACCCGCACACTGGGCGCGGGCGTGCAAGACGGCGCGGACGGGGGCCTGCCCGACGAGCAGGTGCTGGGCCAAGATCCAGCCAGCGGCAAAGAAGTTTTGCTGAAAAAAGGCCCCTACGGCTGGTACGTCCAGTTGGGCTTGCCCGAAGAAGGCAGCAAGGAGAAGCCCAAGCGCAGCTCGTTGCCCAAGACCCTGTCGCCACAAGATGCCAGCTTCGAGAAAGCCATAGCGCTTTTGTCCATGCCGCGCGACCTCGGCCTTTATGAGGGCCAGCCCGTTCAAGCGCACTTGGGCCGCTATGGCCCCTATGTGAAATGCGGTGATAAATCGGCTTCCCTGAAAAAGGACGACGATGTGTTGTCGATTGGCCTGGACCGGGCTGTGGTGCTGATTTCGGAAGCGCCAGATCGCAAGCAAGTCGCCGCAGGCAAGCCCGTTGGCGACCATCCTGAGGACGGCAAACCCATCACCCTACACGATGGCCGCTATGGCCCTTACGTCAAGCATGGTCGCCTAAACGCCTCATTGACCAAAGATATGACCCCTGACACCTTGACCTTGGAGCAAGCCGTCGAGCTGTTGGCAAAGCAAGCGGAAAAGAAGGCTGCCAAGAAGGGCAGCGCGAAGAAAGCCACCACGGCCAAGAAAGCGCCGGCCAAAAAAGCTGCTACCAAGAAAGCTGCTGCTAACAAAGCGTCGGCCAAAAAGGCTCCGGCGAAGACAACAGCGGCAGCTAGCAAAGCCAAACCTAAGGCAACAGCCAAAACCGCAGCGGCCAAGGACATTGATACGAGCGACGAAAGCGTGCCCTTCTAAGGGCCGCGGGTCACAATAGGACGCGCCCATGACAGCCGCAGGCTTGCCGAGCAAAGACGACATCCTCGCCCACCTGCAAGAATGTGGCCGGGCCACCAAGAACGAGATGGCGCGCGCCTTCGGCCTGAAGGGCGATGAACGCGCCACCTTCAAGCGCTTGCTGCGCGAGCTGGAAGCTGAAGGCAGCCTGATCAAGGACGCCAAGTACTTGATGACCAACTATCACCTACCGCCGGTGATGGTGCTCAAAGCAGCACGACTTGACGATGACGGCGATCTTTACGCTCAGCCAGGTGAAGACCGGCCATCGGGGCTTCCCTGGCCCGCAAACCTATCGATCCGCGTGCGTCCAAGCCGTGACAAACGTAAGTCGCCAGGCCTGCAAGACCGCTTCCTAGCACGTGTCACGCCACTGGAGCACCCGGACTACGAAGCCAGCGTGATAAAAATCTTGCCCTGCTTTGAAACGCGCCCGGTCGTGGGCGTTTTCCATCGCGGCCTGGTCCAGCCGACCGACCGGCGAGACCGCAACACAGCCTATCGCCTGGAGAGCGACGACGCCCTAGCAGACGACCTGCAAGAAAACGAGCTGCTGGTGATCGAGCCTCTGCCCGTGCCCCACCGCTATGGCGCTCCACTCGCGCGCATCAAGCAGCGCCTCGGCCTGGAAGGCTCCATTGCCAGCATTTCAACGGTGTCGATTGTTGAGCGGCAAATTCCGACCGTCTTCAGCGATGAAGCTTTGGCCCAGGCCGAGGCCGCTAAGGCCCCACGCTTGGCTGGACGCGAAGACCTGCGCGCACTGCCTTTGGTGACAATCGACGGGGCGGACGCCCGCGACTTCGACGACGCAGTGTTCGCTGAGCCAATTCCTAGCGGCGGTCATCGCCTGGTGATCGCTATTGCCGATGTCGCAGCTTACGTGACCCACAATTCCGCTCTGGATCGCCAGGCCCGTGAGCGCGGCAACTCCTGCTATTTCCCTGATCAAGTTGTGCCCATGCTTCCTGAGGCGCTATCGAACGGCTGGTGCTCGCTGGTACCGGATGAGGAGCGCGGATGCCTTGCGGTTGAGGTGCGCATTGACGATCAGGGTCGCAAACTCAGTCACCGCTTTGTGCGCGGGCTGATGCGCAGCCATGCCCGCCTGACCTATCACCAGGTCGAAGAAGTGATCGAGGGCGACGCAAGCGACAGCGACGCTCTGCCCTTGATCCAAAATTTGCTGTCCGCCTATGAAGCACTGGATCAAGAGCGCCACCGCCGCCAGACCTTGGAGCTTGAAGTCAGCGAGCGACAGGTGCTGCTGTCTGATGATCGCCAGTCGATCCTAGATATTGGCCTGCGCGAACGCCTGAAAGCGCACAAAATCATCGAAGAGTTCATGATCTTGGCCAACGTCTGCGCAGCTGAGACGCTGGAAGATAAGGGCTATGCCTGTGCCTACCGCATCCACGACGCGCCCGATCCCGCCCGGCTAGATGCTCTGCGCGAGATGCTTAAGGGGCTACAGGTATCGCTGGCCAAGGGGGTTGCGCTTGCGCCTCAGGACTTCAACCGCGTGCTGGCCCAGGTCGAAGACAGCCCTTATCAAGAAACTATCAACGAGGCCATTTTGCGCAGCCAGTCTCAAGCGCGCTACTCGACCCACAACATCGGTCACTTTGGACTCAATCTGGAGCGCTACGCGCATTTCACCTCGCCCATTCGCCGCTATTCCGACCTGACCATTCATCGCGCGTTGATCGACGCCTTGGGCCTGGGGATGGACGGTGCTAATTTGAGCCTTGGCGATTTGGAGCGAATTTGTGACACGGTCAGTTTTACAGAAAGGCGCGCGATTGAGGCCGAGCGGGCCGCCATGGATCGCTATCTGGCTGCCTTCCACAGTCAGCAAGTCGGGCAGTACTTTGACGTACAATTGCGCAGCGTCACCAAACACGGTCTGTTCGTGCGCATTCGATCCAGCGGCGCTGAGGGGCTGCTGCCTTTCTCGCAATTGCCTGACGACCGCTATGAGGTCGATCCGGTGGCGCAAGTCGCAGTGGGGCGCGACAGCGGATTGACGCTGGGCGTGGGTGACCTGCTGCGCGTCGAGTTGATTGAAGCCAAGCCCATGCAAGGCGGCCTTCTGTTTGCCTACCGCGAGCAATTGGAGACGGGTGTCAGTGCCGCCCAACTTCGCCACGGCTTTGCCAAGGTCCGAGAGCGCTCGCGCGCCATCGCTAAGCAGGGCAAACGACAAGGGCGAAGTGCAACGGCGCGCAGCAAACGGCGACGCCTGCGATAGTGCAGATCACGTAGGATTGCTGTCCGCCATTGCGCTTTAGGGGACTGATTTTGCACTAAAGTGACTCGTCCGCTTGCCTCCTCCTGTGGGGCTTTGGCCTAGACGCGTGATGCACTTGGTGGCACAGTCTTGCTAGCATCTGCTTGACCCTGAGCACAATTCAACCTAAAGATGCATAAATTTTGCATATTTTTGACAGAGTTCGTTCATGACCTCAGTATTTCCCCGCGTCCATGAACCCTTAGCCAGGCACCACAGCGCCATGAATTTAGTACCGCACCAAACCAAGCCATCACGGGCCGCGCTGCGCTCCGCTTTGGCCGCGCTTGGCCTCTTGCTGCCTTTGACTTTGGGTGCCTGTAGCGGGCTCAACGGTCAAAGTGACGGCGTGTCAGCGCGTGGCTTTGGCAGCCTGCCGCTTCGCAGTTCGGGCGACGAAGGCCAATACACTGCAGGCCTGGAAGGCATTACCAAGTCCTACGTGCGCGATATCAGCGCCCAAGAATTGACCCTCGCGGGCCTTGACAATCTAACCAAAGTCGATGGCTCTTTGTTCTTAAACCAAGACACCAACGGACATATTCTGCTGGCCTCGCGCAGTGGACAGGCGGTTAGCCTTGATCTGCCCCGTCGCGGTTCCAATCGCGGCTGGGCGCGGTTTACGGCCGAGGCAGTGCGTAGTGCAAAGGTCTTGTCCCCTCGCCTCGCCTCCCTGGATCGCGAAGACATCTACGAGGCCGTGTTTGATGGCTATATGAGCCGCCTCGACAAACATTCGCGCTATTGGACGCCCAAGCAAGCGCAAGTCCTGTGGGAGCAACTGCTGGGCTTTGGCGGCATCGGCATCAACCTGGAATTCACCGATTCGGGCGTCAAAGTCTTGAAGGTGATCCGCAATTCGCCTGCCGAGCGCGCGGGCTTGCAGGCGGGTGACTTGATCGTCGGCATTGACGGCGTGTCCTTGAATGTCAACGTGCCAGAACAAGACACACTCAGCCGTTTGCGCGGCGAAGTCGGCTCTCAGGTGACATTGAGCATCAATCGTGGTGGGCGCCTCATGTCGCGCCGCTTGGTGCGCGAGCAGGTGGTGCCTCAAACCGTCGATGCGGGCATTTCCGATGGCATCTTGTACCTGGAGATCTCGGGCTTCGCCAAATCCACTGCTGAAGATGTCGCCTATTCGATCTTGGTGGCTCAGCAGCAAGTTGGCGGGCGCTTGCGCGGCATCATTTTGGACTTGCGCGAGAACCCAGGTGGCTTGCTACCCGCCGCGACCATTATCTCTGATCTGTTTTTGCGTGAAGGTCTGATCGTTTCGACGCGTGGGCGCAGCGCCGACGCCAACCAAGAGTTCTACGCTGAGAAAGAAGACATCAGCGGCGGTGCGCCTATCGTGGTGCTGGTGAACGGCAATTCAGCCAGCGCAGCCGAGATTTTAGCCGCCGCCCTGCAAGACAACCGCCGGGCAGTGGTCGTGGGCTCGTCAAGCTACGGCAAGGGATCAGTGCAAACCAACATTCGCCTGCCCAACGACGGCCGGATGAGCGTCACCTTGGCTGAGTTCTTTGGCCCAGCGGGGCTGCCTTTGAACACCGTTGGCGTCACGCCTGCGCTTTGTACAACCGCTCCTGTTGTCAGCCCCCAGAAACGCCTATCACTGCTGGCGTCAGGTCGGCTGGATTCGCCGCTGCCGACCGCCGCAGCCCATCTGCGTAGCGAGGGCTATCAAGCGCGTGAGCTGGTCCGCAATTACTGCCCGCCAAAAGACGGTTTGGACCCCGATGATTTGGCCTTTGCCAAGGCTCTGTTGCAACAACCAGCCTACTACACCTACGCTTTGGGGCTCTCAAACCCTAATCGACGTTAGTCAGGTCCTAACCGCAGACGGAAGCCGCTTCTATCCACGCATTGGCGCTTGACAGGAACGCGGATCAGTCTATGGTGCGGCGCTCAATCCCAAAGGCCTCTTGATGGGCCAGCCTAAGATTTCAAGAGGATAGTCACATGGCAAAACCAGCGTCGATTTTGATCCGCATGGTCAGCACGGCCGACACCGGCTATTTCATCGTGCGTAAGAAAAACAACCGCACCATGACCGAAAAGCTGGAGTTAAAGAAATATGACCCGGTTGTGCGCAAGCACGTCATCTTTAAGGAAGCGAAGATTAAGTAAGATTACGACCGGATCTGAAATGAAAAAAGGGCTGCCTCGATGAGGTGGCCCTTTTTGGTTTTGGTCGGGCGCGTCCTGGCGCGTGAGCAGACCCGTTCCTGCAGTTTCGCTCCCTGCACCGATTGCGCCGCTTTGCTGGATCAATAACAGCGCGCGTTGGAATCTGCCAATGCAGCGGCCTGGCTGTTGGTCCGTGCGACGCCGATGATGCAGGTCTCGCTAGGCGTACTGCCGATCCGGGCGACAAACAAATCTGAATAGTGACCGCTGGTGTTGGGATTATCGCTGTTGATGCGGAAGATCAGAGCGTGCGGGCGGTTTTTCTGGCGATAGCGAAACTCGACCACCTTGGCACCAAAGCCTGGGAAGTGGCCCCGAGCCTGGCTCATGACTTCGGAATAGAAATCTCGCTCCCAGCCATTCTTATAGAGTTTGGGCCACTCACGCGCGTCGCCATACATAAGCAGAAAGCCAACGTCCCCGTAGCCGGCACAGTTCAAGATAATCCAGTCCTCATCTTGGTTGGCGGGTTGATCATAGACCGGGCAGTTTTCCAGCGACATATACTTGGCTCGCGCTTGAGCCTGGCTGTCTTGCGTACCGAGACCGCTGAAAAGCACAACAAGCCCAACGATGAGAGGAAGAAAATGGCGATGCATGCGGGGCTCCTGGTAGACTAAAGGAATAAGACGTATAATTAGCTTATGGAACAGGCAGGCAGGCAATTGGAAACATCGACGATACCCGCACCCCTAGCGGGTTGGATGTGCCGCCATTGTCAAGCAGACAGTTGGCAGCGCGGCCATGACGGGCCTGCAGCAAGCGGCGGCGAGCATCCAGCATCACCCCCATCGGCAGGCCGTCGCTGCCCCTCCTGCTCTCGCCCCGGCCTTTCCGCCCACGCAGAGCTGTTCTCACTCTCCATTGCGCATATCGACTGTGATGCGTTTTACGCTGCTGTTGAAAAGCGCGATAACCCGGCTTTGGCGGGCAAACCGGTCATTATCGGCGGCGGCAAGCGCGGCGTGGTGGCCACGGCCTGCTATGTGGCACGAACGCGCGGCGTGCGCTCTGCCATGCCCATGTTCAAAGCGCTAGAAGCCTGCCCAGATGCGGTGGTGATCAAGCCCAACATGGCCAAGTATAGTGCAGTAGGAAAGCAGGTGCGCGAGGCCATGGAAACGCTGACTCCTGCCGTTCAGCCCTTGTCGATTGACGAGGCTTTCTTGGATTTGACCGGCACGCAAGCGGTTCACAAGCGCCCGCCAGCCCTGGTGCTGCGCGACTTTCAGCAGTTGGTCGAGCAACAATTGGGCATCAGTGTTTCGGTGGGGCTGTCGTACAACAAATTGATGGCCAAGATTGCCTCTGATCTGCAAAAGCCGCGGGGCTTCTCGGTGTTGGGGCGCAGCGACGGTCCGACCTTTTTGACCGAGCAGGATGTTTCGATCCTGTGGGGCGTTGGCAAGGTCACGGTGGCCGCCATGAACCGGCGCGGGATCTACAAGGTCGGCGATCTGCTGCCGCTGAGCGAGGACGACTTGTTTCGCCAGTTTGGGGCTTGGGGCAAGCGGCTCTACGCCTATGCACGCGGCCTCGATTCGCGCGCCTTTGTCGAGGAGGCCAAGTCCAAATCGGTCTCAAACGAGACCACCTTCAACACCGATCTGTCCAGCGCTGCGGAGCTAGAGCGCAAGCTGTGGCCCCTGTGCGAAAAGCTGTCCTATCGCCTGAAGGATCAAGCGCTTGCGGCCAAGACTTTGACCTTGAAGCTCAAAGACAGCCGCTTTCGTTCGATTTCGCGCAGCCACACCCTGCCCGACCCGACCGCCAGTGCTGAGCGGATCTTCGCCGAAGCCTGTAGCCTACTGCATCCTGAGCTTGGGCCAGGTAAGGCCTATCGCTTGATCGGTATCGGCTCGGCAGGCTTCGTGCCGATTGAACAAGGCGATCCAGCCGATCTGATCGAAGACCCCAATGATAAGCAGCGCGCCCTTGAACGCGCGCTGGATCAGGTGCGCGCCAAACTGGGCCGCGATGCGCCCATCAAGCGTGGACGCGGCC
This sequence comes from Alphaproteobacteria bacterium, assembly GCA_030428255.1. GTDB lineage: Bacteria > Pseudomonadota > Alphaproteobacteria > UBA7985 > JAUIBT01 > JAUIBT01. The sequence goes on along the minus strand of JAUIBT010000018.1, from coordinate 244 downwards.
TGTGACCGACACTGCAAGCGCTGGATGTACGGGCTGGGGCAGGTCCCTGCCCACCAGTGCCGAGAGCAGCCAACTTGGTGCAATACCAAGCCTCGCCGCTCTCTCGACAACAAGTGGTACTAGGGTCCGGACTCATTAGAGCCACCATGTGACGAAGGCTGCGATGGCGATAGTGGCCATGAAGGTCTTGATGTTGCGGTCGAACCGGGTCGCTACGCGGCGCCAGTCCTTGAACCGGCAGAAC
>JAUIBT010000049.1 GCA_030428255.1 Alphaproteobacteria bacterium | reverse complement strand
AGTTGACATGACTTTTTAACGGAATGCGTCGGAGAACCAAAAAACCCGTAACTTATTGAAGTTACGGTCTAATTTGGTTGCGGAGGCCGGATTTGAACCGACGACCTTCAGGTTATGAGCCGCCGTCGAAAAACTACTCGGGGCTACGAAAGACCGCGCTATTCTACGCTAAATCACTGATATTGCTTGATATTAGTCGAGGCTAAGTTTCTAGTCACTACGAACAGACCCGAAGCATTTCGCGCCCTCTTGCGTCCATAGTGCGTCCATGGATTTCAAAGAGCACCGCCGACGGTCTGCCGGAAAAACCTGAAACGAGGCCCCTACCCCATGCCCAAAATCACAAAGCGCCTGGTTGAAAATGCCGAGGTCAAAGACAAAGACTACATCATCTTCGATAGCGACATTCCTGGCTTTGGCGCAAGAATTCTACCCAGCGGTCGCCGGTCCTATCTTGTCCAATACCGCGTTGGCCGCAGCTATCGGCGGATCAGCCTTGGTATGCACGGTGTCCTGACCACAGACCAAGCCCGCGGCGAGGCCATCAAAGTGCTCGGCCGCGTAAAGAGCGGCGAAGACCCATCCGCTGCCCGCAAGCAAGCCCGCCTTGAAATGACCGTCTCCGAGCTCTGCGAGCGCATGATTGAAGAACACGCTGTCCCGCATTGCAAACCCAACACTGTCGTCGGGTACCGCTTCTACACCAAGGCCTACATCAAAAAGCCCATCGGCCAAATACGTGTTAGCCAAATCCAGCGCGCCGATATTGCTAAGTTTCACCATGCTCTACGGCACAAGCCCTACCAGGCCAATCGCTGCATCCAGTTCTTGTCCAAGGCCTTCAACCTGGCCGAAGTCTGGGGCCTGCGGGCCGACGGTACAAACCCCTGCCGCCACATCAAGAAGTACAAGGAGCCAAAGCGCGAGCGTTACCTCAGCAAAAACGAATTGGCTCGGCTTGGCGAGGTCTTGCGCCAATGTGAAAGCGAGCAGTTGGAAACACAGTCCGCCGTCAACGCCCTGCGCCTCCTGCTCTTCACCGGCTGCAGACTTTCCGAGATCATGACGCTGAAGTGGGACTACATCAACTTTGAGCGCGCCTACATCAACCTGCCAGATTCAAAGAGCGGCGCTAAGACAGTCTACCTTGGCGCACCTGCCCTGCAGGTCCTCTCCGACGTTAAGAGGGTCAAAGGCAACCCATGGGTCATCACCGGGGCAAGACCAGGTGCCCATCTGACTGACCTGCAACATCCATGGCAACGCATCCGCAAGCGCGCTGCGATCGAGGACGTTCGCATCCACGACCTGCGTCATACCTTTGCCTCGGTCGCTGTTGCAGCTGGCTACGGCCTGCCTATGATCGGCAAACTCCTGGGTCACACGCAGGTTCAGACAACTGCCCGCTACGCTCACCTGGCTGCAGAACCAATGACCGCAGCGGCTGATAGCGTCGCCGGGGCATTGGGGCGGGTGCTGGGATAGTCTTCGTTGAATTGCGCGTGGACTCTTCACGCGAAAATCTCTGGCCGCGGCGCCGGGGCGTTTTGCTAGCGGTGTAGTGTCCTGATGTTTGCGACCATCTCGGAAGGCATCGGAGAAGCTCAGGATCAAGCCACCCAATGGCTCTGGACATACAATAACGACCGACCTAACATGGCGTTAGGCGGCATTACACCCGCTATGAAAATGGCGATGGCTGCGTAAGTTCTACGGATGAACCCCGTCAAAAATGGGGGGATTACCGGTTCATCTGCTCTCGGTGCGAACAGAGACACCCGAAAGCGGCGTGGTTGTGCGGGCTCATGCGCATGGCATTAAGCCGTTTCGCCCCTTGCTGTCCCTAAAATGGCAACGGCCGGTCCCAACATGGGGGAACCGGCCGCAGCTAAAAAAGTCAGATTACTTCCGCAACTCTTCGAGTTTTCGAAGCTGTGCGCCCGCTTCGTCAAAGTTGTCGGCCGCCAGCCACGCCTCATAGGCTGGCCGGAGGCTCGGCCAATCCTTGTCGAGCATCGCAAACCAAGCCGTGTCGCGGTTGCGCCCTTTAACAATCAGGTGCTGATGAAATACGCCCTCGGGTCGAAAGCCGAAGCGGGTCGCGGCGCGCTTCGAGGGCAGGTTCTCGTTGTTGCATTTCCACTCGAAGCGACGATAGCCCAAGTCATCAAAAATGTGGCGCGCGAACAGGAACAGCGCTTCGGTCGCGGCGGGCTTGCGGGAAACGAGCGGGCCCCAGTAGATGTGGCCAATTTCCGCAACGCCATTGGCCGGGTCCATCCGCATGTAGGTCTGGCGGCCTGCAACCTTACCGGTGGCTTTGTCGATCACCGCAAAGAAAATCGGGTCTTCGCTGGCGGCCACCTGCTCCACCCATTTGCGAAATTCGGCGCGGTCTGTGGGCACCAGATCGGGCAGCCAGCGGAAGCGTTCCTCACCATCGGGTTGTGCCGAGGCGTCAAAGAGGCCATCGGCGTGCTTGGCCGGATCGAGCTTTTCCAACCGAACAAAGCGGCCTTCCATCGGTTGAGTTGAGGGTTTGGGGCGGGGCGTCCAATTGGACAGATCTTCAGCCATGTCTGGCTCCTTCATCAATACTCTGCGGTCACTCAAATCGCGTCGGGGCCATCGACATTTTCCAGGGTCTCGCCCTTACCGATCCTGAGAAAGACGTAGCGAACATCATCGCCGCCTTCGAGGATCTGGGCGCGGTGGATCAAGCGGCGCGGGAAGTAGGCGTAGTCGCCTGCGCCCATTTCAAAGGACTCCGTGCCGCCGGGGCCGTGATCGACGCGGATGCGGCCGGACAGCATATACATCACGCTGTCGAAGTCCTTGTGGTGATGCCACTGACTTGGCTGATCCAGTGCAGTGACATGGCATTCACCAACCCACAAGTCGCCTGCCTCCAGCGCCTTACGGCGAATTTGGCCGGGCGTGATCGGGCCTTCTTCAAGCTCGTCCGACCGGATGACACCGATTTCTTTGAAAAGTTCTGCGCTCATGGATTTGTCCTCTTGGCGGCGTTGATCGTCGCCTCCAATTTGCACAGGCATCCCAAAAACAGCAGGACAATTTTTGTTGCCAAACAGACAAACTGATCGCGCTAGCCGAGGTGGAGCGTGCGGGCCTGCGCCGGCGTCAGGCCAAAGTTCCTCCGGAACGCAACGCCGAATGCGGAATGGCTGCTGAAGCCAACCTTTTGTGCCACACGGGGAATATCGCCCTCGGTCATGAGCAGAATAAACGCCGCGTTTAGTTTTGCTTGCAGCCGCCATTGGCCAAATGTCATGCCCGTTTCGCGCAGGAACAGCCTCGCCAAGGTTCGATCCGATGCGCCGCAGATTTCCGCCCAATCCTCAAGGGATCGGGAATCAGCGGGGTTTTCGATGATGGCGTGAGCAACCCGCAGCAAACGCGGCTCGTGAACGGACGGCAGGCGCGTGAGCAAGGTCTTGGCGCGCCCGATTTCTTCGAGAATGAGGGCGATCAGATGCGGGGCGCGGCCGGCCTGATCCCAGTCCACAGGCTCGTTACAGATTGCGACCAGCAGTTCGCGCAAAAGCGGGCTGACGGTCATCACGCGGGCCTCTGGCGCGACCTTGTCCGCCAGCGTCCGATCAATGAACAACTCGCGCATCGCGACATCGCCCTCCATGGTGATGGAGTGCATCTCGTCAGGTGGCAGAAACAGAGCCTTGGTCGGCGGCAACACGAAGAAAGCGCTTTCAGTTTCGATCCGCATCACCCCGGAAATGCCATAGATAAGCTGCGCCTTTGGATGGCTGTGCATGCCGGTGTGCAAGCCCGAGGGGTAATCCATGGAGAAACCCACAGCCGCCCGATCGGCCCGCTCATAGGCGTCAATCAAGGCTTGTCGCTCTGGCGAAAGAAATGGAGTTTCTGATTTCATTTCGTCAAATTATTCTAGCCCAAGGCTGTGATCAATCAGACAGGTGCTCCTTCACTCAAACACTTGTCCAACCTGCTTTCCCCAAAGCTCCCCCGCCAGAAAGCACAGATCGTACAGGCTGACCGCCGACGCCTCCCGCCCGCAGGTCAGTCGCTTCAGCACCTCTGGCGCCAGATAGGCGAGGCGCAGCTGGCGACTGACATGCCGCTCGGCCAGCCCGACCGCCTCGGCCAGTTCCTGGATGGTGGCGAACTCACCGGACTCCATGCGCCGCCGCCAGCCCCATGCCCGGCCGATGGCGCGCAGGATATGAGGATCTTGGGCCTGATCCTCGCTCGGCCGGTAGTCGGCAGGCGGCAGGATCTTTGGCCGCCCATTCTTCTTGCGAACTGTCAGGGGGATCAGCACGCGGATCGTGTCGTTGGGTTTGGTCATTCCGCTGCCTCCAGCCTGCGTGGCACCACCATCTCGCGGATGACTCCGGCGATGCCCTCGCGGCGAATGTCGACCTCGAGCCCGGCGGCGGTGACCGTGACCCGCCGCACCAACAACTGGATGATGCGGGCCTGTTCCGCCGGGAAGAGTTGAGGTGGCCGCGGAAATCGAGACAATGTGCTAGTGAGCATTTACCAGTCGAAAGGACGAGTAACGATGCCCAAACGCAGATCATTCACGCCAGAGTTCAAAGCCAAAGTTGCTCTCGATGCTCTTCACGGAGAGCTGACGAGCCAGCAGATTGCTTCGAAGTACAAGATTTCTACCGGCCAGGTTTCTACCTTCAAGCAACAGGCAATCGAGTCAATCACCGCGGGGATTTGAACGCAACAGTCGCAGAAAATCCAAAGAGGAAGATGGCCCGGACGTCAAGTCGCTTCATGCCAAGATCGGGCAGTTGACGATGGAACGGGATTTTTTAGCAGAAGGGCTCCAGCGGATTGGAATAAGCGCAAAGCCATGATCCAGCGGGAGCCCAGCAAAGCCACTGTCAGCGTTAGCCGGCAGTGCAAACTTCTCAACATCAGCCGATCTTCCGTCTACTATCGCCCTGTTGGCGAGAGTGCCGAGACGCTCGATCTGATGCGCAAAATCGACGAGCTGTTCACAGCATATCCGTTTTACGGTAGCCGACAAATGAAACGAGCGCTGGCTCATTCCGGCGTAATGGTCGGCCGCCATCGCGTGAGGCGCTTGATGCGTCTGATGGGTTTGGCCGCGATTTATCAGAAGCCAAATACCAGCGACCCCCATCCAGAGCATCGAATTTATCCGTATCTTCTCAACGGTTTAAGCATCACAAAAGCCAATCATGTTTGGTGCACTGACATAACCTACATTCCGGTACGAGGCGGTTTTTTCTACCTTGTGGCCATTATGGATTGGGCCACGCGCAATGTCTTGTCATGGCGTGTCAGCAACACGCTGACAGCTGATTTTTGTGTTGAGGCACTCCAAGAGGCCATAGAGAAGTTTGGTGTGCCCAAAATCTTCAATAGCGATCAGGGTAGTCAATTTACCAGCTACCCTTTCACCGACGTATTGATCGAAGCTGGTGTGACCATCAGCATGGATGGGAAGGGACGTTGCATGGACAACATCTTCATTGAACGCCTCTGGCGATCGCTCAAATATGAATGCGTGTATTTGAACGAGATCACAAACGGCTTTGAAGCAAGGAAGCTCATCGGCGATTGGATCGAGTTTTACAACAAGACGCGCCCTCACTCTTCGCTTGGCGATCTAACGCCTGCGCAAGCCTACGACCAAGCTGAAAAAGTCGCACCGCCCCCTTCATCCTCTCGCTTTTGCGGGCTCGAGGATTTTGGGGTCGCAACACCGAGCCAGACTGATATACTCCCTCAACACCAAGCAGCATGACAGACCATAACGCTCACTAAAACCGCTGCCATCTTGTCTAGGTAAACGGGACCACCTCACTATTGCGCCAGATGACGCCTTGCGGGCTGCCTATGATGATGGCTACCAGGCTTTTGTGGCGGCCTATCCGCTAACGAAATGCCTGGGTCAGCGCTAGCGGTGCCAGAACTGACAGGCCAGAGTTAGCGGGCCGTGCTGGCACGGCTAGCCCGCCGTTGCCCTATCCGATCTGGCAAACCGCGCGGCCGACGAGGGAGCACGGTGAGCCCCTGGCCGACCTTCTAGGCTCGCTTGCGGCGCGCTTGTTCGTCGATCGCAGCGTCGAAGGCCGCTGGGCTCATCCCCTGCTCAAGCGCGCGCAAAAACAGTGCTTGTTGATTTTCAGGCGCAAGGCCGCCAACCGGAGGATCGGTATCCAAGTTGGTCGGAAAGGCATAGCCTTCCGCGCAAGCCGCAACAGCCGCCCGAAGTTGCGCTTCATCAAGCGCGCCCTTCGCCAACAGAGCCTGCAAAGCCGGATAAAGGGCCTTGCTCATAGCGCAGCGATCCACGGCTTCGGTCGGGCGCCCGAAGGCGGAGGAGACCTGCAACAGGTTTGCCAGGCGCTGAACGTCTTGGGAGCTGTTCGCACCGGCAGCATGAAACAAAGCGGGATTGAAGAAAACGGCGTCGCCCTTGTTCAGCTCCAGTTGCACATAGTTGCTTTCAAAATAGTCGCGAAACTCGGGCTGGCGAAACGCCAAATAGCCCGCATCATAGGCCTGGCTGAACGGCAGCAATTTGGTTGGGCCGGACTCAAGCGGCATATCAGAGTGGGCCACCGCACCTTGCAGGGTCAAAGCAGCCGAAAGTTCGTGTGCGTGGATTGGGAAGCGCGCGGCCTCCTCTGCCTTTTGGAACCCAAGGTGATAGTCACGATGCGCTTCTTGTGCGCTGCCTCCCGGGCGGACCAGGTTAACCTGAGCCGTCATCTGATAGCGTGGCCCAAGCCAGGCCTCGCAAGCCGCTGCGATACTGGGGCTGGCAAAACAGCGCGCGAAAACCTGCGGTGCGCGCAGACAGAGCTTTTGCAGCGAGTTCCAAACCCGGTCATTGGCCCCAGCCTTGGCAAAGTGGTCACCGCCTCCGCCCGACCCAGCCTTTTCTTCAGCAATGATAGCGTCAAAGACAGTCGTCGCCTCGTCGAGCGCGGTCGTGTCGGCAACCGCGCCCTTGATTGCGATCACACCGGCTGACGCCCGGAAAATCCAAGCCCATTCGCTCAAAAGCTCTTGGCGCTGCTCGGCATCAGCCAAAACGAGGCTCAAGGCCCGGGCATCATAGAGGGGAATGTTCTTTTGCACATCGCTGGCGTAGTTCAGATCAGCCAGGCTTATGGACTGCTGGCACAAGGTCTCTAGGTCGGACAGCTGGCAGTGGCCGGGCTGGAAAAAGCCTGCGGACTTGTCATGGTCGAAGGGCATAGGGGCTCCTGTGGTTAGGGTGCACTATCGCGTTGATAAATCCAGTCGTGGTGAGGATGGTTCTCGAACCGCCACTTGCGCAAAGGTCCGGCCATGACATTGAGGTAATACATCTCATAGCCCCAGGGTACGCCGCAGGGATGGTGGCCGCACGGTACCAGCACCACGTCGTGATTGTGCACGGTCATGGTCTCGTCCAGGGTGCCGTCCTCGGTCCAAATCCGCTGGTGGCCATAGCCCTGCTCTGGGTTCAGACGATGGTAATAGGTTTCTTCCAGGTAGGTCATGCGCGGAAAATCATCCTCGTTATGGCGGTGCGGCGGATGAGACGACCAGTTGCCGGTCGGCGTGAACACCTCTGTCACCAGCAGCGTGTCCGCCACGTCGCGCTCTTCCATCGCGATGGTGTTGATACAGCGGGTGTTGGCGCCCTTGCCGCGCGTCACGGTCTCGATGCCACGAGGTCCGATGACTTGGGCGCTGTGGCTGCCTTTACCGGGCGCGCTACAGACCGCCAGCGTGCAATCCGTCGTGGCCGCGGCACCCCAGTCGCTCGCATTGGGTACATAGAGGCAATGCGGCGGTGTCTTTTCGAACACGCTCATGCGCTCGCCCAGCTCCCCGAAATCTTGACCGGAGGCCCGCAGCTTGGCCTTGCCTTCGACCAGCACCAAGATGACCTCTCGATCCTCCGTCACTACTGCTTCGGATTCGCCGGCTTTCAAGCGATAGACGCCAAAGCCGACATAGCTCCAGTTGGCGTCAGCGGGTGAAATGTCATGGATCTTGCCGGTCACAGCGGTCGGGCGGCGCAGTAGGTCAGGCATGTTAACTCGCTAGACAGTTGCAGAAACGTGAGGCTGGCACCGGCCGTCAGTCTTGATCTTCTGGAACGTCCTGCCAGTCATAAAGAAAGACCCAGGCGCAAACGCCAGAGAGGCCGAAAAAGACAATCGCCCAGAAGAGTTCAGCACCCCAGAAAAGCTCCACCATGCCCCAAGCCGCCGTGAAAACGACGACGGCAACCCGCCGCCAAAGCGGGTTAAAGAAGGGGTGTCGAAGTTTGAGCATGTGCCCGATCCTCAATTTCAATCATTCTGTATCTAGGCTTCGCCCGAAGCAGCGATTCGGTCAATGACGTGCAACCGATTTCTATCATTCATGATGTAATTGCTCACGGCGATGATGTTAAATCATCACGCTAAAGGCTCTCTGGCAAATAGAGATCGGGTTGCAAAAAGTGCTGTCCGGCTGTGTTGAGCATGCCCTCCAGCACTGCCTTTGTCATAAGCTCAAACAAGTCTCTGCAAAGGGCTGCTAGCGGCGTTGCGATGACCAGAGTGACGTAACCATCGGTCAGCGCCTTACGCGATTCCGTCGTAAGCTCGCTTACAACAAGAGCAACTTCCCCCGGCTTACGAAGCTCACGCATCGCCGCGATCGCCCCCTCCATTCCGCCACCAGCACAGTAGATGCCGCGCAGGTCCGGATGGCGATGAACCATATCGAGCGTTGTCTCGTAAGTGAGTTGGCGGGTCTCCAGATTCACCAGCGTTTCGAGCGTTTGAAGATGGTGCGCCTTTTCGCGTAAGTAGGAGCGAAAACCCGTCTCCCGCAGCGCATGGCCATACCAACGATACCCACCGACGAATACCGCGAGCTTGCCGCTTTTGGGCACGGTCATCGCGATGATCGAAGCTGCAATTCGTCCCGCTTTCAGATTGTTAAGACCCAAGTAGCTTTGGCGTAGGCCAGGCGCAAAATCGTTTAATATCGCAAAACATGGAATACCACGTGCCTGCAATTCTTCGACCTTCTCGCTGATGGCATTGTCGGTGATCGCAGTGGCGGCCAACACGTCCACTTCTTGGGCCAAGGCCTCCATCTCAGCGGTAAAGTCGGCTGGATTTTGTGACGGTGAAAACCGCAACTTCAACTCTGCGCGCACGCCGGTCAAGGTCAGGACAGCGCGCTCCAGCTCCTGGCGAAAATTGACATAGAAGTCTTGATGCCGCTTGTGCAGCACCACGCCATATCGAATGTAAGGCAGGTCCGCGCGCATACGCTGCGCGATCAGGCCGACCCCATGATAGCCAATTTTTTGGGCTGCCCCAAAGACGCGCTTAGCGGTTTCTTCACGCACTTTTTGCCGACCGTTCAACACCCGATCTACCGTGGCCGTGCTTACACCAGCAACGTTCGCTACGTCATGAATTGTCGGTCGCCTTGCCATGACCTTTCGATCTCCTTGCAAGAAAATTGATGTAAAACCATCACACACATTTGCCCGCTTTGATGGCGCTTGCAACAATAAAGGTTGCCCCCATTGCCCCGGTCGGCTTGCGCGATAGGCTTTGGCCTCAACCTCGATTTCATCCCCGCTCGGATCTAAACCACTTTCGCTCAAGGAGGGCCAATGAGCGCCAAAGACTATAGTTTGCTTGGACCTGACGGCGCTGAGGCCGTCGAAAGCGGCCTTGCCGCTGCCCAGTGGTATCACAGCGATATTCCGCGCAAGGAGATGAAGGCCTTGATGAAGCGCGAGGATGGCCCTGCCATTCGCGATACCCTCATTCTCTTTTGCCTGATGATTGTTTTCGTCGTCGGCGCGATCGCGCTATGGCCCAGCCCTTGGTCGATACCGCTTTGGCTCTGTTACGGCGTGCTTTATGGCTCGGCCATGGACTCGCGTTGGCATGAGTGCGGCCATGGCACCGCCTTTCGCACAGCCTGGATGAATGACCTGGTATATCAGATTGCCGCCTTCATGATGGTGCGCAACCCGGTGACCTGGCGCTGGTCTCATGCGCGCCACCACACCGATACGATCATTGTCGGCCGCGATCCAGAGATCGTCGCGATGCGCCCACCCAAGCTGTTTCGGATTCTCGCCAATCTCGTGGGGCTGGCCGATGCCTGGGCTGGCTGGTCGCGCATGCTGCTGAACGCTAGTGGCAGGCTGCATCCTGAAGAAGTCACTTTCATTCCCGCGAGTGAACAGGCCAAAGCCATCCGTGTTGCCCGCGTCTGGCTTGCGATCTACCTGGCTACAATTGCCCTAGCGCTATGGTTGGGTTCGATCCTGCCACTGATGGTCGTGGGTCTGCCGCGCCTTTATGGCGCTTGGCACCATGTTCTTACCGGCGTTTTGCAGCACGCCGGACTGGCGGAAAACGTCACCGATCATCGACTAAACAGCCGGACGGTCTATATGAACCCTGTAAGCCGTTTCCTGTATTGGAATATGAATTACCACATTGAACACCACATGTTCCCGATGGTGCCCTACCACCGCCTGCCTGCGCTGCATGCCAAAATTAAGCACGACTTGCCCGCGCCGAGCCCATCAATTTGGGCGGCCTATTGCGAGGTCATCCCTGCCGTTCTTCGCCAACTTCGCTATGAGGATTTCTTCATCAAACGCGAGCTGCCAGACAGCGCGCGGCCCTATCGTGAAGACCTGCACCAGGTAGCGATCTAGCGCTCACAAACGCCAAAGCCACGCACACCAAAACCATAGGCAACACAACACTTAAGGACACACCATGACTGAATGGATCGACGCTTGTGCAAAAGACGATATCGACCCGGAGGACCTGATCCGCTTTGACCACCAAGGGCGCAGCTTTGCCATCTACCGCAGCCCAGATGACGCCTTCTACTGCACCGATGGGCTCTGCACGCACGAACAGGTTCACCTGGCCGATGGCCTTGTCATGGATCACGTGATCGAATGCCCGAAACACAATGGTCAGTTTGACTACCGAAGCGGCGAGGCTCTACGCGCACCTGTCTGCGAGAATTTGAACACCTACACCGTCAAGATGGAGGGCGAACGGATCTGGATCCTGATTTAGTTTGGCAGCACTTCTTCCAACGGCTTTGCAGGTTGCAGGATAGCCCCAAAGCGCTAGCCTAGACCTCAAATGTGCTAGATGGGGGATGACCATGACCAACAAGACCTATAAAGACCTGCGCTCGGCGCGCTGGATGGCTCCGCAAGACATGCGCTCCTTGGGGCACCGTAGCCGGGCACTGCAAATGGGCATCAGCCGGGCCGATTGGGAGGGCAAGCCCGCCATCGCGATTGTCAATACCTGGCCCGAGATCAATCCCTGCCATGCGCATTTGCGCGAGCGCGCGGATTGGGTTAAGCGCGGGATCTTGCAAGCTGGCGGTTGGCCGATCGAGCTGCCCGCTATGTCGTTGGCCGAGCAGTTCGTCAAACCCACCACCATGCTTTACCGAAATATGTTGGCGATGGAGACCGAGGAGCTGCTGCGTTCTCATCCGGTTGATGGCGCGGTGCTTATGGGCGGATGCGACAAGACCACGCCCGGCCTTGTGATGGGGGCTGTGTCGATGGGCCTGCCCTTTATCTATCTACCCGCGGGGCCCATGCTGAGGGGCAATTTTGCCGGTCGTACATTGGGATCAGGTACCGACGCCTTCAAAGCTTGGGACGAACGGCGCGCGGGCACAGTTGACGATGCCTATGTGGAGGGCGTCGAGGCCGGTATTGCGCGTTCTTACGGCCACTGCATGACCATGGGTACCGCCAGCACCATGACCGCAATCGCGGACGCATTGGGTCTGTGCTTGCCGGGCGCCTCCTCGATTCCGGCCGCCGACTAAGCGCACTAACGGATGGCGGCAGCGTGCGGCCGCCGGATCGTTGACATGGTCTGGCAGGATTTGACCCCGGACAAGATCCTGAGCCCCGCTTCTGTGAAGAACGCCGTCACTGCCACAATGGCAATGGGATGTTCGACCAACGCCATTATCCATTTGATTGCCATGGCCCGACGCGCGGGGCTTGCCCTGGGACTGGACGATTTGGACAAATCGGGACTATCCTGAATTTTGTGCGCTGACGTGGTAACTGCTCACAGAGGAGATCCACGTATGAGCATCGATAAAGACGTTCTTGACCGTCTTATGGAGGGGCGTTCGCCCGGCGACCTGTTTGGCAAGACTGGTATTTTGGCAGAACTGACCAAGGCGCTTGCGGAGCGCGCTACCTGATGGAGGACTTTTTCTACGCCGGCGGCTTGCTCGCCCTGATTTATGAGTTGGGCGATAAAATCGACCGGAACGCGCTGACCGTATCGGGCCAAACATGGCACCAGGCCTTGGCCAACGTTCAAAACTACAACCAGGACGTTATCCGCCCTTTGTCGAACCCGGTCTATCATGAAGGCTCGTTAGCGGTCCTCAAGGGTAACGTTGCCCCCGACGGCGCGGTCATCAAACCCGCCGCTTGCGATCCCAAATTCTATCAGCATCGCGGACCGGCGATCGTCGCCGATTCCTACCCAGCAATGAAGGCTATCATCGAAGACCCCGACTACCCCATGACGCCGGATCATGTCTTGGTCTTGCGCAACGCGGGCCCACAAGGGGGACCCGGCATGCCCGAATGGGGCATGATCCCCATGCCGCAAGCACTTTTAAAGCAAGGGTATCGTGATATGCTGCGCCTGTCCGACGCGCGCATGTCGGGCACGGCCTTCGGAGCTTGCGTCTTGCACATCGCGCCCGAGGCCTTTGTCGGCGGCCCGTTGGCTTTGGTAGAAACGGGCGACATTATCGCGGTCGATATCCCAGCGCGACGTCTGAACGTGGAGCTGTCGGACGAGGTACTAGTACTACAGTTGCATTTTATGGCGTGTTTTGCGATGAGCAATGGCGGCGGCGACTTGATGCTCGCGTCGCCATCGCGACCAGTCCCATTTGAAGGTGGCGGTGAGTATGGGGCGCGGCAGAAGGCGCGAGATCAGGTGGCGGAGTTCAGGAGTTGTCATGGTTTGTGCCATCCTGGCAATCATGCCGCTTCCGCTTGCCGCCTCGGACTCGTTTCG
>JAUIBT010000017.1 GCA_030428255.1 Alphaproteobacteria bacterium | reverse complement strand
GACCTGAGAAACGCAGTCTGAGATTCCATAGCCTAAAGAACTCCCCATCATGTGATGGGTATCAACTCGCAGGCCGGACCCAGCCAAGCAACGTGCGGTCCAGCCACCGCTTACGCCTGAGTTGACCCAAGGGGTTCAAGCGCTGTCGTTGCTGCCTGGATTACAGGAAGCCAGCTTCGGTCGATGCGAAGACAACGGGGATGGTGATGGTCACCGTACCGCCGTCGATCACGTCGATCGTTGCGCTGATGCTGCTGTCACCTGCTGTGCCGCCAGATGCCGCAGCACAGGCAGAGCCCGAACCTTCAGGTGTACAGCTCCAAGCGCCGCTCAAGGTTACCCCTGCTGGCAGGATATCTGCCACGGTTGCGCCAATGGCGTCGGACGGGCCAGCGTTTGTAATGGTCAGCGTATAAGTGTCGGTGCCGCCCGGGGTGTAGGTCGTCCCTGTTGCAGATTTCGCGATGGCAACATCAGCCACGACTGCACGCGCGTTTATGTCTGATGCACTGGTGGTCACGCCCGAGGTGTTGTCGATCACGTTCGCTGTGTTGGTGATGGTTGCTGCAGTCATGCTTGAAGCAAAGGCGACGTCAACGGTCAGCACGATCGACCCGCCAGTGGGGATTACGTTGCCAGTGTGGGTGAAGGAGGCGTCGCCGGCCACAGCGGTGGTCGAGCCACAGGTTGCCAGCAACAGCGTTGAACAGGAAATTCCGGTCAAAGTTGCGCCCGTTGGCAAAGTGTCGGAAATATCAACGTCTTCAGCTTGTGTGACGCCGGAGTTTAGCACGGTCACGGTGTAGCTGGTTGTTGAACCAGGGGTATAAGTGGCAGCCACGTCAGCTTTTGTCGCCACCAAGATCACGTCCAACAGCGCCGTCAACTCCGCGGTTGAGGTGTTGTTCAATAGATCAGGGTCAACTTCTACGCCCGCGAGTGTCACGGTCGCGGTGTTGGCCACAGACGTAAAGGCGGAGGCTGTCTGAGCGCTCAATATACTGCCAGCCAACAGCAGTGCTGCGCAGAGGCGCGCGAAGGATGTCTTCCACATAAGGCTTGTCCTAGAGTTCAAGGGATCGTCGAAAGTGACGCTAAGCGTTTGCTTGCTCGTGACTCTACTGCTGAATAGATCCTTGCTCCACGGTGTTCGCGCTTGGCAACTGAATAGGGTTCCTATCCTAAAGTCTAGGTAGAAATTGCACCAAGTACGACTTCAACCGCGATAAACCATTTTAAAAGGCGAGTTTTAGGATAGGCGCAGTGCCAGTTGCCTGCGAATCGGAATCTCGAACGTATAGGTTGATCACCCTTTGGGTGAGTAACCGAACTTTTGCATAAGCGCATGGCGACGCTGCATTTTGCGAGAGTCACCGAAAGGTTTAATCAACCATAAGTTGCTGATATTAAGTAATTCAAATGACATGAGATGACGGAGATAATAAAAATATATAAGTTGAATTTTATAATAACTCGATATGAGGTTGAGTCGATCTAACATGCTTTATTTATTTGTATAAATATAGCTCAACTATCGGTATTATTATCGACAATATAGATAATATTTGTTTGCTATTCTAGCAATACATAGCGTTAGCCTGGGTTGAGGAGATTGTTTCACGCTTGTATTGCAAGTTAATTTTGCCAAACATCGGCCCAAGTGACGCCGCAATTTGCAAAGGGGGAAAATCCAAACGAACGATCACCAATCCCAAGTTGACAGATTTGTCTCATATGAGAAACTGCGAGGGCTTACAAACTACTCTACTCAATAGGACTCGAAACACATGCGTTTAGCAGGCCTTCTATCTACAACCGCCCTCGCGGCGCTGTTGGCAATCGCGAGCACTGTCGCGAGCACCAGTGCCTCTGCCCAGGGCGTCCCAGGCATTGGAAACTGCGGTCAAGGCCTCGGTCAAGGAGCCGCGAATTGCGACAACGACGACGACAATAGCAACGGCAACAACGGCAATGGACAGGGCAATCAAGGTTCTAGCCAAGTCAGCGGACTCTTGAACAACTTGTTGACCAACGGCGCCTTGTCAATTGCCGACGGCACTCTGGCCAACTCCTTGAACGGTGACTTTCTGAACGGGTTGAGCCAAAATGCTCTGACCCTGATCTCGGGATCAGTCATCTCGAATGAGGGCGGCGCGGCCATTAATGGCTTGGCCGCAACACTGGCGGCCACGGGCAACGAAGTGGCGCTCAACAATCTTGCCGGAATTATCAATAGCGGTAATGTTGCGGGCATAAACAAACTGGTTGCAGAGCTGGCCAGTAACAATAGTGTCCGCGGAATCAACAATCTTGCGTCCTTGCTCAATGATTCGGATAACTCAGCGATGTTGGGCCAGCTGCTGAACACGGGAAACATTGGCGGTAATATCAATGCCTTGGGCAGCTTGAGCTCGGTCCTATCAAGCAACAACGCGACTGCGACGCTCACAGACATTTTTAGCAATGCGACGTTGGTTGACAACTTGCGGGTGTTTAACAATCTGAGCGGTATTTTAGGCGGCTCGAACAACAACGTTGCAAGCGGGTTGTTGGATCTCAGCAATGCACTGTCAAGCGTTGTGGCCAACGGTAATGTGAGTGACATTGCAAATGACAGTCTTGCAAGCGGTTTGCTGGGTGGTAACGTCCTGAGCGACAACGCTGCAGTTTTGGAGAACGTTGCAAGTGTCCTGCTCGGCGACACCGGGTCTTCAAATATCACCGACGTAACGAGCACCTTGACCAACAGCATCGGCAATGACAACACCGTTAGTGACCTGAGTGCAAGTGTGAGCGAGTTGAATACCAACGTACTTACCGGCTTGGGTGCAGGCGCACTGGGCAACCTGCTGCAAAATTCATCGACCAGTGTCTTGGAGGGCGCGGGCGTGTTGGGCGAGACCACGGCGACCGTTCAGAATCTCACTGGCAATATCTTGAGCGAAAATGGCATCGAAGGGACCGTAGGTGACGTCTTAGGAAACACCTTGGCGGGGGCCGGAGCGGACAATTCGGCCAGCCAAATTGGAACAATCTCGGGTCCGCTATTGGACAATCTTAATATCCTGAGTGCTGGCGGCAACATACTGAGCGATATCGGCGGCAGCGTTTTGACGGGCGATAACAGTGTGCTGGCCGATCTCGGTATCAACAACGTTACTGGCGCTGTGGTTGGCAACACAAGCCTGCTTAAAAACGTGACCGGCAACGTTTTGGGCGGCGAAACCGGCAATGTTGATAATTCACCTGTGACCCTGCTGGGTACCACGATAGGTGACGTGCTGATTAGCCCTGTTGTCGGCGATGTTACAAGCGAGCTGCTGAACGGCGGGATTGTTGGTGGCGACGTGCTGAGCGGTGTCGACGCGTCCCTTGGCAACATCCTGAGTAATAGCGGTAACGTCACAAACGAAGGCGATGTCAATATCGGTGGTGGCGAAGTCACGATTGGGCTTGATAATATCGCCCCCGGCCTGCTGGGTGGCACTAACACGGTCAGCGTGCTCGACAATCTGGCGGCTGATGTTCTGAGCGGTGGCCTGACCACCGGCAATATTTTGGGCAGCGGCAACTTGCTTGGCGGAGACAACAATCTGCTTGGCGGGGAAGGTGGCGTGTTGAGCGGCAATCTGCTTGGCGGGGAAGGTGGCGTGTTGAGCGGCAACCTGCTTGGTGGAGAAGGTGGCGTATTGAACGGCAGCCTGCTTGGCGGTGACAACGGCCTGTTGAGTGGTGGTCTGGTCAATCTGGACGGCGGTTCTGACGGCGGCGAAGGCGGCTCCAATGGCGCGCTGATCGATCTCAGCGGTAACAGCCTGCTCGGCGGTGAAAATGGCCTGCTTGGAGGAGACAACAACCTGCTTGGTGGTGAGGGCGGCCTGTTAAACGGCAACCTGCTTAGCGGTGACAATGGCTTGCTGAGTGGTGGTCTCATCAATCTGGGCGGCGGCTCCGATGGCGGTGAAGGCGGCTCCGACGGCGCTCTGATCAACCTAGGTGGCAACAACAACCTGCTTGGCGGCGACGGTGGCCTGTTGAACGGCAACCTGTTGGGTGGCGATGGCGGCCTGTTGAACGGCGGCCTGATCAACCTGGGCGGCGGCTCCGATGGCGGCGAAGGCGACTCAGATGGCGCGCTGATCAACCTAGGTGGCAACAACAGCCTGCTTGGCGGTGACGGCAATCTGCTTGGCGGTGATGGGGGCCTGTTGAGTGGCAACCTGATCAACCTGGGCGGCGGTTCCGACGGTGGCGAAGGCGACTCAGATGGCGCGCTGATCAACTTGGGCGGCACCAACCTGCTTGGTGGCGACGGTGGCCTGTTGAACGGCAACCTGCTGGGTGGCGACGGTGGCCTCTTGAGCGGCAACCTGATCAACCTGGGTGGCGGCAGCGAAGGAGGCTCCGGTGAGAGCGAAGGCACCGGCAGTGGCAATAGCATCACGGTTGGCAACATCCTTGACCTGGGCGCGCTGAGCGGCTCGACCCTCGGCGGTGAGGGCGGCCTGTTGAACGGCAATCTGCTGGGTGGCGATGGTGGCTTGCTGGGCGGTAGCCTTGGTGGCGATGGTGGCCTGCTGGGCGGTGGTTTGCTGGGCGGCGACGGCGGCCTGCTGGGCGGTAGCCTGCTCGGCGGTGGTCTGCAGTTGGGTGACGGCGCTATTGTCACAACATCTACGGGCAATGGCAGCTTGTTAAACCAGGGCATGTTGACTGGCGACATCTTGACAATCCGAGATGACAAGCAAAATCGAAACGGAACTGTGGATGCCGGCTTGTTGAACAGCAGCACCGAGACATCGACTGTCGATCCCTTTGGCGAACCTTGTGGCGAGAGCTTTGCTTGTGAAGAAAATGACGCTGGCGGCAGCTTGTTGAGCCTTGGCGTTCAACCTGAAGGCGGCAGCAGCAATAACACAACGATCACTCTTCTGCCCTATGGCAATGGATCAACCGGAACGGCCGAAAACAACCAGCTTCTTGACGTTGGCGACAACGATAGCGGCTCTTCAAACCTTCTTGGCGGCGGTGGCCTCTTGGGTACCGGCCTTTTGAGCGGTGGCTCCCTCCTCGGCCTCTAATTGAGGCCTAGCTCTGGGTTCATTGGAGCGCCCTTTCGGTATCAGCCGTAGGGCCTCCATGAGCACCAAGTGCAAACGTAGTTCGTAAGCAACCCCGGTTGGCCCTGCCATCCGGGGCTTTTTTTGTCCGCTTCTGTACCCGATCCGGTTGCCCAGCCGCGGCCTGGTGACGGAGGCCACAAGCCGAACCGAAGCGCGCGCGTAGCCAACATGGACACTGCGCCGGATCGATCGCCTGTGAGCCCAAGACATGCGCGTAGAATTGAGTCGCAAGACGCACGCGCGGAGCGTGCGAAAGCCTCGCATATTGCAAGATTGGCAACGCTTGGTTGTAAAATCGAGCGATTTCAGACAGTCTTTGCAGGACTATTGCGCGCGGTCAGAGCTGGCGCGCGCGCCAATGCCAGCGAGCAAGGGCGCGTGAATGCAAACAAGGGTGCGCTGGTAGAGCAGCACCCAAGGGCCGAAGCGCGCATTTCTCAGTGTGTGAGGGGACCAAATGCGGGGGTGGCGACTAACATTGCAAAAGCGAGCAGACGGTTGGGTCAAGCACGCTAGCCTGCTTGGCTTGGCTGTGGTCCTCTGCGGGGCGACGGCTGTGGCCCAAAGCCCCAAGCCCGCCGATCCAGAGCCGACCAACGCCGTGCTGCCAGACCACCGCGCTGCGGTTCCGCTTGCGGTTGTTGATCTGGTTTCGCCTGGGGCAGCTCCCTCCGATGGGCAAGGCTACCAAGCGGCGACGCTCGACTTTGCGGCGCTGTTGGCCAGCTTGGCTCCGCCGGTCCCCAGAAGCCCCGAAGGTGCTCCCACGACAGGCGCTAGCGGCGACGTAGCAACGGCGGTGGCGCTCGCCGCAGCCCTGCCGTTGGATCTGCGCTATGTCGGTGCTGATGGCGGGGGGCTGACCGCGCTCGCGGCTCTTTCACCGCAGCCCCTAGCCCCCGTGCGGCCAATGCCGCAGATCCCAGGACCAGGGATTGCTGAACCTGAACTCCAGCGCTCGCTATCACCGCTGCCTAAAGGCGTAGTGAGGAGCTTGGCGGCGCGCAGCCCTGGGCCAGCGAGCATGCCGCAGATCGTCAATGCGGCAGCAGGCACGCCAATCCAACACGCCGCCTTACCGCCTATGGCAAGCTTGCCCATCGGCTCCAGGGGGGGCTCCAGGGGGGGCTCCAGGGGCGGCTCTATGGGCAGCCCTGAAGTCAGGCCTGAAGTCGGTCCTGAAGGCGGTCTTGAAGGCGGTGCTGCACCCAGCCTTCACGCGCAACCGGCGACGCGCTTGGCCACGCTCGCCGTGCGGCTGAACCAGCACGAAGCGGCGCTCAGCGATGCCCGCCAGCAGGTGGCGAGTTTGAGTTTAGATAAGCAGGCGATCCGCCGCCAACTCACCGCCTCCGAGCAGGAGCGTCAGCAGTTGGCCGACCGCCTAAAGCAAAATCAAATCAGGATAGACCTTGAGCTGCTGCCCGAGTTGCAGGCCACCCGCGATGGTCTGTTGCGGCTGGGTCAAGAACATCAAGCGCTTCTCGCAAGCCAGCAGCAGCTTGAACAAGCGCTGGCGCAGGCACAGACGCGCATTCAAGGTGAGCTGGAGCCAAAGATCAAAAAGCTGTTAGACCGCGAAGGTACCCAAGTGTCCGCGTTGTTTGACGAGCTTGATCTGTTGCACTTTGAGCGCGATGCGGCCCTGTTGCGGGCCCAGGTCGTCAATCAGGCCTACCAAGAAACCGCCGATACCTTCGATGCCGAGCTTGGCGCACAGGTCGCCGCGCTCCAGGCTCAGATCGCCAGCTTTGGCGGCGAGCGCGATGGGCTGTTGCAGCAGGTCCACAGCCTAAATGAGTCGATCAAATCGCACTATGAGCCCATGCTCCACGATCTAGAGCGCGATAATATCGACCTGCAAAATCGCAATACCAAGCTGACCAACCGCATCGAGCGCTTGCAAAACCAGCTCGCCAGCAGCGAAGCACAGGCGGCAGCCGTACGAGGCCGCGTTGATCCCCAGGCCTGCGAGCGATTTGTCGATCAACAGGCCGACATGCTGGCCGCCATGGGCAGCTTGCAGCAGCTCTTCCAACTGGATCAGGTGACGCCCAAGGACTTGCGCCCAGTTGACGGTTCAGCGGTTGACGGTTCAGCTGTTGATGGATCAGGCGCAGACGGGCAGGCAGCGACGGCCTTTGATTTCGTCTTCAATGACTTGATCGCCGGCTGGTTGCTTGAACGCCGTATTGACCCCTTTACCTCTCCAGACCAACAAAAGCTGGCGCTGCTGAACGGTAAGAAGAAAAAGGCACGCTGGACCCCTGAAAGCAGCGAGCAGGTATTAGCACTGCAAGCGGCAAGCAATGCCTGGCTGAAAAAGAAAGGCTTGCGACTGCCAGCCTTAGGCATCCCGGCAGCCAAAGGCTGCGGCGGGCGCTTGTGCCTGACGGGGGTGGTGGATCGCCGCACGCGCATGGTGGCGGGCTATATTTTTGACCGGGACCCCAGCGTTTTCCCGGGTGCCGCCAAGGCCCTGTCTCAAAGCCAGGGCAGTCAAGATGCTGCGTCACGGGTGCAACACCGTCGGCGCTCCAGCCTGCGACTTGGCAGCGATGTGGTGGTCAAGTTGCGCGATGCCTGCCGAGGCCAGGGTTAGCGCAAGCCCGCCTTTTCGGCCAAGGACCCCAGCTTGGCGCTTGAGCGTGTTTCATTGAATTGAATTCAGACGACGCGCTCCATCTCTTTGATATTGCCGCAAATGCACCCCTGGCAGCTCTGACGCAATCGAGGGCGATTGTTCGGGCTCTGAGCGCGCGCGGTTTCCGCAGCCTCAAAGACGCGCCTCTTGTCGGGCGATATAAGCGGCAATCAAATCCTTATAGAGTGCGCGAATGCGCTGAGTGAGCGGACGGCTGCCGTCACCGATGGCGCGCCCGTCGATCTCAGCCACCGGAGTCTGAGCCCCAAAGGTGCCGGTCAAGAAGGCTTCGTCCGCGCCATAGGCCTCATAGAGCGAGAAATTCTTTTCGAACACCGGGATGTCATGGGCGCGGCACAGGTCGATCACCTTCTGGCGTGTGACACCATTCATGCAGTAATCGCCGGTCGAGGTCCAAACCGCGCCCTTGCGCACAATGAAGAAATTACAGGCATTGGTGGTGTTTACGAAGCCATGTGGGTCCAACATCAAGCCCTCGTCTGCGCCCGCTTGTTCGGCTTGCAAGCAGGCAATGACGCAGTTCAGCTTGGAGTGACTGTTGAACTTGGGGTCTTGGCTGTGGGGCAGGCCGCGCACCTGCGGTACGCTGGCCAGGCGGATGCCCTTGGCGGCCAGGGCTTCGGCGGGTTTGGAATGCTCGACTATGGCGACGATGGTCGGCCCCCAGCGGCTCAGCGAGGGGTGCTGAAAGGGTTTGGCCTTGCGCCCGCGGGTGATCATCAGGCGGCAATGTGCATCGCTGGTCATGCCATTGGCGGCAGCAGTACGGTCCAGCAGGGCGCGGATCTCATCGCGGCTCAGGCCGATGTCCAGGCTCACGGCCTTGCAGCTTTGGAACAGGCGGTCCATGTGCTCGTCGAAAAAGGCCCAATGACCTTCATAGAGCCGCATGCCCTCCCACATGCCATCGCCCAACATAAACCCGGAGTCGTAGACCGAGACCTTGGCCTCGTCCTTATGCACCAGTTCGCCGTTGACGTAGATCAGCAGGTCGTCGTTACGCGCGTCCTGCTCTGCGCTGTGGGTGGTTAGAGCCTCGCTGCCGGTAGCTGTAGTCATGCTCAGACCTCCTGCAGGCGCAAGGCATAAGCCTTCAGCCGCTCATAAGGCTCCAAGGCTTGGGCGAAGATTTCATCCAGCTCTGAGGGCAGCTCGGGCAAGGGGCCTTCGGGGTCCGCAAATCCGGTCGAGCGGTGCACAGCGTCGTACCAATGTGCTGCCCACACGCCATCATCGGCGTGCCCGCCCGCCGGCCAAGACAGCATGGCCGGGTCAAAGGCCAAGCCCAGCCCCTCACAGAGCGCGCGCAACATGGCCTCTGGAGCGTCGCGCACGTCGTGGCTGTCAATCACCAAGGCAGGCAGGCCCATGGCCACCACCTGCTCGAAAATCTCGGCCTGCTGGGTAAAGCCGATGTCGGCCAGCGTCGGGTTTTCGCGCTTGGCGGCATAGCTGGCCAGCACCCGCGCGGGGTGGCGGATCAAAAAGACATGCTGGACTTGGGCGAACCAAGCGCGCGGCATGCCGTCGATCATGTGGTGGGTCATGTGCTTTTGATAAAAGTGCGCCTGGCCGCCGGGCGCGGCAGCCGCACAGCGCCGGGCTACGATGGTCGCGTCGGTCTCACCAGCGGCGATGATCTCAGCGCCCATGGGGTGCTCCAGGTCGGTTTCAGCCAGGTAGGCGGCATAGAAGGGCTCGTCCCACACACCGCAGTCGGCGCGCGCGCCAAAGGCGTACATCATGGCGGTGGACAGGTTTCTTGGCCCAGACCACATGGCGATATTCATGCTGTTTTGCTCCCACTTCGCCGCCGGGCTTGCGGTGCCCAGCCGTGTCTTCGTTGGGAGCATAGCCGGGCAAGCGCCCAGCGCAAGCTGCTTTAGCTGACCATGAGCTGCTCGATCAAGGCCGCTGCCTGATTGTGGTCGAACAGACCCGCTTTGTGGAAGCGCACAAGGCCCTGGCGGTCAACGATGGCCACCGTTGGGGTCGCGATATTGCCCCAGGCCCGCATGGTTTCGGGCAAGAAATGCTCTGGCCGTTTGAGATCGTGGCCGACGGGGTAGCGCTTTTGCTTTTCAGCGATATAGCCAACCAAGCGCTCCTTGCTTTGGTAGTCGAAGCCCTCAAAAACCGTGTGAACGCCGACCAGGCTTAGGCGGCCGTTTGCAATGGCCTCAGGGAAACGTTGATGGGCCCAATGGGCGAACAGCGGCGCGGTGAAAGCGTTGCACATGGGGCACCAGAGCTGAAAGAAATCAATCGCCACCACCCGGCCCTTGAGCGCAGCCATGGTCTGGGGCGGTCCTTGTACCCAGGTTTCGACCTGGAATTCGGGCGCAGGCCGCCCCAGCAGCGGGGAGGGGGCGTCGATCGTCGGACGGTTCTGGGCGCGTGCGGCCACAGGGATGGCCAAAGGGGCAGCCAGCCCGGCAGCTAAGAGGCTGCGTCGCGAGAAGGTTGGTGATGGCACCGAGGGCTGGGTCATGGGAAAGCCTGCCAAAAGAGGGACACTGAAAGGGGAAACTTGGCCGACTATAGCGCAGGTGTCAGGGCGTTGGATGCGCGCCCGCGCAAGCGTGATCAGGCTTGAACGCTCAAACTGCTTGACGGACCAGCGCTCGGCTTTGGCTTGGGCCGAGCGAAGGTCAATGAGGAAATCCGTCCTGGTGTCGCTTTTGGCTCGCGGGCTTCGGCAATTGCGGCGCAAGCAGGGCCCAAGTCGCTTAGGCAACAAAGACGGGTCAAGACCTAGTCAAACAAGGGAGACGCAAATGTCTGAGGCAAGCAGCACAGCACGCGGCGGCGCGCGGGCGGCCCGCCGGGCCGAGCGCCTGGCGGTCAAGGCCGACATGTTGCCGGGCTTGGACAATCGCTTGCCGCTCTGCGAGGTGATGGACCAGGAACACGTGGCGCGCATCGATGCGGCCTCTATGCACATTCTTGAGAACACCGGCGTTCAGTTTCGCGACGACATCGCGCTGGAAGATTGGCGGCGCGCAGGGGCCAAGGTCGTCGGCCAGCGGGTCTACTTGGACCGTGGGCTTGTGCGCGATTTGATCCAAACGATCCCGCCGCGCATCCGCTATCACGCGCGCAATCCGGCCAAGAGCGTCGATCTGGGCGGGCGTCACGCGGTGTTTGTGCCCATGACCGGTGCGCCCTACCTGCGCGACCTGGACGATGTGCGCCGCAATCCGACACTGGACGATCTGGCCATGTTCCACAAGCTGTCGCATATGCTGCCCGCTCTGCACTCGACCGCCCACCATATTGTTGAGCCTTACGATCATCCCATCAGCCAAAGGCACTTGCGCATCACCTACTCGTCGATGAAGTATTCGGACAAGATGTTCATGGGCATGACCACCAGCCCCAGGAACGCCGAAGATGTGATGGAGATGTGTGCGCTGTTGTTCGGCGAGGCCTTCTTAGAGGATCACGCGGTCACGACCGGCAATTGCAACGGCAACTCGCCCTTGGTCTGGGACGAGACCATGTTGGGCGCCATGCGTGCTTTCTGTCGCCGTAAGCAGCCGGTCTTGTGTAGCCCTTCGTATTGGGAGGGGCCAATACGCCTGCCAGCGTGCCCGCAGCCGTGGCCCAACTGAATGCCGAGGCCCTGTCGGCGCTGGCCTATACCCAGGTGATCCGGCGCGGGGCTCCGGCGATCTATGGGCACTATTTGTCCACCGTGTCGATGAAGTCCGGTGCGCCCATGGCGGGCACGCCTGAGATCAGCCTGATGAACTTCATGATTGGCCAGATGGCGCGCTTTTACAATGTGCCCTGGCGCAGCTCCAACACCTTGGGCGGCTCCAAGATCTTTGATGCGCAGGCGGGCTACGAGAGCGCCACCACCTTGTCTGCGGTCATGCATGCTGGGGCCAACTATATCTGGCACTCGGCGGGTTGGAATGAGGCGGGCATGCATTGCTCGGTCGCTAAGTTTGTCGTCGATGCCGAGCAGTGCGCCATGGCCTACCGAATGGCCCAAGGCCCGCAGTGGGGCGACTTCGATGAGGCCGTGGCGGCGGTGGATGACGTAGGGCCGGGCGGGCACTACCTAGGCCATCCGCACACGCAGGCCAATTTCCAACGGGCGTTTTTCATGCCCGAGCTGTTCGACAACAACTCGATCGAGCAGTGGGTGGCGCAGGGAGCGCAGGATGTCAACCAACGCGCGCTGAGCTATGCCCGCAGGCTGCTGGAGGCCTATGAGGAGCCCAAGCTTGATGCGGCCAAGGACGAGGCGCTGTTGGACTATATCGCTCGCCGTGAACGGGAAATTCCCGCCGCCGATGAGCTGAACCAGTGCTATTAGCGTGGCGGCCTGCCGTCGTAGGCGGTTTGACGGCGCCCTGCTACTCCTCTGCCGCACGCCACTCCTTATAGCGCAGGTAGGCATTGGCGCCCCAGTCGCGAATTGGGCGCGGTGCCAGGCGCTGGGGCGCAGGCTCGCGGTCAAAGTGGCGGGCGATGGCGCTGTCATGGCCGCAGGCGCGCTCGGCGGCTGCCATGCCGGTCAGCGTGCCGCGTGCCGTGCCCAGGCCGTTTTGCACGCAGGCCGAAAAGACACCGCGTTCAAGCTGGCGCGCCACGGACACGCCGTTGAGGCTCAAGCAAAGCAGACCCGCCCACGCGTGAGCCATGGACAGGCCCGCCAGAGCCGGAAAGCGCTGGTCGAATTTGGCCTGCATGACGCGTTGGGCCCGCGCCAGGTCGCTCGGCCTGCTGGTCATACCAGAGCGCAGCGCTGCGCACGAGCGCACAATGATGCGATTGCCGCCCTGGGCTGCATCAATGCGGCGCACCGTCGTGCCCATGGGGTCCGAGGGCGTGATGCCCCAGCGCGCCTGGCCGCCTAGCTGGCGCAGGGCGTCTTGGTCCAGCTCTGGGGTCACGGCGGCAAACAAAACCAGGTGCATCAGCCGCCCGCGCGCCACCCCAAAGCTCTCCAAATGGCCGTTGACCGCCAGGATGATGCGACCGGTCGATACGCGCGCCTTGGCGGTCTGGATCGTCCAAGACGGGCCACTGGCCTGAAAGCCCAGCACCGGACTGTTTTCAAAGATCGCTACCCCGTCGCGCGCCAGGCCCGCAGCCAGCCCGCGCACATAGCCCGCCGGTTGCAGCATGACCGTACCAGGCGTATAGAGCCCCGCCTGGTAGTGCGGACTGCCCGTCACCTCAGCTATAGTTTGCGCGTCGAGCATCTCGTAGCCCTCGCCCAATTGCTCCAGATGGGCCGCATAGCTGCGGTTTTGCTGCTGAGCCGCCGCGCCCACCGCGCCGTTGATCTTGCCCGCGCGGTCAAAGAAGGCCGGGGCGATATCATAGTCGGCCACCGCTTCCGCCGCGAAGCTCTGAGCTTGGCGGTTAAGGTCGATCACCGCTCGATCATCGCCCGGGCCCGCGTAGTCGTGGCTGGTCAACTCGTGCGGCAAGTCGATCATGAAGCCCGAGTTGCGGCCCGCTGGACCATGGCCGATCTGCCCCGCCTCCAGCAGTACAATCGAGCTGTCTGGCGCAAGCTGGCGCAGGCGACGGGCGGCCGACAAGCCCGCGAAGCCGCCACCAATGACCGCGAAATCTGCGGTTTGGTCCTGGTCCAAGGCTGGCTTTGGGCTGCGGGCGGGCAGCAGAGCGTCCCAAGCTGCCAGACCGCGCTGGCTGGGCAGTCGTTGCGCGCGAAAGCGCATCAGGCGACGGCCTCCTCGTCATCATCGGCCAAGTCAATCCAGATGGTTTTGAGCTGGGTGTACTGGTCGTGAGCGTGGAGGCCGTTGTCGCGCCCGCCGAAACCCGACTGCTTGAAGCCACCGAAAGGGGTTGAGATGTCACCTTCACCAAAGCTGTTGACCGTCACTGTGCCCGCACGCAAATCGCGCGCGCCGCGCAGCGCCTTCTTGATGTTGGCGGTGAAGATCGAGGCGCAAAGCCCATAGTCGCTGTCGTTGGCGATACGAATGGCCTCCTCGGCGCTGGCCACCGTGATGACGCTCAGCACGGGGCCAAAGATCTCCTCACGCGCCAGCGGGTGGTCGCTGCTGCTGACTTCGACGAGCGTGGCCTCGACAAAGCCCTTGTCCGCCTTGCCGCCGAACACTAGGGTCTCGGCCTTGTCCAGATAGCTACAGACCTTGGCAAAATGCGCCTCTGACACCAGAGCCCCCAGGCGGGTTTCCGGGTCCAGCGGGTCGCCGACGTTCCATTGGCGGGCGTGATGAGCGATGCGCGCCAGCAAGGCATCTTTAACCGCCGCATGGACGATCAGGCGTGAGGTGGCCGAGCAATTCTCGCCCATGTTCCAGAAGGCGCCGTTGACGACATGCTGTGCCACACGGTCCAGGTTCTCGGCATCGTCCAATACTATGGCGGGGTTCTTGCCGCCCATCTCAAGCACGATCTCTTTGGCGTTGCTCTCGGCGGCGTAGGACAAGAAGCGCTTGCCGGTGACGGTCGAGCCCGTAAAGGACACCAAATCGATATCCATGTGGCGGCCGATGGGCGCGCCCAGATCGGGGCCACTGCCGGGCAACACATTGAGAACGCCGCGTGGAATGCCTGCCTCCGAGGCCAGCTCGGCGATTTTGAGCGCGGTCAGGCTGGTTTCCTGCGCAGGCTTAACGATTACCGAGCAGCCCGCTGCCAGCGCTGGGCCGATCTTCCAGGCCAGCATCAGCAAGGGGAAGTTCCAGGGCAGGACCAGGCCGACAACGCCGATGGGCTCGCGCAGCACCAGTGCCAGGTGGTCGTCTGAGGCCGGGGCGAGCTGATCATAGATCTTGTCGATGGCCTCGGCGTGCCATTTCAAGCAGGCGATGGTCTCGGGTACATCCACGGTCTCGCAGTCATAAATGGTCTTGCCGCTGTCCAGGCTCTCCATCACCGCCAGCTCGCGCGCGTTGCGGGTGATGAGCTTACAGAGGCGGATGAGGCAGTCCTTGCGCTGCGATGGGGGCAGGCGCGACCAGCGGCCATCCTCGAAGGCATCGCGCGCCTTTTGGACCGCAAAATCCAGGTCTTGGCCGTCGCAGGCCGCCACCTGGCACAGCGTCTCACCCGTTGCGGGGTTGGTTGTGGCAAAGGTCGCGCCCGAGCGCGCCGGGCGATAGGCGCCATCGATATAGGCGCAGGTGGGCAGATCGAGGCCCTTGGCGATGGCTTTGTATTCGTCGTGAGTGAGCAACGTCATAGCGATTAGTTCCCTGCCTGTATGTCTGCAATGGTGCGGCGCAGCACGCGAACGACCTGCTCCAATTGGCGTTTGTCGTCTTTGTTCAACGGCGTCAGCGGGGGCCGCACGTTCGAGGCCTCTATGCCGTTCATGGTGACGCCCTGCTTGATGGTTTGAATGAACTTGCCGCCCTGCTCCAGCACGCGCATCAGCGGTAACATGGCGCTCATGATTTTACGGCCCTTGACAAAGTCGCCCTCGACCACGCAGGCCTGATAGAGCGCGATGTGCTCCTCGGGCAGAAAGTTTGAGCCACCGCAGACCCAGAAGGGTGCCCCCCAGGCAAAGAACTCCAGCGCCTGGTCGTCCATGCCGCAGCCAAGCTGGATGTGCGGGTAGTCGCGCGCCAGCAGGTGGACGCGGTTGATATCGCCTGAGCTTTCCTTGATCCCGCAGAAATTGCGCGAGCGGCCCACGCGGTCCAAAAACTCCTCGCCCATCATGGTGCCGGTGCGGTGAGGGTAGTTGTAGAGCATGACCGGCAGGTTGGCGGCCTTGTCGATGGCCAGCGCATTAAGCGCGTTCTCTCGGTCGGTGGGCACCGCATAGGGCGGGCTGGCCAGCAGAATTGCGTCGGCCTTTATGGCGCGTGCGGCTTGAGCGAGCGCGATTGAATCGCTGGTCAAAAGGGTGCCTGTGCCCACCACCAGCGGCAGCCTGCCTGCGATCCGCTCTTTGGTGAAGCGGGCGATGGCAACGCGCTCCTCCAGGCTCTGGGCGTAGTTCTCGCCCGTTGAGCCGCCGGAAATCAGGCCGTGAACGCCCTTGGCGATCAGCGCCTCGATGACATCGGCAAGGCCGTCCCAACGCACGGCCCCATCAGGTTCCAGCGGCGTGATCAGCGGCGTGTAGATCCCTTGAAAGCGGAATATGGGGGTCATGGTGTCTCCTGGTGTCAGGGCAAGGGTGAGGCGCTGTTGGGTGGTGTTTAGGCCAGCTTGCCCAGCGGCAGATCTAAGGCGGCTGGCATAACAAACAGCTCGATTTGCCCGCGTGAGAGCTGCCAGTGTTCCTCGGCCAGGCGTGCGGCGGCGGCCTCGTCGCGGGCCTCGATAGCGGCAATGATGGCGTCGTGCTGTTCGCTGGCGAGCGACAGCTTTTCTGCCATGACGTTGGTGTGCGGGCGGTAGAAGGTCATGCCAATGCGCGCATGATCAATCAGCAGACGGTTGAAGGAGGGGCGCAGGTAGACGTTGCTCGCCATATCGCCGGTGATCTCGTGAAAGCGGTAGTTGGCCAGGGTGCGGTCTTGAGCCGAACCATTGCGCAAGCTTTGCTTAAAGCTGCGCTGGGCTTCCTTCAGGGCCGCGATCTGCGCGGCAGTGGCGTTGCCAGCGGCCAGGCGGGTGATGGCCGCGTAGATCATGGGCGCGGCCAAAAAGAAGTCGCGCAATGTCGTGTGGGTCATGGCTGAGACCCGTGCCCCGCGGTTGGCCCGCATCTCAAGGTAACCTTCACCGCTGAGCTGGCGAAAGACCTCGCGCAGCGGGGTGCGCGAAATGCCGAAGTCTTCGCTGAGTTGGGCTTCGTCCAGATCGCAGCTCGGCTCAAGCTCCAAGGTCAAGATGGCTTTTCGAATCTGCTCATAGCAGGCGCTTTTGCGGTCTTTGGGGCTGTCGGTCATCGGGGGCCTGGCAAAGGTTAGCGGTCGGGCGCGGCTCACCTGGCGACCTGCTCAAGCGACCCTTGCCCCTGAGTTTCTGACAGTTATGATTAATGAATGCAATATGGATTTATTAAAAATACAAATTAAATACAATGTTAGCGAACGGCACAGCCCGGAAGGGCAGGCCTAGGCTCTGCTCTGCTGTCTTAGGGTGACTTGTCTGGGGTCAGGCTTGAACCCAGTCTGCCTGATCGCCTTCGATCTGGTAGTCCTTGGGGACGTTGGGCGGCAGGTGTCCCTCCTTTTCCGCCCGTGCAAGCACGGAGGCGTGGATCCTGGCCTTGTTTGGCACCTTGCGCGGGCGATACGCGGTAATCCGCCAGTTCACTTTTCCGACTTGCTTGAATGGAAGAGGGCAGAATTCCGCTGCCCACCAGTACCATTTCATACTTTTGTGCAGATCCGCAAAAGCGTCGGGCTTTGTACGAGGATCGGTGGAAGGCGCGGTTCCAAGCACCAACAAATCGACAAGGTCTTGGTCGAACTCAAGGCCAGCCTTTCCCGCCTCTTCAATCATCCATTGCAGCGCAATTTTTGCCAGGCCGGACTCCTCTTCTGGCTCGCCGCCGCCAACATCACCGTGCCAGCCGGTAAACCAAACCTCCTTGGCGTCCTGACGCTGTTGGCTATCGGTGTCCAAGGGGTCCATGTGAAAGCGCTGGTTCTCCCGCCAGAGCTGCAGGTTGAACATGCGCCGCCGTTCGTGCAGTGCGGCTGCCTGGCGCACGATTTCAACACCGGGATTTCGCGAGGTATAAGCGTGGCTCTTCAGTTGCGGAAGGACCCCATCGCTGGGTTCAATGACCGACGCGACGGTGTCAAATAGGCCCAGGAATTTGACCGGTGGGCGGTCTGGTTGCAGAATGCGCTGATACAGTCCCACCTCATCGAAGGCGTTCTCATCTGGATTGGAGCCAATGCGCTTGTAGGCGCGGTAGGCGTAGTCCAGCAAATTGAGATTGCGCGGCTCCAGCAAACCGATGGTGTAAATGAAGCCCGCCAGCATGCGCGCCGTGTAGGCGCCGCGAGAAAAGCCAAACAGACAGATCTGATCACGCTCTTCGTCTGTGGCCGTACGGCCCTGGTAGTTTTCGACCAGGAAACGATAGGCTTCCTTGACGTTCTTATCGATTCCGCGACCGGTGGCCATACCCCAAGTTTGGGCGCGTTCTTGCTTACGGTGCGATCGGGATTGGTCGTCAGAAATTGTGCCAACGCCAGGGTCATAATAGACCAGTTGGGTCTCGCTTTTTTCAAGGCAGCCGTAGAGCCGTAAGATATTGGTCCGTTGCGCCTTGATCTCGTTCGACGTGCCATCCATCAGAATTACGATCGTCTTGGCCATAGTCGCACCTTCAGCATGATTACAATTGCTGCACGCAATGCGCGCTGAAAATTATAATAAACACAAAAAGGTTAGGCTTGCTAACCCTGTGATGAGACCTGCAAACGCCTGGATCAGCGCGCGTCGGCGCAAGCAAAGGCCTTGTCGCCATCTTTCAGGCAGCGGGTTAAGAGCGCGTCCAACAGGGTGGCGCTCTGGCTGCCGAAGTAACGCCCGGCAATTGCCTCGTTGACCGAGGTCAGAAAACCGGCTGCCACGCGGCCTTGCTTAGCGATCACAAAATAGGCCTGATTGTCCCCGCAGTCGTGCGGCTGGCACATCCAGCCAAGATAATGGGCGCTCCCGTCGAGCGTGACGGTCTCGACCGGCGTTGTCACCGCCTGCATCTGGAACAGCCAATCGATACTCTCCAGCTCAGAGGGCACGGCGGATTGCCAGTTCCGCAACAATTGGGGATCTTTGGCGATCAGGTCGATGATGTAGGGGCCGGGTGATTGGGCGCTCGCCCTGCCTGCGCCCAGTGCCGACAGGCAAAGCAGGATCAGCGCCAATCTCCGCGGCTGCGCGTTCAGCAGCCCAGATATTAGCCTAGTCATCGTCGCAGGCCCAAGGATAGTCCGTGCAGGCGGCATCAATCAGCGTTGCGATGTTCGACTTCAGCGTAAAGACCGAATTCTTGGCAAAGCGCGAGGCACCCTGAATCTTGGTGCCCGCCGACGCGCCGCGATAGCCCCATGAGGTGGTGGCCACCACCACATTGCTCAGGTCGTCGTCGGGTTCGGCGTCGCCGCTGAACGAGGTCTCCATACCGAAATTCATTAGCCAGGGCCCGCCACTGGAGCCGCCGGTCTGGTTCGAGCCCAGCGCGACATTGTTAGGGATATCGCGAAAGCCCAAGGAGTCCGTGCGGATCATTTTATCGCCGTCATAGAACAGCGCCGGATAGCCAAGCTGGGTGATCTGTGCCAGTTTTTGGTTTGCCAGCGTGGCAAGGCTAAAGTCTTCATCCTCGACCCCGGGGCTGTAGGTCAAGACCCGGTATTGGCCCACCACATCGCCGATCAGTTGGCCGTCCAGCGGCTCCATGACGATCACGGCCAGGTCGTTTTCACACACCACGCCGCGTACCTCGCAGGCATCGCTGCCGTCGAAATAGGACTTGGCTAGGTACCATTCGCGCGCGCTCCAGGTCCCATAGGGCGCGTGGCCTTCGTGGAAGGCGGGGGCAAAGCGGTAGTCGCGGATAAAGCCGTCAGCACCTTGCCCAAAATCGTGCAGACAGTGCGCGGCAGTGACCACCAGCGAGGGCCCGATTACCGAGGCGGTGCAGACTGTCACGCCACCGTCGGACATGAGCATGAGGCTCTTGCCCGTTGCGCGCCAGGGGAAATAATCGGTGGGGATTTGCGTATTACTGGCGGCGACCCGCTTGGTCGAGAAGGGGATGCCACCGGTGCCTAGCGCCTCTTGAGCGCTGCTGTTTGACAGCAGGTTTTGCAGCCCGCCTGGCAGTTGAACCGGATCGGTCAAGATTCGGTCTTGTCGCTGTTCGGCGCGCGCAGATTCGGGCGTTCCTTGGGAAAAAGAAAAGCGCTCTTGACCCGCTGCGGGACTGGGTTGAGGGGTGCCTGACACCACCTCGTTAGCGCTCGCGAGCGCGGGTAAGGCGCAGCTGAGCGCTGCCAAAGCTGCAAGGCGCAAGCGGTGACTGGGACCGTTGCGCCTCAGCAAAGGCCGCGCAGGTTGGGACTGAGACACGAACAATCGCGGGAGCATGGCACCCTCCTTCCACAACAAACCGTCCGGGAAAACCGGTCATAGATAGGGTGGGAAAGCTAGGGCCCGAAACGCGCGCTTGCCTCAGCAGGCCTCGTCGTCTGTTGGCAAATAGGTCTGCTGTGTGGTGCCCAGGTAGCGCTGAACCAGCTCTTCGGGCACCTCGCTGCCGTCGGCCAAGAAGGGCAACACGCCGCGTCGTAGAGATTTGCCGCGCATGGCCTTGATGTCGTCGTCTGAGCGGGTCACGCGTTGCGAACAGCGTCGGCCCCAGGCCGCAAGGTAGCCGTAGAGGCGATCGATCACCGCTTGATGATCGCCGGTCTTGGCCAGATCGACGAACTCATCTGGGTCGGCCTCCAGGTCGAACAGCATGGGGCGCATGCCGCCCTCGGCGTGCATCATCTTAAAGCGGCCGTCGAAGACCATGAACAGCCGCGCGTCCTTGGGCTCCAGCCCCAGTTTGACAGCCTGCGGCGTGGCCGAATAGTCGTACTCGGAAATCGCAAACTCGCGCCAATCGGGTGTCTGGCCGTGCAGCCAGGGCTGCAAGGAGCGGCCTTCGACGATGTGATCGGGCACCTTGCCGCCCGCGGCCTCGATGAAGGTAGCAGCCAAATCGATGCTCTCGACCAGCGCATCGCAGGTGGTGCCACGCGTCGCATCGGCTTCAGCGCGGGGGTCAAAGATAATCAGCGGGATTTTGACCGATTGTTCGTGGAACAGATCCTTTTCGCCCAGCCAATGGTCGCCCAAATAGTCGCCGTGGTCGGAGGTCAAGACGATCATGGTGTCGTTGATTTGGCCCGTCTCGTCCAGATAATCCAAAATGCGGCCCAATTGGTCGTCGCACTGCTTTATCAAGCCCATGTAGGCCGGAATGACCTTTCGGCGCACCTCGTCCTTTTGGAAGGCTTGGGCGATGCGGTTTTCCGTATAGGCACCATAGACCGGGTGCGGATCTTCTAGCTCCACTTCATGACGCTTGGCAGCGGGCACATGGTTGTGGCCGAACATGGCGTGGTAGGGCGCGGGCACGATATAGGGCCAATGCGGCTTGATATAGGAGACGTGCGCGCACCAAGGGCCGCGTTCTTGCCTGCTGGACTGGTCCATGAAGGCCAGCGTTTGGTCGGTCAGCCAAGGGGTCTCACTGTCTTCTTCGCGGATATTGGCGGGCTTATCAGCGTTGCGGAAAATCCAGCCGCTGGCGATTGCCTCCCCATCCAGGCCCGCGTTGGCGAAGTCGGCCCAGGGGTTGTCGCCCTCATAGCCCTTGGCTTTTAGGTATTCGTTATAGGGCGAGCGCTTTTCATCATAAAAGCCATCCGGGCCATAAGCCCAAAGCCCGTCATCGCGCACCCAAGCATCAAAGCCGCACTCGGCCTGGCGCGCGCCGATTTGGCTGTCGGGGCTCAGGCCCAGGCGTGCCATGCCGTCTGCGTCGGCCTTCATGTGGGTTTTGCCCAGCAGCCAGCAGTCCATGCCCAGTTTGCGCAGATGATCGCCCATGGTCTGCTCGCCCACCCGCAGCGGGAAGCCGTTCCACTGCGCGCCATGGCTGGAGGCGTAGCGGCCGGTATAAAAGCTCATGCGGCTGGCACCACAGATCGGCGACTGGACGTAGGCGTTGGTAAAGCGCAGGCCCTTGGCAGCGACGCGGTCAAAGTTGGGGGTGTGAAGATGGGGATGGCCCGCGCAGCTTAGGTAATCAAAGCGCAGTTGGTCGTACATGATGAAAAGGATGTTCATGAAGTCTTGTCCTGTGTCGGGGCTTTGTGTCGGGCTCTGTTATTGATCTGGGCAAGCGGCGCGTGGGCCAGGAAAACACGGGGGCCAGGACACCTTGTAGCGATATGCGGCCAGTTTGGGGAACGAAAAAAGGCTCTGGGCGGATGCACAGAGCCTTTAATGCGATGATCTGTCTGTCGCGCGCGGTGCGCGTATCGAAAGACTTAATCCAGAATTAGCCGTTTACAGCGTCCTTCAGAGCCTTAGCAGGCTTGAACTTGACAGCCTTGCTCGCCGCGATCTCGATGGTCTCACCGGTCTGGGGGTTGCGGCCCTGACGAGCAGCGCGCTCGCCGACTGCAAATGAGCCAAAGCCAGCCAGCTTTACTTCGCCGCCAGACTTGAGGTCAGCAGAAATAGCAGCAAAGACGGCTTTCACAGCAGCGTCAGCTTGAGATGAGGTCAAACCAGCGGCTTCAGCGACCTTTGAGGTCAGTTCATCTTTGGTCAAGGGTAGTCTCCAATCGTGGCTAGGAGCAAGGCTCCTGGTTTCAAATCGGCCCCCACCTAAGGGGGCGTGTTGTTTTGTTTTGCGTGCTCAGGCGGCGGTTCAGCGCTGCAAGAACGCGGTTCCGCGCCCATGAAGCACGAATAGCGCTCCCTATAGTCCAGCTCTGGGCTGTGGGCAACACCGCGGAGTGCGCCAAAAGGGACTTATAAACGACTTCCTGCTGCTGGGAGCCGGAATTGGGCCGGATCATGGCCAAATTCCCGCCAAATCGGGGAAATCAGGCCGTTCTGGGCGGCGTCTGGGGTGCCATACTGGGCCAAGTTGTGCGCGCGGAGGGCGAGAAAAATCGCGCCCTGGCAGGTGATTCGCACGCTCTCAGCGGCTGTCGGGCTGGTCCGACAGGTCCGCACAGCGCTGAGCGACACTCCGCAACATATCGCGCAGAGCCTCTTGTTGCTCCGGTGAAAGATCGACAAGCAGCGCCTGACTGCGGGCTTCAACGCGCGGCATGACGGCCTCATAAAGCGCATGGCCCTCTGCGGTGAGGCTCAAGAGCCAGGCGCGCCCGTCGTGCAATTGGGGAGTCTTGTCGATCAAAGCCTTGCTCTGTAACCGGGCCACTCCGCGCGAGATCTGCACCTTGTCCAGGGCGGTCAGCGGGATGAGGTCGCGGCTGAGCTTAGGGCCTTCGCGGTACAGAGCGACCAAAATGCGCCATTCAGCGCGGCTGAGGTCATATTCGCGGCCATAGATGGTCGCCAGCTCTTGGCTGAGGGCTTCAGCCGCTTTGGCTAGGAGATAGGGAAGAAAGCTCTGCATGCTCTTAAACTAGGCCTCAGCAGGCGAGGCGGCAAGTCGGTGTCGTTGGCTTGATGAGAAACCAAAAAGTTATTTTAGGTCTTATTTAGCGTCTCAATGAGCAACGGCAGTTCGGCCACCGAGCGCAGCACGTGGTCTGCGCCCGCGGCCTTCAGCGCAGGCACCAGCTTTTCGTGCAGGGCCTCGCGCGCTTCGGGTGACAGACGCGCCAACTCATCGGGGCTGAGCGCCGCTGCATTGCCGCTCAGCGTCACGCCAACACAAATGGAGCCCGCCGCGCGGCCCTCTGCCAAGCCGGGCGCGGTGTCGTCTACCTTGAGCACCGCATCGGGCGGGTAGGCGGCCAAATTGACAAAGCTCTGGTACATAGCGAGCGGGCCGGGGCGTCCTTCGCAAAGATCATCAGAACAAATGACGCTCTTCGGCACAAAGCCTTGCTCAGCAACCCTGGGCAACACGCGCTCCATGATCGAGCGGGTATAGCCGGTGGTGGTGCCGACCTTGATGCCACGCTCGGCCAGCCAGGCCAGGGTCTCACCCGCGCCGTCGATCAAGTCCGCGTAATCGGCAGCGATGGTCTCATTGAGCGGCAAAAAGGTGTCGTAGAGCGCATCAATGTCGGCTTGATCGGCGGGCTTGCCGTGCTTGGCCTGCCAACGCTCTGCAATGGCGGGTTCAGCCAACAGCGCTTCGATGTGGGCGCGTTTGGGCAGGCCCATAGGACCGCGCGCCTCGCGCAGCGAGATGTCAACGCCAAAGGCAGCAAAACAGCGCTGGAAGGCGGCCGTAGGGGCGCAAGAGCCTTGGTCAATCAGGGTGCCCGCCCAGTCGAAGATCACAGCTTTGATACGCATGAAGGGCTCCTGTTGTTGCGGTTAGATCCAGCGGCGCACCCGCGCTTTATAGTCCAAATAGGCCTGACCGAACTTGGCCTCCAGCATAGCTTCTTCGGCGGCGATCTGGGTTGCTGACATGAGGATAATAAAGCCCGCAATAATCGGCAGCGCCAGCAAATTTCCCAGCCAAAGGCCCGCGCCCGCCAACCAAATCACCATTCCAAGGTACATGGGATTGCGGCTGAGGCGGTTGAGACCCGTCGTCACCAATGCCGAGGTGGTGTGGATCGACCAGGGCGTGATGCTGGTGCGGCGGCGCAAGAATTCCAGCGCCGCTAGGCCGTCGAAGGCCAGCCCCAGCGCTACCAGCAGACCGCCGACGCTGTGCTGCAAGCTTGGCGAGGCCCAAGCCAAACTGCTGGCGGGCCACCAGTGATCTGCGGCGACCATGATCGCCAGTCCTGTCAGGGACCAAACCGGGGGTGGAATGCGCATGGCTTGGCCTCGTCCTGTTGGCGCCTAGCCCAGCCGCGCGCGCGCTGAGCGCAGGCCCGCCAGGCGTTCGTCAAGCTCGGCCAGTTCGCTCTTGCCTTTGGCCACCACGTCGGCGGGGGCCTTGGCCAAGAAGGCCTCGTTCGACAGGCGGCCTCGCAAACCGGCGGCTTGCTTGTCGGTTTTGGCGATGTCTTTGTCCAAGCGCGCGCGCTCGGCGTCGATGTCGATCACGCCTTCTAGTGGCATGTAGTAGGTGGCTTCGCCCACCACCACGTTGGCGGCCAGCGTGGGGGCTTCACCTGCAAGAGGCTCCAGCGCTTCGATGCGCGCCAGGCGGCTCAGCAAGGGCCGTTGCCGCTCAATGCGGGCCAGAGTGTCGGCGCTGGCGTCAGCCACCAGCAAGCGCACTTGGGCACCGGCGGGCACGTTCAGCTCTGCGCGCGCTGAGCGCACGCTGGTGATGAGGGTGATCAGCCAGTCGATTTCGGCGCTGGCCTCAGAGGCAGGCGCGTCAATCTGTGGCCAAGCGCCGCGCACCAGCCGTCCGGTGCCGCCCGCAATGTCCGCGCCGTTGGCCGGGCCAACGAACTGCTCCCACAGCTCCTCGGTCACAAAGGGCATCATGGGGTGCGCCAGGTGGACGATTTGCTTCAAGATCCAAGCCATAGTGGCCCGGGTCTCGGCAATCAGCGCTTCGTCCTGGCCATAGAATATCGGCTTGGACAGCTCGATATACCAGTCACAGAACTCGTCATAGATGAAGTGGTAGAGCGCGGAGGCGGCATCGTGGAAGCGGAACGACTCAATACCAGCGGCCACGCCTTGGGTCGCGGCAGCCATCTTTTCCACCATCCAGCGGTTCAGCGACGCCTTGACGCTCGCCGGGTCGAAGTCAGCGGGTGCGCTGGCTTGGTTCATCTCAGCAAAGCGGGTTGAGTTCCACAGCTTGGTGGTAAAGTTGCGGTGAGTCTCGACGGTCTTTTCGGCCAGCTTGATGTCTTTGCCGGGCGCGGCCAGTGAGGCCATGGTGAAGCGCAGCGCATCACAGGAATACTGTTGGATAATGTCCAGCGGGTTGATGACGTTGCCCAGCGATTTGGACATCTTCTGCCCGTGCTCGTCGCGCACCAGAGTGTGGACATAGAGCTTCTTGAAGGGCACGCGCTGTGCCAACGGCAGAGCGGGATCGGCATGATAGATGCCCATCATCATCATGCGCGCCACCCAGAAAAAGATGATGTCGCGGCCAGTGACCAGTACATCGCCGGGGTAATAGCGCGCCAGCTCTGGCGTTTGCTCGGGCCAGCCCAGGGTCGAAAACGGCCAAAGACCAGAAGAGAACCAGGTGTCCAGCACGTCGGGATCTTGGCGAAGCTCGGTCGGCTGGCCATAGTGCGCGTCGGCCTCGGCCTGCGCCTCTTCGGCGGTCTTGGCGACAAACACGGTGTCATCGGGCCCGTACCAAGCCGGGATCTGGTGGCCCCACCAAAGCTGGCGCGAAATGCACCAAGGCTCGATGTTGCGCATCCAGTGGAAATAGACCTTTTCTTCGTTGGCCGGGAAAACCGTGGTGTAGCCCTGTTCCACCGCCTCGATGGCCGGCGCGGCCAGGGTCTTGGCGTCCACGTACCACTGTTCGGTCATAAAGGGCTCGATGATCGACTTGGAGCGATCGCCGTGCGGAACCATGTGCAGGTTGTCCTCGATCTTCTCCAGCAGGCCCAGGGCCTCCATGTCGGCCACGACCAGTTTGCGGGCCTCAAAGCGATCCAGGCCGCGATATTTTTCCGGCGCGTTGTCGTTGAGACAGCCGGTCTTGTCCAGGATGTTGATGGCCTGCCAGCCCTGGCGCTTGCCCACTTCGTAGTCGTTGAAGTCGTGCGCAGGGGTGATCTTCACCGCGCCGGTGCCTTTTTCCGGGTCGGGGTAGGGATCGGGCATCAGGGGAATTTCACGGCCGGTCAGCGGTAGGGCAATGATCTTGCCGTGCAGGTGCTGATAGCGTTCGTCGTCGGGGTGGACGGCAACGCCGGTATCGCCCAGCATGGTCTCAGGCCGCGTGGTGGCAACCACCACATGCTCGTCGCTGTCGCGCAGAGGGTAGCGGAAGTACCACAGCTTGCCGTTGACCTCTTTTTCTTCGACTTCCAGGTCAGAAATCGAGGTCTGAAGCTTCACGTCCCAATTGACCAGGCGGTTGTCTTTATAGATCAGCCCGTCCTTGTACATGCGCACAAAGATCTCCAGCACCGCGTCGGACAAGCCGTCGTCCATGGTAAAGCGCTCGCGCTCCCAGTCGGTTGAACAGCCCAGCGCACGCAATTGGCCGGTGATGGTTGAGCCCGACTCCTCCTTCCACTCCCAGGCGCGTTCCAGGTAGGCTTCGCGGCCCACTTCATCTTTTGATGTGCCTTCAGCATCCAGCTTGCGGTCGATGATATTGGAGACAGCAATAGAGGCGTGGTCGGTGCCGGGCTGCCAAAGGGCGTCGAAGCCCCGCATACGGTGATACCGGATCAAGATGTCCTGCAAGGTCATGGTCAGGCCGTGGCCGATGTGCAGGGTGCCGGTGACGTTCGGCGGCGGCATCATGATGGTATAAGGCGTCTTGTCAGAGCTGGGGTCACAAGCAAACAGCTTGTTGTCCTCCCAGATCTTTTGGAACTTGGCTTCGATGGTGGCGGAATCGAGGGACTTATCCAAGGGCATGATGGGTCTGTTCTTAACTGGCTAGCGGAGGGCGGGTAAGCGGCGCAGACTAGAGCAGCTCTGCTGGCAGAGCAACCAGCAGTTTGCGCAATAATGAAGCGGGGGTTGGCGGGCGGATTGCGCAGATCGCGCGTGGCTTCGAAGACTGCCGAAGCGCGCTATTGTAATTCAAAATTGCACACCCTAAATTCGACGGTACCAATACACAAAATACCAAGAGGAGCAATTCGTGCCGCAGTTACAAGGATATCGTGGACCGCAGGTAGGGGATCAGGTTTGGATCGAGTCCCGCCAGTGTTACGCCAACATTACCTCGTTCCATCCAACCCGAATTGGCTGCGTGCGGGTGCATCCAGGCACCGGAAATCGCGCACCCTGGGTGGTGCCGCTGGATAGCCTGATCATCGTTGCTGAGGGGCGTTATGAGACTGAAGACGGCGACGTGGTCGAAAGCAGCGTAGATCGCTCAAAATGGCAGCGGTTCTTGTCCGCCATTAGGCCGTCCAATGTGACTGTTGGCGGGCGTGCAGACGTGGATGTATTCGGACAACGGATCGTCAAGGCCTGGTTCGTGTCGCTTAGTTGGTCCGCTGACGAAATCGAAGAAGAATAGCGCGGCGCGGCGGGGCTGCCGTATCCCAACTTAGCGGCCCTTTGGCTGGGTCTTATCCTTGAACAGGCAAACATGCGCCACCGGGCAGCGCCAGCACTCGGGGCTGCGCGCCTTGCAGATGTAGCGGCCGTGCAAGATCAGCCAGTGATGCGCGTGCAGGCCATAGTGTGCGGGCACCCGCTGTTCCAGCTTGAGTTCGACTGCCAGCGGCGTCTTGCCCGCCGCCATGCCCGTGCGGTTGGCGACACGAAACAGGTGGGTATCAACCGCGATGGTGGTCTGGCCAAAGGCCATATTCAGCACCACGTTGGCGGTTTTGCGCCCGACACCTGGCAGGGTCTCCAGCGCCGCGCGCTCATGCGGCACCTGGCCATCGAACCGCTCAACCAAAATCTGCGCCGCGGCCATGACGTTCTTGGCCTTGGTCTTATAGAGCCCGATGGATTTAATGTGCTCGATCAGTGCCGTTTCGCCCAGATCCAGCATGTTTTGCGGGGTTGAAACCCGCGCGAACAAAGGGCCGGTGGCTTTGTTGACGCCGATATCGGTGGCTTGCGCCGACAGGGCCACCGCCACCAGCAGGGTATAGGGATTGGTGAAGTTCAGCTCGCCTTTGGGCTCAGGCTCGATGGCGGATAGGGCGCGAAAGAACTCCTCGACCTGAGCGTCGGTCATCACGCGTTGGCGCGGCTTGGGCTGCCAGGCCGGGGTTGCGGGGCTGCTGTCGTCGTTAGGCGTCATGAT
Organism: Alphaproteobacteria bacterium; assembly: GCA_030428255.1. Classification (GTDB taxonomy): domain Bacteria; phylum Pseudomonadota; class Alphaproteobacteria; order UBA7985; family JAUIBT01; genus JAUIBT01. The sequence continues at coordinate 59,670 of JAUIBT010000017.1, read as the reverse complement.
GCAGGTACCAATCGTATTCGCGGGCGGTGATGGCGGCCTGGAAGTTGTCCAGCTCCAGCGCCTTGGCTTCGCGGAGCAAGTCCCAGGAAGCCGCGCCAAAGGCCTCCGACAAGATGCGGGCTTGGCCCATGCGCTCCAAGGCTGCGCTCAGGGTCCAGGGCAGAGCGGGCGACTTGAGCGCGCCAACATTGCCGACAGACGCGACAGGCGCTTCAATATGGTTCTCTAGACCGTGCGCTATGCTGGCCAACAGGCAGGCCAAGGCCAGATGCGGGTTGGCTTCAGCGCCCGGCACACGGAACTCAAATCGGCGCGCCGGACCGCCCGCAAAGGGCACCCGAATGGCCGCCGCGCGATTCTCATAGCCCCAAGTCGGGGTCACTGGCACGAAGGCGTTTGCCAGAAAGCGGCGGTAGGCATGTGGGGTCCAGGCGTAGGCGGCCATGGCCTCAGGCAGAGTGGTCAATGCCCCGGCGATGGCCTGGCGCAGCAGGGGGGAGCCCGCTTCGCTGCCGTCGTCAAAGACATTGCGCCCGTCTTGGTCCAGCAGTGAGACATGAATATGCATGCCCGAGCCCGATTGCTCCAAAAAGGGCTTGGACATAAAGGTGGCGCGCAGTCCCGTGTCGCGTGCGCAGCCCTTGACCAAGCGGCGGAACAAGCCGCAGTGATCGGCGGCCTTCAGGGCGTCGGCCTGGTGGTGCAGATTGATCTCAAACTGGCCGGGCGCGAACTCCTTGGTCACGGCCCCGGCCTGGATGCCTTGGGCTTGGCAAGCGAGCAGCATGTCGCTCAGCGCGGGGTCGTAGGCGTCCAGCAGGCTCATGCGGTAGACGTCCGGGCCTTGGCTCTCCTCGACCGCGCCCAGAGCGATGCCGCCGCCCGGGCGATCAGGACTGATGAGGTAGAATTCCAGCTCAAAGGCCACGACGGGCGTGTAGCCCATGTCTTTCAGGCGCTGGATGGCTTGCACCAAGAACCAGCGCGGGTCGTGAGGGTAGCCGCCCGTGCCGCTGGGATCGACAAAAGACAGCAAGATTTGTGCATCGGCGGCTGTCGAGCGCCAAGGGATCGGTGCCAGGCTGTCTGGCACCGCATAGAGCGGCAGGTCGGGATCGCCGTCCGACACGCCCAGTCCGCCGGGATCGTTGGAAAAGCCCAGTTGATCAACGGTGATGATCGGGCCCGGCATGGCAAGCCCCTGATCCAGCACCTTGGGCAGCTCGATTAGCGCTAAGCGCTTGCCGCGGTAGACGTGGTTCATGTCGGGCAAGATGGCGTCCAGCACCCGCGCCTCGGGATAGCGCTGCTGGAAGTCGTCCAAGACCTGTTGGGGCGAAGCGGGCGCGGATGCCATGTCGGCCTCGGCCTAGGCGAACTCGGCGATGGCGTCGATTTCAACCGCAACGCCACGCGGCAAGGCCGCAGCAGACACGGCTGCGCGCGAATGGGCACCTACTGTCTCACCGAAGGCGTCGAACATGAGGTTGGAGGCGCCGTTGATCACCTCGGGCTGGTCGCCAAAATCCGCTGTCGAGTTGACGAAGCCGCCCAAGCGGACAATGCGCGTGATGCGATCCAGGTCGCCGACGGCGGCTTTAAGCTGGGCGATGATGTTGATGGCGCACAGGCGCGCGGCCTGGGTGGCGGTGTCGCGGTCCATGTCCGCGCCGACCTTGCCCTGAAACTTCAGCTGGCCGCCTTCCATCGGGATCTGGCCTGAAACATAGATCAGGTTGCCACTGATGACATAGGGGACGTATTTGGCGGCGGGCGCGGCAGCCTCACCGATGGTGATGCCCATATCTGCGAGGCGGTTTTCGACTTGGCTCATGCCTAACTCCCTAGATGCTGTGGTTATGACTTTCTGTCTAACCAGGCCCGCGGCCAGGGGGAAGCATAACTTGAACCCGCTTGCAGCCGGGTCTGGAGCCACAAGGCAAAAAAAAGGGTGCTGCAAAAGCAGCACCCGAGTGGGGGATTTCAAATGAACAAAGAATCGAAGAGGCGGCATGTGAGACCTGAAGTAGGGGACTAAAGGGTCACTGGGGATTGCCGTTTCGACACGACTGTAAGTAGCAAGCTCTAGGGGTGCGGTCAATGTTATACTTAAGGTTGAATTCACAAAATCGGTCTAAATCACTGTTTTTCCATATTTTGTGGGTGGCAAAGCTGCCAAGCTGTTGCGAAAATGCAACGAATCAGAAAAAAATGCGGCGTTGCAGATATGCAACGGCGGCAAATGAGGCAAACTCGCCCGAATCTTTTCCACCGTTTATTCACCAGACCGGTCAAGCAAATGGCCTTTGGCCGCGAATCGCCTCGATTTTTGCGCTTGAAGCCGTTTCTAAAAATGGTGCCGAACGTGAGTCAGCACCGCGATCGCCCACAGCTGAGTTTGCCATTGACCCAGCCGCCTGGCTGGGCTACCAGAACGCTCCCAGTCAGCATGGGCCGGTTTCGCATGCGCGAAACACAAAGTCCGAAGAAGGCTGACGGTTGTTCAACAAGACGTGGCAAGCGTTAGGAGACTCATATGTTTGCAATTATCAAGACCGGCGGTAAGCAGTACCGCGTAAACGAAGGCGACCTGCTGCAGGTTGAAAAGCTGGAAGGCGACGTTGGCGCTTCCGTAACCTTCGATCAGATTTTGGCCACTGGCGACAAGATCGGCGCTCCCCTGGTGGACGGCGCAAGCGTTACCGCAGAGATCGTCGCTCAAGGCCGTGACCGCAAGGTCATCGTGTTCAAGAAGCGTCGTCGTCAGAACTCACGCCGCAAGAACGGTCACCGTCAATACGTGACCACAGTTAAGATTACCGCAATCAGCGCCTAAGCTCGAGCGGACGAAACAGAAAAGGGCGGGGCCTTCAATGAGGCTCCGCCCTTTTTGTTTGTCTGCCTTGTATGTCTCGGCTTGTATGTCTGGGCTTGTCTTCTGGATAGGCGAATGGCTTATTTCGCCGGACGGAAGATCGCAAAGAAGCGCCCGTCGCGGTCGATGATCAGGTGCTTGAGCGCGCCCAACACGTGCAGCAGCAACAGCGGAATCCAGGCAAAGACGGCCAGCTCGTGAAGCTCTTCCATCAGTTCACCTAAGCCGGGATTGGGCGACAGGGGTGAGGGCAGGCTCATAAAGCCAAGGTCGATGGTCTGGCCGGTCAGCCAAACGCTGGCCAAACCCGTACCCACAGCAGCGACTAGGCTCGCCAGCAGCCCCCACATGACCAGCTTTTGGATTAAAGTGAGCGCGAAGGCTTGCTGACCCACGGGGGCAAAGCCGCGCAGCGCCCGCCACACGACGCGCGCCAAGATCGGTACAGCCATCAAGGTGGCCCAAAAGACGTGGTTATCAAGCGCCACGCGCTCCAACGCGCGGGGCAGATCCTCCATCATCAGGCCGGTAATAAATGACGTTAAAAGACCTGCGACCCCCAGCCAGTGCAGCGTGATCGAGATCCAGCCGTACTCGGCGGCGCGGCTTACTTCCAGGGGTGCCGTTTGGGCTGTGGATTGAGACATAGGAGTTTCCTTTTGAGCGTCCAGCAGGAGGATAGGGCTTGCACCCCACCTTTAAGCTAGCGCGCTCAGGTAACGCCTTGATGTCGCTTCTGTTTCCGTTTTGTAACAGCCTAAGGGCAAGGCTTTGTTCTCGCCCGACCCAGCTTCTAGCCCTTATGGCGCGCCTGCAAGCAGGCCACGACATCGTCCAGGCACAGCCCGGCGTCATACAGCAGTACGGTCAAATGGAACAAGAGATCGGCGGACTCGTTGGTCAATTCTTCGCGGTCTTTGGCCATGGCGGCTAGGGCCGCTTCGACGCCTTCTTCACCGACCTTCTGCGCGATGCGCTTGGTGCCGCGCTGCATCAAGCTGGCGGTGTAGGAGGCATCGGGCGAGGCCTTGGCGCGCTGCTGCACGATGGCCTCCAACTGGCTGAGCCACGCCGTGCGTCCGCTGGGCTGCTCACCCCAGCAGGTATAATTGCCGGTGTGGCAGGTTGGGCCCTGCGGCTGAGCTTTGACCAGCAGAGTGTCATGGTCGCAGTCCAAGCGGATCTCTTGCACCAGCAGATAGTTGTGACTGCTCTCGCCTTTGGTCCAAAGCCGTTGCTTCGAGCGCGAGAAGAAGGTCGCCTTACCGCCGTCGATGGTGGCTTGCAAGGACTCGCGCGACATGTAGCCCAGCATGAGCGCTTGGCCGGTGTCGGCGTCTTGAATGATGGCGGGAACCAAGCCGTCTGCGGCTTTGTCCCAAGCAACCTGATCGGGGGTAAAATCTACTAGCATGCCAGCGGTGTAAGCGAGGCACGCCAGCGGGTCAATGCGGGAAATGTCACCGCAAGCGCACGGACATCTGCGCCTGCGCACTAGGCCAGGTCACAGGTGCTTGCCACTGCCTGCCACACGTCGTCCGCGATGGCCTCAATCGCGCGATATTGGCCGCTCGCGGCCATGACCTGCACCTCTGCCCAGGGGCCGCCCAAGCCCAAAGCCATCAGCCGCGCATAGCGCAAAGCGACGGCGGCTTGCAGGTCGCTGTTGGCCTCGAAGGCGTCCAGTTCAGCTCGTGCTTCGGCCATGCTGCGCGAGGCTTCTGGCGCAGCATTTAGGAAGATCGCCAGGTCGGGCCGTGGCAGCAATTTGAACTCGAAGTCAAAGACCTGTTGTGCGAAGGGTTCAAAGTCAGCCTCTGGCAGCAAGGCACCCTGATAGACCGCGTTCGAGGCCACGTAGCGATCGATCACCACCGCATCGTTGGTCGCCATGGCCTGGTGCAAAGCAGGCAGGGTCTCAAAGCGGTCGGCGGCAAACATCAGCATGCGAATCTCAGGCGCCAGGGCGCCGGCGCTGCCAAATTCGCCCCGTAGCATGCGCAAAATAATGCCGCCGGCGATGTTGGCCTCATAGCAGGGAAAGGCGATGCGCTGGGCACTGAGGCCCTCGGCCTGCAAGTGCGCCACCAGGGCTTGCGATTGGGTTTGCTTGCCCGCGCCGTCGCCGCCTTCAATGACTATCAGTTTTGCACAAGACGGAGCGGCGGGGCTGTTCATATCCGATTTCATCACGCTGCTTCCTGGGCCGCGACCTGGGCGCCTTCATAGACTTCCAGCGCTTCCATCCAGGCCAGTTCCGCCAGCCCCAGCGCTTCGCCCAGCTCACCGACCTGTTTTTGTAAGGCGATGGCCTTGGCTTGGTCGCCTTGCTCATAGAGCGCGGGATCTTGCAACTTGGCTTCCAGGTCGCAGCGCTGTGCCGACAGGCGCTCGACCTTGGCTTCGCAGCGTTCCACCTCTTTCTTTAGGGGGGCCAGGGCTTTGCGTTGGTCTGCGGCGGCACGGCGCTGGGCTTGGCGGTCGGCGGCGCTGAGGCTGACTTTGTCGCCGTTTTCGTCTGTCTCGGTTTTGGCTCTTGGGGGCGTTTTGGCGCGTTGTTCTTCGCGGCGCTGAGTGACCAAGAACTTGCGATAGTCCTCCATGTCGCCGTCAAAGGGCTGCGCGCGTCCGCCATGCACCAGCCACAAGCGGTCGGCCGTCGCTTCGATCAAGTGCGGATCGTGCGAGACCATCACCACCGCGCCGTCATAGGCATTGATGGCCTGCACAAGCGCTTGGCGGCCGTCGATATCCAGGTGGTTGGTGGGCTCGTCCAACAGCAAGATGTGCGGTGCCTCGCGTGAGATAATCGCGAACAGCAGGCGCGCCTTTTCACCGCCGGACAGCTTGCCGATTTTGGTCTCAACACGGTCAGCATCGAAGCCAAAGCCCGCCAAGTGGCTGCGCAGCTTCTCCTCAACATCGCGCGGACAGAGCCGCTTCAGCAGCTCCAAGGCGCTGACGCTGAGATCCAAGGCCTCGCCTTGATGCTGGGCAAAATAGCCGACCTTCAGCTTTTTGGATTTTTGCACCAGGCCGCTCATAGCCCGCAGCTCTGAGGCCAGCAGCTTGATCAACGTAGATTTGCCGTTGCCGTTGGCCCCCAACAGCGCGATGCGGTCGTCGGAATCCAGCCGCAGATTGAGCTTCTTCAGCACCGGCGTGTCGTTATAGCCGATGGCCACATCATCCATGGTCAACAGCGGCGAGCTGAGGCCGTCGGGCGTGGGGAAAATAAAGGTCGAGATGCTGTCTTGGTTGACGGCGGCGATGGGCTCCATGCGCTCCAGCATCTTGACCCGCGACTGGGCCTGGCGGGCCTTTGAAGCCTTGGCACGGAAGCGGGTAATAAAGGACTGAATGCGCTCGCGTTCGGCCAACTGGCGCTCACGGGCCTTGGCTTGCAGGGACATGCGCTCGCGCCGCACCCGTTCAAAGCGGTCATAGTTGCCCTGATAGGCATTGAGGCGCAGGTTTTCGACGTGCAGGATTTCACCCACGGTTCGATTGAGCAGGCCGCGATCGTGCGAGATCAGCATCACCGTGCCTGGATACTTGCGGATGTACTGCTCCAGCCACAAGGAGGCTTCTAAGTCCAGGTGGTTGGTCGGCTCGTCCAGCAGCAGCAAGTCGGGCTGGGTGAAGAGCAAGGCCGCCAGCGCCACGCGCATGCGCCAGCCGCCTGAATAGTCGGAGCAAGGCCGCTGCTGCGCCTCTTCATCAAAGCCCAGCCCTGCCAGGATCTGAGCCGCGCGAGCTGGCGCGGAGTGGGCGTCAATATCGGTCAAGCGCGCGTGAATCTCGGCCAGGCGCTCGGGTTGTTCGCAGGCGTCTTCTTCGGCCAACAGGGTAGCGCGCTCGGTATCGGCGGCGAGCACGACATCGACCAGGCGCTCGGGTCCGCCGGGGGCTTCTTGGCTGGTCATGCCAATGCGCCAGCGCGGCGGAACGAAGATCTCACCGCCATCCAACAGCTCGGGGTTGAGGATCAGGCGAAACAGGGTCGATTTGCCAATGCCGTTGCTGCCAACCAAGCCCACTTTGTGGCCAGCGTTGACCGAGGCCGAAGCGTCTTTGAAGATCGGCCGGCCTGAGATTGTGTAGGCAATAGAGGTAATCTGTAGCATGGCCAGGCTTTAGCAGGCCTTGCGGCATAGCTCAATTCTCTTAGATGCCTTTCACGCGCCTGCTGGCCTGGACCTGCGGCTTTGCAGGGCTGGCATGCAGATAAAGACATTGAACCTCTGCCCGCTTAATGCTAGCGCTCGCGCGAGTTTTCTTGGCCGCCAGCCAATGCCGCTGGCCGCCCAACCGATACGAGGATGAAACCATGGCTATTCAGCGCACTTTTTCTATCATCAAGCCCGACGCCACCGCCCGCAACCTGACCGGCAAGATCAACGCCGTTTTCGAAGATGCTGGCCTGCGCATCGTTGGCCAACGCCGCATCCGTATGACCGACGAGCAAGCCAAGCGCTTCTACGCGGTTCACGCTGAGCGTCCTTTCTATGGCGAACTGGTTGACTTCATGACCTCTGGTCCGGTTGTGGTTCAGGTTTTGGAAGGCGAGAACGCCGTTGCCAAGCACCGTGAAGTCATGGGCGCAACCAACCCCGCAGAAGCAGCAGAGGGCACCGTGCGCAAGCTCTACGCTCAGTCTATTGGTGAAAACTCTGTGCACGGCTCTGATTCTGAAGAGAATGCGAAGATCGAAATCGCTCAATTCTTCTCAGAGGCTGACATCGCGGGCTAATCGCGGCTGCGACGCGAGATAAAAAAAAAGGCTAGGGTGGGCATCGCTCTAGCCTTTTTTTGTTGGATCTTTGCGGGCGTCCCTGGTGCCGACGCCTAGTTGCCATAAACAGTGGTCGGCAGGGTGATGATCAGCTTGGTCTTGGGCCGCGACATGCCCGCAGGCGGCGTGCTCAGCGGCGCGTTGGTGTCATAGCCGGGCGCTTGTGGGCGCTGACCACGACCGGGCCACACACGATACTTAAGCAGTTCGCAGCGGTTGGTTGAACGTGAACAATCAATGCAGTAGTTCAGCTCTTTCGAGCAACACAACTGCCCCTTTTCGTCGATGACATTGATGTCTAGCGGGTTCTTGTCGGGATCAGCCGTCGCTTGGCACAGGGCCAAGTCGATGATGTCCCCGTCATAAGGCGGACGATACTTAGCAACGGCGGGACTGCTGACAATCAGGGTCAAGGCAAGGATCGCCAGCGCGAGGCTGGCAAGGGCATGATGGGCGCGCATGGTTTGGTGTCCTGTTGGGGAGAAGGCGGGCTTTTTCCGCCGTTTCTAGGGTTTCAACAGGGGTGGAATTGCTAGACCTTTGCCTGCGTTGCAGACGATCAAATAAATTATTCACACGTTAATCATGCGACGCAAGCGGTTCAAAACACTCGAAAATTGCGCGCATCTTCGCAGTTGCACAAATTTTGCTGCGCCTGCACTTGACCTTTGCGCTCAGAAGAGTAAGCCCAAAGCTAGCATAATGTTCGCAAACACGGCAGGAGGCTGTGGTGGGGCGCGTAAGGCATGGGCTCACGCGACTTGGCAACACTTAGAAAGGCAGCGGCATGTACAAGACGGATCTTTATATCAATGGCCAATGGCGTCCCGGCAGTACGGGCGAACGCTTTGACGTTCTGAACCCGGCGGACGAGAGCGTGCTGGCCAATGTTGCCTCGGCCACGCTGGAAGATGCCAAGGACGCTATGGACGCAGCCGATGCTGCCTTTGGGCCCTGGGCAGCGAAGAAACCGCGTGAGCGCGCCGAAATCTTGCGCAGAGCCTTTGAGATCATGGGCGGTCAGCTTGAGGATATCGCCCGCCTGATCACTCTGGAGAACGGCAAGGGCCGGGTGGACGCCATGGGCGAGGCCACCTATGCCGCTGAGTTTTTCCGCTGGTTCTCTGAAGAAGCGGTGCGCGTCCCGGGCCACATGGGCATGGCTCCGGCTTCCGGTGCCCGCACATTGGTGCACCACAAGCCCGCTGGCGTTTCGATTTTGGTGACGCCCTGGAACTATCCGGCGGCCATGGGCACTCGCAAGATTGCCCCAGCGCTGGCTGCGGGCTGTCCCGTGGTGATCAAGCCCGCCTCTGAGACTCCGCTGACCATGCTGGCACTGATGCCGATCTTGGAAGAAGCGGGCGTACCGGCGGGCGTGGTCAACGTGCTGCCCTCGACCCAGTCGGGCAAGATGGTCTCGGCCTTGATGGGCGACTCGCGTGCGCGGGTCATCTCCTTCACCGGCTCGACGCCTGTCGGTCGCATCTTGCTGAAAGGCGCGGCTGAAAACATCCTGGTTCCGGCGATGGAACTGGGCGGCAACGCGCCCTTTATCGTCTTTGAGGACGCCGATCTGGACGCGGCCGCTGACGGCCTCATGCTGGCCAAGATGCGCAACATCGGCGAGGCCTGCACGGCTGCAAACCGCATCTTCTTGCACGAAGACATCGCAGAGGCCTTTACGCAGAAGTTCGTTGCGCGCATGGCGGCACTGAAGGTGGGCAACGGATTGGATGCGGATGTGGACGTGGGCCCGCTGGTCAATGCCGACACCCGCGACAAGGTGGCTGAGTTCGTCGACGATGCGCTGGCCAAAGGCGCTGAGCTGCGGTTGGGCGGTCAGCGCCCCAATGGCCCCGGCTTCTTCTATCCGCCGACGGTTTTGTCCAACATCCCACAGACCGCCAACTGTGTGCATGACGAGATCTTTGGTCCTGTCGCGGCCTTGCAGACCTTCAAGAGCGATGACGAGGTGATTGAGCGCGCCAATGCGACCGAATACGGCCTGGTGTCCTACCTGTTTACCGAAGATCTGAAGCGCGGCCTCAGCGTCGCCGAGCGCCTGGAGTCGGGCATGGTCGGCTTGAACCGTGGTTTGGTCTCTGATCCAGCTGCGCCCTTTGGCGGGGTTAAGCAGTCGGGCTTGGGCCGCGAAGGTGGCCACGAAGGCATGCTGGAGTTCATGGAAACTCAGTACATTTCAACGCTTTGGTAGGTCACAGCGGGTCTGTCATCTGAAAGCCGGGCGTCATCGGCGCTCGGCCCTTTCGTTTCCGCATTTGCGCTATGGCCGTTTGAACCAGGCCGCCGCGCGGGGCAGGGGCTCGCTGGCCATGCCGATGGCAACCCGCTGGCGTGTGCCTTCGCTCTGGCGCTGACGCTCTTCAGGCCCCAGCGCTTCGCTCAGCGCATCAAGGCGCAGGCCCTGGGTCGCCGGGTGGCGTTTGCCCTCAGCCGCCAGGCCCGCATAGCGCGATCCCACCGCCAGTTTTTTGTTGCGCTGGTGGGGCTGGAATCCGTCCAGATCGCGCGGCCCAAGGCTCTCGCCCAAGCTCAAATAGCCCGCCGCACTGGCCCGCTGGACCAGCGCCCGCCCGCGCTGGCTGCGGATGATCAGCGCATTGCTGCCGGGGTCATAACTGGTGTCGTTCGGATCTGGCGAGCCGCCGGGCCAGGTGTCCGCAGCCGCAATATCCCCTGCTTCGCCAATGCCGTCGGCACAGACCTTACACCGGAAGGGCAGCACCCATTGGCTCTCGTCCTGGCCCCAAAAATCGCTGTAGGTCTTTTCAATTACCTCGCCATCGTCAAGCTCGATCCGCGTCGGCCCCGGGCAACCATACCCGCGGTAGCGCATAGCGGTAATCCGCTTGGGGTCTAACCCCAGGTCTTGTTGCAAAAAGCGCGCTTGGCCCTCGGGGGGCATATAGCCGCCGCAGACGGGGGCTAGACGGGCGCGCACCAGGCGGTCAACACGCGGATCTTCGCGCGCCAAATTGTTGATTGCCGCCAGATCGCAGGGCTTGCCCACCACCGCGAAGGGGCGGTCTAGCTCCAAAAGCTCCAGCACATCGACCAGGATGGCGGTGGGCGCGTAGCGCGAGCCCGAACCGTCTATGATCTGCTCAGCCGTGCGAGACACCTGGCGCTCGCCAAAGCTGGGTTGCTGCCCGCTGGCCTTGGCGTGCAAAATGAAATCCACCTCGCCGGACTCCAGCAAATAGAGCGCCAGGGCGGTCAAGACCCCGCCAGTGGCCCCCCGATGGCGCACCTCGGGATCGCTGGCCCAGCCCATTTGCATGGCTTCATAGCGGCCCCAAATCAGGTCGTTTTGCCCTTCCTGCGAGGCGAAAGAGGCGGGCAGGGCCTCCAAGCGCTGACCAGGGCAGAGCCGCTCCAAGCGATCCATCTCCTCGGCTTCCAGGGCCACCCCCGGCTTGATCACCGGGCGCAGGTCGCCTTCAGGCGTGACAGCCATTTGCACCCGTTCGGGTCCGAACAGGCTCTCACACAACCCGCAGGCGCTGCACATGGCGTCCTGGCAAATCTGCTCAAGGCGTTGGTTGTGGCTTGTGTCCATGGTTGCGTCTCCCCTGCTCCCAGCCATCACCTCAGCACAGCTTGAGCCCCACTGCAATCGGTCTGCAGACGGTTGACGCTCGCCCCGTTTCGTGCCCTGCTGAGACCTCAAGCAGCAATTAGACTTTTGGGGGACCGAGTGGCCAGACGACAGACCTTTCGCAGCGTGGTTCGCGCAGACGATTGTGACAAGCTGGGGCACATGAATATCTCGCGCTATGTTGCCGCTTGCTCAGAGGGGGTGTTTGACCTTTTGAGCCAAGTCGGCATGGACGATGCGGATATCACCACAGGCCGGCGCATGTCTTTTGCGGCGGTGCATATGGAGTGCAACTATCGCGCTGAGCTGCACGAGGGCGACGCCTATCATTTGATCTCTCGCATTGAGCGGATCGGTACGCGCTCGATCGGCTTCTATCACCGCATGATCCGTGAACGCGACGGCGTTGAGGCCTTTGATTGCAAGGTGACCAACGTGTTGATGTCGCTGGTCAGTCGCAAGTCGGTGCAGATCCCTGACGACTTGCGCACCGATCTAGAGGCCTGGGAGGCCGCGGCGGCCTGAGGCGCGTGGAGGTTTGGTGTTTATTGGGCTAAAAATATCGATGTTTGAAATGTGAGAAAAATCGTATAATGTGCAAAGCTTATGGATTTCTGAGGTTTTAAACATGTTTAGAGTTATGAGGATGTCGGCTGCTGCTTGTATCGTGCTTGGCAGTTCGACTGGGCCAGCTATATCGCATGATCCCGACCCAGGTTGTCTCTGCATTGGCGGGTTCGTGCGATCTATTTTGGGCGGAGGAGGGCGGTATCTCGAGATCGATGCAAGTAAGATTGACGGCCAGAATTTTAATCAACTTGTAATAAAGACGAAAGGTGGCGGTGGAATAATATTCGATCGGGGTATTTTTTATACCGTTCAACCCGATCAATGGAATTATTTTGATCAAGAAAATATAATAGATTTTGAAAATATGTATAAAAAATACGAAAAAGAGAATATTAAATTGCATGCGCTGAAAAATTTATTGAATAATGAAGGGTTGTTTATAAATCCTGAACTGAAGAAATTATTAAAAATTGGTGAAGGTGCTAATTTATTAAACTTTGAGTAAGGGGGGAATTGCAAAGAAATGGGAATATATTATTTCACAATTTGTTACTGTTGAGTGGGTTGAAAAATGTATGCGATTTCGCAAGTAGTAACTATATCAGGAGTTTCATTTTGCGTGGCGTTGGTGCTTGCCTTTATTGTCGATAAAAAGGCTTTTAGCATCTATTTTCCGGTCTTGCTTTGCTTGGCCATTATCGGCGGATGTCTTGGATATGTAGGAGGGATGAGCCGCACCCCGGTTGTCGCTGAAATCGTCCCTGCTGTTTTGGGGTTACTTGGCGGAGCATCAGTGATCACATTTGGATTGAACTTACCGATAGTTTCAAGACTGAATAATGGACGCAGCAATTCGCTGGCATCGATGGACGTGGAAGGCGACAAACTCAACAAGAAGGCCCAAGAAAGCAACGCGATGGAAGGAGCCGAAAACGTTTGTGACCCAAATTTTGGTTCTAATCATGATGAGGGGGGAGGTGTGGTGAATTCACGTTTTGGTGGCGCTGCTCCCAACCAAAGAATAGCACTTCCTATTGCTACAGCGACATTGCTGGTATCTATGACGGGTGGTTTTGATGTTGGTGCAACAAATCGCGCAAGGATTGAGTCTGGTCAAAGCAAAGCTGCTTTGTGCCAGAGGTTGTATTTCGATACTCCGTTATACGAAAATAAGGACTTAAGTGAATTCCCTGATCGCATTCAAACGTACTGTAAGCAAGTAATAATGCTCGAGCCAAAAAATGGTAAATCGTAAAACGCGAAGTAAAAGGAGGTATGAGTGTGCGTTGAACTTGCTGGCTATGGTTTGGTTGGGCAGCCGCGCCACTTCCGTGTCAGTCGCAAGTCGGTGCAGATCCCTGACGACTTGCGCACCGATCTAGAGGCCTGGGAGGCCGCGGCGGCCTGAGCTGGTAAGCATAAGGGGCCTGCGTTCCTAAACACCGGGCGCAAAGGAAAAGGGCGCAGCCCGAAAGCAGCGCCCTTTTGTCGTTGCCAGCCAAGCACGGAGCCGTAGCCCCGGCTCAGCAGAGCCAATGGCTGGTTTTAGCTACAGCCCGTGGTCGCGCCGCAGGTGTCGCATTTCAAGCAAGTGCCATTGCGCACCAAGGTGAAGTTGGCGCATTCGGGGCAGGAGTCGCCCTCGTAGCCCTTTTGCCGCGCTTCCATCATCAACTGCATGTTGGATTTGGCCGAGGCTGAGGCGCTAGAGACCGGCTCAGAGGTCTGAATATCAACGACATTGGAATCGTCGATGACATCTTCGCTGGTTAGCGGCGCGGGCTCGCTGAGGCTGTCATCGCCCGTGCCAGTGCGGCGCAACTCCATGGTCATGCCCTTGGCTCTGCCGCCCTCAATGACATTGATGCGATTGCGCATGAAGCCCGACGAGGCCACTTTGCGCAGCTCGTTGCCGATGCCCTGGCTGCTGCCGTCGCCGCCACTGGGATCCAACTCTGACTGGTTGTCACCCATGCCCAGCGTGCTGACTTCCAAGTCGTTGGGCTGGACGTGCGCCAGGTCGTTGCGACCCAGGTAGGACACCGCCAGCTCGCGGAAGATGTAGTCCAGCACAGAGGTGGCCATTTTGATGGTCTGGTTGCCCTCGACCAAGCCCTGAGGCTCGAAGCGGGTGAAGGTGAAGGCCTCCACGTACTTCTCCAAAGGCACGCCGTGTTGCAGGCCCTGGGAAATCGCAATCGCAAAGTTGTTCATCAAAGAGCGGAAGGCCGCGCCTTCTTTGTGCATGTCGATGAAGATCTCACCCAGGCTGCCGTCTTCATATTCGCCGGTGTGAAGGTAGACTTTGTGGCCACCAACGGCAGCTTTCTGAGTGTAGCCTTTGCGGCGATCAGGCAGCTTGCGACGCTCGGTGACGTGCTTTTCGATGATGCGCTCTACGATGCGCTCAGTGACCTGGACGGCCTGCTGAGCCGGGGCTGCTGCCGCCAGTTCTTCTGCCACATCATCGGCGTCTTCCACCTCCTCGTCGATCAAAGACGACTGCAGCGGCTGACTGAGTTTGGAACCATCGCGGTACAAAGCGTTGGCCTTGATGCCCAGCTTCCAAGACAGCATGTACGCGTCGGCGCAGTCATCAACGCTGGCCTCGTTGGGCATATTGATGGTCTTTGAGATCGCGCCTGAGATGAAGGGTTGGGCGGAGGCCATCATGCGAATGTGGGCTTCGGTGGACAGGAAGCGGGTGCCGTGCTTGCCGCACTTGTTGGCGCAATCGAAGATGGGTAGATGCTCGTCCTTCAGGTGCGGGGCTCCTTCCATGCTCATAGCACCGCAGACATAGGTGTTGGCGGCTTCGATCTCGTCGCGCGAGAAGCCCAGATGTGCCAGCAGGTCGAAATTAATATCGCCCATTTGCTCAGGGGTTAGTTTGAGCGCATCGCGGCAGAAGTCCTCGCCCAGCGTGAAAACGTTGAAGACGAACTTGATGTCAAAGGCCGACTTCAGCGCGCCGTTGACCTTATCCAACACCGCTTGGCTGAAACCCTTGGCCTTCAGGGCCTCCAGCGACAGAGCGTTGCAGCCCTTCAGTGTACCGTGACCGACCGCGTAGTTTTCGATGTCTTGGATCTGCTCGGCGCTGTAGCCTAGATTGGAGAGAGCCAGAGGCACGGTGCGGTTGATGATTTTGAAATAGCCGCCGCCTGCCAGTTTCTTGAACTTGACCAGGGCGAAGTCAGGCTCGATGCCGGTGGTGTCGCAGTCCATGACCAGGCCGATGGTGCCGGTGGGGGCAATCACGGTGGTCTGGGCGTTGCGGAAGCCGTGCTCTTGGCCCAGCTCGATCACCTTGTCCCAAGATTTCTTGGCCGCCGCGCCCAAGCCCGCCAAGCTGATTTGCTTGTGGTCCAAGGGAACGGGGTGCACGCTGAGACCCTCATAGCCCTTGGCGCTGCCGTGGGCGGCGCGGCGGTGGTTGCGCATAACGCGCAGCATGTCCTTGGCGTTGTCCTCATAGCGCACGAAGGCGCCCAGCTCACCGGCCATTTCAGCCGAGGTGGCATAGGCGGTGCCGGTCATCAGCGCTGTAATCGCACCGGCGATGGCGCGGCCCTGGTCACTGTCGTAGGAAACGCCCAGCGCCATCAATAGGCCGCCCAGGTTGGCATAGCCAAGGCCGGTTGTGCGGTATTCGTAAGACAGGCGCGCGATCTCTTCTGACGGGAATTGTGCCATGGTGACTGAGATTTCCAGCACCAAGGTCCAGAGGCGACAGGCATGGCTGAAGCCGTCAATGTCGAAGCTGCCGTCCTTGTTGCGGAAGGTCATGAGGTTCAAGGAGGCCAGGTTACAGGCCGTATCATCCAAGAACATGTATTCCGAACAAGGGTTAGAGGCGCGGATTTCGCCCCCTTGCGGGCAGGTGTGCCAGTCGTTGATGGTGGTGTGGTACTGCATGCCAGGATCGGCACAGGTCCAAGCCGCCTCTGAAATCTGGCTCCACAGGTCGCGCGCCTTGACGGTGCGTGCGGTCTTGCCATCGGTACGGCGGATCAAATTCCAATCGCTGTCGTCTTCCACCGCGCGCAGGAAGTCTTCGCTCACGCGCACTGAGTTGTTGGAGTTCTGGCCGGAAACGGTCAGATAAGCATCGCTGTCCCAGTCGGTGTCGTAGGTGGCGAACTCGATCTTCTTGAAGCCTTGCTTGGCAAAGGCGATGACGCGCTGGATGGCGTTATCCGGCACCTGATCCTTGCGCGCGGCCTTGATGGCGCGCTTCAGCTCGGGGTTGTTCTTGGGGTTAAAGCGGTCTACGTCCGAGCCATCGACCTCAGCGCAGATGGCCATGATGGCGTTGAGGTGCTTGGAGAGGATTTTTGAGCCAGTGACCAGCGCGGCGACCTTCTGCTCCTCGATGACCTTCCAGTTGATGTAGTCTTCGATATCCGGATGATCGATGTCCAGGGTCACCATTTTGGCCGCTCGGCGAGTGGTACCGCCAGACTTGATCGCGCCGGCAGCCCGGTCGCCAATCTTCAAGAAGCTCATCAGGCCTGAGGACTTGCCACCGCCTGACAGGGGTTCGCCCTGGCCGCGCAGAGACGAGAAGTTTGAGCCGGTGCCAGAGCCGTACTTGAACAGCCGCGCCTCACGCACCCACAGATCCATGATACCGCCGTCGCTGACCAGATCGTCGCTGACCGACTGAATGAAACAGGCGTGAGGCTGAGGATGCTCGTAAGCCGAGGCTGAGCGGGTCAATTCGCCGGTCTTATAGTCTACATAGTAGTGGCCTTGGCTGGGGCCGTCGATGCCATAGGCCCAGTGCAGGCCGGTGTTGAACCACTGCGGAGAGTTGGGAGCACCGCGTTGGCCACAAAGCATGACACGCATTTCGTCATAGAAAGTGTGGGCGTCGTCTTCGCTATCGAAATAGCCACCCTTCCAGCCCCAATAGGTCCAAGCGCCTGCCAGGCGGTCAAAGACTTGGGTCGCTTGGGTTTCGCCAACATAGCGCTTGTCTGCGGGCAGACGTGCCAGAGCGGCCTCATCGGGCACCGAGCGCCACAGCCAGGAGGGAACGCCTTCTTCTTCGACGCGCTTTAGGGCTGCGGGTACACCGGCCTTGCGGAAGTACTTTTGCGCCAACACGTCAACAGCGACTTGGCTCCAACTGTTGGGCACAGAAATGTCTTTGGCTTGGAAGATAAGCGCGCCGTTTGGATTGCGAATCTCCGATGCCTTAGAGGCAAAGGTAAAGGCCTCATAGGCGTCTTGGCCTCCTTTGGTCTCGTTCGGGGCGGCAAATCGGCGCTCAAACTTCATGCTCATAACTCTTCGTTCTGGCCCCGCGAACTGGGGGCGAATTCTTGTTGCTCTGGCCCGAAATATCGGGACCCTCACCGCTTGGTTTCTGGGGGCGCTCGGGCCGCAAAAAACACAGATCGCCCGTCCGCTGTTGGACGAAGGCGCCCTGAACTTCCAGACTCGCCAAGGTCGTGGCGTGGTCAGCGAACGGCCCAAGATTATGCCAGGAAATTGCCAAGGTGGCAAAGACCTGAAAATACCCCTAACCACAAGACCTAGGGCCTTGTGCGGATCAGATGTCTACATATAGGGGGTGGTCGCTGGCAAGCAGCAATACGAGAATTAAGAGAGTGGCCCCCTGTTTTCGCGATTGCACGTTGAAAACCTGGCCTTGACAGGCTCAAAATTGAGCGATTTTCAGCACTTAGCTGCCTGTGAATTTTGGGGACAAACGGGGTTTTCAGCAGGGTAAAATTTTTTAATTTTTTTTCTTGCCTCGCAAGACTCCAAAACCCCTCAAATTGCCTCGCAAGTTTCTACATCTTTTGGCTGCTGTGACTGGCTCGCAGCTACCTTAGAGTGCAACAATGGGGACTCGGGAGTCGTGCGACGCTGAATTGCGCCTTGGCTTAGGTGGCGGGCAGGGCCTCTTCGACCAGCTTGACGAAATAGGACACGCCAACTGGCATCGCTTCATCACAAAACTGATATTCGGGCTCGTGGACGCCTGCGCCGTCGCCATTGCCCATAAAGATGTAGCTGCCGGGCACCTCGTCCAGCATGACAGCGAAGTCCTCCGAGGCCATCATAGGGGCGGCCTTGTCGTTCAGGTGTTCGGCACCGACCACGGCCTCAGCCGCGCGCACGCTGACATCGTGATGGCGGGGATCGTTGTAGGTGACAGGACAGGAGCTGTCGGTCCAATTGATCTCGACGCTGGCACCATAGCCTTGCACCAAGCCTTCGGCCAAGCGAGTAAAGGCGTCCACGGTTTGCTTGCGCACGGAGGCATCCAAGGTGCGGATGGTGCCGCCAAGCTGGACCTGGTGGGGAATGACGTTGGCGGCATGCCCGGCTTCAAACTGGCAGATCGAGATCACCGCCGATTGCTGAGCATCGGTACCACGGCTCACCAGTCCTTGCACCGCGACAATGAACTGAGCAGCAATCACCACGGGATCATTGGCCAAGTGCGGCAGAGCAGCGTGGCCGCCGCGCCCACTGATGGTCATGGTAAAGGTGTCGGCTGAGGCCATAGCTGCCCCCTGGCACAGGGACATACGGCCAACTGCCAAACCCGGTTCGTTGTGCAGACCAAACACCGCCTGCATGGGGAAGCGTTGGAACAGCTTGTCTTTCACCATTTTCTCAGCGCCGCCGCCACCTTCTTCGGCGGGTTGAAAGATCAGGTAGACGTGACCAGAGAAATTGCGCGTTTCGGCCAAGATCTGGGCCGCACCCAGCAGCATAGTGGTATGCCCATCGTGGCCACAGGCGTGCATGACGCCCGGGTTTTGAGAGCTAAAGGGCAGGCCGCTGTTCTCTGTGATCGGCAGCGCGTCCATATCCGCGCGCAGCCCGATGGCTTGGCCGCTATCTGGGCCCTTGCCTTTGATGATCCCAACCACTCCTGTGCCTCCGACACCGCGTACCGCCTCGATTCCCATGGCTTCCAGACGCTCGGCCACCAGGCCAGCGGTCCGGTGCTCTTCGTTGCCAAGTTCGGGGTGTTGGTGGAAATCGTGACGCCAGGCCTCAAGCGTTTGTTGCAGGTCAGCGGTTCGGTTGAGCACGGGCATGATTGGGCCTCCTTGGGCAATATCGGGCTGAGAGGTCAGCCGTTCGATGCGCTAAGCTACTATACCTTTTTGTAACAAATGGCTTCAGGAACGTCGATATTCGTTCAAACGAATGTAATTTTTCGCTTGCCTGTGACCCATATGCATCAGTCGTTGAGTCGGTGGCACATCAGGCTTGCAGAATTCGCATGGGTGCGGGGATTGTGCGTTGGGGCAAAGCGGCCTACATTGATCTCAGTTGATGAGCGACATCGCTCTCTCATCTTCTGTTTCCTCCCTAGACTTGGACGGCTCGACGAGCCGTCCTTTTTTTTGCCAAAACTTCAGTGCTTAAGCTCAGGCTTGGCGCTTGGGCGCTGTGCCGACCCAAGTTCGGTGAACACCGGCAACCCGGCGTGCCGCCTGGCGTGGTCAAGGGATCGCACGATAGGCCAGCCAAGTTCGCACTGGTGCGCAAGGCTGCACAGTCCGGCTTGTGCCAGCACGGGAACGGCTCTGTCAGCGTTCGAAAGCGAACACCAGCACCGGCAAAATCCAGCATTCCCCGCAGCGGCGCATTGGCCATCTTGCATGCGGCTGTTTTTCTTGCCACATAAGATTAACAGCCATTCCTCGACAGGAGACAAGAGATATGACCTCGGACAAGGTCCTACAAGATCGCATCGACGCCTTTGAAGCCAAGTACATCCACGACCAAGACATGGTGTTTAAGGTCGAGGCGCGCCGCAACAAGCTCTTCGGCCTGTGGGCGGCAAGTGTCATGAACAAATCTGAGGCCGACGCAGAAGCCTATGCGACGGAAGTCATCAAAGCGGATTTTGCTGAAGAAGGCTATGAAGATGTGCTGCGCAAGGTCGATGCCGACTTGCAGGCCGCCAATTTGGAATATAGCCACCAGGACTTGGAAGCCAAATTGCTGGAGTGCGAACAGCAAGCCAAAGCCTCACTCGCCTAGGGTTTTGACGCGAAGACCACGATCAGAAGGGAGCGCTCACCTACGCCAGCCGCTCCCTTTTTTATTGCGCGGCCTTTATCTGTCGTGCGCGTCCGCATAGCGCGCCAGCCCGCCGAGAGCCAGAACCAGTGCCATAAACACCGTCAGGCCCAAAAACACCGGCGCAAAGCCAGACTGCTCGCCGATCATGCCGATCAGGGGTGGGGCCGCCAACAGCCCGCCATAGGCTGCAAAACCGACGATCGACAGCCCCAAGCCCTGCGGCAAACCGGGCAGGTTTTCAGACGCGGCAAAGGCCAAGGGCACCAGGTTGGCTAGCCCAATACCGGTCAAGCCAAAGCCCAAAATCGCCAGCCAGGCTTGCGGCGCCATGCTGGCAAGTCCCAGGCCGCCAAGCGCCATAACGGCCGAAAGGCGCAGCGTTCGCACTGCCCCTAAGCGGTCACGCACATAATCGCCCAAGAATCGCACCGCCGACATGGCTGCGGCAAAGGCCACGAACCCCAGCGCCGCTTGTTGAGGCTCGGCTGCGAAAGTTTGGCGCAAATAAAAGTTGGACCACTCGAAAATGGCCCCCTCCGGCACCATGGAAAACAGTGCGACCACGCCCAGGAGGTAGGGCAGAGGCGAGGCCACCAGGCTCCGCAAACCGCGCTTTGTCGGTGCGGGGGCGTGCGCCGGGGATGCAGGGTCGCCGTCGGTCTGCGAGGCTTGGGCTTTGGGATCGACAAGAACAAATGGCCAGACGTTCAGCACAATGACGCTGGTCACGGCGGCGACGATCAGCGCGTGCCAAATCAGACCCGCGTGGACCAGCAGCCAAGCGCCGCTCAGCGCTCCGATCATAGTGCCCAGGCTCCAAAAGCCGTGGCAGGACGACAGAATCGGACGGGCCAAGCGCCGTTCGACCGCGACCGCATTGGCGTTCATCGCCACGTCCATCATGCCCAGTACCGCGCCGCTGGCCAGCAGAACCAAGGCGGCGCTGAGCGCAGAGGGCACCAACGTCAAAGCCAGCAAGACCCAGCACGCCAAAGCGGCAGGCCACAGCGCCATGCGCCGCGACCCTAAGCGCCCCATACCGAAACCGGTGATGGGCATGGCCAACATGGCACCGACGCCAAAGGCCACCAGCAGCCAGCCCAACAGGCCTTCGCCCAGGCCCAAACGGTGACTAAATTCGGGGATTTTGGGTGACCAAGAGCCGGCAACAAAACCGTTGAGGAAAAACAAGCCACTGACCGCGACACGATCGGGCGCACTGGGGGAGAGGCGGCGCAGCATGGTCGGCTCCAAGACAAAGGGCGGAAGAGGTGGCTCAAAGCCCTAGCCTAGCACCAGCGCGACGGTCAAAGAAACCGCAAACTGCCAAAGCAACACGCCGCTTCACAGCTCGGTCATGTGGGGCAGACAAGTCTAGTCAAAGGTTAGCCAAGTGTGGAATATGTAGCCCGTCGGCCCCAGGCCGCACCAGCCCTATCACGACGCGAGAAAAATGCCCCATGAGAGCCCTGACCCGCGGCCTTGCCGCCGCCCTTCGCCTGAGCTTGGCAGCGACTGCCTTCATCCTCGCAGGTGCGCCCGTCCAGGCACAAAGCAATCAGCCCTACAGCGCCGCCCAGTGGCAGGCCCTTGTAGACAGCGCGCGCGGGCAATCGCTGTCCTTCAATGCCTGGGGCGGGGACGAGCGCATCAATGCCTACATCGCTTGGGTGGGCGAGCGCTTGGCCGAGGACTATGGCATTACCTTGCGGCACGTGAAGCTGTCAGACACGGCGACAGCGGTCTCGACCGTGCTGGCCGAGAAAACGGCAGGTAAGGACCAGGGCGGCGCGATCGACATGATTTGGATCAATGGCGAGAACTTCGCGGCCATGAAGCGCAATGGCCTGCTGTTCGGGCCTTTCAGCGAGGCGTTGCCCGCCTATGCGAAGGTCGATACCGCTGGCAAACCGACGACCCGGCTGGACTTCACGGTGCCGGTTGATGGTATGGAAGCCCCTTGGGGAATGGCCCAGTTCAACTTCATCTACGACAGCGAGCAGATCGCAGTCTTTCCCAAGACCCTCATGGCGCTCAAGGATTGGGCCAAGGCCAACCCGGGCCGCTTTTCCTATCCGCTGCCGCCGGATTTTTTGGGCTCGACCTTCTTGAAGCAAGCCTTGATTGAGCTGAGCGGCAACGATCCGTCGCTCAAGAGCGAGCCCGGCGATGCCGAGTTTGCGCGCGTGTCCGCGCCCTTGTGGGCCTACCTGGAAGATCTGCACCCAGCCTTGTGGCGCAAGGGCCAAAGCTTCCCTGCCTCTGGCCCGGCCATGCGTCAATTGCTGGATGATGGCGAGCTTGCCGCGATGGTCTCTTTCACGCCGACCGAAGCTGCGGCCTTGATCATCGCCGAACAACTGCCGCAAAGCGTGCGCGCGGCCGGTCTGGAGGGCGGCACCATCGCCAACACCCACTTTGTTGCGATACCTTATAACAGCGGTTCGAGCGAAGCGGCCCAGGTGGCTGCCAACTTCCTCATGTCGCCCGAAGCGCAAGCACGGAAGCAAGATCCGGCGGTTTGGGGCGATGCAACCGTGCTGGATGTCACGGCTTTGACGGGCGCAGATGCAGCGGCCTTTGCGGCGCTGCCCAGCTCGGCACAACTGGACTTGGGGCCCGCCGTTGGCGAGCCGCACCCCGCCTGGATGGAGCGCGTTGAATCCGAGTGGCAAGCACGGTTTGGCTCCTAATCTCCCAATCTCTTAGGTCCGGCAGGCAGTCAGGATTGGCGGCCCTAAAGGCCTGGCAGACTGCGCGGCGATCTTCCGCGCGGTCTTGCCGCTCTGCTGCTGACGCTCCGCTCTTGCTGGCGCGCGCAAAGCGGGTCTAATACCAAGACCGCTATGCAACTGAGCTTCGAGTCAGGAAAACCCTATGAGCCAAGACCCGCGCACCTCTGCCGCGCCCGCTGCTGCGTCTTCCGGCAGCAACCCCATTGCGCAAGTCAAGCAGCACTGGGATCATGTCTATTCCAACAAAGAATACGAATACGGCGAGGCCCCCAACGTCTGGCTGGCGTCCTTTGCTGATCGCTTCCCGGCGCCTGGCAAAGCGGTTGCACTGGCGGACGGTTACGGCCGCAACGGCGTTTTTTTGGCCGAGCGCGGGCTCGAGACCTTGAGCTTGGACATCTCTCCGGTCGGGGTGGAGACCACCCGCAAGCTGGCGGCCAAGCGGGGCGTGGCGATTGACGCTCAGGTCATGGATGTTTCCAAGTGGCAGCCCGACGGCCCGGTTTATGACGTGGTGGCGCTGATTTACGCGCACTTCTCCTCAACGCCCGAACGCGACTATTGCCTGCGTCGCCAGATCCACCAGACCGCTGCTAAGGCCCTGAAGCCGGGCGGACTGTTGATCCTTGAGGCCTTCCGTCCTGACCAGCTCGGCAAGTCGTCGGGCGGGCCGAAAATGGCGCACTATCTCTATAGTCTAGAGGAGCTGAAGGTCGATTTCGCCGATCTACGGCTGCTTGAGGGCGCGGAGGTCGATATAGAGTTGGAAGAAGGCGAGCGTCATCGTGGTCTGGCCTCTGTGGTGCGCGTGGTGGCGACCAAAGATGCCTGATGCTGGCGGGCACAGCCTTGCGGCAGCCCTATCCTAGCCGCGCGGCGTGCCAGCGCATGTGCTCTTCAATAAAGCTGGCTACAAAATAGTAAGAGTGATCGTAGCCCGGCTGATAGCGGATCGTTGCTGCCTGACCTGCCGCCTGACACGCTGCTTCAAACAGCGGTGTGCGCAAGTTGGTCTCTAGAAAGGCATCGGCGTCGCCTTGGTCGATCAACATGTCTGCCTTCCAGCCACGGCTTTGCACCAAGGCGCAGGCGTCGTGCTCGGCCCAGGCGGCTTGATCGTCGCCCAAATAGGCGCTGAAGGCCACCTGTCCCCATTCGACCTGGCTGGGAGCCACGACGGGGGCAAAGGCCGACAGGGAAGCGAAGAGCTCGGGATGGCGCATGGCCAGTGTCAGTGCGCCATGCCCGCCCATAGAGTGGCCGGTGATCCCGATCTTGTCCGCCTGCACGGGCAGTTTTTCCAGCACCAAATCATACAGATCCTGCGTGATGTAGCGCTCCATCTGGAAATGTGTCGCCCAGGGTTTCTGGGTTGCGTCGAGATAGAAACTGGCAGCTTGGCCTAAGAAATAGCGCTCGTCGTTGGCCACATCCTCCCCGCGCGGCGAGGTGTCGGGGGCGATTACGATCATGCCCAGCTCTGCTGCAACGCGCTGGTACCCCGCCTTGACGGTGGCGTTCTCCTCGCTGCAGGTGAGGCCGGACAAGAAAATCAGTGCGGGGCAGGGGCCATGCTCGGCCTGCGGCGGCAGGTAGGTTGCGAACTGCATGTCCGTGCTGGTGGCGCTGGAGGCGTGGCGGTAGACGAATTGGGTTCCACCGAAGGCACGATTCGAAGCAACAAGGGTCAGGCTCATGAAGGGATCCTATGGTTTTCTTTGAACGCGAGGCGGTGAGGCAAAGCCCGCCTATGGGCTGGTGGCTCTCTAGCACTTTGGCCAGCAAATACCAGCGCAAAACGGGCGCTGGGACCAGCAAAGAGGCAATATAAATGCTTCCTGACCGGCGGCGCTGAAAGATGATTGCATTCCAACTGGCGGAATGTGCGCGACTATTTGTCAAGTCCAGCCTTGCTCCCGATACCAAAGCCCGCTAACGGTATGGAAAAACGATAAGGGCTAGGGCATGACAGCTTTGCTGGAATTGGCTCACATCACCAAGCGTTATGGGGCCTTGTTGGCCAACGACGATGTGAGTCTGAAAGTAATGCCGGGCGAAATTCACGCCCTGCTAGGTGAAAACGGGGCGGGAAAATCCACCCTGATGAAGGTGCTGACCGGCTTGGTCAAGCCCGACGAAGGGCAGGTTTTCTGGCGCGGGCAGGAGCAACACATCCACAATCCGCAGGCCGCCAAGGCTCTGGGCATTGCGATGGTGCACCAGCACTTCGCTCTGTTTGAAGGCATGAGCGTGCTGGAAAACATCGCGCTGGGCCTGCCGGGCCAAACCGCCTCGCCTGAATTTGAGCAAAAGGTGTTGGCGACCGCAGCGACCTATAAGCTGTCGATTCACCCACGCGCCCGGGTCTTCACGCTGTCAGCAGGCGAAAAGCAGCGCATCGAGATTGTTCGCGCCATGATGGCCGATCCCGCGCTGTTGGTTTTGGACGAGCCGACCTCGGTATTGACCCCGCAAGAGGCCAACGATCTGTTCCACTCTTTGCGCGCTATGACCGAAGAAGGTCGCGGAATTATCTTCATCTCCCACAAGCTCAACGAGGTGCGCGACCTCTGTTCGACGGCGACGATTTTGCGCGGCGGTAAGATGGTCGGTCAGTGCGATCCAAGAGAAGAAACGCCGCAAAGCCTGGCCGAGCGCATGATCGGCCACCGCGTGCAAGGCGTGACCCGCAAGGCCGCTGGCGATGGCAGCCAAGGCGCCCCTGTGCTGAGCATCAAGAACTTTGAAGCCGAAGGTATCCGCATCGACGAGCTGACCTTGCGCGCTGGCGAAATTGTTGGCGTTGCGGGCGTTGCGGGCAACGGCCAAGACGATTTATTCGCCGTGCTGTCCGGTGAAGTTCTGTCGCAAGGCATGCAACTTTATGACGAGCAGGGCCAAAGCCAGGACATGGGACCGCTGGGGCCCAACCAACGCAGAAGCCTGCGCGCGGCCTTTGTGCCAGAAGAGCGCCTGGGGCATGCGGCGGTGGTCTCGATGAGTTTGGTCGAGAATGTGCTGTTGACCGGGCTGCACGAAGAGCGCCTGCAAAAACGCGGCCTGATTTCCTGGGGCACACTGCGCGAGGAAGCCGCTAAGATCAGCAAGGATTTTGATGTGCGCCACCCCGGCTTGGGCGCGGTCGCAGGCGCGCTGTCAGGCGGCAATTTGCAGAAATTTGTCATGGGCCGCGAGCTGTTGAAGACCCCGCGCTTGCTGGTGGTCAACCAGCCCACTTGGGGCGTTGATATGGGGGCTGCCGAGCACATCCGCCGCGCCATGCTCGAATTGGCGACCACAGGCGCGGCCTTGTTGGTGATCAGCCAAGATCTGGACGAGCTGTTCGACATCAGTGATTCCATCGCGGTGCTGCATGACGGTGAACTGAGCACCGCAAGACCGCGCGACGACTGGACGCCCGAAAGCATTGGCCTGGTTATGACAGGTAGCCACGATACCCAGGAGGCCTTGGCATGATCCGCTTACTCCCCGCAAAGGGTGGCCACTGGAGTGGCGCTTTGCTGTCCGTTCTGGTGGCAACGGTGGCTACCGTGGTGATCTCGGCAATATTGCTGGCCTTTTTGACCGACAAACCTGTGCGCACGCTGTGGGAGCTGTTGACCTACACCATGCAAGGCGGCACGCCCGCGGTGCAGTGGGGCAAGGCGCTGTCGGAAGGCTTTTATCTGGCGGTCATCGCCCTGGGGCTTTCGGTCGGCTACAAAGCCGGGGTGTGGAACATCGGCGCTGAGGGCCAGTTCGCGGCTGGAGCAATCGGGGCCTATCTGACGTGGTTGGTGCTGGGCGCACCGGTCACGGTCGCGGTCATGCCCTTCTTGCTGTTGGGCGGTGTCCTGGGCGGCATGGTGTGGGCGGCGATACCTGCGGCCCTACGCGCGCATCTGAACACCAACGAGCTGCTGGTCAGCCTCATGTTGGTCTATGTCGCCACCAATCTGTTGACCTACCTGGTGCAAAGCCCCTTGCAGGGCTGCGCGCCTGCTTTGGATGCAGCGGGCAATCAGGTCGGCTGTATTCCTTATTCGCCAGCTCAGTCGGAAAAGCTGCCGAGTGTGTTGCGCTTTGGACCGCTGGTCTTTGGCACTTCGGCCAGTTCAGGGGCTTCGATTGGCACGAAAATTCACTCGGGCTTGTTGGTCTTGGGCGGGGCCTACTTCGTCGTTGCTGCCATTTTGCTGTTTACCTTGATCGGCTTCCGGCTGCGCGTGGCGCAGTCCTCGGCCAAGGCCGAGCGCTTTGCGGGCTTCTCCTCGGCGGTGACGATCTGGCTGTCCTTTATGATTTCTGGCGGCCTTGCAGGCTTGACCGGGGCGGTATTCTTGATGGCTGAGAGCTTCAGTTTGACCGTCGGCGGAGCCTTTTTGTCGAACCTGGGCTTTGCTGCGATTGTCATTGCCTTTTTGGGGCGCTTGCACCCGGTCGGGATCTTGGCCGCGGCCTTCGCCATTGCCTACATCAATTCGGGCGCCTCCTGGGTTGCCTCTCAGCCAGAGCTGCGCGCCGATGACAGTGTGGCTGGCTTCATTGAGGCCATTGCGCTGTTCTGCGCCTTGGCGACAGCGGCGCTATCGCAACGGCGCTTGATCTGGAAAAAGGAGGCCGCATCTCATGGTTGATCTGACTTATTGGCTGGCGCTGCTGGTAACAGTGCTGAACTATGCCACACCTCTGCTGATCGCCGCGATTGGCGTGCTGATCGTCGAAAAATCCGGGGTCTTGAACCTGGGCGTTGAGGGCATGATGATCGTTGGTGCCATGGTGGGCTACGTCGCTGGCTCCTACTTGGATACTGCAAGCTGTAAACTGATGGGCTTCGATGGCGTGACCTGCCTTCAATTTGAGGGCTCTTTGACCATTCCTGGCTATATCGCGGCCTTCTTGCTGGCAGGCGTTGCCGGGGCCGCCTTGGCCTCTCTCTTTGCTCTTATGACCCAGGTCTTCAACGCCAACCATGTCGCTACTGGCTTGGGTCTGACCATTTTGGGGCTGACCCTGACCAACGGCTTTGGACCTGACGCAAAGGATATGCGCGTTGAATCGGTGGCGAACATTCTGCCCGATGCTTGGGTCGACTTGCCGGTTATTGGGCGTCTTTTGGGCACCGACCTTTTGACCTATCTGTCTTTTGCGGCGGCGGTCGCCAGCCTCTATTTCCTCAGCCGCACGCGCTTGGGTATGCTGGTTCGCGCGGCGGGCGAGAACCATCACGCGGCGCACGCCATCGGCTATCCTGTGCGCTTGATCCGCGTTGGCACCATTCTGTTTGGTGGCTTCATGGCGGGGATTGCTGGCGCTTATATCTCGTTGGTGCAGCTTGAAGCTCCGACTTGGCGCGAGGGCATGACCGCCGGTGCGGGCTGGCTGGCGCTGGCGCTGATCTTGTTCAGCACGTGGCGTCCCCTGCGCGTGGTGTTGGGTGCGCTGCTGTTTGGACTGGCCTTTTCCTTGGAACTGCGGTTACAAACGATGGGCTGGATGCCGTCTTGGGGCGTGCAATTCATCTTGCCCAGCTTGCCCTATTTAGTGCCGGTCTTGGTGCTCGTCATCATCTCTCGCAATTCGGCAATGATCCGCGCCAACCAACCCGGCAGCTTGGCCGAACCCTTTTCACCTTCGTCCTGATCTGGCCTGGCGGTCAGGTTTGGGCGGTCAACCAACCAAAACAAACCAAAGCAAAAACGAGGAAACTATGAAACTTAGCAAGACTTTTGCCACCGGTCTGGTGGCAGCGGCGCTGACCGCAGGTGCTTTCAGCGCGCAAGCTGAGCCGGTTAAAGTTGGCTTTATCTACGTTGGTCCCATCGGCGATTTGGGCTGGACCTACCGCCACGACCAAGGCCGCTTGGCGATTGAAGAAGCCCTGGGCGACGGCGTGGTGACAACCTATAAAGAGAACGTGGAAGAAGGCGCTGCGGCGGTTGACGCCATCACCGATATGGCCGAAGCGGGTCAAGACATCATCTTCACCACCTCTTTTGGCTACATGGACCCCACAAACCAGGTCGCAGCCAACTACCCCAACGTGAAGTTCGAGCACGCGACTGGCTTCAAGCGCGAGACCGACAATGTCTCGACCTTCTCTGCGCGCTTCTATGAAGGCCGCGTGGTTCAGGGCCTGATCGCTGCCAAGATGACCAAGACCAACAAAATTGGCTACATTGGCTCCTTCCCCATCCCTGAGGTGATTCGTGGCATTAACGCCTTCACCACAGAGTTAAAGAAGCACAACCCCGATGCCGAAGTAGAAATCATCTGGGCCTTTAGCTGGTTTGATCCTGCCAAGGAAGCAGCGGCTGCGCAGACCCTGATCGACAACGGCGCGGACATCATTGTTCAGCACACCGACTCGCCGGCAGCCATGCAGGTTGCTGAAGCGCGCGGTGTTAAGGCCTTTGGTCAAGCGTCTGACATGTCTCGTTTTGGTCCCAACGCCCACCTGGTGTCGATCGTGGACAACTGGGATACCTACTATGTTGACCGCGTGAAGGCTGTTGTTGACGGCACTTGGAGCTCTGGCGACACCTGGTGGGGCCTGACCAAAGACGGCATGGGCGGCGAGCAAGGCATGGTGCAGTTGGCCTCTTACGGCAACATGCCCGACGACCTGATGGCTGAAGCCAAGGCTCTGGAAGCATCGCTGGCAAGTGGCGAGCGCCATGCTCTGCCTTGCCCGATCAACAACCAAGCGGGTGAGCTGGTCAAGGATTGTGCCGATGGCGCAGCACACCTGAGCGATCTGACCCTGGTAACCATGAACTTCTATGTTGAAGGCGTGACCGGTAACATTCCGCAGTAAGGTGGCCTGGGGCCAGCGCTCCAACGTCAAGACCCGCCCCCTGGCCAAATTCTGGCTGGGGGGTTTTTAATTCACCACACCCTCAATCCCGGTGCGGTCTCGTCACTGGTTCTTGAACCGCCGCGAGCTGTTGGCGGTAGTGGGCGCTGACCAGGTTCGCTAGGGTGGGCTGCCTAGGGTTGGCTGCCTAGGGTTGGCTGCCTAGGGTTGGCTGCCTAGGGTTGGCTGAAAGAGCAGCAAAGAAACAGGAGTTTCCCGTGTCCCGAGAACCACTAATGACCATGGTGCCAACGACCGTTGAAACGGCCACCGGCCGAGTTCACGAGTTGCTGGCCGCAACCCAGGCACGCTTGGGCTTTGTGCCCAATATGTACACCTACATGGCCAATTTGCCGGGCGTTCTTGAAGGCTACTTGGCGAGTTATGATGCCTTTCGCAGCACGGCTGGCTTCACGCCCGCAGAGCAGGAAACGGTCTTCCTCACCATCAGTCGCCTCAACGGCTGCCGGTACTGCATGGCAGCGCACTCCATGATTGCTGACAAGAAGTCTGGCGTACCCGCCGACTGCCTGGCGGCCTTGCGCGCTGGCGAGGTGTTGCCGGATGCCAAACTCAACGCGGTGGCGAGCTTTACGCAGGCCATGGTGAGCGCGCGCGGTAATCCGGGCAAGCAGGCCGTGGATCGCTTTCTTGCCGCCGGTTACGGCGAAACACAAGTGTTGGGAATTGTCATGGCGATGGCTTGCAAGACCTATTCGAACTCGGTCAACCACTTGGCGGGCACTGCCATTGATCCGCAGTTCGCGCCCTACGCGCTGGATTAATGGGTTAACCGCCTTGCCAGCGGCGCGCGGCGGCCTCGTCGCTCTCGCGGGCGTCGACCCAGTTGCCTTTGCCGTCCACCTCTTCCAGCTTCCAGAATGGCGCTTTGGTCTTGAGCCAGTCCATCAAAAACTGGCAGGCCTCAAAGGCCGCATGGCGGTGCGGCGAAGCGCAGGCCACCAGCACGATTTGCTCGCCCGGCAACAGACGGCCATAGCGATGAATGATCAAGCTGGCTTGCAGGGGCCAGCGGGCTTGGGCCTCAGCTTCGATCTCGGCCAGCATCTTTTCGGTCATGCCTGGATAGTGCTCCAGCGTCATGGATTGCTCGCCAGAGCCGTTGTGAGAGCTGTCCGGTGCGCTTGCTTGCGTGCCTTCTGGGGCCATCTCACGCACCAGCCCGACGAAGCTTGCCAGAGCGCCGATGTCGCGCCGTCCCTCACGCAGGGCCGCCAGTTCTGCGCCCAGATCAAAATCTTCAGCTTGTACACGGATCACGGGCTCAGCCTCCGGTCATGGGCGGGAAGATCGCCACTTCATCGCCATCGCGCACTGGACTGCCGAGCTCAACAAAGGTCTGATTGACGGCAAAGCGCAGCCGCGCGGGTTCGGCCAAGGCGTGGGCGTGCTGATCCGACCGCGCTTGCAGCTCAGCAAGCAGCTCGCCGACCGTCTCCGCCTTGGTCTCCAGCGCCTCTTGCGCCACGCCAATATCGCTGCGAACCCAGGCAAAATAGAGCAAAGTGATCATGTCAGCATGCCTCTAGCGAATGAGATCAAAGGGGGTAAAAGCCAAGGTGTCGCCCGGCTGAACTTGTGTGACGTCTTCGCCCAATATAACCAGCCCATTGGCCCAGGCCAGGCCGGACAGCATGCCAGCGCCCTCTTTGTGAAATTTATCAACCCGAGGCAGGGCCTCGCCATTCAGGCAACAGCGTGCGCGCACAAACTCGCGGCGGCCCGTCTTCTTTTTATAGCTGAAGGTGGCGCAGGCGGCGATACGGGGCAGAGGCGGGGGCTGGCGGCCTTGCAGCAGGTGGAACAAGGGGCGCAGCACGGCCAAAAAGCCGACATAAGCCGCCACCGGATTGCCGGGCAGCCCCACCACCAGCGTTTGACCAATGCGCCCCAGGGCGACGGGTCGGCCGGGCTTGATCGCGATGCGCCAAAGGGCCAGCGTACCAAGCTCCTCCATCACCCTGCGCATGTGGTCTTCCTCGCCGGTCGAGACCCCGCCGCTGGTGATGATGATGCGGTGCTGGTTTGTTGCCTGGCTGAGGGCCTGGTTCAGGTCGCCGGGATCATCGGGCAGGATGCCACCGCTTTCGACCTGCCAGCCTTGCTGTGCCAAGGTGGCGCTTAGCAGGCTGGTGTTGGCGTCGTAGAGCTGACCAGGCGCAAGGCGCGCGCCGGGTGCGCTGACCTCGTCGCCTGAGGAAAACAGCAGGGCTGAGGGACGCTGAAGCACATCCAGGTGCGTTAGGCCCAGGCTGGCGGCCAAGCCGATATCGGCTGGACTGAGCGCACGCCCAGCGGCAATAGCGGTCTCGCCCTGCGCCACATCCTCGCCCGCCTGGCGGGTGTTGGCCCCGCGTTTTAGGCCCGCTGGCAGGCTCACGACATCGCCTCTGCGCTCCACATCTTCTTGCATAAAGACCGTATCGCAGCACTCTGGCAGGGGCGCGCCGGTAAAAATATGCACGGCTTGGCCAGCGGCTCGATGTCCGGTGAAGGGATGGCCCGCTGCCGCCCGCCCGACGACTTTTGCTTGGCCAGCTTTGCCGCTCAAGTCAGACCAAGCCACCGCGTAGCCGTCCACCGCCGAGTTGGCAAAGGGCGGCACATTCATCGCAGCAGGCAAGGGCTCGACCAGGCTGCGGCCGCTTGCTTGAACGACAGGCAGCGTCTCACTCCCTTGCGCATGGTTCAAGCCAAGGGTCTCGACCAGCTCAGCAAGTTGGGCTTGCGCCTCATCGAGCGATAGAAGGCGGCCACCAAAGGCAAAGCAGTCGTCGCTAAGTTGCACCATGATCGGCCTGCATCTGCGTTAGGATGAAGTCGGCTAGCTCAGCCTGGTCGTCCAGCGCCAGCCAGGGTAAGGGGCAGTCCGCCGGGCGCGGGTCTGGCGAGGCCACAGCAATGATATGCGCAGAGAAATCAGGATCCCGCCACAAGCAGGGCGTACCCGCTGCTGCGCGCCAAACCTCGATCTTGGCGAAAGGCTCGCGCTTGAAGCCTTCGACCAGTACCAAATCAACCGGCTCCATCTTGGCCAGCAGGGCGCTGAGATCGGGTTCAGGGGCACCGCGCAGTTCGTTCATCAAGACCCAGCGCTGGGCCGAGGCAACCAGCACCTGCTCGGCCCCCGCCTGGCGGTGGCGATAGGAGTCCTTACCGGGCTGGTCCACATCAAAACTGTGGTGTGCGTGCTTGAGCGTCGAGACCCGCAGGCCGCGCGCGCGCAGTTCGGGCAGCAGCTTGGTGACAAGCTCGGTCTTGCCCGCGCCACTAAAGCCCGAAATGCCCAGGACCGGCGGCGCGTCCGGGGCATAGAGAAGGCGGGATGAAACAGGGAAGTCATGACTCATGGCGCTAAGCTGGCAGAAGCAAGGGCAGGGTGCAAGTGGTGGGCAATCGCCTGGGTGTTTGTCCCTATAGTTAGCTATTGACCTAAGTATTTTTCCGCTATACAGTTAGCCTCATGGATAACTATCGCGGACAGCTCGATCCCGTCTTTCATGCCTTGGCGGACCCCACGCGCCGTGCGGTGGTGCAGCAACTCGCTCGGGGCGAGGCCACGGTCAGTCATTTGGCCAAACCGCACGCCATGGCCCTGCCCAGCTTTATGAAGCACGTTGCTGTGCTGGAGCAAGCGGGCTTGGTTGTGACCCGCAAAAGCGGCCGCGTGCGCCACTGCCGCCTGAATGCGGAGCGCTTGGCGGCCTGCGAGGCTTGGTTCGCCGATCAGCGCTTGGCGTGGCAGAGCCGTTTTGACCAATTGGATTCCCTTCTCACCGAATTGCAAGCAGGAGAGCCGACATGAGCCTTCAACCCTTCAAATTTCAAACCGATCCCGATCAGGCAAGTATGACCGTCTCGCGCGGCTTTGCTGCTCCGCGGGCCTTGGTCTGGGATTGCTATTCCAAGCCGGAGTTGCTGGATCGCTGGTACGCGCCCAGCCCGCTGACGGCCAAAACCAAGACCATGGAATTTCGCCCTGGCGGGCATTGGCACTTTGCCATGGTGACCCCCGAGGGTCAGGAGTATTGGTCACGCCTGGATTACCTGGCCATCGCGCCGATTGACGGCTACACGGGCTTTGACGGCTTTTCGGACCCTGAGGGCAATATGCTGGATGACATGCCCATCTCGCGCCAGGACCTGCGGTTTCGCGATGTCGAAGGCGGCACGCTGGTGGTTTGCCAGGTGCAATATGACTCCGCCGAAGACCTGCAAAAGGTGATCGACATGGGCGTCGAGGCAGGCGTCGCCTCAACCATGCAACGCCTGGCCGAGCTGCTGGAGGAGCTGGCCTAGGGGGGCACCCCGAATCGGCGAGCCGGTTCTAGCCGTGGAGCCACCTCTAGCCGTCGAGCGCAGCCAGCAGATCGGTCTCCAGATCGCTGGCGTTCTCCAGGCCAACCGACAAGCGCACCAGGCGCTCGTTGATGCCCAGCTCGTTGCGCATGTCTTCGTCCATGGCCCGGTGGGTGGTGGTGCCAGGGTGGGTGATCAAGGACTTGGAATCGCCCAGATTGTTGGACACGTCGATCAGCTCTAGCCGGCGCATGAAGTCGAAGGCCTCCTTCTGCCCGCCGTCCAGCTCAAAGGCGACCAACGTCGAGCCGTGGGCCATCTGCTTTCTGGCCAAGTCGTGCTGTGGGTGGCTGGGCAGCCAGGGATAGGCCACCCGTTTGATCTTGGGGTGTTGCTCCAGGACTTGCGCCAAGTGCAGGGCTGAGGCTGTCGAACGCTCAACGCGCAGCGACAGGGTCTCCAAGCCCTTGACCAGCAGCCAGGCGTTGAAGGCCGATAAGGAGGGGCCGGTGTGGCGCATGAAGGGCAGCAAGACCTCTTCGCGGTGGTGCTCGGAGCCCAAAATCGCGCCGCCCAAAACGCGGCCCTGGCCGTCGATGTGCTTGGTGGCCGAATAGACCGTCACGTCTGCGCCGAGGCTCAGGGGGTGCTGGGCAAGCGGCGTGGCGAAGACGTTATCCACCACCACTAGGCAATCTTGGCGGTTGGCGTGGGCCAGCTTGGCGACGGCCTCGATATCCACCAGCGTCAGCAGGGGGTTGGAGGGCGTTTCTAGGAAAACCGCGCGCGTGTTGGGGCGGAAGGCGGCTTCCCAAGCGGTCAGATCGCCGCCATCAACCAGGGTCGATTCGATCCCCCAACGCGGCAGAATGTTGGCCAAGATCTGCCAACACGAGCCAAACAAGGCCTTGCTGGCCACCACGTGATCACCTGAATTGAGGTAGGAGGCCAGCGCGCCAAACACCGCCGACATGCCGCTGGCGGTGGCCGTGCAAGCCTCGGCACCCGGCTCCAGCGCGATCATGCGTTGGTGGAAGGTTTCGATCGTCGGGTTGCCATAGCGCGAGTAGACGAAGCCTTCGTTTTCGCCCTTAAAGCGGGCTTCGGCGGTCTCAGCATCGGGATAGCAAAAGCCCGAGGTCAGATAGAGCGCCTCCGAGGTCTCGCCCCAAGGCGAACGCTGGTGGCCAGCGCGTACAGCAAGCGTATCTGGGTGCCAGTTAGGATTTACTTTTGTTGCCACGGGAGTCCCTCTGCTTTCCATCCGTTGTAGCGGCCGCGCTGGTTGCTTTGATCCAGATCGCCTTCAAATCCACCGGCCACGTTATAGCAAACGGCAAAGCCTGCTTGCGTCAAAGCGGCGGCCGCTGCGGCCGATCGCACGCCTGAGCGGCACAGCAAATAGATCTCGTGCTCTTCTGTAATCCCGGCTTGGCGCACCTGCGCCTCGAAGTCAGGATTGACCATCATCGTCGGGAAGCTTTGCCAGCTCACATTGGCCAGGCGCGCGATCTTGGGCTGACCGACGAAGATCCATTCCGGACCTGTGCGCACATCAATCATGACGGCGTTCATATTGGCCTGCATGGCATCAAAGGCTTGGCGTGGGGAGACATCGGCTCTGTAGGGCAGGCTGGACATGCGGGCCTCTGTGGCAAGGTAACGGGGGAAACGAATCGGAACTGCGGGCAAGATAGAACCGAGCCAGACGATTTTCGCAAACAAAAATCGCAGCAAAAATTTTCGCAAATCCGAAAATTCGGTCCAAGATAGTTAGAGCCTTACCGAGAGCTGCGAATTTGGTTTGTAATTTGCCAGAAAGCGGGAAATTATCGCCCTGTTTTTTAGCTGCGAGCCGGTCGAGCCTGCGCGCTGCAGCGCATGCGCCCTCGCGACAGTCTGTTAGACAAATGAGATAGGGTCGATATCCACGCCCAGCCGGGTTGAATTGGGCAGCTTCACCGGCCCGAGCCAGCGGCTCAGCAGGTCTTGCAGGCGCTGCTCCAAGCCCGATTTCAGCACAAAGCGGTAGCGAAAGCGGCCGCGAACCTGCGCAATCGGGGCGGGCGCTGGGCCCAAAAGCTGAACCCCCTGGCTGGCGGGAAAGCGTTCGGCTAGCCCGCGACACAGGTCTTGCAGTTGGCGTTCGTCGGGGTCGCTCAAGATCACAATGGCCAGGCGACCAAAGGGCGGCAGCTTGGCCAGTTCGCGCTGCTCGATTTCGGCGGCATAAAAAGCGTCGCGGTCAGCGGCCACCAGCGCGGACAGCACCGGGTGTTCGGGATCATAAGATTGCAACAGCACGCGGCCTGGCTTTTCAAACCGCCCAGCACGCCCGGCCACCTGATAGATGAGCTGGAAGCTGCGCTCTGAGGCGCGCGGATCGCCGCCGTTCAGGCCCAAGTCGGCGTCAACAATGCCCACCGTCGTCAAGTTGGGGAAGTTATAGCCCTTGGCCACCATCTGCGTACCGATCAAAATATCGATCTCGCCTTGGGTCATGCGGGTGATGAAGTCCTCAACGCTTTGGCTGGTCATCAGCAAATCGCTGGAGACGATCTCTAGCCGCGCCTGAGGGAACAGAGCTGCGACCTCCTCGCCAACGCGTTCAACGCCGGGACCGCAGGGCACCAGCGTGTCTTCCGCCGCGCACTCAGGGCACTGGGGGGGCAGGGGCTTGGACAGCCCGCAGTGGTGGCAGCTCAGCATCTGGCGGAACCGGTGCAGCACCAGCCAGGACGAGCAAAAATCGCAGGTGATGCGATGGCCGCAGGCTTGGCAGAGCGTCAGGGGTGCAAAGCCTCGTCGGTTCAAGAACAGCAAGGATTGCTCGCCCGCCTCCAGCGTCTCGCGCAGCGCGGTGCGCAGCGGTTCGGCCAGCCATTGACCCTTCTCGGGCTTGTTTACTCTGAGGTCGATGGCCGAGATTGTCAGAGGCCGCGCCTCGCTGTGGCGGCGGTCCAGCACAACATGGCGGTAGCGCCCGCGCTTGGCGTTGACCAGAGTCTCCAGCGAGGGCGTGGCCGAGCAGAGCAGCACCGGGCAGTCCTCCAGCTTGGCGCGCATGACCGCAACATCGCGGGCGTGATAGCGGGTGCCTTCGTCTTGCTTAAAGGCTGCCTCGTGCTCTTCATCGACCACGATCAGGCCCAGCGACGGGAAGGGCAAAAACAGCGCCGATCGTGCGCCCACCAAAACCCGCACTTTGCCCTCGGCTACGGCGCGCCAGGTCTGGCGGCGTTGGGTGGTGGTCAAGCTGGAGTGCCAAAGCGCGGGCGCAACGCCAAAGCGCTGTTTGAATTGTTCCAGCCATTGGGCCGACAAGGCGATCTCGGGCAGCAGCACCAACACCGATTGACCAGCATCGATAGCGCGGGCGATGAGATCGAAATAGACCAGCGTTTTACCCGAGCCCGTGACGCCGTCCAGCACGCTGACTTGAAAGCCTTGCTGTGTGGCCTGATGCAGCGCGTTGAGCGCTTGAAGCTGGTCTTCGCGGAATTCGGGCGGCGCAAACTGCGCGTTGGGCTCGGCGACGGGGCGTTGTTCTTGACTGCCGCGTTCGACCAACAAGCCTGCGTCCAGGGCGGACTTGAAGACCGCCGCAGAAACGCCGCTCAGCTCAAGGGCTGCGTTGCGGGTTAGGTCTGTGTCTGCAAAGGCCGCCAACAGCGCCTTGCGCTGAGCGGAGAGCCGGGGAGCCTGGCTCGCACCTGGCGCTTGGCTATAATGGCTGATGCGCGGCAAGGGGGTCTCGATCCCCGGCTGGTGCAGACACATGCGCAGAACCACGCCCATGTTGGCCAGGTAATAGGCGCTGGTCCAGCTCACCAAGCTGCGCAGCGCGTCGCTCATGCCGGGGCAATCATAGCGCTCGGCGATGTCCCTTAGCCGGTAGTTTGGGGCCGCTTCGCGCGCGGGCTCAATCGCCCAAACCACGCCAATGCGGCTGTGCGGGCCAAAGGGAACTTGCACGAAATCGCCGCAATCCAACGCCATATCCGTTGGTACGCGATAGGTGAAGGTCTCGTCCATCGGCATGGCCAGTGCGACCTGGGCCCAGCGTTGCGGCGGCTGGTCTTGGTCCGGGAAAAGACGCGACGTGCTGGCTAGATCTGCGGGCGCGCAACAGGCAAGGGGATGGCTTGGTTTCACAAAAATGCCCCAAATGTGCAGCTTGGCCCTTGCGCTGAGGCCCAGTTCGAGGTATCACAATCTAAGATTGAATTTTTTAGATCTATGTTCGCTTGGCCGCCCATTTTCAGGCCATTTTTGTATTTCAAGGTTTGTGCCTTGCGGTGCCTCCTACCGCGCGACACCCCGCCGTTCAACGTGAGAGATATGCGCTCCTCGTACTTCTTGCTGTTCACTTTGGCCGCCATCCTTCCGGGCTTGATGCTTGGGGCTGTCTTGAGCCGCGCCACTTCCGGCACCGCCGCAGGCGCGCGCAGTGTTGAAGCACCGGCTTGGCCCGCGCCCTTGGAGGCGGGGCTTGCGAGCGCGCCGACCGTGACCCCAGGGCAACGCGGCAGTGAGTTTGGCACTAAGCCCGCGTCCGGATCAAGTGAAGAGCCAGCGCTGGCGTTGCTACAGCCGCAAGATGTCGATGAGTTGCGCACGTTGATCCCTTCAGCTCCCTTGGGAGGCCAGGCGCCGGTTGCACAACCCATAGAGCCCAGAGCACCAGCGCCCTTGCCCGCTCGGTCCAACGGCCTGCCTGCACCCCTAAAGCTTGAGCCTTTGGCGCTGCCAAGCATGCAGCCCTTGCAACCCCTTGTTCCCAAAGGCCTTGGGCCGAACCTAGCCGCCAGCACGGACCTTGCGCGCAGCGGGAGCGGTGAAGACACGCCCAGCTTGGGCCTCAGCTTGCCCAGCCTGCCGACGCTGACACCGGTGAAGCCGCAGGCAGACGCGCCCAGCTTGCCCTTGCCGCAAGTCGCCAGTTTGGCCGATGCCAGCTTTTCTGATACCGATCTTGAGGCCCCGTCTGCCGCCGGTCCGTCTTTGGCGCGCGCACCCGCGCTGCCTGATGATGATCTGTTGGACGACGATGCTGCCCTGGTCATGAATTTCGACCCGCAGCAGCCCGAAACTTGGCTCACGAGCATCGAGACACCCGGCTATCGCCCGCCGCAATTTGTTTTGCTGTCCTTCGAGGCCGCCTCGCGAAACGTCTTCTGGGACACCTCGCAAGATCTGGCCCGTGAAAGCACGGCCCAAGTGACCTACTTCATTTCCGCCTCCTCGCTGGTTTTGGCCGCGCGCGCCAACAGTTACACCGCGCCGACCGGCGAGAGCGGGCGTGCCTGGCTTGGCTTTGCAAAGGACCGCCAGGAGCTGGCTGGACGCCTAGAGCGCATTCAAGATGCCTTGGCCCAAGGTCACGATGTGGCGGTGCAGGGCGTCGGCTATCACCGCGGTCAGGGCTGGAGCATCGAGCAATGGCAGCAGGAGTTGAGCCAAACCCAAGCGCTGGTGCGCGGGGCCTATCGCGACAATGGCCTCAGCGAGCCCGAAGGCTGGCAGGCCACCGCCGACCGGCTGCTGTCCGGCTTCCGGGCGCGCGAGCAAAGCGGGTCTGGCTCGTTGGATGCAGCCCTGCAAAACCTCAGCACTTTGCGCTACAATGCCTCTGGCAAGCAGACCAGTGCGCAGTGGCCAAAACGCGAGCAAGGCGTGTGGCAGCTCGGCCTGCCTATGCTGACCCTAGACGGCGGACGCCGCGTTCTAGCCCAGGACTATGATTTTTATCTCAAGCAGACCAATGGCCAGCCCAACAGTGCCAAGTCCGCCGACCACGAAGAACAAATGCTCTCGCTGCTGCTGGCTGAAATGGATCAGCGCTATCAATCGGGCAGAGCCCCCATGCTGGTGTCCTTGCACTTTGCCCTGTGGAACAAAGGGGCCTATTGGCGCGCGGTCAAGCGCTTTGCCAAGCGGGTCTGTGACCAGCCAGAAGTCGTTTGTACCACCCACTCGGCCCTGGCGAACTACCTGGATGCAGTGGGCGAGGCCAAGTTGGCCCGCTTGGCGGCCGCCGACTTCCCACGCTTTTCCGGCGCAGGTTTGAGCTTGGACGCGCCCCAGGCACTGACCAACTTGCCGCAAGTGGCAAGTTTGGATAAGGACGCAAACCTGCGCGCAGAGGGCCGCAGCTTGGACGAGGCCAAAGCCCAAGCGGCCAGCGCTACCGCCGCGCGCTTGTTGAGCGATGAGCCGACCCCGCAGGCTGCCCCCCTAATGACCGACGGCTATGTCTTTGACCGACTGCCTGAGGGCCTACGCGCACCCATACCGGCGATCAAGCCGCAGCGGATCGCCATTTTGCGTGCGCCCTCAGCCCAACAGCCCAAGGCCGCAGCCAAAGCGCCAGCCAGTGGCGGGAGCAAACAGGCCGCTAAGCCTTTGCCCTTGCCCTTCGGAGCGGGCAGCAACACGACAACGGGCACCAGATCGGCGACCACCGATGCCCTTTATTGATCCTCGATTGTAACCCCCTCGGGCGCCGCGCGCGCCGTCTGAAGAAGAGCCAATATGCAGTTTTTTATTGATACCGCAGACACGCAAGACATCCGAGCCCTCGTTGAGGCTGGCTTTGTTGATGGCGTCACCACCAACCCCAGTTTGATCGCCAAGTCTGGCCGCAACATCCTGGATGTCATCGCTGAAATCTGTGAGATGGTCGAAGGCCCGGTCAGCGCCGAGGTGGCCGCC
The DNA here is from genome assembly GCA_030428255.1 of Alphaproteobacteria bacterium. Taxonomy (GTDB): domain Bacteria; phylum Pseudomonadota; class Alphaproteobacteria; order UBA7985; family JAUIBT01; genus JAUIBT01. The sequence continues at coordinate 19,119 of JAUIBT010000017.1, read as the reverse complement.
ACCGATCACGAAACCATGCTGGCCGAAGGACGCAAGTTGGCGGCCCTGGCCTCAAATGTCGCGGTGAAGGTGCCGCTGACTGTCGATGGCCTGAAGACCTGTCGCGTGCTGAGCGAAGAGGGCCACATGGTCAACGTAACCCTGTGCTTCAGCCCGGCCCAAGCCCTGTTGGCCGCCAAGGCTGGCGCGACCTATATCTCGCCCTTCGTGGGGCGCCTGGACGATGTTGGCAAAGATGGCATGGACTTGATCGACGAGATCTTAGAGATCTATTCCTCATTCCCCGATCTGCAAACCCAAGTTCTGGTCGCCTCCGTGCGCACAGTGCGCCACGTTGAGCGCGCGGCCATGCTGGGCGCGGATGTTGTGACGGTGCCGCCGAAAATCGTTTGGGACATGTTCAAACACCCCTTCACCGACAAAGGGCTTGAGGCCTTTTTGAAGGACTGGGCAGGCACCGGCCAATCTATTTTGTAATCTCAACCCGCCAGGGTCGCGGCCATATTTCGGCAGTTCGCGGCTCTCGGCGGGCATAATTTTAATAAGAATTTCTACCTAAGGTTATATCCGTGACGGACCAACGCTCAGATTCAGCCCCTCAGCTCGCTTCCGAACTCAGCAAGGCGCAAGTCCTGAAGTATTTGCAAGATAATCCGAACTTTCTTGCCACGACACCCGCCGCTTGGCAGCATCAAGTGTTGACCGGCTCAGCAGCCGGACCGCAGACCGTGGTGGACTTAAGCCAGTTCCAGCTGCAGCGATTGCGCGCACAACTGCGCGACCTGCAAGAGCAAAACCGCGAGTATCTGCAAAGTGGTCGTCTGAACACCTTGATCTTGGGCAAGGCCGAGCGGGCCGTCATGCGCCTGTTGGACGCCCAGTCGCTAGAAGAGGTCCTGGCGGCGATTGGCAGTGAGCTGGCTGACGTGATGGGCGTGGATACATGTGTACTGGCGCTGGAGTGCGAACGCGCACAGATCGGCTATCTCAAAGGGCCGGGGCTCTACCGCTTGACCCAGGGGTCGGTTCAGCGGGTGATGGGCGATGAGGCCGTGATGCTGAACGAGACCGCGACCTATGACGCGCTGGTGTTTGGCAAGCAGGCCGATCATGTCGCCTCCTCCTGCTTGGTGCGGTTGCACCTGGCTGAACACGGCGTTGACGGTATTCTGGGCTTCGGCTCAAGCGCTGCTGGAGCCTTCGATCAGTCGCAAGGTGCGCGCATCGTCACCTTCCTGGGCCACTTTGTTGAAAGGGTGCTGAGCACATGGCTGCTACCCCGCCAAGACCTGGACGCGCTCAAGAGCGCTTAGACGCGAGCTTTGCGCTCGACGGATTTTTGCCTGACACCGCCGATTGGCTGGCGCGCTGGCAGGCGCATTTGCGCTATGAGCGCGGCTTCTCGCAGCACAGCTTGCTGGCCTATCAACGCGACACCTGCAGCTTCATTCAGCACTTGCAGGGCTTTGAGGGCGCGCCGGTGACCTTGGCGATGCTTGAGGCCCTGGACCAGCGCAGCTTGCGCAGCTTTCTGGCCCATCGCAAGACCCAAGGGCTGAGCGCGCGCTCCGCCAACCGAGCGCTGGCCTCGATCCGCAGCTTTTTGCGCTTCTTGATCCAGCAGGAGGTGATGGCGAGTCCGCCCGCCTTGGCGCTTCGCAACGCCAAGGAGCCGCAAAGTCTGCCTCGGGCTTTGCCAGCGGGTGATCTGTTGAGCGCTCTCGACCAACTTGATGTGGTGCAGGTTGAGCCTTGGATTGCGGCACGTGATCGCGCGGCGCTGGCCCTGGCCTACGGTTGCGGGCTGCGCATCTCTGAAGTCTTGGGGCTGACGCCGGGCCACTTCCAAAGCGGCGGTGACTTTCTGACCGTATTGGGTAAGGGCGGCAAACAGCGCTCACTGCCCCTATTGGCCGAGGTGCGCGAGCTGGTGCAGCGCTATCGGACCCTCTGCCCTTGGGCGCTGCCCGCCGATCAACCGCTGTTTCGGGGCCTCAAGGGTGGGCCTTTGAATGCGCGCCAAATCCAACGCAGTATGGAGCAGTTGCGCGCGCTGCTGGGCTGGGATAGTGCGGCGACGCCGCACGCGCTGCGTCACTCCTTCGCCAGCCATTTGCTGCAAGCTGGCGGCGATTTGCGCTCGATCCAAGAGTTGCTAGGGCACGCCAAGCTCTCCACGACTCAGCGCTATACACAGGTCGATGCGGCAACCCTGCTGGCCTCCTACCGAGCGGCGCACCCGCGTGCCTAGTCGGGGCAGGGCGCGCGAGGACCAATGACGCCTTATTCTGCTTCGTGGAAGTCGCTGCATAATGCGGCTTGCCTTTGCTGTGCCGCGGTCATATCCTGAGATGATAACTCAAGATATAGAATACGGCGCGCTGCACTGATCGCTGCCCAAAGCGACGTTGCGCCGAGTGACCAGAAGACCAAACGACTTGCTATGACCACGATTGAGCCCCAGAAGGCAGGCCAAGCGCCCGCCGTTGACGCCAAGCCAAAGAAGTCCGCCTCCTCGCAAACCGGCCAGGTCCAGTCCTTGGTCAAGGCTTTGCGCTTAATGCGTTTACTGGCGGATAATCCGGCTGGTATGAGCCTCAAGGAGGTGTCTGCCACCACGGCTATGCCCGCCTCGACCACCCACCGGTTGCTGTCCACCTTGCAGCAAGAAGGGTTTGTGCGCTTTGACCGCGAGCTGATGCACTGGTCGATTGGGGTGCAAGCCTTCAGCGTTGGCTATGCCTTTTTGCAGGATCGGGATTTGGTGCGGGTCGCCAAGGCGCGCATGACCGCCTTAATGGAGACCAGCGGTGAGACCGCCAACCTTTCCATATTGGACGGGGCAAACATTGTCTATCTGGCTCAAGTGGCCTCACGCCAGATGATGCGTGCCATGTCAACGCCAGGTCAACGGGTACCGCTGCACTGCACGGCGGCGGGCAAAGCCATTATCGCCTGCCTGCCGACCAAGTCAAAGGAGCAGATCTTAAGCCGCCTGCATTATATGCCCATGACCCCCCACACCCTGACTGAAAGAGCCAGCCTGCAACAGCACTTGGCGCAAGTGTTGGTGCGCGGCTATGCCCTGGACGATGAAGAGCACGCGCTTGGTCTGCGCTGTATTGCATCGCCGGTGTTTGATGAAAATGGCGCCGCGATCGCGGCCATTTCGATTTCGGGCCCCTTGGCGCGTATGGCTGACGGCGATCTGGACACCATGGGGGGCTGCGTCTTGGATGCCGCGCGGGCGGTCACTCGCGATTATGGCGGGCTGTGGCCCAGCCAGATCGGCCCCACGGTTTAGCGCCGCGAGCCTTGCCAGCGTGAGACAAGCGCCCCTCTATAGCATCCAAGCCGCCCGGCTGGCGCAGGAGCCTGGCCGCGCACCGCGTAGCCTGGACTATGACGACGATTATTTCAATCCAAGCGCTGGACTGGCCGAGGCGCGCCATGTCTTCTTGCAGGGTGTGGGCCTGGACGACTTGTTGGCCATGCGCCTTGAAGCGGGCGCAAATCCGCTGTGCATTGCGGAGACCGGCTTTGGCACGGGTCTGAATTTCTTGGCGACCTTGCATGCCTGGCGCACGCGCCGTGATCAGGGGCAAAGCGTACCACGTCTAGACTATGTGTCGCTTGAGGGCCGTCCGCTGACCCTGGCGCAGTGTCAAGCCGCTTGGGCTCCTTGGACAGACGAATTAGCACAAGAAATCAGCGCGCTATCGCTGGTCTTGCCCCCCGTTTGCCCCGGCTATCACCTGGTGACGCTGGAAGGCGGCTTGGTGCGTTTGTTGCTGCTTTACGGGCAAGCGGAGCAAGTCTTGCCAGAAGCTGACTTTCAGGCCGACGCCTGGTACATGGACGGCTTTACGCCCTCGCGAAACACCGATCTTTGGTCGGCGCAGGTCTTTACGCAGGTTGGGCGTCTGTCGGCACCTGGCGCGCGCTTGGCAACCTTCAGCGCGGCTCGGTTGGTCAAGGATGGCTTGGCGGGGATTGGAGCCGATTGGCAGATCCGCCCAGGTTTTGAGGGCAAACGCCATTGTCTCCGGGCGGTCCTTGCGGGCCGAGCGGGGCAGGGCCAGCGGCCCTGGCCTGAGCGTATTACCCTGGTCGGCGCGGGTCTTGCGGGAGCCGCCGCAGCGCGCTGTCTACAGCAGGCCGGGCACAAGGGGGTGGCGGTGATCGAGGCTGAAGATGCGCCCGCGCGCCATGCCTCGGGCAATCCTGCGGGTCTGGTCGAGCCGCGCCTGTCCCATGCATTGGCCCCGGAAATCGAGCTTCAACGCTTGGCTTTCATCCACGCCGCGCTGGCTTATGATCGCGACGGAGCGTTTATGGCCCCGCGCGGCATGCTGAAGGTCGCGCGCGATGCGGCGACGGCGGCGAAAATGGAAAAGTGGCTGGCCAGCGGACTGTTGCCGCCCGACTGGATGGAGGCTGCCGGACCAGGTCAGCTTTGGTTCGCTACCAGTGGCGCGGTTTGCCCGCCAGAGCAGGTTCGCGCCTGGCTGGCCGATGTGGCCATCCGCACCAGCCAGCGTTGGTGCCCAGCGGCTTTTGAAGCTGCGCCTGGTGAAGCGCAAGTCCTGACCACTGGCGCCCTATCCCGCTTGGCCTTGAGCGCGGAGCAAGACCTGAGCATGGGGGCAGCGTTGGGGGCCAACAAGGGCCAACTGGTCGCCCGCATTTCGGATGAGCGCTTACCGCGTTTTGTCTCCAAGTCGGGCTACCTTTTGGATGATGGGCAGCGCTGGATCGCGGGCAGCTCGTTTCAACGCTTTGATCTGGACTGGCAGCAGCGCGAGGCGCTGTGGCAGACGCGGGCTTGGGCGCTGGAAGATCCCGCAGAGACCCAGATCTTGCGCCAGCGCCTGGCCGAGATCGAGCCCGGCCTGGAAGCCTTAGATTGGCGCTTTGAGCGCGCAGCCTTGCGCAGCGTGACGCGCGATCGCAACCCCGTGCTGGGCCGCCTGCCCGCAGGCAAAGGCGCGGGCTGGATATTTGCGGGCTTGGGCTCGCGCGGCCTCAGCTTGGCCCCACTTCTGAGCCATGAATTGCGTGCCGACTTGCTCGGCCAGATGCATGTCCTACCCCGCCGTTTGCGCGCTCTTCTGAACCCGCTGCGTTTTGGCGGCCAGATCTGAAGCGTTGCCACGATGGGCTGGCAAGAAAGCCGTACCAATACCCTTGTCCCAGCGCGCAAAACAGCTAGGATTGTTGTCTGTCAATTTGACCTGCTGCCTCGTGGATTTCTTTGCCCTGTGACCTGCGCTCATCGCCCACCCTTCCTAATCGTGACATCGCGTTTACACCCCACCGCGCCTCGGCTTCAAAGTCCTGGAGCGCTCGGCCATGCTGCCTAGTCGCGATCATCTGTTTTGGAAGTGGGCAAAAATTGCGCTGGCTGTCATACTTTTGGCCGTGCTCGTCGCTGGCCTTTACCGCTGGGGCAGGGGCATAGAGACCCGGATATTTGAACAAAGTTACACTGTGTTGAGCGGCAAAGCTCCAGTGACCAGCAAGCTGGAGGTTCGCGGGCGGCACGTCAGACTGTTTACGCCCGCTGATCCCGCTATTTTGCGGCCATTTGTGCCCTTGTTGTTGCAAGTGCCGGGCGCGCGCCAGCCGCAAATCATGCAGATTAGCGAGGAGGCCTTCGCGGCCCTGGAACTGCCTTTCGTGCCGGGCAAACGCTCCAGCGCCCAAACCGAAAATCAGACCGGCTCAGCCGAGGGCGGCAGCCCGAGCGATCTTGTGAGCGATCTTGTGAACCAAGCCAATCGTTCATCGGGCGCTGACGGCGCTGATGACGACGATCAAGACACACCCTACGCGTATGAGTTCTTGCTCGCGCCATCGGGCATGACGCGGGTGGGTTACATGCCAATCAACCGCGATCTGTCGCCGGACGACCCCGCGCTGGCGCTGTTTTTCGGTGTCGAGCGCATGGCACGCGAGCGCCAAGACGCCTTCATTTCCGCGAGCTTTGTTGTGCGCGATGCTGTTGTGTCGGTGATCGGCCAGGCCAAAAGCTTGGATGATCAACAAAGCTTCCTGCGCAGCTTTACAGAAGAGCTGCCCGAGCAAGCCAAAGTCGGGGCCGTGGTGTTGAACGCAACCGGCGAGCGCATGCTGCGCAAGTTCTCTGAAGCGGGTTTTGAGCTGAGCGCTGCGGACAAAGAGGCCATTATTGGCCAGCCCGCCACCACCAGCCCGCTGCGCATTATTCGGGCGGGCAAGAGCTTTGTCCTGTCAGGATCGCTTGGCAACGTGTCCCAGCGCCGTGAACTGGCGGACCTGCTGCCCGCCGCAGACCTGACCCCGGTCGTCCTTACGGGGCAAACCCAGACGCGCCCGGGTTACGTCGTACAGGTTGCTCAGCGTCGAGCCTTGCTTTCGGGCGTCGGGCGGCTGACCATCAGCCAGCGCTCGGGCGTTCCGACCTTCGCCGGGCGCTATACCAACCAGGACGAATACGCGCGGATTTTGCAGGCGGTGCAGCCCACCGACGGTATTTCGGTGAAGGTTTATCAAGGCCGGGTCACAGTCAACGGCCAGGTGCGCGACGAGGAAGAATTGGCCCTGCTGCGCGCGCTGTTCGAAAGCGAGGCCTTCGATCAGGCCCAAATCGGCGTGCGCGCTACGCCGGAGGCCTCCTCGAATGCGCGGGCCGTATCCCATCTGCAAGCCCTCGCCCCACAGCTCGCGAAGATCGAAGCCTACAGCGCTTTTGCTACGGATCGCGGCGTTGAGTTGAGCCTGTTTCCGCGCAACGACGAACAAAGCCAGGTCGCGGCCGCCCTGTTCCGCCACCCCTCGGTCCTGGGCCCAGAGCCGACGTTTCGCTTCAGCGCCTCGGGCGCAAACGCAGAGGTTCTAGATCGTAGTTTCCCGGCGATTGACTATCGCGCACCCAAAATCGAGCAAGCTCTAACTGCGAGCCCGCAAGACTACGAGGCCATGTTGCGCTTGGCCGGCATTGCGCTGACCGAAGACGAGCGCGCGCTGTTGCTGGACCTGACCGTGGACGCCAAGCAAGCCGAGACCGATGAGCCCAGCCCCCTACAATTGAGCAAGCAAGACGCCGCCATAACGGTGCGCGGCAGCCTGGCCAGCGCCGAACAAGGCGTCGACCTGGCATCCTTGTTTCCAACCGCCGACCTGTCGGGCTTGGAAGTCGATGAGGCCTCGCCGACACCGCCGGGTGTGATCGCTCAGCTTTGGATGCGACGGGCGCAAATCGAGCAGATGCAACGGGTTGAAATCCGTGCTGATGGGCAAGAGTTGATCTTTGAAGGGGCCTTTGGCTCCGACCCCGAGCGGGCGGCGGTGCTGGCGGCGGTCGAGCCGCGCTCGGGCCTGCGTTTGACCCGCCTTGCCGATGGTCTGACCATCGATGGCCAGTTGCGCGACGACGCCAATCAAGCGCTGTTGCGTGCTCTGTTCCCGTCGGCAGACTTCGAATTGGAAATCCACGCGGCGGCTGACGCCGACCTGGCAGCGATCGAGCAGCTTGAGGCCCTGGTCGCAGCGGGTCTGCACGAGATCCAAGCCTACCAGGCTTATGCCACAGACCGGGGCGTGGAGCTGACCTTGTTTGCCAAAGGAGACAGCCAGCGGACGCGCGCCGACACCTTAATGGCCATGGCGCAGGTGGTTGGTAGCAAGCCGACCTTCCGCTTTGAACCTCTCATTCGCAGCCAAGCGCCGGATGTGCAAACAGCGGCGCCAGGCTTGGGGGATGACACCAGCGACGGTGGGCTGATTGCCGGTGTAGATGCCCAAGGCCAGCACGTTGCTCCGGGACAAATGAGCCAGGCGCAACGCCAAGCGCTCAATGCCATTTTCAGCTTTGCCCCCTCTAGCAGGGGGTGCGAGCAACGCTTTGTCCAAGCGCTGAGCGAAGAGGTGATCAAGTTCCCCACCGGCGGCGCTGAGATTGATGCGTCTTCGGAAGCCTTCCTACAGCGCTTGGCACGGCTTGCGCGCATTTGCCTGGATGGCACTGGCTGGCATTTGCGAGTGGAAGGTCATACCGACTCCCAAGGCGACGCAGAGGCCAATCAGCGGCTCAGCGAGCGCCGGGCCGAGGCGGTGCGCGCCTACCTCGTCTCCAAGGGGGTTGATGCCGCGCGCATTCGCGCCGAGGGGCTGGGCGAATCCCGCCCCGTGGCGGACAATGAAACGCCTGAAGGCCGGCAGGAAAACCGTCGTATCGCCTTCAAGATTGAGGATTAATCGCTATGCTGTTTCTGATCGCAGAAATGTCCGCCTTGCTGTTGGCTGCCCTGGGGCTTGGGCTGCTGGTCGCTTGGTTCATCTGGGGGTGCGAGCGTAAGGCGGATGACGGTCGGGCGGTCGAGACCAGCGTTGGCGGGCACAAGGCCACCAGTGATCTGCGCGCCGAGCGCAATCGTGCGGCCACCTTGCAACAGCGCTGCGATGAAAAAGATCGCGAAATCCTGAAGCTCAAGTCGCAGCTTGAGGCCAGTTTGACGGCGGGCTCTGGGCTGGCAGTGACGCGGGGCCGACTTGGCGCTGAGGCCGAAGAGGCGCTGGCTCAAGGCGATATGAGCGCGGCGCTTGAGGCAGAAAACGCGCGTCTGCGGGGCCGCATTGCTGAACTCAGCCACCAGGTGCGTGAGCACGAGAGCCAAACAGAGCAAATCGAAGCCCTAGAGCAAGCCAAACTTGAGGCCGAGGCGGACCTTGAAAGCCTCCGTGCCGAGTTGGCTGAAGCGCGCACTGAGGAGGCCGCGCACGGTAGTTCGGCTGCTGAGGATCAACGGGTCGCCTTGGAGGCGGAGGTCAACCGCCTGAAAACGGAAATGGCAGCACTGACTGCGCAGTTGCAGGGCGAAGGTGACGAACACGCCTTGGCGAGTCGAATGACAGTGTTGAAGCAAGAACGCGACCAAGCGCGCCATGACATGCAGGGGCTGCGCGAAACCATTGCCGACCTTGAAGCGCGTCGCGCGCGCCGCCGTGCGCTGGATGGCGATAAGGACGCTGAGATTATTCGTTTGCGCGGTCTGTTGGTCCCCAATCCACCTTCAAACCAGCAGAACGAGACCCAAGATGGGCCCGAAGGCACAGCGCAAGATGGGCAAGCCGATCTGGGGCGCGAAACCGTAAGCGCGGCCTCTGCTGCGGGTCGCCCAGCCATGCTGAGGCCCGGGCGGCCCTTTGGAGAGCCCGACGATTTGAAAGCAATTTCCGGCGTTGGACCCAAACTGCAACAGGCGCTGAACGAGCAAGGTATCTACCATTTCTGGCAGATCGCGGCTTTGAGCGATGATCAGCTTGCTTGGTTGGATGAGGCCATGCTGAGCTTTAAGGGGCGTATCAAGCGCGATGGTTGGGTTGAGCAGGCCAAGTCCAAGCACGCAGAGCTCCACGGTGAAAGCTATGACGTCACCAAGGCGCGCCACCTGGGTTAGGGCCCGGCTAGAGAGCGGCGCGACTTTGGCCTACTTGCCTGCGCTGCTCGCCAGGAACTTGCGCACCTCGTCTTGCAAACTCGGGTCGCTGAGGGGCGCCAGGCCAAGCGCTTCGATTGAGGGGGCCAGCTCAAAGTCTGCAAAGTCAAAGCCGGGCGCAACCCCGCAGCTCACCAAGCCAAAGCCGTCTTCGCCCACCAGACGCGAGGCAAACCAGCGCCCTGCGGGAACGCTATGCTGGGGCGACTGCGCCGAGAGCAACCGGCGCTGGAGCCGACCGGCCTCGTCAATCTCCCAAATCTCAAATGCCGCGCCTTGATGAAAGTACCAAAGCTCGTCGCTGGCGATGCGGTGCCAGTGGGAGCGCTCGCCTGCGCGCAGCATGAACAGGATCGCCGTTGAGGCCGGGCGAGGGCCGCGCGGTGTCTCAACCGTGGTCTGAGCGCGATAGGTCTGGCGGTAGTGACCGCCTTCGGGATGCGCGCTGAGTTGAAAGGTTTCAATAAGTTCTTGGGCGGTTTCGTGGGGCATTGGGGGCCTATCGCAAGCAGCTTGCGCCGGCCGCAATGGTCGGCGGGGCGGCATTTAGGGCGTCGCGGGCGAAACCCGCAGCAGATTGGTAGTTGGCCATGAAGGCTTTGCGCTCCTCGGCAGGGATGATGGCGTCGATGTCGTCGAACTGCCCGCCGCAACGTTCGTCGACCAAATTGAGCAAGCCGAAGGGACCGGCCCCGCGATTGCGCAAAATTAACTGAGATACCGGCGCGCAAAGCTCGGCATTGAAAGCCTCAAGGGCCGCTTCGCTCGCTCCATGAGCGACCAGTTTGGCCCCCAGTACACGGGCGTCGATAATCGCTTGGCTGGCCCCATTGGAGCCCGTGGGATACATGGCGTGCGCGGCATCGCCCAACAGGACGGTGCGACCATCGACCCATGTGTCTATGGGGTCGCGGTCAATCATGGGGTTTTGGTAGGCCACCGTGGCCCCACGGATCAGGCCTGGCACATCCAACCAATCCCAGCTCCAACCGTCAAAGTGCTGGATGAAGCTGTCGATTGCCACCTGTTCGAACCAAGCCATGTCGCTTTGATCGTTGGCATTCTCGACCGTTACCTCGGCGATCCAGTTGATGGTTGCCAGCCCGTCCTTGCCGATCGGAGAAATCGGGTAAATCACCATGCGCTGGCGGTGGGTGCCAAGGCCAACAAACGAAGAGCCTGTGCGGATTGGCTTGGCCCGGGTGGTGCCCCGCCACATGAGCGCGCCGCCCCAATGGATCGGCGGTTGGTCCGGGTGCATGGCTGCGCGGATCTGCGAATGAATGCCATCTGCACCGATCAGCAGGTTCGCGTTCAGGGTCTCGCGTCTGCCGTTGCTGCCCTCCACCATCACCGCCACGCTCTGGTTGGTGTTTTCATAGCCAAGGACCCGACAGCCAGTGCGGATGGCGTCTTCACCCAGACGTACCAAGACTTCGCGATACAGCAGCATGTGGAAGTCGCCACGATGCACGGCATACTGCGGCCAGTGATAGCCCGCCAGCGTGCCGCGTGGCTCGGAATAGATGTCGTTGCCATTTAGGCCTACCAGAGCCCACTCTTTGGCAGGCACACCCACGGCGTCCAGCATGTCGGCGCTGATGCCCAAATCATAGAGTTCACGCACCGCGTTGGGCTGCAGGTTGATGCCCACGCCCAGCGGCTTGGGCTCGCGGACCTGTTCCAGTACCAAGCAGGACACGCCGATCTGATGCAGCGTCAGCGCGGTAGCCAGGCCAGCGATCCCGCCACCGGCTATTATGACTTCAGGCGTATCGTTTTGGGGCATAATCGGCTCCTTATGGCGCGGGGTACGAGCGGCCTTGGCTAAAGGCGACGGCGATTTGCGCAGCCAGGCGGGCGTTGTTTTCTACCAGCTTGATGTTGGTGGCAAGGCTGTCGCCGCCGGTCAGCTCGGCCACACGCGCCAACAAGAAGGGGGTGGCTTGCTTGCCGCCAACGCCTTGCTGGGTCATTTCCTGCAAGGCTTGGGCGATGGCCTGGTCGATGCGCTCGGCGGGCATGGCGTGAGCCTGGGGCACGGGGTTGGTGATCAGCAAGCCGCCGTCCAAATCGAAGTCCCACTTGGCGCGCATCAGGTCTGCGATGGCTTGGGGGCTATCCAGGCGGCAGTCCACGGGCAGGCCGGTGCTGCGGGAATAGAACCCCGGCAGCTCGTCGGTCTGATAGCCCAGCACGGGCACGCCTTTGGTCTCAAGGTATTCCAGCGTTTTGGGCAGGTCTAAAATGGCCTTGGCCCCCGCGCAGACCACCGCGACGTTGGTCTGGGCCAGCTCCTCAAGGTCGGCGGAGACGTCAAAGCTGGTCTCGGCCCCGCGATGCACGCCGCCGATACCGCCAGTTGCAAAGACCGACACGCCCGCACGCGCCGCTAAGATCATGGTCGAGGCGACCGTGGTGGCACCGTCCAGCCCGGCCGACAGGCAGCGCGGCAGGTCGCGGCGGCTGACCTTGGTCACGCTGTGGCCGCGCTTGCCCAAGTGCTCGATCTCATCGACGCTCAAGCCGACGGTTGGGCGACCTTGAATGACCGCTATGGTGGCCGGAATTGCGCCTGCGGCCCGCACCGTTGCTTCGACCGATAGCGCGGTTTCGACGTTTTGTGGGTAGGGCATGCCGTGCGAAATGATCGTGGACTCAAGCGCGACCAGGGGAGCGCCATCGGCGAGGGCGTCACGCAATTGGGAGGGCAGGGCGATCATGGGATGGATCATGCAAAGCCTTTCAGGAGAGAAGAAACAGCAGCAGGGCTCAGCTCTGTGCTGACCGCGCGATTGGATTGCAAGGAAAGCAGGGCGGCTGCGCGCGCCCAGGCCAAGGACTCGGCCAAGGTGCGTCCTGCGAGCCAAGCGTCGATCAGCCCCGCCATCAAGGTATCGCCCGCGCCAGTCACGGATCGTACCTGGGTCGCAGCGGCGGGCAGCAGAATCGGATCGCTGCCGATCGCGCTGGCATAGAGGCCGTCGCGACCAAGGCTCAAGACCAGGCGCGGCAGGCCCTGGTTGTGCAAGGCGTGGGCCAAATCCTGTGCGGGGGCATCGGCGGGCAGGTCGGTCAGCGCTGCGGCCTCTGCGCGGTTGGGCTTCAGCAGGCTGAGTCGATCCAAATGGGCGCGCAGACGCGAGGCCTTGATGGCGGACACGGGTTCAGCGAAAATGGGGCGGGTGGTCGAGGCGCGCTGAAATAAATAGTTTAGGCTCTCGGGCTCCAAATTGGCATCGATCACCCAAGCGTCGGCGGCGTCAAGCACGGCCCCGCGCGCCTCCAGAGCCTCAGGGTCCAGGGCAGCCAGCGCGCTCATATCGTTGATGGCAGCCAGCAGCTCGCCATGATGATCGAGCAGGGTCAAATAGGTCGAGCAAGCACGCCCGGGCAGGCGCAAGCAGGGCGACAAATCCACGCCGGCCTGGCTGGTCTCGTGGCTCAAAGCCTCGGACATGGCATCCTGGCCAAGCGCTGAAATCAGGCTCACCGCGTGACCCAAGCGCGCCAGCGCCTCGGCAATGTTGCGCGCCACTCCTCCCGGTGAGGCCTGGATCTGGCCGATGTTAGACTCGCCCAATACCAGCGCCGCCGTCGGGCGACCGCTCAGGTCCATATTGCTGCCGCCAATAACCACGAGGCGGCGGGGCGTTTGCGAGGTGTGGGGCATGGGGACGAGCGGGGCTCCAGCGCAGCGAGACAGACGCGCAGACGGTAGCAGTCAAGCATCGCCAGCGAAAGCCCTTGCCGTCGGGCTTTAGGGGCTAATCGGTGCCTTTTCCACCACCGCCTCCATGGCCACGTAAGAGGAGGTGGCGTTGACATGGGGCAGGGCCGAGATGACCTCGCCCATAATGCGGCGATAGTCGAAAATGTCGTGCGAGCGGATCTTGAGCAAGTAGTCAAAGCCGCCAGCGATCATATAGCACTCCTCGACCTCTGGCACGGCGCGCACCGCTGTGTTGAAGGCGCGCAAGGCGGTCTCGCGCGTGTCGTTCAACTTGACCTCGACGTAGGTGACGTGCGCCAAGCCCAGTTTGATCGGCGACAGCATGGCGCGATAGCCGGTAATCAGCCCGGCTTCCTCCATTTGGCGGATGCGCGCGGCCACCGGAGTCTTGGAGAGACTGACGCGGCGCGCCAGTTCTGAGATGCTCAAGCGGGCGTTGGCCACTAGGGCGCGCAAGATGCGGCGGTCCGTATCGTCTAGCTCAAAGGGCATATCTATAAATCAGGCAATCTTTGGTCGAATTGCCTGCCAATTTGCACTATTATAGCCGAATTGGCTAGCGCATTTCGACTATACTCGGCAAGCCGCCACACCAGGTTTGAAAAGGATACCGCCATGGTTCGTGCTTCGCTCCAGCCCTTTACCCGCGCTGCTAAGTTTGCACCCGAAGCCGAGCTGTTGGCGCGTTTGGTGCAAGAGGCCGATCTCTCGCCAGCGCAGCGTCACGCCATGTCAGAGCGTGCTGCGGATCTGGTGCGCCGCATCCGCTCCCAGTCGCAGCCCAGCATGATGGAGCACTTCTTGTCGGAATACGGCCTGTCAACCCGCGAGGGCGTGGCGCTGATGTGTTTGGCAGAGGCCATGCTGCGGGTGCCCGATGCTGAGACGATTGACGCTCTGATCGAAGACAAAATTGCGCCGTCAGATTGGGGCAAGCACCTGGGCGAAGCGTCCTCGTCGCTGGTCAACGCCTCGACTTGGGCGCTGATGCTGACCGGACGTGTCCTGGATGATGAAAAGCCCGGTATGGCACGGGTTCTGCGTGGCGCGGTCAAGCGTTTGGGCGAGCCGGTGATTCGCATTGCCGTCAGCCAGGCCATGAAGGAGATGGGACGCCAGTTCGTGCTGGGTGAGACCATCAGCAAGGCCTTGAACCGTGCGGCGGGCATGGAAGCGAAGGGCTATACCTATTCCTACGATATGCTGGGCGAAGCCGCGCGCACTGCCGAGGACGCCGCGCGCTATGCACGCGCCTACGCTGACGCGATTGCTAGCATTGCCAAGGCCTGCACCAAGGGTTCGGTTCAGGCCAATCCCGGCATCTCTATCAAGCTGTCGGCGCTGCACGCACGCTATGAAGTGGCGCATGAAGAGCGGGTCATGGCCGAGCTGGTGCCGCTGGTGCTGGACCTGGCGCGCCAAGCCAAGGCGGCTGGCATGGGTTTCAACATCGACGCTGAAGAGCAGGCACGCTTGGTGCTGTCTTTGCAGGTGATCGAGGCGGTCTTGTCCGATCCAGATTTGGCTGGATGGGATGGCTTCGGCGTGGTGGTGCAGGCTTATGGCAAGCGCGCCAGCCAGACCATCGACTGGCTCTACAACCTGGCGCAGCGGCTGGACCGCCGCATCATGGTGCGCTTGGTCAAGGGCGCCTATTGGGACACAGAAATGAAGCTGGCCCAGGTTGAAGGCTTGCAAGATTTTGCGCTCTTCACCTCGAAAACGGCGACCGATGTCTCCTACATCGCCAACGCCAAGCGCCTGCTGGGGTACGCCGATCGCATCTATCCGCAGTTCGCGACCCACAACGCGCACAGCGTGGCCGCTATTCTGGAAATGGCCGACGGTGAGGACTACGAATTTCAACGTCTGCACGGCATGGGCGAGCGACTGCACGATATCGTGCTCAAGCAAACCGGTGGCCGTTGTCGCATCTATGCACCCGTGGGCGCGCACCGCGACTTGCTGGCCTACCTGGTGCGTCGCCTGTTGGAAAACGGTGCCAACTCCTCTTTCGTTCACCAGATCGTCGATGAGGCGGTTACGCCTGAGGCTATTGCCCAAGATCCCTTTGAGGCCTTGGCAAGTGCGCGCGCACCGCAGGGCTTGTTGCATCCCTCGGCGATTTTCGGCGGCGATCGCATCAACGCTTTGGGCTTCGATTTGAGCGACCAGGAGACGCTGGACGAGATTGAGGCCGCGCGCGCCGTCCCAGTTCCAGATGCAGGCCCCTTACTAGCAGCCGAGTTGCCGCAAGGTCTGGAGTGCAAGCCAGTCACCAACCCGGCGACGGGTGAGGAGGTGGCTCAAGTGACCCTGGCGAATCAGGCCTGTGTTGAGCTGGCGATTGAGCAAGCGCAGACCTGGAGCGCGCCGGTCGCCGAGCGGGCAGCGGCCCTGCGCCGCGCTGCTGATCTCTATGAAGCCAACTATGGTTTGATTTTCGCTACCCTGGCCAAAGAAGCGGGCAAAAGCCAGCTCGACGCCGTGGGCGAGTTGCGCGAGGCGGTGGACTTCTTGCGCTATTACGCCCAACAGGCCGAGGTCAGCCATCCCGAGCCGCGCGGCATCTTTACAGCCATCTCGCCCTGGAATTTCCCGCTGGCCATCTTCACCGGCCAAATTGCAGCGGCCCTGGCTTGCGGCAATGCGGTGCTGGCCAAACCGGCCGAGCAAACCCCGCTGATCGCCGCCCTTGGCGTGCGCTTGCTGCACGAGGCTGGCGTGCCTGCCGCGGCCCTGCAACTGCTGCCGGGCACGGGCAGCACCGTCGGTGCGGCGCTGACCCGCGATGCGCGCGTGGCTGGCGTGGTCTTTACGGGCTCGACCGACACCGCGCTGATCATCCGCCGCTCTATGGCGCAGCACATGGACCCGGGAGCGCCCTTAATCGCCGAGACCGGCGGCCTGAACGCCATGATCGTCGACTCTACCGCGCTGCCAGAGCAGGCGGTGCGCGATATACTGGCTTCGTCCTTTCAGTCGGCGGGGCAGCGCTGCTCGGCCCTGCGCTGCTTGTATGTGCAAGAGGATGTGGCAGCCGGTGTGATCGAAATGATCAAGGGCGGCATGGATGAGCTGAGACTGGGCGATCCCTGGCTGTTGTCGAGCGACGTTGGCCCGGTGATCGACGAAAGCGCGCGCCAGGGCATCCAGGCTCATATCGAGGTCGCGCGCGGCGAGGGGCGTGTGCTGCATGAATTGACCACCCCGAACCAGGGTTGCTTTGTTGCGCCGACCTTGATCAAGGTGTCCGGCATCGAAGCGCTGGAGCGCGAGATCTTCGGCCCCGTGCTGCATGTCGCCACCTTCAAAGCAGACGATCTAGAGCGCGTGATGGCGGGGGTGAATGCCAAGGGCTATGGCCTGACCTTTGGCTTGCACACTCGCATTGATACGCGTGTTCAGGAAGTGACCGACGCCATCCACGCCGGAAATATCTACGTCAACCGCAACCAGATTGGCGCGGTGGTCGGCAGCCAACCCTTTGGCGGCGAAGGCCTGTCAGGCACCGGGCCCAAAGCGGGTGGCCCACAGTATTTGGAGCGTTTTTCTGCTCCGCGCCCGGCCCCAACGGGGTTTGCTGCGCGAGATCAGGTGGCGGCGGACTTGGCAGCGCTGCAAGCCGCTCTGGATGCAGTGCGAGGCCAGGAGCGGGTTTTGCAGCGCGAGGCTATGCCAGGGCCGACCGGCGAGGCCAACACCCTGAGCTTGGTTCAGCGCCCGCCGCTGCTCTGCTTAGGGCCGGGCAAGGTCGCCATGGCAGCGCAGGTCGCGGCGGTGGAGGAGCTGGGCGGTCAGGCGGTGGCGGCCAAGGGTGTGGTAACGCCGCAGGCCTTGGCGGAGCTTCAGGGCTTTAGTGGCGCGATTTGGTGGGGCGATGATGCCCGCGCCTACGCGCAGGCTCTGGCCGGACGACAGGGGGCTATCTTGCCATTGATCACCGGTTTGCCCGACCTGGGCCACGTCACGCATGAGCGCCACCTTTGCGTGGACACCACGGCTGCGGGGGGGAACGCGGCTCTGTTGGCGGGGTAGAGTCTCTGCAGGCCGCAGCGCGTCCTCTCAGACGACAAGTAGGCCTGCTGAGGTGTCGTGACGGACGGGCGCGCTGCGGATCGGAACCAGCGGCGGTGCGTGGTTAAAACTCGACCCGCAGCGAGGCAGTGGCATTCACGGTTCGCGGCCAGCGCGGCCAGAAGCCAAAAACCGGATCGGTCCAATTGAGCAGGTTGTCGCCGTCAAGATTGCCCAGACCGGCGCCAATATGCAGCCCATCAGCAAGTTCGTAGTCTGCGCCAACAAAGACGTTGGTCTCGAAGATCTCTGAAATGGGTCCGAACAAAGGATCCAAGACCTTCAAAAATTCGATATTGACGATTCGCGTTTCCACGCCCGCTCCGAGCTCTAGGGCGCCAAAGTCGTAGCTGAGGCCCGCTGCAACATACTCATCGGTAACCACGGACGGCGTGTCAAGTGAGGCATAGCTGACGCCGGCGGTAAGGCTGCCGATGTTGGCCTGCAGCGAGCCCGCCAGTCGGAAGTTATCAAACCAAAGGTAGTCGTCGGTAGAGCCGGTCAAGCCAAGTTCGATCCCCAAGTCGCCAACCTGGCCTTGGTAGCCTACGCCCAGCACCCAGAGGCCCCCATCGTCGATCGAGGCATCGAAGTCGATCCCTGCAAAGCTGTTGGCATAGTAGAGGGTTACATTTTCGACCCAAAAATCGCTGGGATAGAACCACCCAGGGTCGTTATTCACCCGCGAGAAACCGTCGATGGCAAAGGCACCTTGGCTCAAGATTGGCACGTTGAGCTGGTTGCGCGCTTTGCCTGCCGGGCCGGTGTCGCCTAACTTGAAAGCACCGAGCGAAGTATTGATAAAGACTTAGCCGTCGTTGAATTCCAAGCCATCACCCGACGCGATGTCATCATAGGGGGTCAGGCCCTCCCATTCGGTGAAGTAGCTGCCGCGCTCGCCGTCAGATTGGTAGAGGTCCAACTCAAAGTGTGCGCCGTATTCCAGCCCAGATTTGGTCGCCTGGCTGTAGTCGAAATCTAAGCGGCCAACTGCCGCAAAATCCAAGGACGTGACCTCATCCGGCGTGGAGGTCGCGGTGTGTTCGTCATAGGCAACGCCATAGTAGGCGTCAAACCGCATGAAGCCACCAACGGTCAGATCCTGAGACCAGGCGAAGGGCGCGCTGATCGCAATCAGCAGCGCGGTGGTTAGGTGTATCGCGGTCGTCTTGTGAGCTCTCATTGTGAGGTCCAACCCAGCGTGAAAGGATGTGCCAGGGCAGCATCTGGGAAGGCCGCATGCTGGCGATTGCCGAGCTGCTTCAAGCGACGCACTGCCTGTACGCACCGCAAAGACAATGGCCTTATCGGTACAGGTCAATTAGGGCTATAACATACGCAAATCAGCAGAGAGCGAGTAGATATTGTTGCTGATCACGCGAATTAAATTAAC
Source organism: Alphaproteobacteria bacterium (assembly GCA_030428255.1). Lineage (GTDB taxonomy): Bacteria > Pseudomonadota > Alphaproteobacteria > UBA7985 > JAUIBT01 > JAUIBT01. The sequence goes on along the minus strand of JAUIBT010000017.1, from coordinate 437 downwards.
AGTTTCAATGGCCTGCGCAGTGTTTGCATAGGCCGTCGGCCAACGCAAAGACCTGTGCTCGCAGCTTGAGGTTGGTTGGCTGAGCGTTCACCTCAGCTAATTGGATGATCCCGTAACGCACCACGCATTGGCTCGTTCGACCAGCGCGCAGATCACCCACGCACTGGCGAGTCGACTTCGGTTAGCCGCCGCTCAGGCTGGCCCCTCGCTGACAATGATGAGCGCGCGTGCGTTGTTGGGGACTTGCCCTGCCTCTGCTAACAGGGCTAGGCCCGCAAAGCCCGCGCCGCCGGACGGTGAAGCCTCGATACCGCTGGTCGCCGCCAGCCGGTCAATCTGTGCTTGGCAAGCGGCATCTGAGATCAGCATGAAGGCATCGGCCATACGCGCCAAGGCCTTCAGCGCCAAGTGTGAGGCCACCTTGCAATCCAAGCGCC
>JAUIBT010000058.1 GCA_030428255.1 Alphaproteobacteria bacterium | reverse complement strand
AGGCTAGAACATATGACGACCTTTGGAAGGCCGTCGGCCAGATCTGCGACCTGTTCACGCCCCAGGAGTGCTGGAACTTCTTCAAGGCCGCAGGATGCGTTGCAGACTAATCGCCCGACGCTCTAGCGGCCGGCTGCTCACCCAGTCCCTCGGGTGGGATTTGCAGCGCGTCGTTGAAGCGGTTGAAGGCGTTCATAAAGGCAATCCGCCAGGTCAGCTCCACGATTTGCGCTTCGTCGAAAAAGGCGCCTAGACCCTCTAGGTCGCGATCGCGCAGGCTGTGAACGTTGCGGCTGACGGCCTTGGCGTAGGCGATCACCGCCAGTTCTGCGGCGGAAAAGCCCGCTGGGGCCTCGTCCAAGATCGCATCCAGTTGCGCTTGGCTCATGCCCAGCCCCAGGGCCTTGGCCGAATGCTGATGGATGCAATAGGCGCATTGGTTGATCAGTGAGACCGTGACGCTGGCCAGTTCGACCAAGGCCGGGTCCAGGCTGCTGGAGGACCGCGTTATTGCCAACAGATCGAAAATGGCCAGGGTCATCTCAGGCTTGTGGCCCGCGACGGCTGTCCAATCGGCAAAGCTGCCGTAGGCGCGCACCCGTTCCGTTAAGGCCGGGTCGAGGTGCTGGGTGGGCAGGGGGGCAATGCGAGGCATAGGGGTAACGTTACCTTGAGCGGGGCGTGAATTCGGGTTGCGGACTTTACTTTGAGCCGCGCTCGTCTAGCTTAGGGATGCTCGCCACGACCTGTCATTCGAAAAAGGAAACATACATGCTCCGCAAGATATCAAAATTCGGTGCGGCCCTGTTCGGGGTTGCCGTACTGCTGTTGCCCTGGGCCAGCCACGCTCAGACCAACATGGACCAGTCGACGCTCGACAGCATTTTGGCCAGCGGCAAGCTGCGCTTTGGTACGACCGGTGACTGGAACCCCATGACCATGCGCGATCCAGCCACTAATGATCGCATCGGCTTTGACATCGACGTGGCCACGGCTCTGGCTGCTGATCTGGGCGTTGAGGTCGAGTTCGTGCCGACCACCTGGAAGACCATCGTCGCCGGCGTGGCCTCTGGCGCTTATGATATGACCGGCTCTGCCTCCGTGACCGCTGGGCGGGCCAAGACCGCAGGCTATACCCAGCCTTATTTGGCGCTGGCAACCGTGCCGATCACTCTGGCCGCCAACGCGGAAAAATTCCAGAGCATCGATGATATTAACCAAGAAGGCGTGCGGGTCGCTGTGACCGCGGGCACCTCTCAGCAATTCCAGGCTCCAAACCTCTTCCCCAAGGCCACCATCATCAAAGTTGAGGCTCCGGCCCGCGAGTTCGGTGAAGTCCTGGCAGGGCGCGCGGATGTCTCCATCACCTCGAACGTTGAAGCCAACACACTTGTTGCCCGCTTCGAGCAACTGGCGATCGTGCCAGCAAAGCCCGCTTTCCCGACCTTGATCGCCATGCTGACGCCGCGTGATGATCAGGCCTGGATCAACTATCTCAACCATTGGATCGCCATCAAAAAGGAGCTGGGCTTCTTTGATGAGCTGCAAGCCAAGTGGATGGGCGGCGGCGAGTAATCGCGCGGCCTCTATTCGGCTTGACTTCAATCGAGGCTCTTGGCCGACGCTCCAGCGTGAGCGGGCCAGGAGCCTTTGCGCGTTAAACCGCCCTTGCTTTCCCAATCACTGAGACCCGCCCTATGAACGCTCGTAACGAGGCGCTGTTCAGCCTGTTTTCCATACTGGGCGCTGTTGCGCTGTGGCTGCTTTTGTCGAAAATCTCCAACGGCGTGTGGCGCGGTCATGTCATTGACCCCAGCGTCAAAGGGGGCTGGACCAATGTGACCTTCATGGTCTCGGGCTTGGGAACCACGGTGGTGATCGCGGTCCTGGGCATGATCTTGTCGCTGGCCTTGGGGCTGGCCATTGCGCTGCCCGGCTTGTCGCGGTTTGGGCCGCTGCGGCTGATCAACCGCATGATGGTTGAGTACCTGCGCGCTATTCCGCCCATCGTCATGCTGCTGTGGATCTTCTACGCCCTGCCGATCCTCACCGGGCAAGATTTTTTCTCCGGCGTCTCTCAGCTTTTTAACTTCCTGCGAACGACGATTTGGAATCTGTTGGTCGTCCCCCTGTCTGGCGCCGATCCGGTGACGCGCGCTGCGGATTATTCGCGCATTGTGGCGGGCATTATTGCGCTGGGGCTGGTGGATGCCCCCTTTGTGGCTGAGATCTACCGCTCGGGCTTCCAGTCAATCGAGCGCGGTCAGCACGACGCGGCCGATGCCTTGGGGCTGGGCCGATGGGCCAAGCTGAAGCTGGTCTTGCTGCCGCAGGTGATCCGCATCGTACTGCCAGCGCTGGGCAACCAGTTCGTGTTGATGGTCAAGATGTCGTCCTTGGTCTATGTGCTGGGCGCTCAAGAGCTGACCCAACGGGCGGGAGAAATCACCACCTCGACCTTCTTGTGGCTGGAGCCCTACACCTTCCTGGTTCTGGAATATTTGATTTTGGTGCTGATGATCTCGGGCGTTGTGCGGTTGATCGAGTTGCGTTTGCGGCGCGGGTATGGCACGCGGTAAAGCCCATCCTGACGTGCGCATGGCGTCTTAGAGCGTCGGGCGATTAGTCTGCAACGCATCCTGCGGCCTTGAAGAAGTTCCAGCACTCCTGGGGCGTGAACAGGTCGCAGATCTGGCCGACGGCCTTCCAAAGGTCGTCATATGTTCTAGCCT
>JAUIBT010000016.1 GCA_030428255.1 Alphaproteobacteria bacterium | reverse complement strand
AGGCTAGAACATATGACGACCTTTGGAAGGCCGTCGGCCAGATCTGCGACCTGTTCACGCCCCAGGAGTGCTGGAACTTCTTCAAGGCCGCAGGATGCGTTGCAGACTAATCGCCCGACGCTCTAAGCGATGAAAATTATCTACCTTCACCAGTATTTCAACTCCCGCGATATGCCCGGTAGCACGCGCTCCTATGAGATGGCACGGCGGTTGGTTGAACGTGGCCATGAGGTGCACATCGTCACAACAGATCGCGAGGCAGTACCGCACGGGCGAAAATGGCGGTTGGAGCAGATTGACGGAATTTACGTCCACTGGTTGCCGGTGCCCTATAACAATGCCTTTGGGCATGCGCGTCGCGTCGCGAGCTTTTTCGACTTCGCGCTGCATGCTGCGATTAAGGCCAGCAGCCTGAAGCCGGATTTGGTCTTCGCGAGCAGCACACCCTTGACCGTCAGCCTGCCGGGTCTTGTGGCCGCCAAGTGGAACAGGACGCCATTTGTTTTTGAGGCGCGCGATCTTTGGCCCGAATTACCGATTGCCGTCGGCGCGTTGAAGAACCCACTGCTGCGGTCCCTGGCGCGTGGGTTGGAGAGCTTTACCTATCGCCAGGCCTCTGCGCTGATTGCGCTTTCACCTGGAATTGCGGCGGGCATCAAGAAGAAGCTGCGTCGGACTTCGCCCTTACATGTTATCCCAAATGCTTGCGACCTAGACCTGTTCGCGCCGAACGAAGCAAGCGCTCAGGACTTTCGCCGCCAACACCCAGAGCTGGGGCAGGGGCCGATCCTGCTCTATGCCGGAACGCTGGGGCGCATCAACAAAGTGAGCTATCTGGCGCACGTTGCCAAACATTGCCTTGACAGGGCTGGGGCAAACGGACCGCGCTTTGTGATCATGGGGCAGGGCGCAGAGGTTACAGAAATTAAGGCAACCGCCCGCAGGCTCGGTGTGTTGGGCGTGAATTTCTTTATGTATCAGGCCGTATCCAAGGCCGATGTCGTTCGCGCTTTCCAAGCCGCAAGCCTTGGCTTGTCTATCTTTGCGAACGTGCCGCAGATGGAAAACAATTCGGCCAACAAGTTTTTTGATACCTTGGCGTCTGGAACGCCGGTTGCGATCAACTATGGCGGCTGGCAGGCCGACCTGATCGAGACCTGGCAAGCTGGCCTTGTCTTGGAGCGGGACCACGGCAAGGCGGCGGCGTCCTTGTTGAAATTCCTTGGCACGCCGCAAGTGGTCAAGGCTTGTGCCAAGAATGCACAGCGCTTGGCGGAAAGCAAATTTAGTCGGCACCACTTGGCAGACGCGCTCGCTTGTGCGCTCGAGGACGCGTTTCGACGCTCCTATGCACCCCCTGCGATGACCCGAAAGTGGGAGGCCTCCTGATTGCTACAAGTTCAGGAAATCGACTGCGCCGCCTCCCAAGACCATCCGCAGGTCGTTTGCAGCGATCAGCGCCGCTGCGTGCTTCATATCGGGTTGGAGAAGACCGGCAGCACCTCCATTCAACACTGTTTGGCGGCAAACAGGGACGCACTGGCACGCCTTGGTATCCTGGTTCCCTTCAGCGCTGGGCACACGAACCACCTGCGTCTTGTGACAGCATGCATGGATTTTGGTGTCATGGACAATATCAAGGCCGACCAGCTCGCCCGAGCCAAGCTGTCCGAGCAGGCCTATCGCGAACAGTTCCTAGTCCAGTTCGATCAAGAGCTTTCAATCGGCGAGGGGACATCGAGCCGTGATACGGGGTGCAGTGCTGCTCCTCTGATTTGGCACACTCTGGTTCTGTCGTCTGAGCTTATCTCAAGCCGCCTGGTGACGGATCAGGAGATCGACCGCCTGCTCAGTTGGATCGCGAAATATACAGATAGTATTGATATTGTTGTATTTTTGCGCCGCCAAGACCGACTTGCAGTCAGCCGGTTTAGCTCGAACTTGCGGGCCGGACTTAGCAATGTTGACGGCATATTTGCAAATGAATGCGGGCGATTGTTCACGAGCGCACCGCCCGAGCGGCCCTGCGATGACGCCCGGAATTTCTATGACTATAATCGCCTGCTGGCGCGCTTTGAGCGTGCTGCGGCCCGCAGCCCAGTTACTGTGAGGATACAACCGCAGTTGTATGATGCCTTGACCGGCAGCAGCGACACCTTGAACACCTTCTTGGCCACCCTGGGATTAGCGCGAGGCGATCTGCCCCATAGCCAGGGCATGGCGCGCCACAACCCAGGCCTGAGCGGGGCGGCGCAGCACGCCATCGCGGTGGTCAACGCAGCGCTTGCTTACCAATTGCCGGACGGCACCATCAATCCGGTTCGCCGTCAGATCATACGCCGGATCGAGGCCCGGGCGGCGGGGCAGAGGCGGGCAATTGCGCGCGACGTCGCTAAGGCCTTCTACCAGCGATTTGCCGCCAGTAATGAGGCCGTGCACCGTCGCTATTTCCCGCAGACTGCTTGTCTGTTTCAAGAAGACTTTGCCAGCTATCCCGCCGCGCTGGACCCCAATGAGGAGGCAAATCAAGAACGCCTTGGCCAAGAGCTTGCACGTGAGCACATGCAGGCCGCGCTTTGGTTGCGTGTGAACACCCAGGCTTTGGCTCTGCTGCAATCGGTCCGCAGGCGTGTGTGGCTGGCAGGTCTTCGCTCTGCATGGCGCGGCCTGCGGCAGGGCGCGAGCGCCTGCAAACGTCGGATGAGCGGCTTGAGCCATAGAACGGCTTGGCTTGCGATCCGCTTGCGGTCTTTCTTGTCGGTGACCAACGGGGTGCAAAGCGGCGATGCCCTGAGTGGCAAGGCCCCGTGCTTCACGCTCATTCGGATCTTGGGGAACGATCTGCCGCCGCGCCAAGCCAAGGGGCAGATGCTGAACAACCTGCGCACCATCTTGGAGCAGGAACCCGCGTTCTTGAATTGCACAAAGGTCTTTGTCCTCAATCGCCTCTTCGATAAGCGCGAAGAAGATGAGGCGCGCAGATTGATCGAGGCAGCGGGCCACACGGTCTTGCTGCGCAGCTTTTGCGCTCAAGTCTATGCCGACTGCCCGCTGGACACCAGCGCCTTTGCGGGTCTGGCACGCACGCCTCGGCGCACGACATACGCCGCCTTGGCCAAGCAGCGCTGCCACCTCTATCTTGGTCTCTGTGCTGCTAAGATCCGCTACGCCTTCGATATTAACGGCGCGCGCAATCAAGCTTTGGACTATGGCAGGCGCTGTAGCGACTGGAGCTTGGTTTTGGATGGCGCTTGCTTTGTGAGCGCTGACGCGGCTCAGCGCCTGTTCAAGGATGTGCGTCAAAGGCCGCACCAGCCCTATCTTATAATTCCCATGACGCGGATGGTGAGCCAGCACGGGCTTAGCAAGATCTCCAGCAAAGCCCATTGGCGCGAGGAGCCGCAAATTGCCTTCCATTCATCGTCCAAGGCGGTATTTGACGAGCGATTCATCTATGGCCAGCGGGACAAAACCAGCCTGTTGACGGCGCTTGGTGTCCCTGGACCTTGGCTGCATTGGCGGCGGGCTGGTCCTGATCCGTTTGACAAACCGGTCGAACGATTTCGCTTCAACTATGCCTCCGCCAGCGTGTTTCGCCTGCCCTCCATGCTCGGCAGCGCGCCGTTAGAGGCAACCGATGCAGCGCCCCGTCGCCATGCGAGTCGTTCTCGCGCTATTTTGGCTGCAATTGCTCACCTGGACCGGGCCTGCAATGTTCCAATTGAGCGCCGCTTATGCCGTCAAATCGCTTCGGCGCATTCAAACGCTCTGGCAGCTCAAGAGAGTGCCAGACCATGACCGCGCTTGCCCCCACAATCGCACATGGAAATCTTAGCTCTGACAGCAGGCAGTCGGCCACGTGGCCCGACATTTCGGTGATCGTTCCCGTCTATGAGCAATGGGATATGGCCCGCGGTCTCTTGGACGCCTTACAGCACCAAAGTTTGCCCAAGGATCGGTATGAGATTGTCATGGTTGATAATGGGTCGCGCCGATTTGCGCCGCCCCGACGCTTGCCGGCCAACTGCCAAGTCCTGCATTGCCCGGTGCCAGGCTCTTACGCTGCGCGCAGCTTGGGTGTCGCCCATGCGCGGGCGCCCTGGCTGGCCTTCACAGATGCCGATTGCCTGCCCGACTCCCAATGGCTGCTCGCTTTGATCGCTGCCATAGGCGCACAACAAGACCCACGATTGATCCTGGCTGGTGACGTTCGAATGACGATGGACCAGACACCGCCGACGCCTTGGGCCATCTATGACTTTGTTAAGGGGATTCCCCAACAGTCCTATGTGCAGCGCGGCTATGCGGCGACAGCCAACCTTTGCGTATCCCGCGCGCTATTCGATCAGGTCGGCGGATTTGACACCAGCCGGTTTTCAGGCGGGGACGCGGACTTTTGCCGCCGGTCGCTGGCAGCAGGCAACCGCATCGTCTTTTTGCCGTCCGCGCGTGTTTCCCACCCAAGCCGCTCCACCCGCGAGCAGCTCGCGACCAAGGCACGCCGCATCAAGGGTGGCCAACTGCACAACACGATCAAGGACCTTGGGTGCTGCGATAGGGGAGCGGATTGCAGGGGCGCTGATCGCATTGCTGCTGCTGGTGGGCGGGTCGCGCCAAGCCGGCTCAAAAAGCTGTATTGGCTCAGCCCCTTGTCGCTAGCACATCGGCTGGCCGTGCTCTTGGCCCGCAAACAGGCACCCCTGCGCTATCGCGTGATTGCTTGCGGTGTTTGCGTCTGGCTTTGGACGGTGGAAATTCGAGAGGCCTGGAGGCTCGCGCACGGCGGCCAGGCAGAGCGGCGCTAGCAGTTAACCCATGCAGCGGATCACTCTACTTACCACAGCAGCCAAGACTTTGGCCCAGCGAAGCGCAATGTTCACGCGGGTCTTGGCTTGGGCGCTGCGCCTGGCGCAAGCCAAGCGTCGGGGTTTGCTGCTGCTGGCGCTTGCCACTGGGCTGCTGTCACCAGTTCTTCAGGGACTGAGTGTGGCAATCCTGTCTTGGCTGCCAGGTTTGTTCAACCGCTCTGATGACTGGTCACCCCCGACTGCCCTTGCTTGGCTGTCCGATCAACTGGGGACCGAATTGCTTGGTAGCGGCGAGCAGGCGGCCTTAGCAGCCATTGCAGCCCTGTTCGCTGCGTTGCTCAGCGCCGCTTTGGCGCAGTATCTTAGCAAGGCCCTGTTGTTGCGCTTGTCGCGAGACGTTGTTGAGGATCTGCTCGCCAGCATGCTGGTAGCAAATCGGAGCCTTCCCAATCCAGCCTGGCCGGTGGCCAGCCGTTTGATGGTCTTCGAACAACCCGTGGTGTTTCAGGGCGTCTATTTTACGGGCGTCTTTTTGAACCAAGTCCTATCCACCTTTCCTGCGCTGGCCACAGCGCTGATCGCAGCAGCCTTCTTGCTTTACACTGATGCCACCTTCGCCATGATTTGTTTTTCTGCTGGCCTCCTGTTACCACTGGCCACGGCACCCTTTGTCTCTCAAGCACCGCGCAAACTCGAAGACTTCAAGGCGGCCAACCAAGCTTTGCACCAGGCCTTGAAAAGCCGGTTTAGGTCTGATCGGGCCAAAGCAAGGCACGATGATGACGCTAGGCTGGTCAGCGACTATGGTCGCACATTTCAGGGCCGACTTGCGCTGAGCCAACAACTTGTGGCGGTCCTGGGGGTGGGCACAGCTATGTCGCTCAGCCTTGGGGTCTGCTATTTTTTCCTGCAATTTTCTTGGGGGCAGGCGTCGATTGCAGATGCAATTATCAGCATTGGCGCGCTCAAATTGGCCTTAAACAGCGTGTCGCGGGTAGCGGCAACCGTCGGTTCGGTCAGCCGTCATCACCGCTCCATCCAGCGAGCTTGGCGGTTCTTCACCTGCTGGCACGATGGGGCGGATCCGGCAGATGGTCAGCCGGTTGATGCCGACAGCCGTCTGCGAATTGGGAGCGCGGGGCAGTACGAATTCGCCACAAGCGCACCGCTCGCGCTCGTTGGTACGCGTTCGATCAGCGAGGCTTGTTTGGCCCTTATGTCGGCCTGCGATGTTGCGACGGGGGCGACTGTAGCGGTCTCTAGCGGCGAACTGGATCAGCAAAATGGCCGCGCAGCCAGCCGCCACGATAACCCGCTTTGGGTCCTGCAAGCTGCACGAAGCCCGAGCGAGGAACTGGCCAGTATCTTGGCGGTGCCTAGCGCAAGCAGACCGGTTTTTGGGGCCGATGGACAGGTGCCTTGCTACTCGCCTTGCGCATTGGTCCATCGCCGCTTAGACAGCGTTGGCAGCTACAACGAAGGGGCGATCGCCTGGATCAGCAATGGCGAGGTGACAGACTTTGCTACACGTGGCTCGCAAGGCTGGGATGCGATTGTCGCTCGCGCCCGAGATGCGTTTGATCACAACCGCGCCCAAGCAAGCGAGGGTCTGTTAGACGAGGTAATGGCCGCTGGCTAGCGCAGCGCTCGAACCCTGGTTGTGACGTAAGCCAGCAGGCAGAGGTCGTGCTGGGCAGCTATTGAGCTACAAGGCCCTAAACAACTTCTTGCTGGCCTCACTGCTTGGCCGATAGCTGTGGGGCGTCGCCAAAACCAGGTCAATAACGCTTGGCTCGTATGGAGCGCCCAAAAAAGCAAACATCTGCTCTAGGGTGCATGTTTTTTGTACGATATCAGCATAACTGAGCTGAAAACAGTCCGCGCGTCCTTGAGCAAAGTCCTTGGCGCGCCTCTCAAAATCACTCAACGTCTGGCGCACCTGCTGCGGGTCTTGGTCTTGCCACCAGCCGCTGTTGGCCACCTCGTCGTGGTCGCGGGTCAGGAACACAAATGCAGTTTGCGGAAATGCTAAGGTCAAAAATTCTAGGTAGTCGCTGAGGTGCTCACCTAGGTCTGGATAGCGAATTTCTTTGAAACCAAAGCAGCGAATATCCCGCCGGTCTTGCTGGTCGGAAACGACGAGCATGCGTGCCATTTGCTGGATTTGGCCAAGAAGCTGCTGATGATCAACGGCACCGATACCGTACCAGGGCGAATTGGCGTTCTGGGAATAGGTGCCAAACTGGCTCCAGCCCTGTGCGGTTTGATACAGAGCGAACAAGTGGCGAAAGACGTTGTTGTTTTCACCGCGAATCAACATGCCATCAATGCTATTCAACAGGCCTTGCAGTAAGGTGGAACCGCTACGCCCATAGGTCACGATAAGCAGAGATTTGAACCGCAGCTCTGGCCGATTGCGATCCGGGGTGTGATTTGATTGCTTGGTGTGTTGCAGATAAGCTGTGGCGACTTTGCTGGTCGCGGTCTCAAGATCTGCAGGCAAACGTTCGGCGGCTTGAACGCACTGAACGCGGCGATCTTGCCATTCCTGTTTGGCGTGATCGGGGTATGCAAGCAAACACTCCTGCCACAACTTCGCAGCAAGACTCCATTGCCTGGATTTTTGAGCGACGCGCGCCAGACCAACCAAGCCCCAGGGCTGATCAGGTCGCTCGTCGTAAATCTGCTGGTATAAAGACTTGGCATCTTGCAAATTCCCGGCCAAGCGCAGGCACTTGGCGTGTTGTAGCTTTTGGCGCATGCCGTAACGCCTAGGAAATCGCTCGGCAAGGCCGCGCCACAGCAGGGCCGCGAAGTCATAGTCTTCGCTGAGGGTGTGCGCCTTGGCGGCCAGCGCGAGAAAATCCGCATTGTGAGGGGCCGTGCCAAGGGCAGATTTCAGGGCAGCGGCGGCATGGCTGTGGCGACCTGCGGCCATCAGTTCGCGCCCAAGCTGACAATAAACCCGACCTAAGGCAGGTGCGCGCCAGCCTTTCAAGCAAGCAAGGCTGCGCCGCATGACCGCTTTTAGCCGCTGCAACCTGCGTTGAGCCTTGAGCCACTTGCCGGTGCATTTGGCCGGAGGCACAAAACTGGTCTGCTTGAAGCTAGCCTGCTTGAAACTGGTCTGCTTGTCGCGGGTATTCATTGTCATCACATTGCCGGGTCCTATTTTGCCTGCCCCACAGGCCGGGGCAGCAGCAGGCCCGTGTTGGCTCGTGCCCGCGCGTTGGTGCAGGGAAAGGCAGTGCCTGGCAGATCGCGGCCCAAGAACCGGCACAGTTCTGGATAACCCTGGCCTTCCGAAATGACCAATTCCAGAAATCGCCCTTCATCCTTGTCTTTGAAGAAGTCACGAAGCTCTTGGTGGTGATGGCGATAGGCCTGCTGCCAGCTTTCGAACCTGCCATAGAAGTGCCAGAAGACGCGTCTGGCTGGGTGCCCTGCAATGCCGTGTGCGCCGCGATTGCCCAGCTCGACAAGGTCATCGGTCCCAAAATCGGCCTGGTAGTGGGCACGCACCGAGCGCTCCCAACTGTCCGCGTCGCGTGTGGTGAGTACAAATTTGGAGTTCGGATAGTTGTGGTAGATCCACTGATACGTCTGCGCTGCTGAGATATCCGTGAAGGCATCGAACAGCCGGAGGTCAGAGGGCGCCAGAATCGCTTTTGTCAAAGGGTTCTGCCAGTGAACCGCGTGGTACCCGAGTTTACCGAGCGCTGCGTTTAGCGAGGTGGTCCCGGTTCGACTAAGGCCCAGGCCAATGACTTTTTCGGAGCCATAATCGGGAAAGCCCGCTTGGGTGATGCGCTGACGGACACGATGTAACCGACGAAAGCTGGACGGTCCGGCATAGGGCAAGTCGGCGACGCAGGTGGAAAACGAGTCCAAATCATCAAGGGCCAGATGCAAGCAGGCGAGAAACGCAGTGAGGTGATGAGCAGTCTGGTCCTGCTGCTGAATTTGAGCGTGTCGCCGCACTGTGCCGGGGAAAAACCGCAGAAGTCCTGGCGCCGGACCGCGGGGTGGCGCAGCCAGTTGAATAAGCGCCTCGACGCGCGTTTGCAGGCGGCGCAAGGACTGAGCTTTCGCACGGCCCAAGCGACAATATTGCAAGAGCCCCAAAACCCGCAGGCCAGCCGTGTCGTCAAAGGTGACGCGTTGGCAAAGCGCCTCGACCAGCGCCAGCGCGTCGCTCAGGTCCGCAACTCGCCCCCTCCGAGCTTTAATATGCAGCAAGGAAGCGCGTTCCTCCAGGGCGTTAGGACGCAAGGCGAGGTAGCGCTCTAGCCAGATGGCCAGTTCGCCTTGGTCGCGGCGATCCCGGCTGATGTCGATCATAGCCCTACAGACCTCGGGGTCTTCGGGCCGCTGCTCCAGCAAGGCCAACCCCAAGCGTTCGGCCTCGTCGTGCTGTCGGCTGGCAAGCAAAGCCTCGATGATCTGAAGGTCTGCGCGGTCGGTTTTGCTTGCGCGATCTGGCTGTTCGCGTTGGATTGCCAGCTTGCAGTTGGGCGGCTTGGGAGCTGTGATTTTTTGCATGTAAGGCTCACTCAAAACTGTAGCCATACCGCTGAATATCTTCACGAAATGCTACACTGACGAGATCGCGCGTCTCCGACGAGTAATACTCACGATAGTCGTCTCTGTTTGCGGTTTTGTTTTTGTGTGGAATTTTGTTTTGCGCGTCGATCCCGACCTGCGCCAATATATAGCAAAGATCGCTCGAAAAATTTTCAAATCTGCCGATCAAATCAACGGACTCGTGAATATTTTGACTTTGAAATCTAAAATGATTGTTGAAGGTTTGTAGATTTTGCTTGCAAATATGGCGAGAAAATCTATCGAATGATTGAAATTCATGAAGTTGATCAGTGTTTGAGAAGATTTTGGATTTGTCTTTGTTCTGTATTTTGTTTTTCCATCCTGATACCAGCCGATCCCATGGATTTCTTACCATGGAAAATTTAAGGTGATTGGTGTATTTGCGCGGGTTGTATTCAACATTAAAGTCGTGCTCAATTTCAAACTCCAGGCCCATATCTTTCAACAGTGCAAATGTTGATCGTGTCCCAACTTTCGCATTGCGGAACCAAACCAACTTGGGGTTAGAGCAAACTGTTAGGTTATATTTAAGGATCTTGGTCATGGAGCCTACAGCTTAACGATAAACGCCGTCACGACGCCAAGAAGCGCGCTGGTGCATGAAGCAATCCTAGGTCTTGCAGTTGACCGCTTCCGGCATACCGTAGCGCTTGCGAATTTGGCAGTGCAGCCCCGGCTTGGCGCTGCAAAAAGCGCTGGTAGTGACGATGGCGTTGTTGGCAAAGTGGGATGCGGTGATTGTTCGTTAGGTCCTCATCGAAGCGCCTGCGGTAATCGCCTGCCAGTTTGTAGTGCAGCAGTACAGCGGATACATCGCTCAGTCGTGCCGGCGATATCCGGTGGCTGCTCATGAGGAAATCAATGTCGCGTCCGCCTCGAATGAGCGGCACCTTCGTTAAGATCTCGCCCCAACCAAAGGCTTGCCTGGCCCCGCCGCGCACATAGGTGTAGGGGCAATGCGGTATGGTGTTTCGAGTTATGCTGGGGTCGAACAAAGGGTAGTCGGCAACGAAGTCGTTGGGCTCGCCAGTCTCGCTTGAAGGCGCGGGGGCGTCGCTAAACATATCCAGCATGAAGCCAGGCAAGGCCTCTTGGTCGTGACGTGTCATGTAGTCGGTCAGCGACCTCAACCCGCGGCTCTCCACCCCAGGGTAGACCAAGGCCTCGTCAACATCGGCATAGATTACCCAAGCGTCGCGGCCGTAGCGCTGAACAAGATGGTTGATCCATTGCATGCCCGAATAGGCGGCCGCATAAGACTGTGCGGTCCAAAACACATGCACGTCAGGCTGTTGCAACAGATAGTCAAGGCTGCCGTCGTTCGATCCATTGTCCACGAAAAAGAACCGATCCACGCCGATGCCGCGATAGTAGTCCAGGAACCAAGGCAAGCGCCAAGCCTCATTTCGAATCGCGGTGAAGAGCTGAATTTCGTCAACTTTGAGGGCCATGGCTAGCGCATCTTTGCGCTCAAGGAGGGGCTCGTCGTAGGGCGCAATAATCGGAATGTAGTGGCGCTGTTTGCGCTGGCGCCACAGTGCTCTCGCGCCCTCCAGATCGCGGTCTTGCGCCAAAGCCCAGGTCTCTAACTCAGCCAAGCTGGGGTGTAGGCTTTCGGGCAGTCGCCGTTGCTGGGCCTTGGCCTCCTCCGCACGATCAAGGGCAAGCGTTGCGGTAAGACAAAGAATGTCGAGGGCAAGGTCGCTATGCTTGAGCGCACGCGCCTGGCGCAGTTCATGCAAGCTTTGAGCCAAAAAGGCGCGATCGCCTGTGTTTTGATACTGGCGTTTTAACAGATTTGCTTTGATCTTTTTCAGGTAGGCCAAGAACTGGACTGGCCGCCTTGCAAGCTGCGCTTGCTTCACATGTCGATCAACTTCATCCAGAGCTTGCTCGACTTGGTTATCAATAAGCGTCATTTTGATGCGGCCATTGACAGCGATCTTGCTGTCCGGCCACCGCTGGCACACGGCCTTAAGGTGGCGCTGCACGGCGGGGATATCCATATCCGACAGCAGGGCATCAAGATACTTGGCGTGATAGCGCGCGATGTCGGGGTGGGCCTGAACAAGCGCCTGCCAGCGTGTGCGCGCGCGTCGGAAGTTTCGGGACAAAGTCGCATTGGTGGCCAGTGCCTCTGCTATGTCTTTGCTCGCGTTAGCGCCAGCGCATTGTTCGCTCATGGCCAGCAACTGGGTTTCAACCTCGCCATGGCGGCCTAGGTTGCTGAGGGCGCGGGCAATATTCAATTGAAAATCAAGGCTGTGCGGCTGTGCTTGGGCAAGCTGCTTCCAAATCGACAGCGCTTCGCCAAAGCACTCCTGAGCTTCTAAAATCTGCGCTTCAATGGCTAGGAAACTCGGGCTTGAGAACCGGGAGCAGCCTGCCTGAAACAGATGTTCGCCCGCTTGAATTTCTTGCTCCTTCAATAGGCTCAAAATGGCCTGCCGGTGGCAGCTTTCCTGCTCTGGAAAGGCCGCGCAGAGGGCAAGCCAGCGCTGGCTGGCTAGGCCATGTTCGCTGGCCTTGGCTGCGTTTTTGGCGAACGCCGAGAGGGTTGTCAGGCTGCCTGAATCACCTGTAAGCCACCGCAAAAATCCAGCTTGCGCTTGGTCGAATTTTCCGGCTTCAAGCAGAATTAGGTCCTGTTGGAGCGCCACTTGGGGCAACCTCACACCGCAGCGGGCCAAAACGCCGCTGCTATGACGAAGCAGGCGCTTGGCGGTTGCACGCGCAAAACCGAACCCCGGTGTTGGTTTGGCCGTCGCATGGTCTGTTAAGCGTGCGAGTATTGTCGCCTCCGAAGTGCTGGCTACCACAATAATAATCCGAATATCTTTAAACGTTGGTGGTAGAACGCCAATCTGCATGACGTTTGTGGGTGAGTGCGATCAATACCCTATGGTTATCTGACCCTGTATTTAAAATAAAACGACTTGATTGCTGATATCAATTGAATTTGCGAGTTGAAAAGGCTATAATATATACATCTGGATATTATGTTTACTCTAGATTTCCCGCCGTATATACGAAGTTTTCATTCTGCTGCTTCCAGCTGGTTTTGGAGGGATTGGCAAACAAATCCCTGCCTGGCCCGCAGTCTTCCTGCAGACCATTTCGTCCAGGTGGTGCGCAAGCTTTGCAGGCGCAGAGGGTGCCGGCGCAAGATGTGGTGCGACCTGCGCCCTAGAACCCCATGATCAGCCCCAGGGTCACAAAGGAAAGCAAGGTTGAGACAAGGATCGCCGCAGAGACCCGGTGATCGCCCTTGCCATAGCGCGATACGAAGATAAAGGCATTGACCGCAACTGGCATGGCACCCATGGCGACGATGACTTTGAACTCCAGCCCCTCAAAACCGAAGGCCCAAGCCAAAACAGCGATGATCGCAGGATGAATGGCCAGCTTGGCGACCACCATCGACAGAACGGCGGGGGCGGCCTGGCTGACACGCCCAACAGGTCGCAGTGCGAGGCCCAGGCCGACGCTAAACAAGGCCAGCCCCATGACCGTGTCGGACAGATAGCCCATAGTCTTGGCGAGGATGCTCGGAATAGGCAGGGCGAAGGCGCTCGCCGCGACGCCTATGGCGATAGCTGGCAAATAGGGGTTGATCGACAAAGCGCGGCCGAGGTTCTTGACCAGGCGGGTTGCCATGCTCCCCTTGACCTGCGACTTGAGGCCAATCATGGTGGTGGCCAAAACCACGACTTCCATGATGACGCAAGACAGGGCGATGAACAGGCCCTCGTCGCCCAACAGCGCGGTGGCCACCACGACGCCGATAAAGCCCGAGTTGGGCCAGGCCCCTGCAGCGGCCATGGAAACGCTCTCGACTGGGGTTAGGCGCACCACCCGCGTGTGCCACAGCCAGCCCAGCATGAGGACGATAAAATGTGAGAGACCGAAAATCGCCAGGTAGGCCAAACAGCGCAGCAGCGGCAACTCGATACTCGACAGGCGCAGCACGAACATGGCGGGCAGGCCGACATACAGCAAGAAGACGGTGAGCTGGCCGAGGCCCTCTTGGGTAAAGATTTTGAGCCTTCCAACGGCCAGGCCCAGAATAATGAGCAGCAGGAATGGGGCGAGGTGCTGGGTCATGGAGGTTCGTTTCGATGAAAAGCCAGTCGTGGTTACTGGCGGTCAGTCGCACTTAGGCGCGGTCAATCGTGGCGCGCGGGGCTGGACTTAGGACTGCGGCGGCCTTGCGACGGGCCAGGAACGGGAGAGGTCTGGGCTTTTTCCACTCGCTTGAGCGCCATGGCGTCGAGGCGCCGTAGGCGACCAGCTTGCTCAAACCAGTCCTCAACAAAATCAATATGATCGACCAGGGCTTGCCGAGCGGCTCGTTCATCGCTGGCCAACACGGCGTCCATGATCGCGCGGTGCTGGTCGCGGATTTGCCGCCGCTGATCTTGGTCGCGGTACAGCTCTGACAGGCTCTGAAAAACCCCGCTTCGCAGGAGGTCGAAAATTGAACGCATCATGTGGATCATGACCGTGTTGTGGCAGGCGTCAACCAAGGCCATGTGAAAGGCGGCGTCGGCCTCGGCTTCCTCTTCAAGGCTACCACTGGCCTCAGGCGCCATACGGTCAAAAGCAAGTTGAATCAATTCTCTATCGTGGGCGGTGGCATAGCGCGCCGCACGCTCGACGGCCAGTCCCTCGATATCGCGCCGGAACTGAAAATAGTCAGCGAAGGTCTCAGGATAACGTTGAAACAGAGCCAAAAGCTGGGGGGAGAAGGCGCTGGTAACTAGGGCCTGAACGCGATAACCACGACCCTTGTCGTGCGAGGTGATGAGCGCGCGCTCCTCCAGCTCTGCCAGGGCGTCGCGCAATGTCGGGCGGGAGACGGCAAGCTGGTCCGCCAAATCGCGCTCAGGGGGCAAGGCATCACCGGGCGACAAGACCCCAAATAGGATGAGTTGCTCGATCTGGGAAACCACGCGGGCGGCAATTTTTTGGTTCTGGACGGGTTCGAAGGGCATGAGGGCAGACGTGTTGAGCTGGCAATTTGGAAGCCACAGCTTAGCACTTCGATCGCTTTGGTAAACTTTTTTTCCCAAATCTATGCGGTGGCCTGACCAAGTTGGAAGGGCCTATCGCGCATTTCTGTGCTCGGGGCGTTTTGCCCTATTGGGAATTCGTCCGCCGAGCCCTAGGGTCTCGCGCGTTTCAGGATTCCACATCCTGCAACATGACGCAGAAAATGTAAGAAATCGAACGCAAAATTGTTCGCATTGTTACGCATCGCTATGCTAATTTGACACAAACGGCCGCTAACCACGGTCTTCCCGCACGATCCTCCGGATGTTCGTTTGAACAAAGGCGGAGGCGGACAAAATCGAACCAAAGCCAGAAGAACCAGAGCCCATGACCGAGTTCAAGAAGATCCTAATTGCTAACCGTGGTGAAATCGCCATCCGCATTATGCGGGCAGCTAACGAGATGGGCAAACGAACGGTGGCGGTCTATGCCAACGAAGACAAGTTGGGCCTGCACCGCTT
The DNA here is from genome assembly GCA_030428255.1 of Alphaproteobacteria bacterium. Taxonomy (GTDB): domain Bacteria; phylum Pseudomonadota; class Alphaproteobacteria; order UBA7985; family JAUIBT01; genus JAUIBT01. Next base: position 79,101 of record JAUIBT010000016.1, on the reverse strand, counting down.
CAAGGCCGACGAAGCTTATCTGATCGGTGAGGGTATGGGGCCGGTCGCTGCTTATCTGTCGATCGACGAGATTATGCGCGTCGCGGTGGAATCGGGTGCTGACGCCATTCACCCGGGCTACGGCCTCTTGTCCGAAAATCCGGCCCTGGTCGATGCCTGTGAGGCGGCGGGCATTAAGTTTATTGGTCCCAAAGCTCAGACCATGCGCCAGCTTGGCGACAAGGCCAGCGCGCGCCGTGTTGCAATTGAAGCGGGCGTCCCCGTCGTGCCCGCCACCGAGGTGCTGCCAGATGATATGGATCAAGTGCGCGCTATGGCCGACGCGGTGGGCTACCCCTTGATGCTCAAAGCGAGCTGGGGCGGCGGCGGACGCGGCATGCGCCCGGTGTTTTCGGCCGACGAGGTCGAAAAGAAAGTGCTGGAAGGCCGCCGCGAAGCCGAAGCGGCCTTTGGCAACGGTGAGGGCTACCTGGAGCGCCTGGTGCAGCGCGCGCGCCACGTCGAAGTGCAAATTCTGGGCGACAGCCACGGTGCCATCTACCACCTGTTTGAGCGCGATTGCTCGGTGCAGCGCCGCAATCAAAAGGTCGTCGAACGCGCGCCAGCGCCCTACCTTAGCGCCGAACAGCGCGCTGAGTTGTGTGAGCTGGGCGCACGCATCTGCCGCCACGTGGGCTATGAGTGCGCTGGAACCGTCGAATTCCTGATGGACATGGACACCGGCGAGTTTTTCTTCATCGAGGTCAATCCGCGGGTCCAGGTCGAGCACACCGTCACCGAAGAAGTCACCGGCATCGACATCGTGCGCGCGCAAATCCTGATCGCCGAAGGCAAGACCCTGGCCGAGGCGACCGGTGCTGTGGACCAGGACGCCGTGCGCCTCAATGGTCACGCTTTGCAGTGCCGCATCACCACTGAGGACCCGACCAACAATTTCATCCCTGACTATGGACGTATCACGGCCTATCGCAGCGCTAGCGGCATGGGTATTCGCCTAGACGGCGGCACGGCCTACGCGGGCGCGGTTATCACCCGCTATTATGACTCGTTGCTGGTCAAGGTCACCGCCTGGGCCCCGCGTGAGGAGCAGGCCATCCACCGCTTGGACCGGGCGTTGCGCGAGTTTCGTATTCGCGGGGTGTCGACCAACATCGCCTTTGTGGAGAACTTGCTGAGCCACCCGGCTTTCTTGGACCATTCCTACACCACCAAGTTTATTGACTCCACGCCCTCGCTGCTGGAGTTCAAGCCGCGCCGCGACCGGGCGACCAAGATTTTGAACTATCTGGCAGACGTGACGGTCAACGGCCACCCCGACACCAAAGGCTCCCAGCGTCCCCACGCAGAGCCCAAGGTGCCGCACGCCGCCTATGACGCGCCCGCGCCGGGTGCGCGCAACCTTTTGGAGGCCGAGGGGCCCAAAGCGGTGGCCGAGTGGATGCTGGCGCAAAAAGGCTTGCTGCTGACAGACACCACCATGCGCGATGCGCATCAGTCTTTGTTGGCGACCCGAATGCGCTCGCTGGACATGATCAAGATTGCCAGTGCCTATGCCCATAACCTGCCTCAGTTATTCTCCATGGAGTGTTGGGGCGGGGCGACCTTTGATGTGGCCTATCGCTTCTTGCAAGAAGACCCCTGGCAGCGCCTGCGTGACCTGCGCACGCGTATGCCCAACTTGTTGACCCAGATGCTGTTCCGCGCCTCAAACGGGGTCGGCTACACCGCCTATCCCGACAACGTGGTGCGCGAGTTCATCCGCCAGGCGGCGGTGTCTGGCGTCGATGTGTTCCGCGTCTTTGACTCCATGAACTGGTTGCCCTCAATGCGCGTTCCGATGGAGGCCGTGGTTGAGCAGGGTAAGCTCTGCGAGGGCACGATTTGTTATACCGGGGACATTCTGGACCCGGCGCGCAGCAAGTATGACCTGAACTACTATCTGAAGATGGCGCGCGATCTGGAAGCCGCTGGCGCACATATCATCGGCCTTAAGGACATGGCGGGGCTGCTGAAGCCAGAAGCCGCACGCGTGCTGATCAAGGCGCTGAAGCAAGAGGTGGGGCTGCCCATCCACTTCCACACCCACGATACCTCGGGTATTTCTGCGGCGACCATTTTGGCGGCGGCCGAAGCCGGTGTTGATGCCGCCGATGCGGCCATGGACAGCTTTTCGGGCGGCACCTCGCAGCCCTGCTTGGGCTCCATCGTCGAAGCGCTGCGCAATACCGAGCGTGATACCGGCCTGGACCGTCAAGCCATTCAGCAGATTTCCGACTACTGGCAGGGCGTGCGCCACCAGTACGCCGCTTTCGAGGCGGGGCTGTCTGCCCCGGCCTCTGAGGTCTATCACCACGAAATGCCCGGCGGTCAGTTCACCAACCTTAAGGCTCAGGCGGCCTCGATGGGATTGATTGAGCGCTGGCCTGAAATCGCCAAGGCATACGCCGAGGTCAACGCGCTGTTCGGCGATCTGGTCAAGGTGACCCCGACCTCTAAGGTAGTGGGCGATATGGCGATTATGATGGTCAGCCAAAACCTAACCATTGAGCAGGTGGCCGACCCTGCCGTGGACCTGGCCTTCCCAGATTCTGTGGTTGATATGATGCGCGGCGCGCTGGGCCAACCGCATGGTGGCTTCCCGCCCGCAATCCAAGCCAAGATCTTGAAGGGCGATACGCCTGAGACCCGCCGTCACGGCGACTTCTTGGCACCGATCGACCTGGAGGCAACGCGTAAAGAGCTGAGCGATAAGCTGGAAGGCTTGGCGATCAGCGACGAAGCGCTGAACGGCTACCTCATGTATCCCAAGGTCTTCTTGGACTACAAGGGCCGCGCGCGTGATTTTGGCCCTGTGCATTGCCTGCCGACGCTCAACTTCTTCTACGGCATGGAGCTGGGCGAGGAAATTTCGGTCGAGATCGACCCCGGCGTGACCCTGGAGGTCCGCTTGCAGGCGGTGTCTGAGGTGGACGACGAGGGCACGGTGCGGGTCTTCTTTGAGCTCAACGGCCAGCCGCGCACCGCACGCGTTGCCGACCGTCGCGTCAGCGCCAACGTCGCCAAACACCCCAAGGCCGATGATGCCAACCCGGGCCATGTCGGCGCGCCCATGCCGGGCGTGGTGGCCTCGTTGGCTGTTGCGCAAGGCCAGGAGGTCAAAGCGGGCGATCTTCTGCTGACAATCGAGGCCATGAAAATGGAAACAGGTCTGCACGCCGAGCGCTCTGGCACCGTCAAGGCGCTGCACGTCTCGGTTGGCGCACAGATCGACGCCAAGGATCTGTTGCTGGAGCTGGACGCCGACTAGTCAGCCTTCGCCCAGCAGAGCAAACATGCCCCGTTGCCACTTGGCAGCGGGGTTTTTGTTTGCGACCTTAGTCCGTCAACACCACCGTGCGAGACCCCATGAATTACAGCATCCACATTGGTCCCAACATCCGCCAGTCGCCCTATTTTCAGGCAACGGTCGCTGACGGCGTGCGCAGCTTTTCAGTCTATAATCACATGTACATCCCGGGGACCTTCGGCGACCCCGAGGGCGAATATCAGCGCCTGATGACCGGCGTTGTCATGTGGGACGTGGCCGCCCAGCGCCAGGTCGAGCTGCATGGTCCCGACGCCGCGCGCTTGGCCCAGTACCTAACGCCGCGCGACCTTAGCAAAACTCGGGTTGGGCAGGGGCGCTATGTGCCAATCTGCGATCATGACGGATGGCTGATCAATGATCCGGTGTTGCTCAAGCTGGCCGAGGACCGCTTTTGGCTGTCGATTGCCGACAGCGACCTTGTGCTGTGGGCGGGCGCTATTGCCCGCGAACGTGGTTGGCAGGTTGAGGTCTTTGAGCCGGATGTCTCGCCTTTGGCGATCCAGGGGCCCAAGGCTGAAGACGTGACCGCAGCGCTGTTCGGCGACTGGGTGCGCGAGCTGAAATATTTCTGGTTCAAACAGACCGAGCTTCAGGGCATCCCCCTGGTTCTGGCGCGCTCGGGCTGGTCCAAACAGGGCGGCTTTGAGCTCTATCTTCAGGATGGCAGCCGAGGTTGGGACTTGTGGCAGGCGGTCAAGGCGGCAGGGGCGGCCTTTGATATCGGCCCGGGTGCGCCCAACGATATCGAGCGCCTTGAGAGCGGGCTCATTTCCTATGGCGCGGACATGCGGCGGCAAGAGTTTCGCGCTTCGCCGTTTGAGATGGGCTTTGCCAGCTTGCTGGCTCTGGACGCTTCCTTCGACTGCGTGGGCAAAGCCGCGCTGTTGGGCATGCGCGCGGCGGGCACAAAGCGTCAGCGCTCGGGCTTCATCATCGACGGCCCAGCGGTGGTGGGCAACGCTGCGCCGCTAACGCTGTGGCAGGGGGGCTCGGCGGTCGGTTGGGTCAGCGAGATTGCACATTCCAAGCGATTGGCTGCGAACATCGGTGTCGGGTTGGTGGACGGCGCGGCGCTTGATGGCGGAGCAGCGCTTCATATCAACCTGCCAGAGGGCGCGCGCAGCTTGCGACCCGCATCGCTTCCATTCGCTGGTGGGCGTTAGAACGAGCTGGACCCGGCCCGCCTGCCAGAGCCTAGAGCGCTTTGCTGAGCTTTATCGTGCGGCCTTGGTGTCGAAGTTTGCCCTCCGCCTCCAAGCGTGCCAGAGCCCGATAAACGGCCTCGTGGCTCAAGCCGATCTGGGCGGCAAAGTCCTTCCAACTGACATCCAAATGCGTTTGGCCGTCCTCGTCTGATTGCAGGCGCAGGGCCGCCAAAACCCGCGCGGGGGCGGAGCGAATATGCGACAGCTCGGTTTGCAGCCGCGCCTGCCGCAATTGTAGAGCGAGCTGCTGGGTGAGCGCCAAGGCAAAGTTGACATCGTTTTGCAGACGGCTCAGCACCTGGGGGCGCGGCATACGCCGCAGCAAGCTGGGCTCTATTGCCAGGCAGTCGCAATGGTAGGTGTCGCTAAACAAGGATGCCTCGGCAAAGGTTTGCCCGGCCAACACCGTCTGCATGGCGGTCTCGCTGCCGTCCAGCGCGCAGCGCCGCAGCCGTAGGCGGCCGCTTTCAAGCCAATAGAGCGCTTGCGGGGTGTCGCCGCGCAAGAACAAGCATTGCCCGGCGGGCAGCGCGATTTGTGCCGCGGATGCCCAGAGTGTTTCAAAGCTGGGGTGGGGAACTGGCATGGGTTTGGCCTTCGTATGATCGCGATCATAGGGCCTTCCCGCCGTCCAGGCTAGGGTGACGCACGGACACAAGTCCGATTTTGCTTTCGTCTTGATTGAGGAGACCTCTATGACGGCTCGGTTTTTCACCCGCAAGACGCTGCTCTTCGTGGCGAGTTTAGCCATAGCGGCCACGGGGATTGCAGGCGGTGCGGCCTCAGAGGATGAGACGCGCGAACTGGTACCCATGCCCGCGATGATGCAGCAGCACATGCTGGGCAACATGCGCGACCACCTGCGCGCGTTAGAGGAGATCTTGGGCCTGCTGTCTGAAGGGCGGGGTCAAGAGGCCGGCGCGGTCGCGGAGGCACGTTTGGGGCTGTCGTCGTTGGGCCTGCATGGCGCGGCTCACATCGCCACTTTTATGCCCAAGTCGATGCAAGAGGCGGGGACCGAAATGCACCGGGCAGCCAGCCGCTTTGCAGTTCTGGCGACCGAGGTCGAGGTCGATCCCAGCCTTGAGGGCCAGCGGCAGGTTTTCAGCGCTCTGGGCGAGATCACGCAGGCTTGTAATGCCTGCCATGCTGGCTATCGCATTCGTTAGGCAGACCTGCGAGGCCCGCTGGCAGCGCCAAAAGGCCGCCGGCAATTTGCGGCTATGGCATGCTCACACCTTGCGTCGGCGTAGCGCTCTATCTGCCCCTTTGGCGCGCGCCTGATTGCGTTTGCTCCAACGGGCGAAGTGCTGGCGATCGCGGCCAAGATATCGGTGCATCCTTCTGCGCTCCTGGGCAATCGCTTTGTTATATTGCACATTAAATCAATAGGTTATGTGAGAATTTTACAACTGCTTCGCCCGTCGTGCCCGACTTCGAACCTCTTGCATTCAAAATGGACGCAAACCCTTCTAGGTGTTGCCACATTGCATTTCTAAACCTGAGGTTGTAATACTTAATGCAATTGGTATCCCATGCTTCAGTCGCCCTATTTTTGGTCCGTCAGACGGCTCGTCCTTGTCGTGTCAGTCTTTTTGATTGCCTTGTTCCTGCTTTCTCCGACGACTTCGCACGCACAGTCATCTTATCCCAGTTTGGGCGAACAGCGCGTCATAGACGACGGCGGCCTGGTTTCCAGCCAGCTCGCGCGCCAGATGGAGAATACCTTTGAGCAGGTCAGCCAAGTTCATCGCTTGGATCTCTATTTGGTCACTCTGCGAGACACAGGACTGATGGACCCACAGACTTATCTGCAGGGGCTGGTCCGCAATTGGCGCTTATTGGGACGCTCGCAAGCCAAAGACTATATGGTCTTTTTGCTTGTGCGCGGCGAGGAGCGCTGGTTCGTCGATGGCCGGGGCAAGCAGGCGCAGGCGGTCTTGCCGCTCGCGCGCCAGGATATTTGGGATCAGGTGGTGGCCGCCCGTATGAAGGCGGGGCAGGTTGACGATGGATTGCGTCTGGGGTTGAACGCAGTGCTTCGTGAGGTCAACAGCCTGGATTGGAGCGCAAATAAGCCTGAGGGTGCGCTGGTTTGGGCTGAACAGCCAGACTTGCTTGTTGCTGCCGTCCAAGGAGGCCTCAAGCAATCGGCGTTGCTGTTGTTTGCACTTGGGCTATGGGGTTATTGGGTTGGCGGGTCATGGCAGGCTATGACGCGCGCGCTGATGGGTGGCCTGCGCGCTGGCATCAAGCGTGCGACGCTCGGCCAAACAGGTACGCAGACGCCAGGCCGCCGCTCGGCGCGGATTCAAAGAGCCTGGTTGCAGTGGCCCATGGCCTCGAAGCGCCGCAGCTATCTGGCCTATTTGCTCGCGCTTTGGCAGGAACTTGGCTGTCGAGACGGTCGCTATGAGGCCAAGCTTTATACCGACAGGCAGGGCGCACTGCGATTCTTGTACCGCCCCTTGACCTTGTCGGCGCTGGTTGCGCTGCCGGCTGATCTGATGGTTTTGGCGTTTGTTGGCCTGGGTCTGTTGCAATCCTGGGATGTCCTAACGGCGCTGCCGCTGTACTTCGGCCTGCCGCTAGTCGGTCTGGGCGTTAGCCTTGCTCTGGGACTTGGGCGCTTGCTAGCCTGCCTTGCCCTGCCTCTGTTGCCGCTCTGGATGATTGAGGCCCTCATGAGCTTGCAAGCCTATGCGCAAGTTCAGCACTTGGGCGGCCGACGGGTGGGGCACAGAGCTGAGCAAACCTGGGCCAACGCAACGCTGGTCCCTGCGCTTGGATTGGGCAGTTTAGCGCTTATTCCTGACAACGCCACCGGTGCCAAGCCGGGAGTGATCGAAGCCTTGGCCAAGACCTATAGCTTGGATCTGAAGGACCAGAGCTTGGCCTCGGGATTGCGGGCGCTGATCTATGGTCTAGAAAAGCATATGTCCTGGAGCCGCCTGCGTCGCGGTGAGCTGTGGGATGACGCCACTCGTCTGCCTGAAGCGGCGAGAGGAAAGTTGGCTCCCGTCCGCTAGACCGCGTTGCGGGGCTGCTGGGGCGCTGGTGCGCAATTCCTCGCGCGCGGCGTCGGCAGTTCTTGAAAAGCCCACAAGATTTGCGTATATAGTGCTTAAGAGCCGCCCCAGTGGGGCGGCATTTTTTATGCTCATGTCGCAGTATGGCATCACGCCGCAGCTCTGAACCGAATTGACCTTCGAGTTGGCGCTGGATCAGGTGGACGCTGAACGAAAAGGTTCCTGCGCGAAACTATTTTGAGGTGCCGCCATGTCAACGCCCCTGATGCCCAAGGCGACAGCCGTCTGGCTGGTCGAAAATACCGCACTCAGCTTTGATCAGATCGCTGAATTCTGCTCTTTGCACCCGCTTGAGGTCAAAGGCATCGCTGACGGCGATGTTGCGACCGGGATTCGCGGTGAGGACCCGACCAAGAACGGTCAGCTCACCATGCAAGAAATTGAGCGCTGCCAGGACGACCCCGAGCGCCGGCTGCGGTTAGCAAAGGACGCGGTGCTGCGCGTCGCCAAGCAGAAGGGACCGCGCTACACGCCGGTCGCCAAGCGCCAAGACAAGCCGGACGCCATCGCCTGGTTGGTGCGTAACTTCCCGACCATGAAGGACGCGGCGATCATTAAGCTGATTGGCACGACCAAAAACACCATCGCTGCCGTGCGCAACCGCACCCACTGGAATTCGGCAAACCTCAACCCGCGTGATCCGGTTCTGCTGGGCTTGTGTTCGCAAATCGAGCTGAATGCGGCGATTGAGAAGGTCAACGCAGATCGTCCGCACACCCCTGAGGCGGCCGCGCTGCAAGGGGGCTATGAGCCGAGCCAAGATGAGCCGAGCCAAGAGCAGCCGCGCGACACCGATTACAGCAACGTCATGATCCCCGAAGATCTGTTTAAATAGGCTGCGTCGGGCTTCGAAGCGCGCCGACCTGTCCTTGACCGCGCCGAGCAAAGACAGGCGATAAAAAAGTCAGGCGATAAAAAAGACGGCGATAAAAAAGACCGAGGCCAATGGGCGCTCGGTCTTTTTGTTTGCTGTGCCGCAAATCCACCATCGCAATCGCAACGCCTGCTCGGGGTTTGCTGGTTTGTTGCCCCGCAAATCCACCATCGCAATTGCAACGATTGCTCGGGGTTTGCTAGTTTGTTGTGCCGCAAATCCACCATTGCAATCGCAACGATTGCTCGGGGTTTGCTGGTTTGTTGTGCCGCAAATCCACCATCGCAATCGCAACGATTGCTCGGGGTTTGCTTAGTTTTCCAACTGTTGCTTGATGTGCAGCTTCTGTTTCTTCAATTCTTGAATGCGCAGCTCGTCGGGTTTCGGGCGTTGTTGCTCTTCTGCGAGGGCCTGATCCAAAGTCTCGTGCTTACTTCGCAGTGCGGCCAAGTGTTCGGGGTTGTGGCTCGTTGGCGCGCCTGCTGCTGCTGCTGTCATTGCAAAAGCTCCTCTCTACTTGGATTTCGATTGAATCAGGCTGTGACGGAAATGCTCGCCTGACAAGTCTTTTGTTTCGCAAGGCGCCCTGATTCAACGTCTTTTATTTGCATTGCTAGCACCAAGGATGATAGATTGCCCGCCCGTTGATAGATGAGGAAGGCCAAAGGTGTCTGCCTTGGATAACATGCCAACCCCAGCAAACGACCAAAACCGTTTGCGCTTGAACTACAATGCGTTACGCGACGAACACGAGCGCCTGAACCGCGATATTGCGGCCCTGGAGGAGCAAGGGACCGGCATCGACCGCCTTGCGTTGCAGCGGCTCAAGAAGCGCAAATTGCAGCTCAAGGATCGTATCAGCGAGCTGCAACGCTGGTTGGTTCCCGATATTATTGCCTAGGGCTCGGCCTTAGGCCTGCGGTACCGCTAAGGTGTCGTCGGGCTAAGGGCTGTGGCTGCGTGGTTCCGACGTCCCCAAATGTCGGCTCCAGATGGCCAGGTCTGGGTCCCTGAATTGATTGCAAATCCTCCGTCACGCCATTTTGGGTCGAGCAGGGTTTGCCAAAGCGAGATCGAAAATGAGCGATACCCGCCCCGCCAATCCCGCCGTTGGACTTATCATGGGCAGTCAATCCGACTGGCCGACCATGAAGCTCGCGGCTGACGTTTTGCGCCAACTCGGCGTTAGTTTTGAGACCCGGATTGTCTCGGCCCACCGTACGCCCGACCGCTTGAGCGCCTATGCCAAAAGCGCTGGCGAACGCGGCCTGCAAGTCATTATCGCCGGGGCGGGCGGCGCGGCGCATCTTCCCGGTATGGTGGCGGCCCACACACATTTGCCCGTGTTGGGCGTTCCCATTCAGTCGCGCGCGCTCAAGGGCCTCGATTCCTTGCTGTCGATTGTTCAAATGCCGGGCGGGGTGCCGGTGGGCACCTTGGCCATCGGCGAGGCAGGGGCTAAGAACGCTGGCCTGTTTGCGGCCAGCATTTTGGCGCTGCAAGACCCCGCAGTGAGCCGCGCTTTGCAAGACTGGCGCCAGGCCCAAAGCGATGCTGTGGCCGAGGAGCCACAAAACGAGGCACCCCAAAACGAGGTGCGGGGGCAATGACCGGAGCCAGCAGTTCGAGCCAATCTGACGGCGCTATGCCCCGCCGCGTCCTGGGCATGCTAGGCGGCGGCCAGCTTGGTCGCATGTCGGCGCTGGCGGCCTATCGCTTGGGTTTGGAGGTCGTCGGCCTGTGTCCCGAGCCGGACGCGCCGCTTACCCAGGTCTGCCCGTCGATCATCCAGGCTGATTATATGGATTTCTCAGCTCTGGATCAGTTGGTGCAGCGCTGCGACGCCATCACGCTGGAATTTGAGAACATCCCTCAGGACGCTCTGGCCTACCTGGAGCGCAGTGGCAAGCTGAGGCCCGGCGCCAAGCTGGTCGCGCTGACCCAAGATCGTTTGAGCGAAAAGCAGGCCATTGAGCGCGCCGGTCTAAGGCCCGCGCCCTATCGACAGGTGGATTGTGTTGAGGATCTGGCGCGCGCGCTTGACAGCCTGGGCGGGCAAGGCATCTTGAAGACCCGTCGCCTGGGCTATGACGGCAAGGGGCAAAAGCGGCTCAACAGTAGCGACGATCTGCAACGCGAGTGGGCGGCCTTCGCGGTGCCTTGCATCCTTGAAGGTCTGATTGATTTTGCCTGGGAGGGGTCGGTCATTGTTGCCCGCCGATCCGGCGGCCTGGAGCTGCAAGCCTATCCGCTGGTGGAGAACCGCCACGAGAACCACATTCTATCGGAAACCTTGGCTCCCGCGCCTCAAGCCAGTGTTGACTTGGCTCAGGAGGCTGAGCGCCAAGCGCGAGTTCTGGCGGAAAGCTTGGGCTTGGAAGGGCTGTTGGGTATCGAGTTTTTTGTGACCGAAACGGGCTTGGTGGTTAACGAGATGGCACCGCGCCCCCACAATTCAGGCCATTGGAGCCAGGCCGGGGCCAGCGTCGATCAATTCGAGCAGCACGTGCGTGCGGTGATGGATTTGCCCCTGGGCCAACCGCAAGTGCTCTGCCCGACGCGTATGGTCAATCTGCTGGGAGAGGCGGCCTTGCAGCAGACCCAGTGGCTCGCGACCCCCGGTGCTCAACTGCATATTTACGGCAAGCGCGGCGTCAAGCCGGGACGCAAGCTGGGCCATGTCAACGTGTTGATGCCCAAGGACTAGCACAAAGCCCAGGCGATCACTCTTAACAATGCCAAAGCTTTGCAAGGCGCATTTGCTTCAAAATCAGACAGTTAGAGCGCGGTACGTGAGTGCAATTCAACGAGGCCCGCTCTAGACAGCGCGCCAGGCCTGAGCGCTATTGCAACGCCCGGCCCGAAACGCCTCTGGGGTCTGGCTTAGAGCCAAGTGCTTTTCTGGGGCTCTTCGTGGGTGGCAGGAGCAGCGGGGGCTTCTGCGGCAGCCGCTGTGGCCTCTGCTGCCCCCTCGTCGCTTGCACTGGCCTCTGGCTGTGCGTCTTGGGTCGCTGGCGCGACCTCAATGGGCTCAGCTGGCGCGGTTGAGGCACCAGGCGTGTCGCCCGGCAGCTTGGGCAACAGATCGTATTCCTGCAAATAGTTGACCAGCTGCAACATGCACTGCTCAGCGTTGCTCTTAGCTTCGCCTTCGTTGGGGATCAGGCCAGAGAAAGCCAGTTTGATCAGGTCCATGTCGATGCGGTCATAATCAGCATCTACGTATTCGATCTTGTGGGCGGCGCGGTTCAAATCGCTGAAGTGATTGAGCGCTGACAGGAATTGACGCGTCCAGGGCTTATCGTTCAGCTCAGGGTTGGGCTCTTTCCAGCTTTTTTCGTCCCAGAAATCGATTCGGGTCTCGCTGTCAGCTTCCTTGAAGATGATGTCCAGGCAGCGTGGCTTTTCACCGCGAACGGGACGATCCGTTGCAAAGGCGACCTTGAGCTGGTTGAACTCGCCATAGAGCAGAGCGACCGGGAAATTGATGTCGATTGCGGTGTCGGGCATGAAATCCTCATAGTGTTGGGAGGACTCGGACGAGCCAAGCTCCTTCGTGATCAATTGCGTGCCGAGGGCAGAGCGAACCGTTGGTCAGCCGAACCGACAGCGCCCCAAGCACCACGCCGCAGGTCCATGGTCGGGCGGTGGCACCTCAAGCTCTATAGGTCTTGATTCGAGCCGGGTCAAAGCCTGGCCAACCGCAAATGCTGCTGCATGCTGTCTCATGCAAGGCGCGACGCTGGGCCTTACTGTGCTTCACTTGGGCATCACATGGGCTTTACCGGCGGCTTGGTGACCTTTCGGGCCTTACGCGAGCCTTGAAACTGGCCGTAAAGATAGAGCCCGACCGCCAGCCAAATGATCGCGAACACGCCAACGTCAGCCCAAGTCGCAGGCTCGCCGAAGATCTGGGTCGCAAAGAAGAACAACAGCGTTGGTACGGTATAGAACAGCATGGCGACGAAAGAGTAGGGCAGGGCCTTCGCACCGGTGTTGAAAAAATACAGCGGCAAAACGGTGATAATGCCAAGGCCCAGGATCAAGCCGCTGTGCTGCCAGTCGAGGCCAATCTGGAAACTCAGTTGGTTTTGCCAGGCCAGCCAACTCAGGTGTAGCAAGGCGAAGGGCAGCAGGAAAAGCGCCTCGACAAACAAGCCCGACAGTGGGCCCACGTCGGTTTGCTTGCGCACCAGACCATAGCTGGCGAAAGAAAATCCCAGCGCCAATGCGATCCAAGGCAGGCTGCCCGTCAGCATCATTTTGGCGGCCACCGCAAGGCTGGCCAGGGCGAAGGCGACCATTTGGAATCGGTTCTGGCGCTCCTTTAATATGGCCCAAGACATGGCAACGGCCACCAGGGGTGACAGATAATAGCCAAGGCTGGCTTGCAGCACGTGGTCGTGCGTGACCGCCCAAATATAGACCAGCCAGTTGCCGCCGATCAGCAAAGCCGAGAGCAAAAGCAAGCGCGCTTTACGCAGGTCGCTCAGGGCGGCCTTGACGCTTGCCCAGCGATTGTTGAAGGGCAGCCAAAGGGCCAAGAAGGCTGCGGCCCCCCAGACGCGGTGATCCAAGATCTCTAGCGGGTTAATGTCCGCTAATGGTCGGAAATAAAATGGAAAAAGGCTCCACATGATGTTGCCAGCCAGCGCAGAAAGCAGGCCGATCTTTAGCGCCGAGCGCCCTATTGTGCTGGCGCTGCCCTGGGAGCTGTCCTGGGGACTGTCCTGGGAGCTACCTGGGGAACTGGTTGCGGACATAAGCGCGTTCTTTCTAACTCAGAACGGCCTCGCGTTCGGCCTGGCGAGACAACGCCGGGCCTCCAGGTGAGGCGCAATGTGGGAGGGATAGCGCGCATGTGGGGCCGAAGCACCTGCGTCGCTCACCATTTTGTGCGCTTGATGTCTGTCGCTGTCAATCTATCATGCTCGGATGAAACGGCTCGTCTTAACGCTAGCCCTTGCGCTAGCCGGACTGCCTGGTCTTGCGCTGGCGGATCAGAGCAGCCCTAACCTTATCGATTTGTTTGATCGACTGCTTCAAGCACCGGATGTCGAGGCCGCACGGCCGATCGAGCAAAGCATTTGGCAAACGTGGCTCGACCACCAGGACGAAGACGCCCGCCTGGAGGTTCAGCGCTCGCACGAGACCTTTAGTGAAGGCAATCCCTACATCGCCGTGGCCATCTTGGATAAGGTGATCGCCAAACACCCGGACTGGGCCGAAGCTTGGAACCGACGTGCGACCTACTACTATATGCTGGGGCTCTATGATCGTTCGATTGCCGACGTACAGCACGTCCTGGAGCTAGAGCCCAACCATTTCGGGGCACTGGCTGGGTTGGGTGCAATCTACATCGCACTGGGCGAGGACGACAAGGCGCTGCGCTACTATGAGAAGGCGCTGCATATTCACCCCAACATGCAGGCCGCTCAGCATCAGGTCGAAGTATTGCGCGAACGCATGGGACCTGCGATCTAGCCACGCCCGGTTTCTCATGCCCGTCACCGGGGCGGCGGCCAGGTCGAATGCACGGTCGATTGCATGGGTGATTGCAAGGGGCTGGCTGCCTCAGGTGCGCTGTTGACGTGTGAGCCAGTAGGCCGCGATGGTGTAGAGGGTCAGCAAGGTGATCGCGCCCGCTTGATGCAGCGCGCCGAGCGCCACGGGCACCGCCATCAGCAAAGTCGTGATGCCGAGCAGATACTGGCCCAACGCGGCAAGGCCGAGGCTCAAGAAGATCCAGCGCAGGCCGGCTTGCGTCTTCAGCCACCCCCAAAGCGCCAAGCCTAAGCTGGCGGTAGCGGTAAAACTGGCCAGCAGGCGGTGGTTGAATTGAACCGCCGCGCCGTTGTCGAACCAGTTGCGCCACCAGGGCGACAGCTCGCTGTACTCGACGGGCACAAGGCCCGCGCCCATCAGCGGAAATTCGGTATAGAGCGTGCCTGCATTCAGTCCCGCCACGAACGCGCCGCTGACAACGGTCAGCGAGAGCAGGGCAAACAGGCACAGCGTTACCGCGGCCAAACGTGGCGGCACCGCTTGGTTCAGGGTCTGGCGACCGTAAGCAAACCGCAGGCCGAGCAGCAGCACATAGACCTCGAGCGCCAAGGCCATGCTCAAGTGCAGCGCCAGTCGGTACTGGCTGACATCAGTCCGCTCGCCAAAGCCAGAGTGTACCATGAACCACCCCACGAACCCTTGCAGGCCGCCCAAGATCAGGCCCGCGAACAGCAGTGGCTTGGACCAGGCGGGCAGGCGACCGCGCAGCCAAAACCAGACCAGCGGCAGGGCGTAGACCAGGCCAATCGTGCGACCCCAGAGGCGGTGAATCCACTCCCACCAAAAGATGGCCTTGAAGTCAGCCAGCGCCATGCCTGCATTATCAATCTTGTACTCGTCTGTCTGTTGGTAGAGCGCGAACAAGCGCCGCCACTCGCTTTCGCTCAGCGGAGGCAGGGCGCCTTTGATGGGTGCCCACTCCATGATTGAGAGGCCGGATTCGGTCAGACGTGTAATGGCACCGATAATGGCCATAGCGACGATCATGGCTGCGCAGACAAACATCCAGATCGCCAAATCCATGTGGCGCTGCGAGGCTGGCGGTGCGAGGGAGGCGGCAGAAGGGTTGGTCATTGATTGGATTCTCGTAAAGGAGCGGCTGTCAGCAGGTTGCTCGCCGTCGCGCTGAAGGCGCAAGACGGGCATTGAGCGGCATTGCACTTCACATATTCTTGCGTGGGACAGACGCAAGTGAATAACTCATTGCTGCGGCAAGGCGCGGCAGTTAGGCTTTGCCGCAATTCGCCACAATTACGCGCTAAAGCGCCCTAGAACCGATCGCCGCCTTGCATGGCGCGCCGTAGCGGTCTCGACACAAATCAACGCCTCTTGGCTAGGGATATCAAAGAACAAATGAAGCTAGGTTTTCGCTCTGCGATCACGTGGATTGGGACTTTTCACGCTCGGACGTATCGACCGCTAGCGGTCCCCTTGCGGGCCTTGGCGCTCGTGTTGCCGCTGGGCGCAGTTCTGACATTGAGCAGTTGTACGGGCGGAGGACTCGACAGCGGGGCCATTCGCACCACCGACAACAATGGGCCCGACCGGGCGCAGGTCGCCGTGGCCCGATACCGTGAGCCTGTTCAGCGCATGTTTGCCAGCAAGGGCGTTGATTTTTCGCAACCGGTCTTCATGCGCGCCATCAAGCAGGACAGCGTGATTGAGCTGTGGGCGAAAGACAAGCGGCGCTCTGGCTACAAGCTGGTTAAACGCTATGAGGTCTGTAACTATTCCGGTGCTCTTGGCCCCAAGACGCGCCCAGGTGATCTGCAAACTCCCGAGGGGTTTTATGAAGTGCGGGCGCACAACATGAAACCGCAATCCCAGTTCCACATGTCGTTCAATTTGGGTTTCCCCAATGCGCATGACCGCTCCAGAGGCTGGGCGGGCTCGAACCTCATGGTGCACGGCGATTGCACCTCTGAAGGTTGCTTTGCCATGCGTGATGACCCGATGGAGGAAATCTACACGGTTGCCAGCTTGAACTTCGAAGCCGGCAATGGCCTGTTCTATTTCCACTCCTTTCCCTTCCGTATGACGGATAAGGCTCTGGCAGCGCAAAAGGAACACCCTTGGTATGACTTCTGGGCGAGCTTGCAGCCGGGTTATGAGATCTTTGAGCGTCAACGGTTGGTGCCGCAGATTTCCTCGCAGTCGGGCCGTTACATCGCCGCGCTGCCGACGGATCCCAGCGCGCAAACTGCCAGCAACAATTGATATACTGCAAACTGGCCCCAGCAATTCAGGTGTTTTGCGTTCAGGCCCCGTGATCTCTGGCGCTGGCAGGGCGCGTGCCTGGCGGGGCAAAGGGTTGACCTAAGGCTGGCCTTGGGCCGACTTGGATCGGCTCGAGTCGCAGGCTTTCCCCAGGCGGTTTGCGGAAATGAGGGCTAAATTAACCTCATACTTGCGAAGGCCTCTCGGATTTGGCATGCTGCGCGGCGGTGCCAAATATATGGCGCTCAGTTCTTTGATCTTGCAAGGAGCTGCCATAAGAACGAGGTCTCGAAAGCCTTATGACTCGATCGGAACTCATTCAGCGCATTGCTGATGCCAACCCGCACCTGCTTTTGCGCGATGTTGAAAGCCTTGTGGCGACCATCTTCGATGAGATAAGCGGGGCGCTCAGCGAAGGCAATCGCGTGGAGTTGCGCGGCTTCGGTGCCTTCTCAGTCAAGCAGCGTGACGCGCGCGTGGCGCGCAATCCGCGAACCGGCGAAGCGGTCGAGGTTGATGAAAAGCGGGTGCCTCTCTTCAAGGCTGGCAAGCAGCTTCGTCAGCGACTCAATCCGGATCTGGCCGACAAGGGTTAAGCCGGACCTGCCTTGGGACCAAAGCGGCGTCGCTTGCTGTGGTGCAAGCCAGCTTCGGACACCCAGTGCAGTGAAGGTCTTTGGCGTTGCCTCGAAATTTGGTGCGAAACGAGGACCGCGAGACTGGCCTTGGTCTAGATCGAGCGAGCATAGCGCGCGGCCTGGTGACGATCTGGTGAAAGTAGGGCTGGTTTGCAGGATCGACGACCAGATGCCAGCTTGGTGGGGCAAGTCGCCATAATCAAATCCATACAAAACGGTGAGGCCCGGTAGCAGCCGACTGCGAATGACGCTACCATGGGTCAAGGCTGCCGCCGTCGCCGCCGATCAGGGTGTCGGCCAGCGACAAGATCAACCAGCATGTGCAAGTGACAGGAGCAGGTTCCAGCGTGGTGCGATTTGTTTTTAGCGTCCTTTCCCTTTTGGGTCTTTTCCTGGGTCTGGTCCTGGTGCTGTCTAACCCCGAGCCTTTGGCCCTGGATGCCGATGTGCTCTACGACGGTGCTCTCAGCCTGCCAGTCTGGGCTTGGCTGTTTTCCTTCGTGGGCTTCGGTTTGCTTTGGGGGGCCGTGATGACCTGGCTGGCAGGCAGCGCGACACGGCGGCGTCTGCGTCAAACGCGGCGGGCGCTGAAGTCCGCCGAGCGCGAGCTGGAGAGCTTGCGCGAGCCCAGTCAGTCGGCCAGCAGCAAAGCTTTGTTGGTTCAGACCAAGCTGGCCAGCCGCCGCTAAGTGCGGACCTAGGGCCGGCTCTTGGTCCCGAGCTTGCAATGATCTCACATGCAGCGGGGATGGGCGGTTGACAGACCCAGGCTTTGCCGCACATGACATCAGCAAGGTGGCAAGTGCTTGCGAGCATCCGCAATTTGGACCACATCAATCGGCACATCGACCCAGAAAGCCCCAAACGATGACGGTGAAACCATGACTGTTCTTTATCCGGATATCCCGGTGCGCAGTACAATTGTGGACTGCTATGCCGAGCTTAAGGAAAAGTTCTTCCACATCATCGTGCTGTGCGCGCTGCCTTACACGCTGAGCGTTGGGCTCTATATCGGGGCGGACCAGATCATCTATATGAACTTTGCTTGGTTGCCCAATTGGTTGGTGCAAACCTTGGAGGTGCTGGTCGTCAATTTGATCATTCAATGTTGGGTGGCGATTGCGCTTTATCGCCTGCTCTTGCTTGACCGGCTTGAGATCATACCGGACCTATCTTCTGCGGGCATAGAGCGATACTGGCGGTTCCTAAAGAGCCTGACCATTATCGTCGTGCTGATGTTGCCGTTGTTTCTGGTGGGCATTTTTATGTGGTTGGTCCTGTGGAGCTGGGCTCCAGCCTTGCAGGTCTTGGTGTTCTGGCTGTGCGCGCTTGCAACTTTGATGGCCTTTATGCGCTTGGGCTTCGTGTTCCCTGCGACGGCCGTCGATGCACCCTATACATTGAGCGATTCTTGGTTGACCTCGCGCGCCATCAACCTGAAGCTTTTACTGGTTGCCGGTGGTACCATTCTACCGCCATTCTTTGTGCTGATGGCGCTGCGCCGCATCATCGATCTTTATTATCCCATGGTCCTTGAAGCAGTGGACGAGTACGGGACCATCACGCTCAACAAATCCTATTTTGTCTGGTCTTTTGCTGGCATGCTTCTATCCTTTATGATTGTGATCGGCTTGGTAACGGTCTCAGCCATCGTGTTTTATATCCGCACAGGCTGGCGTCCGGGCGCAACACGTGTGGCCTAGATCGCAAAGCTTAAGCCGAGAAGCTTAGGCTAGAGGGCCCAAACGAGGAGGGGAATTTGGCACAAGTTAAGATTTGTGGCATCACAACGCAGGACGCTTTGGAGGCAAGCATCGAAAGTGGCGCGAGCTATGCTGGCTTTGTCTTCTATGACAAAAGCCCGCGGGCCATCGCAGCGGCGAAGGCGGCAAAACTGATCAAGTCTGCCAAAGGGCGTATCCAGACGGTGGCTTTGGTGGTCAACCCGGCGGAAAGCTTTGTTGAAGAGCTGCTATTTGATCTGCCAATCGACGTGATACAGCTCCACGGCGAGGAAACCCCGGCGTTTTGCGCCTGGCTGCGCGAACGCCACGGGGTCAAGATCTGCAAGTCCTTCCCAATTGAATCCGCCAAAGATTTTGACTGGACCGACGAGTACGAAGAAGCCATTGATCTGGCACTGTTTGACGCCAAGCCGCCCAAGGGCGCGGAGCTGCCGGGCGGCAATGCGGTCGCATTTGATTGGAGGCTGGTTGCCAACTATCAAGCCTTTTGCCCGTGGCTGTTGGCGGGCGGCCTGACCCCTGACAACGTGGCACAAGCAATCGAACAGACCGGCGCAAAGATCGTCGATGTTTCCTCAGGCGTCGAGGGACAAAGGGGCGTTAAGGATCTGGACAAGATCGCTGCCTTCTGTCGCGCAGCGAGCGCAAACGGCTAGGCGACCGTCGGTTGGGGCTGCCTTGAACCACTTCACGGCTAGACATGAGCGCCTGGCTCGCTTAAATCGGCGGGAACGCGCGAACAGAAAGATCTGCAAATGAACCAAGTCAACTCCTTCCGCACCGGGCCGGACGAGAACGGCCACTTTGGCATCTTTGGCGGGCGCTATGTCGCCGAAACCCTCATGCCCCTGATTTTGGCGGTGGAGAAGGCTTACAACGAGGCCAAAGCGGACCCCAGTTTTCAGCGCGATTTTGACTATTATTCCAAACACTACGTTGGGCGTCCGTCGCCGCTCTACTTTGCTGAAGGCCTGACGCGCTATTTTGGCGGTGCCAAGCTCTACCTGAAGCGTGACGAGCTGAACCACACCGGCGCGCACAAGATTAACAACACGCTGGGTCAGATCCTGTTGGCGCGCCGCATGGGCAAAAAGCGCATCATCGCTGAGACCGGTGCGGGTCAACATGGCGTTGCTACCGCTACGGTGTGCGCTCTGTTCAAGATGGAGTGCGTGGTCTACATGGGCGCGACCGACATCGAGCGCCAGGCTCCCAACGTGTTCCGCATGAAGATGCTGGGCGCCAAGGTCGTGCCAGTGACAGCGGGCAACGGCACGTTGAAGGACGCCATGAACGAGGCGCTGCGCGAGTGGGTAGCGCGCGTTGAAGACACGTTCTACATCATCGGAACTGCGGCGGGTCCGCACCCTTACCCCGCGATGGTTCGCGACTTCCAATCAGTGATCGGCGAAGAAGCCAAGGAGCAGATCCTGGAGGCCGAGGGCCGTTTGCCCGATACGCTGGTGGCTTGCATCGGTGGCGGGTCGAACGCCATGGGCCTGTTCCACCCCTTCTTGGACGACAAGCTTGAGATCATCGGCGTAGAGGCCGGTGGCCACGGCTTGGACGGAGACGAGCACTGCGCTTCGCTGACCGGTGGCAAACCCGGCGTGCTGCACGGCAACCGCACCTACTTGCTGCAAGATGACGACGGCCAAATCTTGGAAGGCCACTCGATTTCTGCGGGCCTCGATTATCCTGGCATCGGCCCTGAGCACTCCTGGCTGCACGAAATTGGTCGGGTGAATTATGTCTACGTCACCGACAATGAAGCGCTGGACGCCTTCCAACTTTGCTGCCGGGAAGAGGGCATCATCCCGGCGCTGGAGCCCAGCCACGCGCTGGCACATGTCGCCAAGATCGCGCCGTCGCTGCCTGCCGACCATATCATCATCATGAACATGTGCGGACGCGGCGATAAAGACATCTTCTCAGTCGGGCGCGCGCTCGGCATCAATATGAACGAATTCTAGGGCAGGGCATCGCATGTCACGAATTGAAAAGCGCTTTGCGGCGCTGAAAGCTGAAGGCCGTAAGGCGTTGGTGACCTTTGTAACCGCTGGCGACCCAACCCCCGAAGTCTCTGCCCAGATCCTGGCGCACCTGCCCAAAGCGGGCGCCGATGTGATTGAGCTGGGTATGCCGTTTTCTGACCCCATGGCCGACGGACCAGCGATCCAGTTGTCGTCGCAGCGTGCGCTGGGTCACGGCATGACCTTGCAGAAAACGCTGGATATGGTGACCGAATTTCGCAAGCAGGATGACGAGACGCCCATCGTCTTGATGGGCTATTACAACCCCATCTATATCTATGGGCCCGAGCGCTTCATTGAAGCGGCCCTGGCGGCCGGGGTTGACGGTCTGATTGTGGTGGATCTGCCCCCCGAAGAAGACCAGGAGTTCTGCGTTCCTGCGGTTGCAGCCGGACTTAACTTTATTCGCCTGACCACGCCGACGACCAACGATCAGCGCTTGCCTGCGGTGGTGAAAAATACGTCTGGCTTTGTCTATTTCGTCTCGATCGCGGGGATCACGGGCACGGCCTCGGCTGACGCCAACGTGGTTCAAGGCCACATTGAGCGCATCCGCCGTGCCACCGAATTGCCCATCGCAGTCGGCTTTGGCATAAAGACCCCTGAGGACGCAGCCAAGTTCGCTAGCATTTCTGACGGCGCTGTGGTTGGATCGGCTATCGTCTCGACCATCGCGCAGCACCTGGACGACGACGGCAAACCCGACGCCGCCCTGGTGCCTGAAGTCTTAAATTTTGTGCAGTCGCTGGCTCAAGGCGTGCGATCCGCCAGCTAGCATGAGGGCGCGTTTCGCTCAGTCCGCATTCGCCCCAAACAGGAGCCCCGTTTTATGTCTTGGTTGACCGACTACGTTCGCCCCCGCATTCCGGGCTTTTCTGCCAAAAAGAAAGAGGTCCCGGACGATCTGTGGACCTCCTGTCCCTCGTGCCAGCAGATGATCTATGTCCCGCTGCTCAGCGAGACGCACCGCTGCTGTCCGCACTGCGAGCACCACATGCGCATGCCCATGCTGGAGCGCTTTGCGCTGCTGTTTGACCAGGGCGCATTTGAGCGGATCGACATCCCAAGCGTTGCGGCCGATCCGTTGAAATTCAAGGATCTCAAGCGCTATGGCGACCGCCTGAAGGACGCCCAGACCAAAACCGGTGAGAAAGACTCGTTGGGCGCTGCTCACGGCCTCATGGGTGGACGCGAGGTGGTGATTGCCATCATGAACTTTGCCTTCATGGGCGGCTCCATGGGCATGGCCATGGGCGAGACCTTCGTGAAGGCCGCCGAGAAGGCCATCGAAGCCAAAGCGCCCTTTATCATCTTTACCGCGTCTGGCGGCGCACGCATGCAAGAAGGCATCTTGAGCCTGATGCAAATGCCGCGCACCACGGTGGCCTTGCAGATGGTCAAAGAGGCAGGCTTGCCTTACCTGGTGGTGCTGACTGATCCCACAACGGGCGGCGTGTCGGCCTCTTTTGCCATGCTGGGCGATCTGACCCTGGCCGAGCCCGGCGCCCAGATCGGCTTTGCGGGCAAGCGGGTGATCAAGCAAACCACCGGAGAAGACCTGCCCGATGGCTTCCAGACCTCCGAATTCCTGCAAGAGCGAGGCATCATCGACATTGTTGTGGCGCGCAAAGACATGAAGGACAAGCTGGTGCAAGTCCTATCGCTCTTGCTCGGCGACTCCCTGCTGGAGCTGCCGCGCCCTGAAGACGTGCCGGGCGACCGCTTGGACGAAGCAGCGAAACAGCCAGCCGAACCTGACGCTGATGGCGCTGGTGAAGCCTGAGGCCCAAACCTGCATGAGCGACTTTCAATCGGATGCGGTGCTGCAGCGCCTCATGACGCTGCACCCCAAGGTCATCGATCTGACGCTGGATCGGGTCTATCGCCTGCTTAAGCGCTTGGGCAATCCCCATACCAAGCTGCCGCCGGTGGTGCATTTCGCGGGCACCAACGGCAAGGGCTCGACCCTGGCCTTTATGCGCAGCGCGCTGGAGGCAGCGGGTTATAAGGTCCACGCCTACACCTCGCCGCACCTGATCCGCTTTCACGAGCGCATCCGCTTGGCTGGAGCGCTGATCTCAGAAGCCGATCTTCTGACGCTGCTTGAGCGGGTGGAAGAGGCCAACGGGCCCGAAACCATCACCTATTTCGAGATTACGACGGTGGCCGCGCTCTTGGCCTTTGCTGAGACGCCTGCGGATATCGTGCTGCTTGAGACGGGTCTGGGGGGGCGCTTGGACGCCACCAATGTGGTTGACGAGCCCAAGCTGAGCGTCATCACGCCCATTTCTATGGATCACGAAGCCTTTCTGGGTGACACGCTTGAGAAGATTGCGGGCGAGAAAGCCGGCATTATCAAGACCATGAGCCCGGTCTGTGTCGCGCCGCAGGATGAAGCCGTGCTGCAAGTGCTCTTAAACGTAGCCGACCAGCGATTTTCGCGGGTGCGCGCGCTGGGGCACAATCTGCCCTGGGGCCAGCTCGACCGTCGCTTCTATGTCGCGCCCAAAGAGTACCCGGCACCGGGTATGCTGGGTGATCACCAAGTCGCCAACGCGGCCACCGCCATGGCGGCGCTGGATATGCTGGAGCCTGACTTCATCGTGCCGATGAAGGCTCGCGAGGCGGCGATTCTTGAAACACGCTGGGCCGGGCGCTTGCAGTCCATCCCCGCCGACGGCCTGGATTTGGAGGTGTGGGTCGATGGCGGTCACAACCCTGCGGCCGGCACTATGCTGGCCCAACAGTTGGCCGCTTGGGACGGGCCGACGCACTTGGTGGTGGGCATGCTCAACACCAAAGCCGCTGGCAACTATCTCCAACCACTGCTTGAGCCCGCAGCCAGCATGACGACCGTCACCATACCGGGCGAGCCCAACAGCTTTACCGGCGACGAGCTGGCGGCGAGTGTGGGCGCGCTTGGCGGCATAGCTGAGGTCGAGACCAGCGTTCAGGCCGCACTTGAGCGGCTGTCAACACAACATCCTGGCGAGCGGGTCTTAATCTGTGGATCGCTCTATTTGATTGGCAAGGTCATGGGCGCGCGCGGTCTGGCGCTGGCATGATGCTAGCCGCGCAGCTACGCCCGGCGGAGGCCGACGACAGCACCTGGATGACTGAGTGCGCCAAGGCAGCCTACAGCCAATACATCTCTGTGATGGGCCGTCGCCCGGCGCCCATGGACGCCGACTTTGCGCGCCATATCGCAAACGGTGAAGCTTGGATTTGGCTGGGCGCGGGCCTTCAGGACGAGCCAGAACGGGCTTCGGAGCGCTTGGGCTATGCCATTCTGCTGATTGATGCGGATTGTCTGTTGATCGAAAATATCGCTGTGCTGCCGTCGGTCCAAGGGCAGGGCGAGGGGCGCAAGCTCATGGCCGCCTGCGAGGTCTGGGGCCGCGCCCAAGGCTGCAAGACGGCCAAGCTCTACACCAACACCAAGATGCTAGCCAACCAGCGCTTTTATCCCGCGCTGGGCTATTTCGAGACGGGTCGGGGGCATCAAGATGGCTTTGAGCGAATTTTCTATGCCAAGTCTCTGGCAGTGGGGCGCTGACCCTCACGGCCTGCCAAGCGAGCGCCGCTTATGGGCGACTCAACACGCGCTACCCGCCGTGTCGGGCGATCAGCGCGCGGGCCACAATATCATGATCCAACCAAAGCACTGGGCCGCTGGCCTGACCGGCTGCTCCGAAAATCAGCGCGCCGCTGGCGTCCAACACATGGCTGCTTAACAGATCACTGATGAGCTGCTTGCTGTCCTTGTGCATCTGAAGGATGGTCTTGGAGGTGCCGACGGTCAGGTCGGCCTGCGCGGCGCTGTTGGGCATGGGCCAAGCGTCGAAATTGCTGAAGGGCTGCATAACCGGGTCTTGCAGATAGTCCTGCACCTTGGCCAGCACATCGCCCAGCGTTTCGCCGTCGCGCAGCAGGTCTTGGCACTGCTGCCACAGGCCTTGCACCCAAGCATTGTCGCCCTCTTTGCGCAGAGCTTGCAGCAGCGGCAGCAAGGACAGCTCGATGCCAGAGAAGACATCCGACGAGTTGGTGCGAATTTCAGGGCAGTTAAAGACAGTAGCTTTGATGCCGCGGCTCCAGGCGTCTTTGGCAAAGCCTTCCAGCCGCATCTTGGCATAGCCCTGGGTGTAGTTGGTGTAGGTCTGCCAGCGATAGTCGTTGCCGATCAAAACGCGGGTTCCGTGGTAGCCGTAGGCGGTGTAGCGCACTTGGCCGCCCTCGGCCTCCAGGCGCTCGCGCAGTGTGCTGCTGGCCTCGATCAAGTGGCCAAAGCTGTTGGCAGACACCTCGTCAAAGTTTTGCAAAATCAGCTTGCCCAAGTCGCTGTCCAGCAAAGCTTGCGAGGAGAGGTGGCGGTCGCCTTGGCCTTTGTAGATGCGATTGGCGATGGCCAAAAAGGCTTTGGCGCGGGGAATGCCGCCCGCCATGGTGTGGGCGAAATAGACGTTTTTGCCCGCCGGGATCATGCCTGCCAGCGCCTCCATAACCTGCGTTAAGGCTTGTGTGAAACGCGCCGTGCCAACCTGGCGGCAGCGATCAACCTGCGCCCAGTCCAGCTTGTAATCCTGCCAATTGTCCAGCGTCATGCCGCTCAGCATTTTGGTCGGCGTGTCGTTGCCTTCCGGCGCGTCCATATCAAAGCCCGCCATCAGTGGTACGTTGATGATCTGTCCGCCAAGATTGGCCTCGGCTTCGGCCAGTTCATCTGGGTTCAGCGCGCGCAGCTCGCCGCTGGCTTCGCGGCGTCCGACAGTGATGCCGATGACGGTCATGCCCGTCGCTTTGGCGGCCTCGACCAGTCCTGTGGCATAGCCGCGTCCGAACAGCTCGCCGAAAAGAACGAAAACGTCGCCCGGGCGAAAGAGGCTGTTTTCGCAGATGCTGGTCAGGGGTGTCGGCTGGTTCATTCGTTTCTTCCTTCTTCGGGGACCTCGACCGGTTCGCTTGGCGGCGGGGCAGATTTTTGTTGCGAATATCTTTTCGAACCCGCCAGCCGCCGCGAGTCAAGGAACAAGTCTAAAGTTGCACGCCAGCACCTTGGCTTTGTGGGTCGCATCAGCGCTTGGCAGCACTGATGGGCGCAGAGGCGAAGCCCTGAACGACTCCAATCGCCGCGCTATGATTAGCGATGCAGTGCTGCGCGGGCGGCTTGGACCCGGCCAAAGGCTTGCTCGATGCGCGACCAGTCCAGTTTGCCGCTTTTCACGGCGGCCAAGACCCCAGCGATGATCTGGCCGGGCAGCTCAGGAGCTTCGTCGATGGGGGTTGCGACCATGATCATGTCCGCGCCAGCGTCCAGCGCCTGTACCGCCGCCTCGACACTGCCGTAGTGGTCGGCAATTGCGCCCATGGTCATGTCGTCGCTGATCACCAGCCCCTGGTAGCCCAAGGTTTGCCGCAGGACCTCGCCAATGAAGATCGGCGACAGACTGGCAGGCAAATCAGGGTCAACCTTGGTGTGGCTGATGTGGGCGGTCATGATGCTGTCGGCCATGCCCTGACGGATCAACAGCGCGAAGGGGTCCATTTCTTCTGGGTGCCACAAGTTGGTGACATCGGTCAGACCCTTGTGGCTGTCCTGCAGGGAGGAGCCGTGCCCGGGAAAATGCTTGAGCGCCGTCAGCACACCGCAGGCGCGGTGCGCGCGCACGGCCGCCGCTGCATAGGTGGCGACGGCCTCGGCCTCTCGTCCAAAGGAACGGTGCAGTTTGACGATCACCGGATTGTTGGGTTGACGCACTAGGTCCACCACCGGCCCCAAATTATAGGTAAAGCCCCAATGACGCAGAGTGCAGGCCACGCGGCGATAGAGCGCTTCGGCCTCGGCGGGGCTCAGGTCGCGAGCGATAGCCTCAGCGCTGGGCATGGGCTTCCAGCCTTGTGCAGGCCCCAAGCGCTGGATCAAACCGCCCTCTTGGTCGATACCGATCAGCACCGGCAGTCCATCGGGCGAGGCCTCCTGCAAGCCGGTCGCCAGCATCTTCGCCGCTTGGCCGTCGCCAAAGTTGCGCTTGACGGTTAGAACCGCGCCCACACGCCGATCCTTTAGCGCTTGGGCAATAGCCACGCTGCCGGGGTCTGGTGGGGTTTGGCCGCGAAATCCCATCATGATCAGACTGCCGACCATCTGCTCAGGGCTCAGCGCGGCGGCGGGGTACGCCACTGGGGTCGCGTTCGCAGTCGGGCTTTGGGCCTTTGTCACAGGCGCTATGCTCGTAAGGCAAACCAGGGTTGAGACTATCAGCAAAATAGCGCGCGGCATGGGCAATTCCAAACGGGTAAATTCAAGAGGCAAATCTAAGAGAGCAGGGAGCCAAGGGGAGCGGTGGCATTCCAGTCGGACCCTGTGAGGGCCTGTGGCTCTCCTTAGTTCCCTGTAGTTCCCTGAGGTTCCTTGTAGTGCCCTTTGGCGTAACACAAAGAAACCGCCCCTCGAAGCGCAAGACTGCGTTCAAGGGGCGGCGACGTTGAGCGTCTCTATGGGCTTGGCTTAGTTGCCAATGATAGAGTTGGTGGTGTCCGTCGGATCAGCCGGGACGACTTGCACCTTAGGACTGTTTTGCGTATCGACCGGCGCTGGGACTGGGACCACAATGGGAGCATCGGGGTTGTTCAAGCACTCGACCGGCAGGCGCGGGGTGTTGAAGTCATCCAAGTTCTGGTCCGCTGGACGGCTGTCTTGCAAATATCCAGAGGTGTTGGGGTCACAGTTCGGGTTGCCGTTAGGATAAATAACTTTGGGCGAGGGGATATTCTGCAAGTTGCCTTGCTCGATATACCCCTGGTCGATCAAAGTGATCTCAACGCGGCGGTTGACGGCTGCGCGCGGATGGGCGGGGTCGGCCAAGCGGCTTTCACCAAAGCCCGCGGTCAACAGACGGTGCGGCGCAATTGGGAAGTGCGAGGTCAGATACCACTTAACAGCCGCTGCACGGCGGTTTGACAGCCATAGGTTATAGCTGTCGCTGCCCTTGGCGTCAGTGTGCCCGGCCAGCAGATAGGTGGAGTTCGCAAGGCCCGGGGAGATCAGCGCATAGCCCAGGCTGTTCAGCAAGGAGCGCGCCTCGGGCTTGATGGTTGCGCGGTCAAAATCAAAGAAAACCGCCAGGTCATAGGTGTGGTTGTAGTTCAGCAGGATCGGCTGATAGATGACCGGCTGGTTGCCTTTTGCATAGGGCTGGTGCTGCTTATAGATTGGCACGGGCACGGTGATGATCCGCTGGCCATAGGTGTTGCCGTGGGCCTGTTGAGGCGACAGCGCCTCGATCATCGCGTTGATGGTGTTGGTGTCATCGCCGGGCGGCGTCTGTGCCTGCGCAGAGGTGCTGGCCAGACCGACCAGGGCGCTGGCTGCTGCCACCATGGCGAGGAGTGATTTCTTGGGGGAGACTAGCTGGAACATAAGACATTTCCTTGGTTGAGCGATCTGGGGAAAGGATCGGCTTGGCTCTTCGTGAGGGTTCGAGAAGGGGGTGGAATGGCTAGGCAAATTCTTGCATAACACACTGAATTAGTTGTTAATTAAGTCATTGATCGTTCCGGTATCGTTGCCCTTGGCATTGCCTTCGGGTTGATACGACGGTGTGCCAGTTTGGCCCTGAGTGCTGGTCTGGCCTTGATCACTGCTTTGGGGTTGCGGCTGGTCTTGGGAGGGCGTTTGCGCCTGGGCAATGCGCGCCAAATAGGCGGAGCTGGCCAAGATTGTGCTCAGGTAGGTGGCTTTGTTGAAAGAGCCGGGATCATCGGGTTGCAGGCCCGCGCGGTGATGCAGAGCAACCGGCGTCAGGTTCTCGTCCAGCACCAGCGAGCCGGAGGAGCCGCCTTGCGTATCGCAACGGTGGCCTAAGATGACGTCCGGCGCTCCGGTCTCGGTCACTGCGACGCAGCCGTAGCTTGACAGGCGTTGGGGCAGTCCGCGCGGGTGGTGAACAATCTTCAAAGGATCGCGGGCGTTGACGGCGATGCTCTTCTTGAGCGGAACGGGCTTAATGTGTTCGGGCAGCGGGTCGAGGATTTCCACCAAGGCATAATCCAAAGCCGCGTCGCTCTCGAAGGCGCGGGTGCGGATCTTGAAGGTCTGGGCCTCTTTGCCGTCCTGGTCGATCAGATTGTACCAGGCGATGGCCTCTTCAACCTGATAGCTTTCGGTCGACAGGCAGTGCGCATTGGTCAGCAAGACTTGGGGCGCAACCAAAGTTGAGGTGCATACGCTCACGCCGCGTTTGCCGTCTTCCGTGGTGACGAAATCAATGCGGAAGACGGACTTGGCATAGCGGCGCAGGTTTGAGCTTTCGCTGAACTTGGCAATGGGCTCATAGGTGTTGCCTTTCTTGCTGACGTCGTCAGCGCCGCCACCAAGGGACTCCTTAGAAATGGTCAGATTGGCCTGGCCAAACAAGGAGACGTCATAGAGCTGGGCCTGGGCTGCGCCAGAGCAGACCGCTGCAAAGAGGCTCACTGCAAGGGCTTGGGCTTTGGTAGGGGGAAGCATTGAGCGGTATCGCATGATGCGGCTCCTCTAGTTCGCGCGGATGCGGATTTTGAACAGGCTGTCGGCAGCGTCGCCGACTTGGGTCGCGTCCTTCCAGGTGACGATATTCTTGGCTTCAACTGAGCGGTGGATCTGGCCAGGGCGCAAGATGAGATCAATCGAGCTGCGCGGGGTCAGCAAATAGCCGGAATAGAGATCGGGCGACGGCGCCAGGATCAGTTCGCGCAAGGCACGGTCCAGTTTGATGACGATGCTGCGGTCAGGCGAGTCATTGAAAAAGGAGATGCGGCAGGACGTGCGGGCATCGACCTCAAGCATATCACTGTTTTCAAAATCGCCGGTTACAGAGTAGGAAGCCGCGCCTTGGAAGATCACGTCTTGGCAGGAGGTGCCAGACTCGGCCATTTGGATGGCGGAGAAGAGGGCGCAGCGCGGACAGCGGTTGGCTGGCGTGAAGTTCTCTTGGTCGCCAGGGTCTTGCGTGCTGGCTTGGTTGGTGGGCTGCGTGGCAGCCGTATTGGTGTCGTCGCTCGGGCTCACCGTGGCGCTGGGGGGGCTGACAGGTGCTTGCGGCTGGGTTGTTTGGTCTTGAGTCGTTTGACCTTGGGTGGGTTGATCGTTGATCATCGCGTTAAGGTCTTGTGCGCCCAAAGGCTGAACCTGAAGCATCCAAGACAAACCAAGGGCCGCGAACAAGAGCCCAAAACCTAACCCCAAGGGCCGCGGATTGCGGATCGCTGCTTGGGCTTTTAGGCGAATGCGCTGGGGGCTGCGGCGGTAGGCCATGGGCGAGGCTCCTGGCGTAAGGTACGCTGAGCGCCGCAACCAGATCTGCGGCACAACTTATTGAAAATCTATGATGAATTGGCCTTGGGTTCCAGCTTCGCTGTCGGCCATCATCACCACTTGCTGCTTAGGTGGAAAAGCGGAGAGGGAAATTGTCAGACGTGCGCCCGCTGGCATGTCGATTTTCGCCTCATTGCGATACAGGTCATGGACGGCAAGACGGCTAAGGGCCGTGGGCAAGCTGAGGGCCAGCGCTACTGGGCCGGGATTGATGAGTTCGAGCTGGCAAAGGCCCTGACTGGTTAGGAGAAGAGGCGCGCTGAGATCTAGGTCTTGCGCTTGGCCCGGTACGACCTGTGTTTGGCCGAAAATCAGGTCGACGCAAGTCTTATCCCCTTCACTGAGATGGTGGGCAATCAGGCCTAGTTGCGGGGCTTGCGGGCTGGGTGCCAAGCTCCAAAGCAGTAGTCCGACCCCGGCAAGCAGTCCAAGCCCGCCCAGCGCCAGAGCCATGATCATAGGTCGGCCAAAGGCGGGCTTTGCATGCGAAGGCGCCAAAGGGCTCGAGCTGCCTGGGACCTCCGGCGACGCCGCGGGCAGTGGCTCTGTTGTATGATCAGCGGGCGGGGGGCTTGCGATGCCGGGCTCATTGAGCGGCCCCAGCGCTTCCAACACATCCTGCACGTGGCTGGGCCGCAGAACGCGGGCTTGGCCCTTTGCGCTCAATGCGGCTAAGGCGGCTTCGTCGTCGGAGCCCAGCTTCGGCGGTGCTATGACCCAAAGCTCTTGGCCTTTGGCGTCAATAGCGTCGAACAGGTCAGCGCTTAAGGCGAGCTTAGTGGACAGAAAGTAGGCGGCGGCTTGCGGAGCCAGATCCATGTCGATCGCGCCGGTAACCCAAATCACACGCTCGGCTTGATCAACATCGCCGGTCAGATGGTCCGGCCAAAAGCGAGCAAAGCTCCAAGCTGTCGCAAAGCCAAGTTCCCAAGAGCGGCCGTCCTCGATCTCGCCATCCAGGGCTAAGTCGAAACTGAGTCCTTCGGCAGATAAGCCGCGCAATGGACCGGAGACCAATTGGTGAGCCGCTTGCGACTGGGGAAAGGGTGTAAAGCTGCCGTCCAGGCGAATTTGGCTGAGCGGGAGCTCTTCGCGAAAGCGTGCCGAGCACACGCGCCGCAGGCCAGCAGTGGTCGGAATTAGGATCGCGGTGCTTGTCACGCTCGGCCTCGGGCTAGGGCGCGGCCAAACCCTGTCGCTAGATCACGATGAGGCTGAAGGCTGGGCAGCGCAAATACTTAGGTCGATAGCTGTATAAGCGTTGCTGGGTCATCAATCAAACGTTGGAATGTCTGGGCCTGACCGTCACCGATGGGAAGGCCCATTTGAATGACGCTGCCAATGGGGGCAGGCAGATCCAGCGACAAGATATCGCCCATGCTGCCAACAAGATCGATGGCAGTGGGGTGAGCGGCTGCATCACCTGAAGTCGAAGCATCCAAGTTCAAGATGATGAACAATGCATCATTGCTCGGTTTGATTTCCAGCGCGTGCTTGCCGATCTTGCGCAAGCGAATGCCGTCGCTGCCTGCTGCTACGGCATGCAGGCTGACTGCGTGGGGGCGGCCGGCTTGCTGGCGGTGGTGCAGCATGGACATATAGGCTCTGGCGAGAGAGAACGAGATGGGGCCACCGTCATGCTGAAGCCGTGTCACGCGCTCATTTCTGTCTGCCATTTCCATCAGCGTGCTGAGGGTGATGGCCGAACCGCCATGCGTGCTGTGCTGCTCCGAGCCTTGCGCGGGGTGCGCCTCAGCTTCTTCAGCCAGCGACGAGCCTGCTAGCAGATCCAGTGCGGTTGGTTTGAAGTCAGACAAGGGACTATCTCGTATCTTGGGTTGGGGTGGCAGAGCGCGCTTGGAACACGCCGTTACCAACTTTGCTGTGTCGTTTGCAGTGGAAGGCCTAAGCCAATTTTGCGCCGCTTGTACCGCTTCACATGTAAAATTTCAGCGAAATTTCCAGATTTGTTCAGCTAGAATTCATCTTGAGTTGTATATGCTGTCAGGTTGTGAAGCCTTGTGATCGCATTTGCTGGACCTTGCGGTCTTTTTGGGCCGCAAACCAGAGCTAGCCGTAGCGCGCCCTGCCGCCTTCGTGTCGGATTTGTCCGCGCAAGCTGGAGGCCCGATTGCTAAGAAATTTAGCGTCACTTTAAAAAAGGCCCGCCTCATGCCGCTCGCTACGCCCACTTCGGATGCCCATCTCGACCAACTTGACGCTTGGCAGGCGCGCGCGCGTCAGATCCTGCCCGCCGGTGGCTTTGGCAACTTTGAGCCCGAGGTCATCATTCAGCGCGGACAGGGGTCGCGCATTTGGGACGAGGCCGGACGCGAGTATATCGACTATCTGATCGGGTCAGGCCCCATGTTGCTGGGCCACGGCCATCCTGAGGTCGATGAGGCCATTCGTGAGCAACTCGGCAAGGGTCTGACATTCTTTGCCAACAACACGGCGGGGATCGAACTGGCCGAGGTCATTTGTGCGGCGCTGCCCTGTGCGGATCAGTTGCGCTATGTTTCGACAGGCGGGGAGGCGGATATGTACGCCATGCGCCTGGCGCGGGCTCACACAGGGCGCGAGAAGATCCTGAAATTTGAAGGCGGCTATCACGGTATGTCGGCTGAGGCCCTGATGAGCATGGCCCCCAAGACTCTGGTCAATTTCCCCTTGGCGATGCCTGACACAGCAGGCCTGCCAGCTTCGGCCAGCGATGGCGTTCTGGTCGCGCCCTTTAATGACTTCGAGGCCACCCGCCAGATCATCGCGGAACACGCCCACGAAATTGCAGGCATTATTGTTGAGCCCTTACAGCGCCTAATCCCGCCCGAGCCAGGGTTTTTGGCCATGTTGCGCGCCGAAGCCGATGCGCACGGCA
Organism: Alphaproteobacteria bacterium; assembly: GCA_030428255.1. Taxonomy (GTDB): domain Bacteria; phylum Pseudomonadota; class Alphaproteobacteria; order UBA7985; family JAUIBT01; genus JAUIBT01. The sequence continues at coordinate 46,135 of JAUIBT010000016.1, read as the reverse complement.
TGGTTTTGATCTTCGATGAGGTGGTGACTGGATTTCGCTTTGGTTACGGCGGTGCGCAAACCTTGTACGGCGTGACTCCAGACGTTGCGACCTTGGGCAAGACCATCGGCGGCGGCTTCCCTTTGGCCGCCATTGCTGGACGGGCCGACATCATGGCTCATTTCGACAAGGCCAAGGTCGGCGAGGCGGGGTTCTTGTTCCAAGTCGGCACCTTGAGCGGCAACCCTATGGCGGCCGTTGCGGGGCTCAAGACCCTGGAGATCTTGCGGCGCCCCGGCACCTATGAAGCCCTGGAGGCCAAGGGCAAACGCATCATGGGCTGTATCCACCAGAACTTGGAACGGGTCGGGGTTGCGCACCAGATCGTTGGCGAGCCCTATCTATTTGACGTGGTGTTCACTGGCCAGCGCGTGCTGAGCTATCGCGATGGCCTAAAGGGGGATGCGGGGCAGAGTGCGGCTTGGAATGCGGCTCTGCGCGCGCAAGGCATTTTCAAGTCGGCGGGCAAGCTGTACATGTCGGTTGCTCACAGTGAGGAAGACTTGGCGCTAACAGAGCAGGCCATCGCTGTAGCCGCCGACGCGCTGCAAAAGCAGGGATAATCGAGCGGTCCTTACCGCATTTGGTTCGCGAATCTTGGCTTCACGGCACTTTTTGCCACCCTTGAGAAGCCAAGCCTTGCTGTTTGCCGCGCACCAGAGTATAGGGTCGGGTGATTGAAGGCCTGTAATTTGGTTTGGGCCGCCCGCTGCGCTTAGCGAGAGAAGCGCGACCCGCCTCTCTGTTGCGCCCCCTTGCGGCCGCAGAGCACAAGAACCAAAGGCTTCCTGGCGTCCTGGCACGCGGTTGAAACCGCGCTCGCCCGACCTTTTGCCCGAAGCCCTACTACGAGCCACATTCTCCATGGGATTTGAAAACCTCGGTCTTAGCGACGAACTCCTTCGCGCCATTTCTGAAAAGGGCTACGGCAGTCCGACCCCGATCCAAGAAAAAGCCATCCCCGCCATCTTGATGGCACGCGACGTCTTGGGATGCGCACAGACCGGAACAGGCAAAACCGCCTCCTTCACATTGCCAATGATCGACATTTTGGCGCATGGCCGCTCACGCGCGCGCATGCCCCGCTCGTTGATCTTGAGCCCCACACGCGAGCTGGCGCAGCAAATCGCTGAAAACTTCATCGCCTACGGCAAGTACAGCGATCTGCAAATGGCTTTGCTGATCGGTGGCACCTCGATGCGTGAACAAGAGCAAGCCATCGACAAGGGCGTCGATGTCCTGATCGCCACGCCGGGCCGCTTGATGGACCTGTGTGAGCGCGGCCGCATCATGTTGAACGACGTTAAGATCCTGGTGATCGACGAGGCCGATCGCATGATGGACATGGGCTTTATTCCCGATGTTGAAACCATCGTTGCCTCGCTGCCGTACAATCGCCAGACGTTGTTTTTCTCGGCCACTATGGCCCCAGCGATCAAGAAAATCGCGGACAAGTTCCTATCCAATCCGCGCGAGATCACCGTTTCTGCACCCCAATCGACGGCCGTAACGGTCAAGCACTTCTTGTGCGAGGTCGGCAAGCGCGACAAGCGAAAGGCGCTGCGCCATTTGCTGGAAGTCGAAGATGTCAAGAACGGCTTTGTATTCTGTAATCGCAAGCGCGACATTTCGGTTTTGGTCGATAGCCTGGAGCGTCACGGTCACAAGGCGGTGGCGCTGCACGGCGATCTAAGCCAGTCTCAGCGCACCCAGTCGCTTGACTATTTCCGCCAAGGCAATGCCAAGCTGTTGGTCTGCTCGGATGTTGCCGCGCGCGGCATTGATATTTCCGACTTGAGCCACGTATTCAACTTTGATGTCCCCTTTAACGCTGAAGATTATGTCCACCGCATTGGTCGTACCGGGCGAGCGGGCAAGGAAGGGCGCGCGTTTACAATCGCGACGCCGGATGACGACAAGCTGGTCGAAGCGATTCAAGAGCTGATCAAGACCGACATTGAGCGGCTGGAGATTGAGGCGCTGGCCCCCTCGGAGCAAGAGAAGAACGAAGAGCGAAGCGACCGTCGAGGCCGCCGGGATGGACGGCGCGATGGACGCCGCGACGGACGGGGGAACAAGGACGGCGAGTCTGGAGGGCGCGGTGGCCGCAATCGGGGCGAGGGACGCGCCGAAGCAAGCCCAGAACACGACAAGAGTTCAGAACACAGCAAGCGTGCAGAGCGCGACAAGAGCTCCGGTCGCGATCAAAGCCGCGACAACCGCCCCAGCGGCGAGGATACCAATGACCGCAAACTGACGCGCGAAGAACGCCGCCGAGCGCGTTCGACCCATCCTGCGGATCGCGATGTGCAGGACATGCCGAGCAATCCAGCGGACTTCTATCGCGACGATGACAGCGATCAAATGCGGCGCGCAAGGTCTGCCTTTGAGGCGCATGTGCCTGCCTTCTTCGTTGGGGAGGAAGGCTGGTACGTTGACGTTATCAGCGAGCGCGGGGCTGCGAACGGCAGCAGCGGCGCTGGCAAGGCGGAGCGCAAACCGGTCTCGACGGTCGACGTGGGCGAAGCTGATGGCGAAGCAGGGGATAAAAAAGAGAACAAACGCGCAAAGAAAACCCGTGGCGGCTCGCGTAAGGCTGGCAAATCGGCACAGGGTCGCGACGGGCGCGCACCACGGAACCGTAAGGGTCGCTCGCAGACCAAGCAACGTTTGACGCGTCTGCGGACCTTGCGTCACCTGCGCCGTAAGCTGCGTCTGCAGCACGGCGAGACCTAGAGGGCCCTGCGCGGGCGAGGTTCCCGGGGTTCGGTCTTTGGAGCCTGTTTGTAAACGTAAATCTGCGCCTGCAGCCGGCGGCAACATGCTCAAGCCCGTAGTGCCAAGGCGTCACCGATGCACCGGCCGCTGGCCTGCTTTTCACCCAGGAACAGGCGCTGCATATGTGGGTGTCAACGCGATGCTTCGTCATGGTGCCTGGGCTACCGGCGGCGATCGCGTGTCGCAACGCATGTTGGGCCGCATGGCTGAACAGTCTGGCCAACGCAGTTTGTTTCTATTGGCACCGACTGCTCGGCCGTGCTGGGGGGTGATCAAAACCTCTCGCCCGATGCCACCTCGAAGGGCATTGTCGACCCCGCTCCTATGCAATCACTGCGCCGACGTGAAAGCCTTGCCGTTTGTCCCGTCGTTGCAATGCATGTCGACGCAAAGACGCGCATGGCGCGGTGCGATGCGGCTTCGCTACGACACCTTGATTTGATTGCAAGCTCAGCCAAGGCGACCTTGGCGCAATCGAATCCAACTGCGCGCAGTTTGCCTTAACGAGAAAAGGGCCACACTCCGGAGCGTTTGCGCGCCTGTTTGACTTCGCCCTGAGGCATCGCCCGGTGATCCGCAGACCGGTGATCTGCAGCCGGGTGATCCGCTCCCTCGTGAGTCGGCTTCTGGTGCGGCACCTGAATCTTCGGTTCGCTTGACGGCTGCTGGCTAGCGTTTGCAGACGGTTCAGCCTCGCTAGCCGGGTTGGCTACAGGTGTCCTAGTCCCAAAACCACCCAAGGTAGGTTGGGCGTCCCGCGAGTCCGGAGCTTGTCGGCACAAGCGCAGCGGCTGGCTCCGATTGAGATGGATCAGGTGGCGAACCACTTGATCCATCCGGTGCTTTCAATGCGTGAGGCGAGAGGCGCTGGAGGTTGGCGAGGTCGCAACTTCGGGCTTGATCGCGTCTTTGGCTTCGCTCTCCTCGTCCCACTCGATAGGGGTCAAGGGATGACTAAGCGCGTGCTGCAAGACCTGATCGGCGTTGCCTACCGGGATGATCTCCAGGCCTTCGGTGACGATGGCCGGGATCTCCGCCAGATCCTTTTCGTTCTCCTCCGGGATCAGCACAGTTTTGATGCCGCCGCGTAGGGCCGCCAACAGCTTTTCTTTCAGTCCGCCGATGGGCAGAACGCGACCACGCAGAGTAACTTCACCGGTCATGGCGATGTCGTGGCGCACAGGAACGCCGGTCAACAACGAGACGATCGAGGTCACCATAGCCACACCAGCCGACGGGCCGTCTTTGGGTGTTGCTCCCTCGGGCACGTGAACGTGGATATCGCGCTTGGTGAAGATGGTCGGCTTGATGCCAAACATCGGCGCACGCGATTTGACATAGGATTCAGCGGCTTGCACCGACTCCTTCATCACGTCACCCAACTGACCGGTGGCCACAACGCGCCCCTTGCCAGGCACAGTGACGCTCTCGATGGTCAGCAGATCGCCGCCGACTTCGGTGTAGGCCAGGCCGGTGGTCATGCCGACGGTGTCCTCAGTCTCGGCCATGCCATAGCGGAAGCGGCGGACGCCGGAATAGTCATTCAGATTATCCGCTGAGATGACCAGCTTGTCCTTGCCATCGACCTCAAGCGCCTTGACGGTTTTGCGCGCCAGCTTCTGCAGCTCGCGCTCCAGGTTGCGCACGCCCGCCTCACGGGTGTAGTAGCGCACCAAGTCGCGCAGGGCAGAATCCTCGATGATCAGCTCCTCAGGCGCCAGGCCGTGGTCGCTGACCGACTTGGGGATCAGGTGGCGCTTAGCGATCTCAATCTTTTCTTCTTCGGTGTAGCCGGACAGGCGAATGATCTCCATACGATCCAGCAGCGGTTGCGGCATGCGCAACGAGTTGGCCGTGGTGATGAACATGACGTCCGACAGGTCGTAGTCCACTTCCAGATAGTGGTCATTGAAGGTGCTGTTCTGTGCTGGGTCCAGCACTTCCAGCAAGGCAGACGACGGGTCGCCGCGCCAGTCTTGGCCCAACTTCTCAATTTCATCGAGCAAGAACAGAGGGTTAGACGATTTGGCTTTCTTCATGCCCTGAATGATTTTGCCGGGCATGGAGCCAATGTAGGTACGACGGTGGCCGCGCACTTCGCTCTCGTCGCGCACGCCGCCCAGGGACATGCGCACAAAATTACGGCCAGTGGCGCGGGCAATCGACTTGCCCAAAGAGGTCTTGCCGACCCCAGGAGGGCCGACCAAACACAAGATCGGGCCCTTCATCTTCTGGGTGCGCTTTTGCACGGCCAGATATTCGACGATACGCTCTTTGACCTTTTCAAGCCCGTAGTGGTCTTCGTCGAGGATGGCTTGGGCGGCCGCCAAATCTTCTTTGACTTCAGTGGATTCCGACCAAGGAATCCCAACAATCCAATCCAGATAGTTGCGCACCACGGTGGCTTCTGCGGACATGGGGCTCATGTTGCGCAGCTTCTTAAGCTCGGCCTCGGCTTTCTCGCGCGCTTCATCGCTCAGCGCTTTAGCCTTGATCTGCTCTTCCAGTTCGCCCAGCTCGTCCTTGCCGTCTTCGCCTTCGCCCAGCTCCTTTTGAATGGCCTTCATTTGCTCATTCAAGTAGTACTCGCGCTGGGTCTTCTCCATCTGGCGCTTGACGCGGCTGCGGATGCGCTTTTCCACCTTCAGAACGCCGATTTCGCCTTCCATGTGCATCAGCGACTTTTCCAGACGCTCGGCGATGTCCAGGCTTTCCAGCAGGTCTTGCTTTTCGGGCAATTCAATCGACAACTGAGCGGCGACAACGTCGGCCAGCTTGGAGGGGTCTTGGATCTGCCCGACAGTCACCATGACCTCAGGCACGACCTTTTTGTTCAGCTTGACGTACTGCTCAAACTGACTGACGACCGAACGCTTCAGCGCCTCGGTTTCCTCGTTAGGCTCCAGCACTTCGGTCGGCAACACCACGTCCGCCTCGAAGCGCTCGCCAGTGTCGCGAAGGTCTTGGACCTGGGCGCGACCGACACCCTCGACCAAGACCTTGATGGTATCGTCGGGAAGGCGGATGTACTGCAAGACATTCGCGATGGTCCCGAAGGTATGCAGGTCTTCGGGGGCGGGATCGTCTTGCTCGTCATTCTTCTGGGTCAGCAGCAGAATTTCTTTGCCCTCTCCGTCCATCTCTTCCAGGGCTTTGACTGACTTGTCACGACCGACAAACAGTGTGACGATCATATGGGGAAAGACCACGAGATCGCGTAGCGGCAGAACCGGGACGTTGAGCTTTTCCGTCGTTGGGTTGGCCATGAGGCTCATTCAAGTCTCCAAACTTGGGGCACAAATCCTGCGTTTGAGGCGCGGACTTGGCGACTGCGTCTCTTAGAGTGAGACTGCGGGGATTAGGGCAGATGTAAGCGCCGCGCAGGGCTTTTCAATATCAAGCGAACGCATGGGGCGATTTTCCACATGCTTGTCGCAACTGAGGTCGAATCGAGCCCGCTTGCAGGTTCGCACAAGGCAAAACGCAGCGCCAGAGCCTTGCAAGCTGAGAGCCAGGTGCTGCCGAGGCTCTTGTAGCCTTGGGTCCTGTTAGGCGCTGGCCTCGACATCTGAATAAATCAAGAGTGGCTTCGCTTCGCTGCTGACAACTTCTTGATTAATCACAACTTCTTCGACGCCCTTAAGGTCGGGCAGATCGAACATGGTATCCAGCAAGATATCTTCCATAATCGAGCGCAGGCCGCGCGCACCAGTCTTGCGTGCGATGGCACGCTTGGCAACAGCCGCCAGTGCTTCGTCGTTGAAGTGCAAAGAGACGTTTTCCATCTCGAACAAGCGTTGGTACTGTTTCAACAACGCATTGCGCGGTTCGGTCAAAATCTTGATCAGCGCGTCTTCATCCAAATCATGCAAGGTCGCCAGCACCGGCAAACGGCCGATGAATTCTGGGATTAGGCCATATTTTTGCAGGTCCTCTGGCTCGACCCCTGCCAGCAGCTCGCCCACCTTGCGGTCGTCTGGATCGCGCACATCAGCACCAAAGCCGATCTGCTTGCCTTGTCCACGCGCAGAGATGATCTTTTCAAGCCCGGCAAAGGCGCCGCCACAGATGAACAAGATGTTAGAGGTATCAACCTGCAAGAACTCTTGTTGTGGGTGCTTGCGCCCGCCTTGCGGGGGCACAGCAGCTACAGTGCCTTCCATCAGCTTCAGCAAGGCCTGCTGCACGCCTTCGCCCGAGACATCGCGGGTAATGGAGGGGTTGTCGGACTTGCGGCTCACTTTGTCGATTTCGTCGATATAGACGATGCCGCGCTCGGCCTTTTCGACGTTGTAATCAGAGGCCTGCAACAGCTTGAGGATGATATTTTCCACATCCTCACCCACGTAACCTGCCTCGGTCAGCGTGGTGGCGTCGGCCATGGTGAAGGGCACGTCCAAGATGCGCGCTAAGGTTTGCGCCAACAAGGTCTTTCCGCAGCCGGTGGGGCCAATCAGCAAGATGTTGGACTTGGCCAGCTCAACGTCTTTGTTCTTGGCGGCGTGCTCCAGGCGCTTGTAGTGGTTATGCACCGCCACCGCCAGCATGCGCTTGGCCGCGCTTTGGCCGATGACGTAATCGTCCAAAATCTTAAAAATTTCTTTGGGGGTCGGGACCGCGCCCGAAGCCTTGAGCTGCTGCGTTTTGGTCTCCTCGCGGATGATATCCATACACAGCTCAACGCATTCATCACAGATGAAGACGGTCGGTCCCGCGATCAGCTTTTTAACTTCGTGCTGGCTCTTGCCGCAGAACGAGCAGTAAAGCGTTGATTTTGCGTCGGATTTATCTCCGGTGGAGCTCATGAAGGTGTCTCTATGCTAGTCAGCGTATCAATGGCACTAGGTTAGCGCGCCGCACGCAAGGCTGACAATAGCTAACTTTCGTGAAGCTTGGATGTGATGAAATGAGAGTTGTGGGAAATCGAACCTTCCTGGCGGGCAGCACAGCTCTATAGCTGAGCTACGCCGACCAGGATTTCAAGGGGGAGCGGCTTGCCATGCGGATCGGGCGGGACAAGTAGCCCACAGATCGAGCCCCGCGCCGTGGCGCCAGGCTCGCTGCAGATCCTTTAGCGCAGACCAAGCGCTTCGAGGGTCAAGGGACCAGCCAGGCCGTCGTCGCTCAAGCCTTGGGTGCGTTGGAAGGCGCGCACAGCTTCGGCGGTCTCGGCGTCGAACTCACCTGGGGACATGGTATCCAGGTTGACGCTCCCAGATTGCGCGCCAAGCTGGGCCTTAAGCGCGTCTTGAAGCCGTTCGACCATAAAGCCGCTGTCGCCTTCTTTCAGCAGGTCCAGCGCACCCTTGCCCTTGCGGACGCTGACCGTGGCGTTCTGGCGGGCCTTCAGATAGAGCTTTTGCTCGGCGTCGCTTTGCTGGTCGAGCGTTGAGTACTCCTCGGCTTGCAAAGCCAGACCTTGCAATTTCTTGGCGACGCCAGGCGCGGCGGGCGCGAGTTCTTGCAGTTTCGGCAGCGCGTTGGCCATGTAGTCCGCAGCGGCCGTGTTGTCTTGCTCGCGGGCCAGGCGCAAGGCTTCTTGCTCGATCTGGTTGGCCCGCATCAAGGCAACTTCAGCCTCAATCTCGCCGTTGACCTTCAGCGCTGTCTCGTCGTCCGATGTGCCAACAGTTAAGGCGATGGTCTGGGTCTCACGCAGGCCGGACTGCGCATCGACGTAGGCCAACTGCACCGAGCCCAGATCCAATGTGCCTGCCTCCAAGTCATTCAAGGTCAGTTTGACCAAGAAGGCGCGCTGTTCGCCGCCGAAAAAGGTTCCCAGATCCGCCAGCTTGGACAGGGGCTCTTCGTCGATGGAGAAATAATGCGCCTGGCTGACGATCTGCTTGTTGATGTCAAAGCGCAACTCGACATCCTGCGCGGTGGTGGATTGTAGCGAGCGGATTTCTTGGTCAAAAACACGTGCCATCTGCGCAGGGCTTTCGATGAAGTGATAATTGCCTTGGCCATTGTTGGCGATGGTGGCTAGGAAATCCTCATCATAGTCAGCACCCAGGCCCATCGCCGTGATGCTGACGCCTTTTTCGCGCCATCTGCGCGCGAAGTGGCCAATGTCCTGTTCGTCGGTAATGCCGCGATTAGCCAGGCCGTCGGACAACAGGATCACGCGATTGATGCCGCGGCCCAACAGATCGTGGCTGACTTGGCGCCCTCCCATGTCGATGCCGCCAGAGATGTTGGTGGCGTTTGTCGGCTCAAGGCTGCTGATTAAGCGATTGAGTTTTGGCACATCGGGGGTATCCGAAGACGACAGCAAGAAGACCTCGCTGGAAAAAGCCACCAGGGCTACTCGGTCATTTTCGTCGAGGCGCGAAACGAAATCTTTGGCTGCCCGCTTGGCGTAAGTCAGCTTGCCGGCCTCTTCCATTGAGCCCGATTGATCCAGCACAAGGGCGACGTTGAGATCGACATCCTCTCGCTGGTCTTTGGTTGTCGGTTTGTCAGCCTTCAGGCGGATAAGGGCGTAAACGTCTTGGCTGCTCTGGCCAGACTTGATCACAGGCCGGTCGAAATCCAGGCTCATGCTGAGTGAGGCAGCAGCAGCGGCTTGCGCCAAGCTGAGCCCTAGCAAAGCGAAAGCTGAGGAGCTGAGCATGCGACGGCGAAAAGCACGCGAGGCGAGGGGAGCGAGATGTAGGGTGAAGCGGAACATGAGGGCACCTTTCTACGGGGTCTTTAGTCTGCGGGGTCTTTGGTCTGCGGGGATTCTCGGAGTCTTTGGATTGCTTTGGTCAGGGTGTCATGGCGTGCGAGTCACGCACGGGCCTGCCGATCTGCCAGCCCAATAGGCTGCATACGAGGGCAGGACAGCAGCAACAGTGGAGAGGCTAGGTGCAGGACGGTCCAAGAAATTGCGACGGTTTTGGGATCTCTTGTGCAACGTCGCTTGCACAAAACCGGGGTGGAACAGGCAGGTGGACAACACGCAGACTGCCACTTTTATGAATTGCAAGACCGGCGCTTTGGGTGCGGAAACGACAAAGCCCCTCTGCGCGGTCACGCAAAGGGGCTTTGTCTGTTGGCTTGAATTCGCCGCTTGCGGCGCTGTCGCTAGGCTAAGACCTTAACCGTTGTTCTTGTACGATCCGAACATCGAGAAAAAGCGGTTTCCGCCCTTTTCACCAGAGGCTTGCTCAGTCTCGTCAGGCTGCATCTGAGAGGTTTGAGGCGCCGGCTGGTAAGGGTAGGGAGCTTGCGGACAGGGTTGCAGCGGGTAGGCACCACACTGTGGGACTGCATTGTAGCCTGGCGCTGCGCCATAGGCTGGCTGGGTGCCGTATGCAGGCTGGGTGCCGTATGCAGGCGCATAACCTGGTGCGTAGCCAGGTGCCATGTAGCCACCGTTTGGCGCTTGCGTATAGTTGGTGATTGCGGGCGAAGCCTGCATTTGTGCAGGAACCGGGGCCATGTTGGCAGGGGTTGGCTGTGCACCAGAGTAGCTATAGCGCGGCGCGGCTTGGGTATAGCTGTAGCCTTGAGCGCCGACAGGCAATTGCTGCTGGTAGCTGGGCGCGCCAGCCATGCTGGCACCACCGGTGCCGATGATCTCAACGCGGCGATTGCGGCGGTGGGCCTCATCGCTGATGCCGGGATCAAGCGGGCTGGCCTCGCCATCGCCACGCACCTGCAAGTAAGCACGCGGAACACCGCGAGCGACCAAGTAGTCTGCAACCGCACGAGCACGCTTTTCAGACAGTTCCTGGTTATACTTTTCTGAACCGCGAATGTCGGTGTGACCAACAACGGTGAAGGAGTTTCCACCAGACGAGATCAAGCGCGCCGCGATATCATCAAGTTCGCTCTTGAAGCGCTCCTTGATGGTGGCGCTGTTCACGTCAAAAGCGACGTCACCGCTGATGGTAACCAGGGGCTCTGTTGTGTAAGCCGCAACAGACTGAATGGGCGCGACAACGGTTGCAGGTGCGCAATCCGGGTCGTCCATGATGGTCTGAGGGGGAAGGTTGGGTTGAGCTTGAACAACCCGAGGGGTACAAATGCCGTCACGAACGGGAACGGCGACCTCTGCGGTTTCAACGGTGTCTGCGCTATCCAGCGGTTGACACGCCGAAAGCCCCAAGAGCACCACCGCGGGAACTGCGAACAATCCTAAGCGCATTAATGTCGTCTCCTAAACCGATATTCGGAACCGATCTGCGCGGAGTTGCGCCCGGTTCTTCTGCAGTCATCCTTGACTGGTTGAGGGAGGCCTCGCAGTGCAAATCGCTTTTTTCCACATGGATTTGCTCTGAATTTGCATACTAAATTGCAAAATGCAACCTTTGGTTGGTGGTTCGAGTGAGTCTTCAATCAAAAACGAGCCATTTTCAGTATATCAGCGCGCAGGCCTTACTCAACTTAAGCGGTGCCGCTAGGATTCAAGGTGGGGCAGAGCGCACAGAAATTTGCGCGCGATTTAACCCATCGAAGGCTCTGGTTCGTCGGGCTTGCCTGAGCAAGCGGCCACAATACCACCCCAAATGCGGCTGCATCTTCTTATTAGGACGGATCTTGGTCGCCTTCTGGTCGAATTGCTATGCGACCTCCAGATGATATTTTTTAAAATCCAATTTGAGACATTTCATGGATTTGGGGATTTCAACAGCCCAGGGGTGCCGTTTTGGCTCCAAGCCTACACTCAAGCTTTTTGGGGCGGCTCTGCTTCCTAAACGCGGGCCCTGGCTCATGCTATCGGCTGTGCTGTTGGCCAGTGGCTGCGGGTTGATCGACCGTTCGGGGCCTTATGGAGTAGCCGAAGATCTGCGCGTGAGCCAAACAAAGCCCTATAGCTCGCCAGCCCCGCTGCCGTCGTCCGCTCAGCCCCAAGCAGATCAATCCTACCCAGTTGTCGAGACCCAAGTGAGCCCGGCGGCGGTAGCGAGCCCATCTGAGACCTACGCCTACCCGCAAGTTGACTCCGACCCAGCAAGCCAGGCAGGAGCACTAGATTACCAGTCCACGCCTGAACCCTACCTCGATCTCGCACCCCAGCGCTACTCCAGCGCAGAGGTCGGCCGCCAACTGCGCGCACTGATCGCCAAGCGGGCCGAGACTCATCCAGATTGGGCTGGCCAGCTTGACCGCTTCTATACCACCTATGGCTATCAGCCCATCTGGTATCGAGGCGCTTGGTCCTCAGAAGCGCAAATCGCCGCCGAGACGCTGGCGAATTCTTGGGCGGATGGCCTGCCGCCGCGTCGCTATGTTCCGGCTGAGGGCATCGCGCTTGAGCAGGCCGCCAGCCTGCATGCCGTCGCGCGCAGCGAGCTGGCGCTGACCCAAGGCATGCTGTTATACCTGCCAGAATTGCGCGGCGGTCTAACGACCCAATCGCGACAAGGCTTGCCTCTACTCGAGGCAGCCCTTGCCTCGGGTGATTTTGCCGGCGCCCTAGAACGCTTGCGCCCGCAAACCGCTCAGTTCCAAGGGCTGCGAAAGGCCGTTCTAACTCTGCCCATGGATGAGAGCGCCAAGCGCCTTGTGGCCTTGAACATGCACCGTTTCCGCCAGGCCCAAACCAGCAGTCAGACGGCGGGGCGGCATGTGCGCGTGAATTTGCCCGGCTATACCCTGGATGCCTTTGATCGTGGTCAGCACGTTATGAGTATGGCGGTCATTGTCGGCCAACCCGATCGTGCGACGCCGACGCTAAGTGATCGGATCGTTAATCTGAAGTTCAGTCCTGACTGGAGCGTGCCGACGGTCGCGGCCAGCGAAGACTTGTTGCCGCTGCTTAAGCACGATGCCAAAGCCCTGGTTGACAAGATGGGTTTGCAAGCTTTCCGAAACGGTCGAGCGGTCAATCCCTTAACGGTTGATTGGAACCGCTACAGCGCCTCGAACCTACCCTTTACCTTCCGCCAACGTCCGGGTCCCAAGAACGCCATGGGTGGCGTGCGCTTTTCGCTGACAAACCCGCAAGACATCTATTTGCACGATACGCCCGAACGCGAACTGTTCGGAGAAAAGGTGCGGATGATTTCTTCAGGCTGCGTGCGCTTGGCTGACGCAGAGAAGTTGGCGTCCTGGATCTTGAAGTCCGACCAGGGTTGGTCGCGCGCGCAAGTACGTCGCGCCATGCAGTCCGGGCAGACGCGCATTCAGCCGCTCAAACAGCCCGTGACGGTTGATCTTGTCTATTATACCGCGCTGATTGATCGTCAAGGCGGATTGCAACTCTACCCCGATATCTATGGCAAAGATGCTGAGCTGGCAGCTCAGTTGGGCTTGTAGCCCCAGAGCCGAGCCAAAGGCTTTGATGCGCCGACGCACCGGTTAGTGGCCGTTTCTTGCCCTGGGCAGGTCAGGGGCCAAAGGAAGGCTTGTCCTGGCCCCTTGCGCGACGGGTCCGCTTCGCGCTAGCGTTGACGAACACCAGAAAATTGGGTCAGATTGTGGAGAAATCCACATCCGCACTGGTTTTTACCACAATCTTTCCTAAGTCTGGTTGAGGATGTCTGTCCAAGTCGAACCACTCGACTCCTCCAAACGATATAAACAAACAACTGGAGTCCAATAAAATGGCCGCCGAAAAAAGCCAAAACGTCCAAGACGTATTCCTCAATCATATCCGCAAGGGCAAAATTCCCGTCACAGTGTTCCTGGTTAACGGCGTCAAACTGCAAGGCATTGTGACTTGGTTCGACAACTATTCCGTGCTTTTGCGTCGCGACACCCACGTGCAGCTGGTTTATAAGCACGCCATCTCGACGGTGATGCCCAGCGCGCCTGTCAACTTGCATGAAGAGCAAAAAGACGACTAGCAGCGCTCAAAGCAGGTTGACCGGGGAAGCGCGTCATGGCTGACGTCCCAGGTCACAGCGATCCCAATGATAACGTCTCTCACGACCTTGGCCAACGTCAGGCTGGTCCAGGTCAAGACGAGGGCGCGCCTGTTTGCGCAATCCTTGTGCAGCCCGAAGGCCTGCCACGTCGCGAGCTGCAAGATGCGCGCTTGGCCGACGGCCGCAGCAGTCAGGAGCGCTTGCAGGAAGCCCAAAATCTGTGCCAAGCCATGGGTGTGCGTGTGGCTCAAAGCCCCATGGTGCGCGTCACCAAGCCGCGCGCAGCAAGCCTGCTGGGCGGCGGCCATATTGAGAGCCTCAAAGACAGCATTCAAGCCGAAGCTGCTGAGCTGGTGGTGGTCAACGCCAACCTCTCGCCCTTGCAACAGCGCAACCTAGAAAAGGCGCTGGGCGTGAAGGTCATGGATCGCGTCGGCATGATCATTGAGATTTTCGGCCAGCGTGCTCAGACCAGAGAAGGCCAGCTTCAAGTCGAACTCGCGGCCCAGACCTACCAGCGCTCGCGCCTGGTGCGGGCCTGGACTGGCTTGGATCGACAGCGCGGCGGGCGGGGCATGCGCGGCGGCCCGGGCGAGATGCAGTTGGAGCTGGACCGAAGACGCATTGATGATCGCATCGTGCGGCTGCGAAAGGAGCTGGCCAAGGTCCGCCAGACCCGTGCTCTGCATCGCAAAGCGCGCCAGCGTGCGCCCTATCCGATTGTGGTGCTGGTCGGCTATACCAACGCCGGAAAATCGACCCTGTTCAATGCCCTAACCGCCGGTGGTGTCATGGCAAAGGACATGCTGTTTGCCACCTTGGACCCGACGCACCGTCGCCTTGAGTTGCCGGGTGGTGGCCAGTGTTTGCTGGTGGACTCAGTTGGCTTTATCGCCGATCTTCCGACCGAGCTGATCGAGGCCTTCAAGGCAACGCTGGAGGAGGTCGAAAGCGCCGATCTGGTTCTGCATGTTCGCGACCTCTCGCACCCAAACACCGGTGCGCAGCGACGCGACGTACTGGGCATTTTGCACGAGCTGATTGGCGAGCAAGCCTGTAACACCCGCGTGTTGGAGGTGGGTAATAAGATCGACTGCCTGTCACCCGAAGCACGTCAAGGGGCTGTACCCTCGGACCTGTTGACCATCTCGGCCGTGCAAGGCGAGGGATTGCAGCAGTTACTGACGATTATCGCCCAGCGCCTGGGTCAAGATGATCAGCGCTTTGAGGTCGAACTCGCGCTGGGTGACGGGGCGCTGCGCGGTCAGCTCTATAAGATTGCGAACCATGTCGAAGAACAGGTTTGTGAAGCTGCATCGGCCGATGAGGGGGGGAAGCTGTTGCTGCGTGGCCAACTTTCTGTCAAAGCGCGCGGACAGCTCGAAAAGCTGCTAGAAAACCGCTCAGACATCAGACTTTCCTACCTTTGATGCCATAGAAACGGCTCATTCTATGGCCATATCTTTCCCATGAATGATTGGTTTAGCGCCATTGCCAGCTCATTTTTGGCAAGCCGCCAAGCCTCTATTGCGAATTTGTTAGGGAATTTTATGAAATACGCGCTGCTATTTTTAGCGCTGGGCGGAACGCTGGCCATCAGCGCTTGCGCACCCAAGCCCGGAGCCAAAGCCCCCTTTGCCAATCGCCATCCCTATCGCGTGACCGCTGAGCGCGTGATCGAGCGGTCGAAAATCGACCCCAACGCTAAGCCGGTAAAACCTGCGGATCCCATCTATTTCTCGGAGCAAAGCGGGCATATTTTGATTCCCAGCTATGTCAACGGCAAGCGCAGTTTTGTGCGCTCTGAAGAAGTTCTAAAGCCCGGCCATATCTATTACAACGCCGCTACCGGTGAGCGCATGAGGGCGGAGAAGTCACCCGAAGGCCTCTACCGCCTGAGCCCCATGCCCGGCCAATACGTTAATTTGAGCGCAAGCCAAGGCCCGAATTTTGCAGGCGCAGGCGCAGAGATTAAAACCAACACGGGCGGGTTTTCAAACGCCGGTTCCAGTCTTTCAAGCAGCTCTGATGTGCAGGTGTTCTTGAACGACAACCGTGGCTACGTGACCTTCGCAGACAGCGTGACTGAACAAGAGGCACGCGCGCAAGCCAGTGCAAGCTGCGAAGAATTGGGCCTCACTGCGCGCAATCAAGCGGCGGTTGAGATGCCGAACGGTAACAAGAACATGCCCTTTGTTTGCAGTTAGCGCTGACGGCAAATGCCCCAGGGGCCAGATCCCTACGACAAACAGGCCGCGGTCCGCTCAGACCCCGGCCTTTTTTTGTTGTGCGGGCTCGCTCTTATGATCGAAGCGCGCGCGCCAAATCCAGCGCCGCGTAGGACCAAACCCCGTCGGCACCAGCGCGCTTAAAGGCCATCAAGGTTTCGGCAACGATGGCTTGCTCGTCCAGCCAGCCGTTGGCTGCCGCAGCCTTCATCATGGCGTATTCACCGCTGACTTGATAGGCGTAGACCGGCACGGGGCTGGTCTGGCTGATGCGATAGAGGATGTCCAAATAGGGCAAGCCCGGCTTGACAATCAGCATGTCCGCGCCTTCGTCTATATCATAGCGCGCCTCAAGCTCGGCTTCGCGTGCGTTGGCCGGATTGAGCTGGTAGCTTTTTTTGTCGCCCTTCAAAGCCCCCGACGAACCCACCGCATCGCGGAAGGGCCCATAGAAGGCCGATGCAAATTTGGCGGCATAGGACATGAGCGCCACGTCGCTGTGGCCTGCAGCGTCCAGCGCTGCGCGGATCGCGGCAATGCGTCCATCCATCATGTCCGACGGGGCTAGGATGTGCGCGCCCGCTTCAGCTTGGGCCAAGGACTGTTTGACCAGAGCCTCGATCGTCTCGTCATTCAACACCTCGCCGCTGTCGGACAGCAGCCCATCTTGGCCGGTGGCGTTGTAAGGGTCCAGCGCTACGTCGGCGATCAGGCCTAATCCTTCGACTTGGCTGCGGATGCGGCGCATGGCCTGGCAGACAAGGTTATCGGTGCGCCAGGCTTCTTCGCAGGTCAGCGTTTTGCGGTGCGCGGGCACGACGGGGAACAGCGCCAGGGCCGGAATACCCAGCGCGCGAGCCTCGCCCGCGACCTCAACCCACAGATCGGGGCCAATGCGATCGACACCGGGCAGGCTTGGCACCGGGCTGCGCCCGTTTTCTTCCTGTACGAAAATCGGCCAGATTAGATCCTCGACCTGCAAATGGTTTTCCTGCACCAGCCGACGCATCCAATCGCTGGACCGCCGACGGCGCAAGCGAACCGCTGGGAACTGGTTGGGCTGGGCGGGAAAGCTGCGGTCGGTCATGGCGGGCTCGTGTAGGGCGAATTGCAAGTATGGAGGGCGGCCAGGTGTAGCGATCTTTGCGCAGTTCTGCAATTGCCACACGCTGTCGCCCCGCCGTCCGGCACGCAGCTGCCAATTGCGACAATTTTCTGTCATCTTGACCGGGATGAGGCAGCTTGCCTATTCCCAAGCGGCCAGAAGATGCGCTAAAGCTGAGCGCGAACTGCGGGCAGCGGGCCCCAACAGACAGACAGAGCCGATCAGGAAATCGCAAGGTCATGACCGATACTCTTAATTTCACCCTATCCAATGGCCTCGGCCTGATACAACTCAACCGGCCGCGAGCGCTGAATGCGCTGGATATGTCCATGGTTGATGGGCTCACGAGCCAGCTCCAGAGGTGGGAAGCCGACGACAGTGTGAGCCAGTATCTCATGATGGGTTCGCTGGAAAAGGGGCTGTGTGCCGGCGGTGACGTCAAGACCCTCTATATGGAGGCCGTGGCCGCGCCCAAGGGCAGCAAAGCGGCCATCACGCGCGATTTTTTCTATAACGAGTACCAGCTCAACGCCTTCTTATCCGATCTGAAGAAGCCCTTCAGTGTCCTGATGAACGGCGTATGCATGGGCGGCGGCATGGGTTTGGCCATTAATGCTGGCAAGCGGGTGGTGAGCGAAACCACCAAGATCGCCATGCCTGAGACCGCCATCGGCTTTATTCCCGATGTGGGCGCGACCTATTTCCTGAGCCGTTTGCCCGATCAAGTCGGCACCTACATGGGCTTGACCGGCGCGCGCCTGAACGCGGCCGACGCGCTGGCCGTTGGTCTGGCGACCCACTTTGTGCCTCAAGATCGGCTGGAGGCTCTGTTGGAAGCGGCAGGCCAGGAGGGGGCTGATACTGCCATCGCGCGCTTTGCTGAACCCGCTGAAGCGGCAGGCCCTTCTGAGCTGGCCGCGCAGCGCCCCTTGATCAAGCGCTGTTTTTCGGCCGACCGCGTGTCCGAGATCTATCATCGCCTGGCCAACGAAGGCAGCAGCGAGGCCACTGCTATGGCCGATGTCATGCAGACCCGCAGCCCGACATCCATGGTGCTGGCTCTCGCTTTGCAACGCAACGCCGAAGGGCGCAGTTTCAAAGAGTGCTTGCAGCTTGAGTTCAATGTTGCCCAGTGGCTGTTTGATCCCAACCGCCCCGAAAAGAGCGACTTTTTTGAAGGCATTCGCTCGGTCCTGGTGGACAAGGACCACAACCCCCATTGGCATCCGATCCAGGTCGATGACGTGAGCCCGGATACGGTTGCCCGGGCGCTCAGCTTTCCGGCCGACCGCATCGCCTTCCTTTAAGTTCACGCGCCGCCACCTTCACGGAAAGACCTTTGAGCATGCGCTATTACCTTGCCAGCGATCACGCCGCGCTAGAGTTGAAATCTGCCTTGCACGAGCACCTTAAGGACTTGGGCCACGACGTAGTGGACTTGGGGCCCTACGAGGCCAGCTCGGTGGATTACCCCGATTTTGCCGACAAATTGGCCGATGCGCTCGGCGCCGATCCCCAGGCGCGTGGCCTGGCCATGTGCGGAACGGGCATTGGCATTTCGATTGCTCTCAATCGCCATCGCCATATTCGCGGCGCTCTGTGCCACGACGTGACCGGCGCACGGCTGACCCGCGCCCACAACGATGCCAACGTTTTGGTGCTTGGCGCGCGCTTAATTGGCATTGAAACCGCCAAAGATGTCGTGACTGCCTTCAACGAAGTCGCCTACGAAGGTGGGCGTCATCAGCGGCGGGTCGATAAGCTCAGTCAAGAACGCTAGACCGCCACGCGTTTGCCGCAGCCTCATGCGGCGCGCTTGGCCAGCGAGAGTAGCAACGCAGCGCTGATCGGGCGATCCTCCGGCCAGCCTCAACACACAATCCCGATCAAAGATCAGACAACAGGTTATTCTTATGGACTATCAAGTGCCTCAGGGCTTCTGGACCGCCTCCGTTGCCCAAGCTGACCCCGAGCTCTATGCCACCTTGGCCGACGAGCTGAAGCGCCAGCAAGACTTCATCGAGTTGATTGCGTCCGAGAATATCGTGTCAGCCGCGGTCATGCAGACCATGGGCTCGGTTCACACCAACAAGTATGCCGAGGGCTACCCTGGCCGCCGCTACTACGGTGGCTGTGAATATGTGGACGTGGCCGAGCAACTGGCTATCGACCGCCTGAAAGAGCTGTTCAATTGCAGCTTTGCCAATGTGCAGCCGCACTCTGGAGCGCAAGCCAACCAGGCGGTGGTCATGGCGCTGGTCAAGCCGGGCGAGACCATTATGGGCCTGTCTTTGGATCACGGCGGTCACCTGACCCACGGCGCCAAGGTCAACCAGTCGGGCAAGTGGTTTAACGCCATCACCTATGGCCTGCGCGAGCAAGACAAGCAGATTGACATGGCGCAAGTGCGCGCGCTGGCTGAAGAGCACAAGCCCAAGCTGATCATCGCGGGCGGCTCGGCTTATCCGCAAATCATCGACTTCAAAGCCTTCCGCGAGATCGCCGACAGCGTGGGGGCCTACCTGCACGTTGACATGGCACATTTCGCGGGCCTGGTTGCCGGCGGCTGTCACCCCAGCCCCTTGCAGCACGCGCACGTCGTTACATCGACCACCCACAAGACCCTGCGCGGTCCGCGCGGTGGCATCATCTTGAGCAACGACACCGATCTGGGCAAGAAGATCAATTCGGCGGTCTTCCCCGGTCTGCAAGGCGGCCCGTTGATGCACGTCATTGCTGCCAAGGCGGTTGCCTTTGGCGAAGCGTTGAAGCCTGACTTCAAAGCCTACTGCGAGCAAGTCGTGCGCAATGCTCAAGCTCTGGGCGAGACCTTGCAAGAGCATGGCCTGGATTTGGTCTCCGGCGGTACCGCGACCCACCTGTTGTTGGTGGACCTGCGCCCCAAAGGCGTGAAGGGCAACGCGGCTGAAAAGGCGCTGGATCGCGCCCACATCACCTGCAACAAGAACTCGGTTCCCTTCGATACCGAAAAGCCGATGATCACCTCTGGCATTCGTTTGGGCAGCCCAGCGGGCACGACCCGCGGCTTTAAGGAAGACGAGTTCCGTCTGATTGGCAAGCTGATCGCAACCGTGCTGGACGGCCTGGCCGCCAACGGTGAGGAGGGCAATGCCGCGGTTGAAGCTGAGGTGGCGCAGCAGGTCAAAGCCCTGTGTGACCGCTTCCCGATTTACGACCAGCCTCTGGCCTAAATCCCGACGGGGGCCCCGAGTTCGGGGGCTGTGACCGGGGATGCAAGATCCAAGCCTTGTCGGTGCCACCTGCGCCGGCAGGGCTTTTTTGTGTTTGGCAAGTCGGTGCGGCATAGCCGCAGATCCGCCGAGCTGCCTGCGCGCAATCGCAGGTACCACCCAGCGGGACTCCAAGTGTAGCAAGATTCGAATTCCGAGTCGCCGAGTCGATATTTGACCGGTGCAGCGATGGGGATGGCGCATTAGACGAGCGTTTGATGCTGATTTGCGCAGAGACCTGGCCTTCTATCCGATATTTTACAGTGAATTTCACAGTGCCAACGCCCAGATCAGTAAATTTTTTGACAATCGCGACGGTGAACGCGCATCTAGTGTTGACCTGGGGTGTGACATTCTGTTCAGTACCCGCGACAAAAACGCCACCTGCCTTGTTTGGGAGGAGACTATGCCGAGCCCGCTGCTTCAAGAAGAGCGTTCCATCGCGAACGACGCGTCACGCTTTGATCATTGGTGCCAGAAATTCCGTCATCAAGTTGCGCTAATCGCTGGCCTGATTGTGCTGGGCTGTTTGCTTGGTATATCTTTGATTACCCTGATTTAATTAAAAACGACAAATCTCAAAGTTCGAAAGAACGCCTCACTAAGGCGCGTCCGCCCAGTGAGGGTGTATGCTGCGGTGCGAGCCGCCAGCCCCTGGTTTTTGGCGCTTGCGAGCAATTGGAAAGACAAAGATCTTTCCATCTCAAAATTGGCTCTTATCCTGCGACGAGTCTCACTCCTGTTGACATCGCCGAGGTCGCCCCATGTCGCTCCATTTCACATCCGAAGAATTTGCGCGCCGCCGCGCTGCGCTGGTGAGCGCTATGCAGGCTGCCAAACTGGACGGCCTGTTGCTGTTCAAGCAAGAGAGCATGTTCTACCTGACCGGCTATGACACCTTCGGCTACTGCTTTTTCCAGTGCTTGTTGGTCACGGCCAACGGCGATTACGCCATTTTGACCCGCTCTGCGGACAAGCGTCAGGTCGAGCTGACCTCGATCGTTGACGACCTGACCATCTGGAAAGATGGTGTTGAGGCCAAGCCAGAGCGAGACCTGGTGAGCCTAGCCAAGGCGCGCGGACTTGGCGGTAAGCGGCTGGGCGTCGAGTACCAAGCCTATGGCCTGACCGCTGCCCTGGGCAAGCGCCTGGATGCTGCTTTTGAAGGCCAAGCGGATCTGGTCGATGCCAGCGGGCTGGTGGATCGGCTGCGGGTGGTTAAGTCAGCAGCCGAACTGGTCTATGTCCGTAAGGCGGGCGAGCTGGCCGATCTGGCCTGGGACGCTGCGGTTGAGCAGACGCATGCTGGCGCTGACGAGGGCCGCATCTTGGGTGCAATGCACAACGTGATTTTTTCCGGCGGCGGCGATTACCCCGGCAACGAGTTCATCATCGGCTCGGGTGATCACGCCTTGCTTTGCCGCTATCAGTCGGGCCGTCGCGTGCTGCAAAACCCGGACCAACTGACCCTGGAATGGGCGGGCAGCTATCGGCATTATCACGCCGCCATGATGCGCACGCTGTGTATTGGCGAGGCCAGCGAGCGCCATCGCGAGCTGCACGCAGCCTCGGTCGCGGCCTTGGAGGCGACCTGCGCCAGTCAAGTGCCTGGCAATACCTTCGGCCAAGCCTTCGCCGAGCACGTGAGGGTGCTGGACGATTTCGGCCTGTCGCAACATCGCCTCAACGCTTGCGGCTATTCCTTGGGCACCACCTTTACGCCAACTTGGATGGATTGGCCCATGATGTATGAGGATAATCCGGTGGTGATCGAACCCGGTATGGTCATCTTTTCTCACATGATCATTATGGACAGTGACAGCCAAACCGCCATGTGCTTTGGCCACAGCGTTGAAGTGACCGCCGACGGCAACGCGCCCTTGTCGCACCGGCCAACAGACCTGTTGGTGCTGTGAGGCAGAGCATGACGGACAGTCCTCAAAACCTGCTGGACGGTGTGTTGGTGGTCAGCTTGGAGCAGGCCGTTGCCGCGCCTTTCGCATCCTCGCGCCTGGCCGATATGGGGGCGGAGGTCATCAAGATCGAGCGGCCCGAAGGTGATTTTGGTCGCAACTATGACTCCGTCGTCCACGGCCAAAGCTCCTATTTCGTTTGGCTCAATCGCGGCAAGAAGTCGGTGGTCCTCGATATCAAAGACCCTGCGGACAAGGCGATCATGCTGGCCATGCTGGCCAAAGCGGATGTGTTTATCCAAAACATGTCGGTGGGTGCGGCCGAGCGCAACGGGCTGGGCAACGCTGCGCTTGCAGCCCTGAACCCGCGCCTGATCACTTGTGATATCTCCGGCTATGGCGAAGAGGGCCCTTATGCCCAGCGGCGCGGCTATGACCTGTTGGTGCAGTGCGAAACTGGCCTGGCCGACATCACCGGTTCGCCTGAGGCTCCGGGGCGCGTTGGAGTGTCGATTGCTGACATCGCAACGGGGATGTTTGCGCACGCCGCTATCCTTGAGGCCCTGATGCTGCGCGAGAAGACCGGGCGCGGCGCGCACCTCAAGTCCTCTCTCTTTGCCTCAATGGCCGACATTATGGCGGTGCCTTTGCTGCACTTTGACTGTGGTGGCAAGGCCCCGCAGCGGGTGGGGCTGAACCATCCTTCGATCGCGCCCTATGGGGCTTATGCCAGCGCGGACGGCCGCCC
This sequence comes from Alphaproteobacteria bacterium, assembly GCA_030428255.1. Lineage (GTDB taxonomy): Bacteria > Pseudomonadota > Alphaproteobacteria > UBA7985 > JAUIBT01 > JAUIBT01. The sequence continues at coordinate 23,271 of JAUIBT010000016.1, read as the reverse complement.
GCTCATGTTCTCGATCCAGAACGAGCGCGAGTGGCGGCGGCTCTGCGGCGAGGTCTTGGGTCAGCCTGAACTTGCCAGCCAAGACCGCTTTATCTCCAATGACGCGCGGGTGGCCAACCGGCCAGCGCTGGATAGCGAGATCAACGCCGTCTTCTCAGCCCTGCCGCTTGAGGAGCTGGAAGCGCGCATGGAGCGGGCCAAGCTGGCCTATGCGCGGGTTAATGGCGTTGATGGCCTGTCCGCCCACCCGCAGATGGCCCGCGCGACCATCGCGGTCACGCCCGAGCACAAAGCCGATATTCCCGCGCCTGCGGTGTCTTGGGCGGGGCACGAAACCCGCCTGGGTGCGGTCCCGAGCATCGGACAACACAGCGCAGAGATCCGCGCACGCTTTGGAAGCCAGTCATGAGCCTAACCCAAGAACTGGTGCGCCTGATCCGCGCCAAACCGGTCTCAGCCGACGACCTTGAGGCGGCCAGCCTGTTCGTGCTGGATACTCTGGCCTGCGCGCTGGCCGGTCGCCACACCCCACAAGCCCTGGCGCTCAAGCAATTTGTCAGCCATCGCGGCGAGGCACCAGCCATGCAGGCCTTCTTGTTCGGCGGCCTGGCGCATATCGTCGAGATGGATGACCTGCACCGCAGCTCGGTTACGCATCCTGGAACCGTGGTGGTGCCGCCCGCTCTGGCCAAGGCGCTTGAGACCCAAGCCAGCGGCCGGGACTTTTTGACCGCAGTGCTGCAAGGCTATGAAGCCTGTTGTCGCATTGGGGATTCGGTCGGACCGGCGCACTATCGCGTTTGGCACAACACGGCCACTTGTGGTCCCTTCGGTGCAGCCATGGCCTCGGCCTATCTGATGGACCTCGACGAGCAACAGGCGGTCTGGGCGCTGGGCAATGCGGGCACGCAAAGCGCAGGATTGTGGCAGTTCTTGCCCGACGCTGCCATGTCCAAGCACCTGCACACAGCGCGGGCTTGCGAGGCGGGAATGACCGCTGCCGAGCTGGCTTTGCACGGCTTTACCGGCCCGGCGCATATTTTGGAGGGCGAGCAAGGGCTTTACGCCGGCGCCTGCCCGGACCCGCGACCCGAGGCAGTGACCGCAACGCCCACCGCGCCTTGGGCGCTTGGTTTGACCTCGATGAAGCCTTATCCCTGCTGTCGCCACACCCACCCGGCGATTGATTGCGCGCTGGATATTGTGGCTCAGGCGGGCGGGCCTCTTGCGCTGGCGGACCTGGCGGGCGCGGCCTTGACCACCTATCCGGCGGCGTTGGATGTCTGTGATCGCCCGCTGCCCGAGACCGCCTATCAGGCGAAGTTCTCGCTCCAGCATACCGTTTTACAGGCGCTGACACAGGGCCAGATCGGCTTTGATAGCTTTGATGAAGCGGCGCGGGCTGGCCTGCAGGCCGGGCAAGCTACGGTGGAACTGGCGGTCGGCCCGGACTTCGCGACCGCCTATCCGGGTGCTTGGGGCGCACACCTAGATGTACAAACGCGCGATGGTCAGCGTTGGCGGGCTGAGACCGATCAAGCGCTGGGCGATCCGGCCAAGCCTTTGGACCGCGCGGCCGTGGTTGCCAAAGCCCGCCGCCTGCTGGCCTTGGGAGCGGTGGACCAAGCGCAGGGCGAGGCTCTGATCTCGGCCTGCCTAGATCTTCTTATGCCGGGCAGCCGTCTGCCACGCATACACAAACTGCTTATGGAAGGAGCGGAGCATGACCACTGAAGCAATTCCCTCAATCGACGACCTGCAAACATGGGTCGGACGCGAAGAAACTCAGGGCGATCTGGCCAGCTTGGGGCGCATGCAGCAAATGGCGGCGACCTTTGGCTGGTCGCAAGAGTCGCTGAAAATCGGCGCGCCGCTGCCGCCGCTGGCTCACCTGTTCTTTTGCAACGAGTTGACCGCCGCCCCAGAGCTGGGCCATGACGGGCATGCCAAACGCGGGCCTTTTATGCCGCCAGTGGCGCTGCCGCGCCGCATGTGGGCCGGATCGGACATCCACTTCAATGCGCCGATTTTGATCGGCGATCAGGTCGAGCGCCGCTCAACCATAAAATCCGTGACCCAAAAGACCGGCCGCAGTGGCACACTGATTTTTGTCATTCTCGAGCGCGCCTTTTCCTCTAGTTCTGGCGGATCGCTGGTCGAGACCCGCACGGTAGTCTATCGCGAGTCACCAACGGCCATGGCACCCGAGACGCTTGGGCGGCCAGCCGAACCGTTTTCCGAGCAGATCAAGCGGGACTATCTGCCCGATGAGATCATGCTGTTTCGCTTCTCGGCGCTGACCTGGAACGGGCATCGCATCCACTATGACCGCAGCTTTTGCCAAGACCACGAGTTCTACCCCGACGTGGTGGTGCACGGGCCGCTGATGGGCTTCCTGGCCGCGCAAGCTGCCGCAGAGTTGAGCCCGGATCCCATGACCCGCTTTGAGTTCCGCAGTCAGCAGCCGTGCTTCGTCAATCGGCCCATCCAAGCGCTGGCCTCAGAGCGCCAGGATGCAACCGCCCAAGTGCAGGTCCGCAATTTTGCCGGTGAGGTGGCCCTGGTCGGCTCCGCCGCCTGGTAGGGTCAGGCCGCCCCGTCTAGGCCGCTCAGGTCTGGGTCGCTCAGGTCTGGGTCGCTCAGGTCTGGGTTTCGCGTTCAGGCGTCCTGGTCTAAGCCATGGCGGGCGCAAAAACGGGCCAACTGCTCGGGCTGCGGACGGCGGCCGGTAAAGACCTCAATATAGGCCGGCATACGCGCGAGGCGTTGATCCAGCGGTTCGACCGTGCCCAGCGCCATGTAGCCGTGCTGGGTATAGAGCATGGTCATGGCGCGCACCTCCGCCTCAGCCGGGGCATAACCAAAGCGACGGAACAGCGCCACTATGGCCGCCAGGCGCTGCCGGTCGGCTGCCTCGACCCGGCGTTTGAGCGCTGGCTCGGCGTTGGCCCAGGCGCGGATCGCCAACTCAAGGCGGGTGTCGAACAGGCTCTGATCAATCCAGCAATCAAAGACGTTATAGCAGGCCTCGCCTATGTCTTGGGCATAGGCCTCGGCGCGGGCAATCAGCCGCCCGGTGTTGAGCTGCTCCCAGCGGTCGATCAGGGCGTCCAACAGGGCTTGGCGGTCCTTGAAGTGCCAGTAAAAGCTGGTGCGCGATTGGCCCAGCCGTTGGGCGAGGGGCAAGATCTTGACCGCGCTAGCACCGCCTTCCAACAACAGGTCATAGGCGGCATCCAGCCACAAAGTCGCTTGGCTGGGTGAGGGCGTCATAGGGGAGGGCGTAGCAGTCATGGGCTAAGTTTAGAAGACTCGACACTACTGCACAAGAGGCTTGACACTTGTGTCGAGTGGCCGCAGCATGCAAGCTTCATTCAGCCGTTGGTCGGAGGTCGCATGTCGCAAGATCCTTTGTTGCAACCCTATCAGCTCAAGCATTTGACGCTGAAAAATCGGATCATGACCACCAGTCACGAACCGGCCTACCCCGAAGACGGCATGCCCAAGCAGCGCTATCGCGCCTATCATGCCGAGCGCGCCAAGGCGGGTATCGCCATGACCATGACGGCGGGCTCGGCAGCGGTGTCCAAAGACAGCCCGCCGGTGTTCAACAACATCCTGGCATACAAAGACGAGGTGGTGCCCTGGCTGCGCGAGCTGACGGACTCCTGCCACCAGCACGGCTGCGCGGTGATGATCCAACTGACCCACTTGGGGCGACGCACGGGCTGGAATAAGGGCGACTGGCTGCCCTCGGTCTCGGCGGGGCCTGACAGAGAGCCCGCTCACCGTGCCTTTCCCAAGGTGCTGGAGGATTGGGACATCGAGCGGATTATCAAGGACTATGCCGATGCGGCCGAGCGCATGCAGGCCGGGGGCATGGACGGCATTGAGTTACAGGCCTATGGCCACCTTTTGGACCAGTTCTGGTCGCCGCTGACCAACCAGCTAGAAGGCCCCTATGGCGCGGAGAGCCTCGACACACGTCTGCGGTTTTCCTTTGACGTGCTGCGCGCTATTCGCGAGCGGGTCGGGCCTGAATTTATCGTCGGCCTGCGCTACACGGCCGACGAGGCGCAAGCCGGTGGCATCAGTGCTGAAGAGGGCGTTGAGATCTCAAAGCGCTTGGCTGACAGTGGCATGGTGGACTTTCTCAACGTGATCCGCGGGCGCATCCATACCGACCCGGCCATGACCGATATCATCCCGGTGCAAGGCATGAAGAGCGCGCCGCACTTGGATTTTGCAGGCGCCGTACGCGCAGCCACGGGCATGCCAACCTTTCACGCCTCGCGCATTCCCGATCTGGCCACCGCGCGCCATGCTGTTGCCGAAGGCTTGCTGGACATGGTGGGCATGACGCGCGCGCACATCGCTGATCCTCATATCGTGCAAAAGTTGCGCGAAGGGCGTGAGGCGGACATTCGCCCTTGCGTCGGCGCAACCTATTGCCTGGACCGCATCTATCAAGCGGGCGAGGCGCTGTGCATTCATAACCCGGCTACGGGCCGCGAGCTGACCATGCCGCACCGCATCTCGCCTGCCGAGCGCCTGCGCCGGGTGGTGGTGGTCGGGGCCGGACCAGCGGGCCTGGAGGCGGCTCGGGTGGCGGCCGAGCGCGGGCATCAGGTGACCGTCTTTGAGGCAGCAGCAGACCCCGGCGGGCAGGTGCGGCTGGCGGCTCAATCGCCGCGACGGCGTGAAATGCTGGCGATTATTGATTGGCGCATGGCCCAGTGTGCGGCGCGCGATGTGGCCTTTCATTTCAACACATGGGCGGAAGCCGACACCGTGTTGGCCGAGGAGCCAGATCTGGTCATTGTCGCCACCGGTGGCGTGCCCAATACGACCCTGTTCGAGACCCAAGACGAGCAGAGCCTGACCATCAGCGCTTGGGACATGATCGCGGGCGACGTTAAGCCCGCGCAGAGCGTCTTGATCTATGACGAGGCCGGAGACCATGCCGCTTTGCAAGCGGCTGAGGTGGCCGCTGCTGCCGGGTCAAAGGTCGAAATCCTTACCCCAGACCGCAGCTTCGCGCCCGAGATTATGGCGATGAACTTGGTGCCTTACATGCGCGCCCTGCAAGATAAAGACGTGCGCTTTACCGTGACTCGGCGTCTGTTGGGCGTGGTGCGCGCTGGCAATCGCCTGTCGGCCACCATCGGCACCGACTACTCTGATTTCAGTCAACAGCAAGAGGTCGATCAAGTCGTGCTCAACTATGGCACGCGCCCGCTTGACGAGCTGTATTTCGCGCTCAAGCCCCTGTCGAGCAACGGTGGCGCGGTGGATCACGACGCGCTGATCGCCGGCAAGCCGCAAAGGTTGGTACGCAATCCAGAGGGCAGCTTCCAACTGTTCCGTATCGGCGATGCTGTGTCAGCACGGAATACCCACGCGGCCATCTATGATGCGTTGCGCTTGCTAAAGGACGCTTGATATGCGCAGTTCCAAGGTCATTCACTATGTCTCGTGCCACGCAGAGGGCGAGGTCGGCGATGTCATCACCGGCGGGGTTGCGCCGCCACCGGGCGATAGCATTTGGGCGCAGCGCAGCTATATCGCCGAGGACCAAAACCTGAGGCGCTTTGTTCTGAACGAGCCACGCGGCGGCGTCTTTCGCCACGTCAATTTGCTGGTGCCATCCAAGCACCCTGAGGCTGACGCGGCATTCATCGTCATGGAGCCCGAAGATACGCCGCCCATGTCCGGCTCGAACTCGATCTGCGTATCAACCGTGTTGTTGGACACCGGCCTCATTCCCATGCATGAACCCGTGACCGAGCTGACCTTAGAGGCACCCGGCGGGTTGGTGCGCGTGCGCGCGCAGTGCGAAAACGGCAAGGCAAAGTCGATTTCTGTGCGCAATCTACCCTCCTTTGCCTGTCATCTGGATGCGGCTTTGGAGGTCGAAGGGCTCGGCACGCTCACCGTCGATACGGCCTTTGGTGGCGACAGTTTTGTGATCGTCGATGCTAAGGCGCTGGGCTTTGCGATTGAGCCCAACGAGGCGCGCGACTTGGCGACCATCGGTATACGCATCACCGCCGCCGCCAACGAGCAGCTCGGCTTTCACCATCCCGCCAACCCCGACTGGCGACACATCTCCTTTTGCAATCTCATGAGCCCGCTTGAGACCTGTGAGCAAGGGCTAACGCTGCGCTCTGCGGTGGCGATCCAGCCGGGCAAGTTGGACCGTTCGCCCTGCGGGACAGGCGTTTCCGCGCGCATGGCGGTGGAGGCCGCACGCGGGCGCATGCGCCTTGGCGATCGCTTGGTCGGGCGCTCGATCATCGGTTCGACCTTTGTGGGAGAGATCGTGGAGACCTGCCAGGTCGGCGCGACGCCCGCCATCGTGCCGCAAATTACCGGGCGTGCCTGGATTACAGGCTTGCATCAGCACATGCTGGACCCAGAAGACCCCTGGCCAGAGGGCTATAAGTTGAGCGATACTTGGGGGCTTAGCTAGGGCGACGACCAAGGGGGCGTGCCGCCGCATATAAGGAGAACCACATGACACAGACCGCAGAGCCGCGCTTGGGCTTTCTTGGCCTCGGCACCATCGCGACCGCCGTCGCAACTAGCCTGGCACGGCGCGATTACCCGCTGCTGGTCTCGCGGCGCGGGGCAGCGAACGCCAAGGGCCTAAGCGCCGATTTTGAGCAGGTCAGGGTGGCGGATAATCAGGCCGTGGTGGACGGCTCAGACCTGATTTTCATCGGCACCACCGGCGTTCAGGCCCCTGAAGCTCTCGGAGCGCTAACCTTTCGTGCCGATCAAAAGGTCGTCTCCTTCATGGCGGATATGGATATCCAGGAGGTGGCGCGCCTGGTGGCTCCGGCCAAAATCGAAGCGCTGATGATCCCCTTTCCCTGCATCGCTCTGGGTGGCTCGCCCGTCTTGTGCCAGCCCTGGTCAGCGGCGCTTGAGGCCCTATTTGGCGATGACAACCGCATTTTCTCCATCGAGAGCGACGAGGCGCTGCATGCGTATATGTCAGCTCAAGCGGTCCTTTCGCCGGTGGTCAAGCTGTTGTCCGAGACCCAGGTCTGGCTGGCCGCGCGCTTGGAAGCAGCAGGCCAAGGCGACGCACTGGGCAGCGAGGCCTTTTTGCGCCAACTGATCGGCGGTAGCCTGTTAGCTGCCCCCTTGCGCAGACCGGGCGTGTTGAAGGGCTTGCTGGCGGACCTCAGTACGCCGGGCGGCTTCAACGCCGAACTGCGGGACAAGCTGGGCGAGGCGGGCAGCTATGAGGCTTTGCAAGCGGGCCTTGACGGCCTTTTGAAACGTTTTGACGACTAAATCGGTGCTGACATGGCTTTTCCGCACGTCTTTCAACCGCTATCTCTGCGCCATAAGACGCTGAAAAACCGCATCGTCTTCGGCGCTCACACCACGAACATGAGCGCGCAAGGGCTGCCAGGTGATCAGCATTTGGGCTATTACCTGGCCCGCGCACGCGGCGGCGCTGGCATGATCGTGGTCGAGCCTATGCCTGTGCATCCTGCCGCTGTGCTGACGCGGGGCAACTTTCGCGTCAATGATGACGCCGTGATCCCTGGCTTTCGCCGCATGACCGAGGCCTGCCAGGCTGAAGGCGCGGTGATGATCCAACAGCTCTATCATGTCGGCGCGCACGGGGATGGCGACCTGTCTTGGCACGCAGCTTGGTCGCCGTCGGGCGGTCCGTCGTGGCACGACAGCGACGGCAGCCACACTATGAGCGAAGCCGAGATTGAGGAGACCATTTCAGGCTTTGTGCAGGCGGCGCAACGCTGCCAGCGCGCCGGATTTGACGGGGTCGAGGTCTGGGCGGCCTACCACGGCATGCTCGACCAGTTCTGGACGCCCTTTTCTAACCAGCGCGACGACCGTTGGGGTGGCAGCTTAGAAAACCGGACGCGCTTCTCACGCGAGGTTTTGCAACGCATTCGCGCGGCTTGCGGGCCTGACTTTATCGTCGGTCTAGCGGTCAGCGATGAACCCGACGTGCCGGTGGCGCTGAGCGGCGAGAGCCTGGCGGAGATCCTAGTGCTGCACGACCGCGATCAGTTGATGGACTATGTGACCTGCGGGTTCGGCGGCTATTTCGATTTCTACAAGCTCATGCCCACGGCCTTCTATCCCGAAAAGCTGAGCGTGGAGCTGACACGCCAGCTCAAGTCGGCCTTGAGCTTTGCGAAAGTTACCTCTGAGGCCCATATCCGCACGCCTGAAAACGCCAATACTATCTTGGGCGCGGGCGAGGCTGACCTGGTGTCCATCGTGCGCGGGCAGATCGCCGATCCCGAGTTGGCACGCAAGGCCGAAGCCGATCAGGCCGAGCAGATTCGCGGCTGCATTTCTTGCAATCAGCAGTGCTGGGGGCGACGGTCGCGCGACTATTGGATTTCCTGCCTGGTCAACCCAGCGACGGGCCGCGAGCACCTGTGGGGGCAAGAACCCTACCTGCGGGCTAGCACCGCGACAGCGGAACGGGTGCTGGTGGTGGGCGCAGGCCCTGCCGGTCTGGAGGCCGCAAGGGTGGCTGCCGAACGCGGTCGGGCGGTGACTTTGGTAGAGGCCAGTGGTGAGCTGGGCGGCCAGTTCCGGCTGGCGGGCCTGCAACCGCGCCGGGCGCAAATTACCGACTTGCTGGCCTGGTATGGCCGCGAACTGGAGCGACTGGGCGTCGATCTGCGCTATCACGCCTATTGGGAGGCGGGGGATATCTTGGACTGGGGCGCGGGCAGCCTCATCCTGGCCACCGGCTCCTTGCCGCGCGAGACGGGCTTTCAAAAAGCACTACCGCACCTGGAGCGACTGCCCGGCATCGACAGCGGCGGCGTCTATTCCAGCCTTGAGGTCATGGCGCGCCAGGCTCGGCTAGGCGAGCGGGTGATCGTCTTGGACGAGGGCGGCTTTTGGAAAGGCTGCGGCACCGCCTGGCACCTGGCCGAGCAAGGCCACAAGGTTAGCCTGGTGACGCCCGACGCGCTGGTGGGCAAGGAACTGCAACGCTCGGCAAGCGATTTTCCGATGCGCCAGAGGCTGACCCAGCTTGGCGTGCGCTTCTTCACAGAGCGCGCGGTGAGCCATTGGGGGCCGCAGGGTGCCGAGTTGCTCAACCTGCTGGACGGTAGCCGCGAGGCCTTGGCCGCCGACAGCCTGGTGCTGGCGACGGTCCATCAGGCTGATATGGGCCTGCGCGACGAGTTGCTGGCTGCCGGGTTGGAGCCCGTGATGATTGGCGATGCCAACGCGCCGCGCAACGCGGCCTACGCGATCTATGAGGGGCGCAAAGCGGCCCTAGCGCTTTAGTCGCGATTGCCGCTTTTCATGATCGACTTGCGTACCGAGGACACCAGCCGTGCGCCGATGTCGGACAGGCGCGGGCGGCGGTTGTGCTTGAAGGGCAGGGGGCGGCACTGGTCCATCGCTGCTAGCCCCAGGCGAGCCGACAGCATGCCGTTGACCAGCCCCTCGCTGAGCTTGGTCGAGAGCTTGGCCGTCAAGGAGCCGCCAAGCAGTTGGTTCAACGCGCCATCCGCGGCCTCCAGCCCACCGGTCAACAGCACGTTGGCAAAGACCTGACGCAGCAAGCGCAGCGAGCCCCAAAAGCCGGGGGCAACGCCGTAGACCGTCGCCACCTGCCGGATCATGCGCAGATTGCGCCAAAGCGTAAACAGCGCATCAAAGACGGCAAAGGGGGAAATGGTGGTGATGACCGCCGTGTTGCGCGCATTCTCTTCAATGATATCAACGGCTTGGCTGTCGAGCTTGCGCAGCACCTCACGCTCGAAAACTTCCAGGCGATCCACGGCGTTATAGCCCTCGCGCGGAGCCAACTCGCGAAACTGCGCCAGCATCCAGGCGGTGTTGTCCTGGCGGGCATAGGCGTCTTCGACCGCGTCCATGGCTTGTTCGGCACCGGGAGCGCCGGCTTCGGACAAGGCGGCCTCGCAGAGTTGGCGTAGGTGGCGCTGGCGGCTCATCCGCGAAATGGCGCGCCATTCGCGCCCTATGAGGATGACCAGGCTGGTTACGGCAGCGGCGAGCAAGACGCTGGCCAAGAGCCCCAGCGCGCTGGAAAGTCCGAACAACCAGACCATGCCGCTGATGGTGTCGGCGATCAGCAGCAAGGCGAACAGGGCGGCTAGGGTGACGGCCAGCAGCGCGAACCAACCGTAGGATTGCTGTTGTTGGGCGCGCTCGGCGGCCTTTTGCAGCGCGGCTTGACTGGCGGAGCTTCTGTTTGGGCCTTTGGGGGCGGGGTTGGCCGCAGGCTTGGGCTCGGCTGCGGGTCTGATCGTTCCCGGCGCCAAGGCGGCCTGCTTTGGGCTGCCGGTCAGCGGCGGCGGAGCGCTGGCAGTTGGCGTGGTTGTTGGCTCGCTTGCAGTGGCCTCTGGGGCCTTGGACGCAGAGGCCGACGCACTGTTGGGCTGGGCTTCAGGCTCGTCACCACTGACGTTGTGGCCAAGCGTGTCCCAAATCTGACTGCCGTCTTGCTCGATGGCTTGGATCTTGCGATCCCCGAGATCGAAAGTCTCGCCGGGCTTCATGACAGCAAATCTCCCAGCAAGAAGTCCAGGGCACGGTCCAATCCGATATGTGGCAACCCCTGGGGCTCCTGGTCCATGCGCGGCGGCGGCAAAAAGCGGGTTTGGGCAAGGGGCGAGTCAATCCCGCGCTTGAGTTCGGCCAAGGTAGCGGGCAACTCACCAGGGTAGAAGACCTTGGGTTGGCTGTGGCCCTGCAACCAGCCGGTTAAGCCGTCATAGGTCTGTCCAGCTTCACGCAGCCTGGCTTGGCGGGTGGAGCGGATGGCGGACAGGGCCTGAAAGGCGACATCCGCCCCCTTAAAGCGCGCGTTGTTGGCCGGCTCAAAGGCTAGTTCCTCCAGCATGCCCGCCAGGCGCGGGTGCTGGCCACGTGGCAGGTGGTCGGCCTTGGTGCTGGCAAACAAGATCTTTTCGATGCGCCGTCCGCGCATGAGCTGCGACAGCCAGGAATTGCCACCGGGCCGGAAGGCCTGCAAGACCGTGGTCATGGCCGTTTGCAGATCGGCGACAGCCTCGGGGCCGCTGGCCGCTGCGCCCAACAAGTCAGTCAGGACGATCTGCCGATCCAGTTTGGAAAAGTGATCTTGGAAGAAGGGCCGCACGACGAATTTCTTGTAAGCCTCATAGCGCTGTGCGCAGGCCGCGAAGAAGCCCGCTTTCTTCAAGTTCCCACGCGGCCGTGGCAGCGGCGAGAAGGTCAAGCTGGGCGAGCCTTCAAGGTCGCCTGGCATGAGAAAGCGCCCTGGCTGAAGCTGGGAGATCAACAGGTTCTTGGCACGACAGGCGCGTAGGTAGCTGGAATAGAGCTGAGCGACCTCAATAAAGGCGCGTTCATCCTGCTCGGCGTTGAGATCCAGGCGGCCGAGCGCATCGAGCCAGGGCTGGGCCAAGGCGGCACGCGCGGGTTGCTTGGCAGCTTCAATCACCTGATCGGACCAGTCTTCAAAGCTCATGCTCAGCAAGGGCAAGTCCAGCAGCCATTCGCCCGGGTAGTCGATCAGATCCAAGTTAAGCAGGTGCGGGCCGGGCAGGGCGCGCTTGATCAGGCTGTTGGGTCGGTAGGAGATCGCAAGCCGCAGTTGGCTAAGCCGCCAAGTGCTCTCGGGCCAAACCGGCTGCGGGCCAAGCAGGCCGTCGATATTGGCCTCGTAAGCAAAGCGCGGCAGGTCCAGATTGGGTTGCGGGCGTAGAACGGCGGCAAGAATGCGCGCGTCCGCCGAGGGCCGAAACAAAGGCAAGCGCCGACCGGTCAAGATGTTGTGAACCAAGGCGGTGATAAAAACCGTTTTGCCAGAGCGCGACAGACCGGTCACGCCTAGACGCAGGCTCGGTTCGCTGAAAGGGGCCGTGAGGTGGTCGCGCAAGCCTGTTACCAGACCGGAAAGACCGGCGCTGGAAGACTGAAGAAGGCTGGCGGACGAAGCCGATGGAGCGGTGGGCAGAGCCATGAAAGCAAAGGACGCGCAAAGGTTTGTGGCGAGTGAACGGCCTTTTTGCAAAGGCGTGGAGAGCATAGCAGTTCGCTCAGGCTTGTCAGATAAATTCGTTGCCCCACATGTCTAACAAGCCTGGCTAGCAGACTTGGCAAACGCCCTGGGCTTTCGCAAGCCGGTTCGCGATTGTGGCGCGAGACTATGACGCATTCACGGCTCTGCCAGTGGGCGGGGCCAGGGCTGGTATGCTGCCTTGAGAGGGAGTATAGCAAAGGGCGGTGCCTTGCGTGCGAGGCGCCAAGGATGCCTTTGCCACAGGACGAGAGGACCACCGTTCAAATGTTTACACGTTTTGCGCAGCCAGCGCGCTTCTTCGCTCTGGCCGACCGCATAGCACCTTGGCTCTGGGGGCTGGTTATTTTGGGCCTGGCCGTCGGGTTGCCCTGGGCGCTGATCTTCGTCCAGCCAGACTATCAGCAGGGCGACACGGTGCGGATCATGTACGTTCATGTGCCCGCTGCCTGGATGGCGATGTTTGTCTATGCCTCCATGGCGATTGCGAGTTTTGTTGCTCTGGTGTGGCGCCACCCATTGGCAGAAATTGCCGCTGTGGCCTCTGCGCCCATCGGCGCTGCTTTTACTTTTTGCGCTTTGGTGACGGGATCATTGTGGGGCAAGCCCATGTGGGGCACCTATTGGGAGTGGGACGGGCGCATGACATCCGTTTTGATCCTGTTCTTTATCTATCTGGCGCACATCGCTTTGTCCCAAGCCTTCGAGGACCCGGCCCAGGGGCGGCGCATCGCCAACATCTTCGCGCTTGTCGGCGTTTTGATCCTGCCGATCATCAAGTTTTCGGTCGAATGGTGGAACACCTTGCATCAGTCAGCCTCGGTCTTCCGCATGGACGGGCCAACGATTGAGCCCTCCATGCTGTGGCCGCTTCTGATCATGGGGCTGACGTTCCAGGTGTTATATTTCGCTTTGCTGATCGTGCGGATGCACTCTGAGATGGCGGCGGTGCGCTTGCGCTCTAGCCGCTTGGCCCTGATGCGGCGTGAGCAGACTTCGGAGGCGGTTGCAAGCTAGCATCGCGTGGGAACAAGCAGGGCCAAACACGGCCGATTTGGGCCTGCCAATCCGGCAGCACAAGTTAACAAATTGAAAGGCTTAGCCAGTGGCTGACTTTTTTGCGATGGGCGGATACGCCGCCTATGTTTGGGGCTCCTATTTGGTTGTAGCGCTGGTGCTCGGTGGCTTGCTGGTCTGGTCACGCCAGCAGCTTAAAAGCCGCCGCGCCGCGCTCGCACGCCTCAAGGCGCAGGAAGACAGGCGCACAGAGATCGCAGGCGGCGAACCCGAGCAAACGAATTCAACCGGCACTCCCCAGGACTAGAAAGGTCGATCATGGCGTATTCACGCAAAACGCAGCGCTTGCTCTTCATCTCGGTTGGTCTCGGCTTTGCCGCTGTTGCTGTGGTCTTTATGGCGCTGGCCTTCAGCTCCACCGCAGCCTTTTTCCGCACGCCCAGCGAGCTGGTGGCCGACGATCAGGCAGGATCGCAACGCTATCGCCTGGGTGGACTGGTTGAGACGGGCTCGGTCGTCAAGCAGGGCAGTCAAACCGACTTCAAGGTGACTGACTGCCAAGCTAGCTTGCTGGTGCGCACCAACATCATCCTGCCAGACCTGTTCCGCGAGGGGCAGGGCGTGGTCGCCGAGGGCAAGCTGAACGCCAGCGGCGTCTTTGAGGCCGACAAAGTTCTGGCCAAGCACGACGAAAACTACATGCCAAAAGATGTCGCCGACAAGCTGAAACAGCAAGGCGTTTGGCAAGGCGGAGGAGGCTGCTGATGCTGACCGAACTGGGGCACTACGCGCTGATTTTGGCCACCTGTATCGCGGCCGCGCAGGTGATTTTCGGGTTCTGGGGTGCTCAACGCCGCCACCTGGCCGTCATGCAGGCCGCAGACCAAGCCACGCTTGTTACCTTTGCCCTGGTGGTCCTGGCCTTCGCTGCCTTGATGCAGGCTTATATCGTCTCGGATTTCAGCTTGCGGACCGTGTGGCAGAACTCGCACCAAGACAAGCCGCTGATCTATCGCATTGCAGGGACCTGGGGCAACCACGAGGGCTCCTTGCTGCTTTGGACGCTGATATTGACCCTGTTTTCGGCCTGTTTGGTGCTGGCCGGGCGCGGCCTACCGACAACACTCAAGGCGCGAGTGCTGGGCGTGCAAGGCGTGATCGCGCTGGGGTTCCTAAGCTTTATGGTGCTGACATCCAATCCCTTTTTGCGCCAAGCCACCCTGCCCATCGACGGCGAAGGCCTCAACCCTTTGCTGCAAGATATCGGCCTGGCCCTGCACCCGCCCATGCTTTATCTGGGCTACGTCGGGTTTTCCATGGCCTTTTCTTTTGCCGTCGCCGCGCTGATCGAAGGCCGCGTTGACCCGGCTTGGGGGCGCTGGGTGCGGCCTTGGACGCTGACAGCTTGGGTCTTCTTGACCGCGGGCATCACCCTGGGGTCTTGGTGGGCCTACTACGAACTCGGTTGGGGCGGCTGGTGGTTCTGGGACCCGGTTGAGAATGTCTCCTTCATGCCCTGGCTCAGCGGGACGGCCTTGCTGCACTGCGCGATCGTGGTGGAAAAGCGCGATGCCATGAAGGTTTGGACCATACTGTTCGCCGTCTTGACCTTCTCTTTGAGCCTGGTTGGCACTTTTATTGTCCGCTCGGGCCTGTTGACCTCCGTCCATGCCTTTGCGGTCGATCCCGAGCGCGGGCGCTACATCTTGATGCTTTTGGCTTTGTCCATTGGCGGCTCGTTGGGCCTGTTTGCTATTCGCGCGCCGATCTTTAAGCCCGGCGGGATTTTTGCGCCCATCAGCCGTGAGGGGGCCTTGCTGATTAACAACATCTTGCTCGCCATTGCCGCCGCCATTGTCTTCTATGGCACGCTTTGGCCCCTGGTGGTCGAGGCCATGAGTGGTCAGAAGATCACCGTTGCTGGCCCCTTCTATGATCGCACCTTCGTGCCGATTATGGTCCCGGTGGTTATTCTGATGGGCATCGGCCCCTTCTTGACCTGGAAGCGCGCGGATGCTGGAGCCGTCGCACAGCGGCTCGGCCTGGTTCTCGGGATTACGACCTTGGTTGTCATTGCGGTGCTGTTCCTGCGTCGCGGCGGCGCTTGGTTGCCCTATGTTGGCATTGGCCTGGCGGTCTGGTTGATCACAGCCGCAGCCGTCGAGTGGCTGGATCGCGTCGGCGTCTGGAAGGGCAGATTTGCGGGTTTGGGACGGCGCATCTTGCGCACGCCCAATGCCGCCCATGGCATGAGCTTGGCGCACGCAGGCTTGGGCATTGCAATAATCGGCATGGTGGGCTCGACTTCCTGGTCCTTGGAGACCATTACCGCTATGGCGCCTGGCGATACGGCTGATTTGGGACAACATTGCGTGCGCTTTAATGGCGTGAACCAAGCCCAGGGGCCGAACTACAGTGCGCAAGTCGGCGATTTGACCGTGTTACGCAACTGCCAGAACGACTGGCTGGCCCTAGCTCCGGAAAAGCGTGCATATCCCGTGCGGGCCATGGGCACGACCGAAGCGGCTATCATCTCGCGCTGGAACGGCGACTACTACGTCGCTTTGGGCGACGAGCAAGACGGCAAGCGCGTTGTGCGAGCCTATTTTAGAGCCTATGTGCCTTGGATTTGGTTGGGCGGTATCGTGATGGTGATCGGCGGGCTTTTCTCCCTGTCAGATCGCCGCTTGCGCTTGGGAATTCCGCGCCGGGTTCAGGCTCCGGCCAAGGGCGCGACCGGCAGTCCAGCGCTGGCCACGGCCAAGGTTGATGGAGGCGCAGCGTGATGAATCGCTGGTTGTTCTTTGCGCCTCTGGCCATCTTTGTGGTGCTGTTGGCGGTCTGGGCCTGGGGGCTAAACGACAAGCGCGACCCCAACGCCTTGCCATCTCAGTTGATCGACAAAGCCATGCCGGTGTTTGCCTTGCCAGACCTTGCGGGATCAGGCAGTCCAAGCTTGGCCACCAGTGATTTGGACGATGGGCAAGTCAAGTTGTTGAATTTCTTCGCCTCTTGGTGTGTACCTTGCCGCATTGAGCACCCGCATCTCACCACCTTAGCCAAGGAGGCCAAGCTGCCGGTCCATGGTATTGCCTGGAAGGACAAGCCCGAAGACGCGCTGGCTTGGTTGCAGGCTTTGGGCAATCCCTACACGCGAATCGGTGTTGACGAGTTCAACAAGGTTGGCCTGGATTTCGGCACCACTGGCGTGCCAGAGACCTTTATCGTCGATCAACAAGGCCGGGTACGCTATCGCCATCAAGGCCCGCTCGACCCCTTGATCATTAACGAAACCATCATCCCCTTGGTGCTGGCCCTGCGTGCGGAAGAAAAATCATGACCAACCGTTCTTTGTTGGCTCTGGTACTTGCGGCGCTGATCAACTGCGGCTTGGCGATTGGCCCTAGCCTGGCGGTGCAGCCCGACGAGATGTTGGACGACCCACAGCTTGAAGCCACGGCGCGTCACATCTCCAAGCAACTGCGTTGCGTGGTGTGCCAGAACCAGTCGCTGGACGACAGCGATGCCGGCGTGGCAAAAGACATGCGCCTTAAGGTGCGCGAGCTTTTGGTTCAGGGGCAAGACGAGGCCAGCATCAAGCAGTACTTTGTCGATCGCTATGGCGATTATGTGCTGCTGAAGCCGCCATTTGACTGGCGAACCGCGCCTTTGTGGCTGCTGCCGATCATCCTGCTGGCGATTGCGGGCTTTGGCTTGGCGGTCGCGTTGCGGCGGCGGGGCCGAGGCGGAGCACAGCAAGGACCCGCACCGTTGGATGCGAGCGAACAAGCGCGCCTGGACGCCATGTTGCAAGAGGACAGCCAGCCATGATTTTTGCTCTTATGGCACTGGTTTGCCTAGCAAGCCTGGCCTTGATCCTGCGCCCCTTGCTGTTTGAACGTAAGTCGCCGACACGGATGATTGGGGCCGAAAAGAGCCTGCAAGTCTACCGAGATCAGCTCGAGGAGATCGACCGCGACCAAGACCGTGGCGTGCTGCCGAGCGATCAAGCCGAGGCTGCGCGCTTGGAGGTCAAGCGGCGTATGCTGGCTCTGCCGGGCGATTTCGACAGCGACCTGAAAGCGCCACCGTCTCGCATCCCCGCTTGGATAGCCAATCTTGGCATGGCCTTGGGCATGGCGGTGCTGATCCTAACCAGCTTGGCGCTCTATATGCGCTTTGGGCAGCCAAGCCTCCCAGCGCTGGGATATGAGGCGCGCCTGGAGGCCGCAGCCGACCCGCAGACCAGCGATCACGCCGCACGCTTGCGCTACCTGGAACGCCAACTTGGCGATGCTGGGCAAGCGCTTGACGATGAGCAGCGCCTGGAGATGAGCCGGGAGCTTGCACGGCGCTATGTCGTGGGGGATGAGCCGATCAAGGGCCTTGAGGCCATGCGTCTGGCCACCCAGATTGCGCCGGACAATGCCGATCTTTGGGCTGAATTCGGGGAAATGATCTTTAGCCTAGGAATGGCGCAAGGCGTGGTGCCTCCGGCAGCGCGGCAGGCCGTTGGGCGTTCGTTGCAACTGGATCCTGGCAATCCGCGCGGGCTGTTTATTTCCGCGCTCATTTTGACCGAAGATCAGCGCTTCGATCAAGCGCTGGGCTTGTTGGCGACTTTGCGCAAGCAAGTGCCTGATGATCAGCCCTTGTCGCTGGCTTTGGACCAGCGCATAGCCACCATTCGCCAACTGGCTAAGGAGGCCAGCGAGGCACCCGATCAGCCAGGCCCGACGGCTGAAGACGTGGTCGCCGCTCAGGATATGAGCGCGCAAGATCGCAACGCCATGATTGAAGGCATGGTACAGCGCTTGGCGGACCGGTTGGCCGACGAGTCCGAGGATTTTGACGGCTGGGCGCGTTTGGCCAACGCCTACCTGGTGCTGAAGCGGTTTGAGGACGCCCGAGCTGCGATCGCAAAGCTGCCCGACGATCACGCCCAACGCGCGGACTTGCTGGCGCGGCTCGACGCGGCGGAGCGGAACTAGCCCATGGCCCGCCGACCAAAATCAGACCTCGGCTTGAGCCCAACAGACCAGTTTTGGGAGCGCAAGCCACTGTCCCAGCTTACGCCCCAGCAGTGGGAGAGTCTGTGCGATGGCTGCGGTAAGTGCTGCTTGCTCAAGCTTGAGGACGCCGACAGTGGTGAGACTTATTTTACCGACGTGGCCTGCAAATTGCTGGATACGGAAACCTGCCGCTGCAGCGACTATGCGCGGCGCAAAATGTTCGTGCCGGATTGTATTCAGTTGTCGGCCGACACCTTGGACTCGGTTGCGCATTGGCTGCCGCCGACCTGCGCCTATCGCCTGCTGTCTGAGGGCCGCCCGCTCTATGACTGGCACCCGCTGGTTTCGGGTGATCCTCAAAGCGTGCATCGCGCCGGGGCTTCTTGCAGCCATCGAGTGATCAGTGAAGAGCACATCGACGACGAGGCTTTGCCTGAGCGGATCGTCGATTGGGCCAACGTTGATCCGTCACGCGATTAGCGCGACGCTGATCGTCCTAAGGCTATCACCCCAACCAGTCAGGCAGGCTGTCTTGGGCGATCAGATCCTCAAAGCTCTGGCGCGCGCGCACTTGCGACCAGGAGCCGCCCTTAACCAGCACCTCGGGCACCAAGCGGCGCGAGTTATAGGTTGAGGCCATGACCGCCGAATAGGCACCAGCAGACTGAAAGGCCACCAGGTCGCCCGCTTCCAGGCCCACCAGCTCAGCGCTCTGGGCAAAGGTGTCGCCAGTCTCGCAAACCGGGCCCACCAGATCGTAAGACTGAGCGGTGCGGGCGGGCTCTTGGCGCAGGGGCACCAAGCTGTGATGTGCATCATAGAGGGTCGGGCGGATCAGATCATTCATGGCGCTGTCCAGAATGGCGAACTGCTTGTTCTCGCCCTTCTTGATGTAGACGACCTGGCTGACCATCAGCCCCGCATTGCCGATCAGATAGCGGCCAGGCTCCAGCACCAAAGGCAGCCCAAAGTCGGCGAAGTGACGGCGTACCATGCTGGCATAGACCTCTACTTGGTCGTCAGCAGGCGGTGCGCCCGCGCCGTAGTCGATGCCCAAGCCGCCGCCAACATCCAAGCGGCGCAGCGCGTGACCTTCGGCTTGTAGCTCGCGCGCCAAATTGGCCATGCGCGCAAAGGCAGCGTCATAGGGGGCCATATCCACCAATTGCGAGCCGATGTGCATGGCCAGAGCCTCAAGGCGCAGGTGCTTGCGGCCCTTGATGGAAGCGGCGATCTCGCGGGCTTGGGCTATGGTGACGCCGAACTTGTTTTCTGCCGTGCCGGTGGTGATTTTGGCGTGGGTCTTGGCGTCTACGTCGGGGTTGATGCGCAGGGCAACCGGG
Organism: Alphaproteobacteria bacterium; assembly: GCA_030428255.1. Taxonomy (GTDB): domain Bacteria; phylum Pseudomonadota; class Alphaproteobacteria; order UBA7985; family JAUIBT01; genus JAUIBT01. The sequence continues at coordinate 3,850 of JAUIBT010000016.1, read as the reverse complement.
GCGACCAAGCCTAACGCGGCGGCTTCCTGCTCCAGCGCGTCCAGCTCGGGCCAGGATTCGACGTTGAATTGCAAGATGCCGTTTTCCAGACCCAAGCGCATTTCTTCAGGTCGCTTGCCAACGCCAGCAAAAACGATCTTGTCGGCAGGCACGCCCGCAGCCAGCGCGCGCAACAGCTCGCCTTGTGAAACCACATCTGCGCCCGCGCCCATGGTCTGCATGGTGGCGATAACGGCCTGGTTGCTGTTGGCTTTGACCGCATAGCAGATCAACGCATCCATGCCCGACAGCGCGTCGCGCAAGCGGCGATACTGGCGTGCCATGGCCGCAGTTGAATAGAGGTAGAAAGGCGTTCCCACCGCCTGAGCGATGTCTGCCACTTTTACATCTTCGGCGTGAAGATCCTGGTCAGCATAGGAAAAAGCAGGGTCAAGCAGTCGGGCGGTCATGGCAGAGGCTCAGATGAGTGGGCAGGTTGCAGGTCAGATTGCGCTGGGGCTGCACCGGCCGCTAGAGATTGGGCAGGTTGTAGCCTTCGGGCAGGGGCGGGTAGCTGTTGCGTTCTACCTGTTTCTCGCTGCCAGGGTAAGTGTATTTTGGCGGTGATTTGACGCCGCAGGCCGCCAGGCTGGTCAGCACCAGCAAAGCCAGGACCGTGCGCAAACAGCGCGGCAATAACGCGCGATATGCCGCCGTGTGAAATGCTGCCGTGTGAAATGTTGACGTGCGAAATGCTGACGTGCGAAATACTGGAGTCATACGACGGGTCTCCTCTGCATTGGGTTGCCTGGGTTCGACATCAGACGTTCAGGCGCGCGCGGGCTTCAGCCACTGCGGCCTTGACACGCTCTGGCGCGGTGCCGCCGAACGACCTGCGGCTGGCCACCGATGCGTCGATGGACAAGACCTCAAACACCTGAGCTGTAATGCGCGGCTCAACCGACTGTAGGTCAGCCAACTCCAAATCCCAAATCGGGCAATCTTTTTGATCGGCGACCACCACAACCCGGCCGGTGACGTGGTGCGCGTCGCGAAACGGCATGCCCAGCTCGCGCACCAGCCAGTCAGCCAGGTCGGTTGCGGTCAGGTGGCCCTTCTGGCAGGCCGCACGCATGGCAGCAGGGTGAGCGGTCAGGTCCTCGATCATGCCGGCCATGGCCGCCAGCGACAAGTCCAAGGCGTCGGCAGCAGCAAAGGTGATCTCCTTATCCTCCTGCATATCCTTGGCATAGGTCATGGGCAGGCCCTTCATCACTACCGCCAGCGTTTGGAAGGCTCCCAGCAAGCGGCCAGGCTTGGCGCGGATCAGTTCGGCCGCATCCGGGTTGCGCTTTTGCGGCATGATGGAGGAGCCGGTTGAAAACTTATCGCTCATAGTCACAAAGCCAATCGAGGGCGTGGACCAGATCACCAGCTCTTCAGCCAGGCGCGAGAGGTGAATGAGGCAGATGGCGCCTGCGGCCAGGAACTCCAGCGCAAAATCGCGGTCCGCTACAGCGTCCATGGAGTTGCGTGTCGGGCCGTCGAAACCCAAGGCGGCAGCGGTGGCCTCGCGGTCGATGGCAAAGCCGGTACCAGCCATGGCAGCGGAGCCCAGCGGCGAGCGGTTCAAGCGCTTGCGGGCGTCTTGCAACCGCTCTTTGTCGCGGGTCAGCATCTCGACGTAGGCCATCAGGTGGTGGCCAAAGGTGACGGGCTGGGCGGGCTGCAAGTGGGTGTAACCGGGCATCACCGTCTCGGCGTGTTTTTCGGCTTGGTCCAGCAAAGCGGTCAGCAGCTTGTCGATCTGACCCACGCTGTAGTCGATTTGATCGCGCAGCCAGAGCCGGAAGTCGGTCGCTACCTGATCGTTGCGCGAGCGGGCGGTGTGCAGGCGTCCAGCGGGCTCGCCAACGATAGCTTTCAAGCGCGCTTCGACATTCATGTGGATGTCTTCCAGCTCTTGACTGAAGACAAAGCGGCCTTCTTGGATCTCGGTCTTGATCTGAGCGAGGCCTTTGCAAATCACCTCGGCATCATCGCCAGTGATGATCCCTTGCTTGGCCAGCATGCGAGCGTGCGCCATGGAGCCCTGAATGTCTTGCGCATAGAGCCGCTTATCGACATCAATCGAGGCATTGATAGCCTGCATGATGGCGGCATTGCTCTCGGAAAACCGTCCGCCCCACATGCTGTTGGCGGCTGCTGAGTCTGGGTTTTGGCTGGCATTGTGCTGGGTTTGGTCGGTCATCGCGGTCTTGTGTCTGGTCATTGAAAGCCTTGCAGCTTAGGTCTGAGAGGTATAAGGCCAAGAAAAATATGGCCAACCTTTGCCATGACTGCGCCCTATTGGTGAGCAGTCTAGTCAAACGACGATTTTCGTCGCTCGAGCCTTGATTTTACAGCCATGGGTGGGCGCAAACGATGACTGATAACACAGCGAGCTTGGATCGACGCAGGTTTTTGCGCGCTACCTTGGGAACCAGTGTAGGTGCATTTGCTACTTTGGGTTTAGGGCGCGCGGCGCAGTCCCAGCCGCTGCCACCCGTGCAGCAACCGCCCTTGTCGGGGTATTGGCGAGATCGATATTTGACCATCCCTGGCGGTACACCCGCGCCGACTCAAGGCTTCTACGATGCCAACAATCAATGGCTGACGCTGCAGCGCTATTATGGCCGACCGGCACTGATCGTCTTTTGGGCCACCTGGTGCACCGCCTGTCAGATTGATATGCCACTGTTGAACACCGCCGCAGCCGGTATCGACCCAACCCGCTTGTCGCTGTTGACGATTTCAATCGATGACCGGGCCATGCCCGAGGTTGGCGGTTTCATGCAGGCCAAGGGCTGGTACAACCTGCCGCTCTTTCAAGATCAGACTCAGCAACTATTTCAAGTCTTTGGATCCGGTGCGACGCCCACGGCTTTCTTGATGGATCGCCACGGGCGCATCTTGGGTGGCCTTCGCGGCGCGGCCTATTGGGATCGCCGCGAGTCCAAGGACGTGCTGGACTTTATGCAATCGATCTAAGGAGCGCGCGCTCCTGCTGATCAGCTCAACGAGGAGGAGGCGGACAAGATGGGCTCTTTGATTCGTGTTGGCTTGGTGGTTGTTGTGGCGGGCTTGGCCTTAGCCGCAGGCCTGTGGACCGGCAAGCAGTTTCGCGAAGGGCAACAGACCTCCAGCGCTGCCAAAGTTGAGCGTCTGGACTGGATGGACCCATTCAAACCCGATTGGACGGCCGACAGCTTTAAAGTCGCCGATGCAGCAGGGCGGCCACTGGACTTGGAACCAGGTAAGGTCACGGTGGTGAATTTCTGGGCGACCTGGTGTCAGCCTTGTTTGCGTGAGATGCCCGACCTGATTTCGCTGGCCAAAGACATGAAGGACCAAGGCGTTGCGGTGGTGGCGGTCTCGACCATGGACGTTGAGACCGAGCGGGTCGAGGGCTTTTTGGCCAACAATAACTGGGGCGCGCCGGTGCGTTTCACCTTCGCCAGCGATCCCGACGTGCTGGTGCCTTTGGGCGCGCGGGGGCTGCCGGTGACGATCATCTTTGGCAAGGACGGCAAAGGCCGCATGCAGTATTTTGGTCCTGCCGACTGGACCTCAGACGAGGTCAAAACCTATCTGGCTGCCCTGACCCAGGAATAGCCCCCCAAGAACCGACTAATTGCCGGCCAAGTGCCGAGCGAGCGCCGAGCAAGAGCCCGCAGGTCTTGGGAGGGTGCGATTGGTCTGCGATACTAGGGTCCGGACTCATTAGAGCCACCATGTGACGAAGGCTGCGATGGCGATAGTGGCCATGAAGGTCTTGATGTTGCGGTCGAACCGGGTCGCTACGCGGCGCCAGTCCTTGAACCGGCAGAAC
>JAUIBT010000015.1 GCA_030428255.1 Alphaproteobacteria bacterium | reverse complement strand
GCCTACCTAAAGGCAACCCTTGAGGCAATCGCCGCGGGCCACCCCGCTAGCAGGCTTGACGAATTGCTGCCTTGGAACTTCCAGCAGTCAAGATGAAATCCCTGTGGGACCCAGGCAACGCATACGGTTAGCATGCAGCTCTTGCATACCAGCGACAGCAGTATAGGAGATGCCCCGCATGACCCAAACCCCGCATGTATCGCGTCTTGAAGTGCTGTTCAGCTTGCGGGGTAAGACCGCCCTAGTCACCGGGGGTGCCACCGGCATCGGGCGCATGGCCGCCGAGGGCTTGGCGGTCGCCGGGGCGCGGGTGCTGATCGCCTCGCGCAAGAGCGAAGCTTGCCAAAGCGCGGCAGAGGCCATCAACGCGCTGGGTCTGCCGGGGCGCGCCGAAGGGTTCGGCGGGGACGTGTCGAGCGAGGCGGGGGTCGAGGCTCTGGCGGCCGAAACGCGCCAGCGCTGCCCCGAAGGCCTGTCGATCCTGGTCAACAACGCCGGGCGCGCCTGGGGTGCGCCGCTGGGCAGCTTTCCTTTTAAGGCCTGGGAGGCGGTCATGGGGCTCAACGTTGCCGGGCTGTTTTCGCTCACCCAAGCGCTATTGCCCGATTTGGGCCGCGCGGCCACAGCGCAAGATCCAGCGCGGGTGATCAACATCGCCTCGGTCATGGGCGAACAGCCGTTGGGCGACGGGGCCTATTCCTATGCGGCCTCAAAAGCCGCCGTTGTGCATTTGACCAAGATCTTGGCCAAGGAGCTGGCGTGCCGACACATCACGGTCAACGCGCTGGCGCCGGGGCCCTTCGCCTCAAACATGACCGCCTTTGTTACCGCCGACCCAGACGGCCAGGCGCTGGTCGCCGACGGAGTGCCTCTGGGCCGTATCGGTGCGCCGGACGACATAGCAGGGGCGATGATCTATCTCAGTAGTGCTGCGGGTGCCTACGTTTCGGGTTCGATTTTGCCGCTGAGCGGTGGCATAAACGTCATGACCGGCCCGCCTTTGTTCGAGGAGGCCAAAGAGGCTTTAGACGCGCGCAAATCCCAACAGGAGCCAGGGACATGAACCAAGCAAACCCAAGCCCCAAACGATTGGAAGACCTGGCGGATTTGTTGGGCAAAGAAGTGGGGGTTTCGCCGTGGTATCGCGTTACCCAGGCCTGTATCAACGACTTCGCCGATGCGACCGGCGATCATCAGTTCGTCCATGTCGATGAAGAGGCTGCCAAGGCGCGATCGCCCTTCGGCGGCACCATCGCGCACGGTTTCTTGACGCTTTCGCGCTTGGTCTGGATGATGGAAGGTGCCATGCCACACCTTGTTGGCCTGGGCATGGTGGTCAACTATGGCTTTGATAAGCTGAGGTTTTTGGCACCGGTGCCGAGCGGGGCACGCATTCGCGGGCGCTTTGTCTTGTCGGCATTTGAAGAGCGCAAACCGCAAGAATTTACCGCCACTTGGCAGGTTGAGGTCGAAATCGAGGGCCAGGACAAGCCCGCCTTGGCTGCCGTCTGGCTGACCCGCCACTACCAAGGCGCTTGAGGCAAAAAAGGCCTCAAGGACAAGGCCTCAAAGACAAGGCCTCCTCACGGCGAAAAAAAGAAGCCCCAAGCCCGGGCGTGTGTGCCGGACCTGGGGCAAGGCCTCAGGGGAAGTATTTGGGGGGAAGTATTTGGGGGGAAGTATTTTGGGACTTCAAATGACGGTTGAGGCGGGAGTCGCCGCTGTAGAACACAGCGGTCAAGCTCCCTGCGACAGCCTAGTTATTAAAGCTGCCGCGTTGGCCGCCCTTAAAGCCACCTTTGTGCGCGCCTTGGCGCTCACCCTGGGGGCCGTGGGGCTTGGGTGCGATGAGGCTAAAGGCTTGCTTTTGCTCGTCGCTCAAGCTGGCAATGAAGGCTTCCATGGCCTGCTTTACTGGCTCATGCAGCCCTTGCATGGTCTGGCGGTCGGGCCGTTGTCCTTGGGTCAGTTGATCGCAAACCGCTTCCTGCTGATCCTCGACCGCCTCTTTGGCTTGGTCTACTGCCGCATACAAGGCTTGCTGCTCAGCGTTGAGTCCGAGATAGGTCATTACGAAGGCATCGACTGCCTCTTCGCGGGCTTCCCGGCGCTCTTCAAATTCATCGCTACAAAAGCGCGGGCCGTGGTCGCCACCAGGGCGACCAAAACCGGGGCCGCGCTGGCCTGAGGCGTCGGCAAACTGGGTCTGCGCGGGGAAGCCCTGTCCCTGGAATCCCTGTCCCTGGAAGCCGGCGTTTTGGGCGACAGCGTAGCTGCCGATGGTGGTGGCGCCGATCAAACCGGCCAAGGCTGCGAGTGTTACTTTTTTCATGACAATAGTCCTTTAAGTTAGCAGTTCTGTCGAAGTGCTGGGGTGCTTGTGTTGAGCGGGGTGTGTGCTTCGAACAAGTGTGACTATCGCGGCCTCGTGTATCGCCGGCGTGTCAACGCAAGCGGAAAAAGGAAACAATTGTAACGGGCGCGTAACGCCAACACGGCTAGGTCCGTCGCTGCGAAAAAATCCGCGCATTCTGCTCAAAAACGGCGCGCAGGACGCAGACACAACAGCAGCGATTTTGGGGAGAGATTTAAGCTGTGCGCCTGGTGATGTCTTGGTAGGGCTGCGGATCGCAGGCCAAGTCCAGACCGCAGCAAAGTGAGTTCGGCTTGGCGCAGTTAGCGACGCTGCCAAGGTTGCCTTAGAAGGCCAGCGCTATGTCTATCGCCCCAATCCCCAATATGCCCAACGCTCAATTGCCGCCGCCGCCAGGTTTGAGCGGTCAACAGGCCTCGATCTTGGTCGGCTTACTGTGCGGAGCCGGGGCGATGTTCTGCTATGCAGTGCTCGAGACGGTCTCCAAGCTGCTGGTGGAGGGCTACCATCCCACCCAAATTTTGTTGCTGCGCTGCCTGGCGGGCATGGCCTTGGGCGTCATGCTTGCGCGCTCGCGAGGCGGCTGGACGGTGCTGCATACCAAGCAACCTAAGGTGCAGGTTATGCGGGCCTTGGCGGGCTCTGTGTCCATGCTGATCGCCATTGTTGCCTATTCTGCCATGCCCTTGGCCGACGCAGTGGCCATTGTCTATTCCGCGCCGATTGCCGTGACCATTCTGGTCGTGCCCATGCTGGGCGAGAAAATCGGCTTGCAGCGCGGCGGGGCGGTAATCCTGGGCTTTGTTGGCGTGGCCCTGGTGGCACAACCGGGTGGGCAGGGCGTATCGGCCTACACGGGCTTGGCCTTGATGGCCATGCTGCTCTATGCCTTGTCCAACGTCTTGACCCGCAAGGCTGGCAATACGGATCGTGGCATTACCACCTTTTGGTATACGCAGTTTGCCTTCTTGATCTTGACCGCGCCCATGCAAATCTGGGTTTGGCGTTGGCCCGACCTTGAGGCTTGGGTCTTGATGCTCGGCTTTGCAGCGGGCGGGGCCTTGGCGCAGTACTTGATTACCCAAGCCTATTCCTTGGCACCCGCGTCGCTGGTCGCACCCATGGACTATACCACCATCATTTGGGCCAGCTTGTTCGGCTTGCTGGTCTTTGGCACCATGCCCAACGCGCTGGGCTGGCTGGGCATCGCCTTGATCGTCGCCTCGGGGCTGTATATTGCGCTGCGTGAGGCCAAATTGCCGCCGCTGCGCAACAAGGGGCGAGTGCATGCTTGGATCCGGCGCAGGCCGCTCTAGCCGCTCTGGCTGCACTGGCAGTTTTGGCTGCACTTGCCGTGCTGGTTGCACTGGCCGTTTTGGCTGCACTGGCCGTTTTGGCTGCACTGGCCAAGGCGAGCACCAAGTTCCGGGCATTTTTCGCTTGGCAGAGCGCGCGAGTCCGGTTAGCCTTTTGCCATGATCAAAGCCCACCGCCTCCTGCTGGTTCTAAACCTAGGCCTAATTTGCCCCTGAGGGCAGGTGGGATCGTGCCGGGCTGAGTGCGATTCTAGCGCTCAGGGGCACAGACGTTCCCCAGCTTTGATCGGGAACGCACCTTGCTGAAGCCGTATTTTTCGAATACTACAGTCGCGCAAAAGGCCTGTTTGCCCCGCGACGCTTAGCTAGACGAGTTCTGACATGACCACCAATATACAAGGTATCGACACCTCCAACCGCGATCGCATCAAGATCTTCGACACCACTTTGCGCGACGGCGAGCAATCGCCTGGCTGCTCCATGAACCTGGAAGAAAAGCTGCGCATCGCTGCCATCTTAGAGGACATGGGCGTTGATATTATCGAGGCGGGCTTCCCCATTGCCTCAAACGGCGACTTCGAGAGCGTGCGCGCCATCGCCCAACAGTCCCAGTCTGCCGTCATTGCCGGTCTGTGCCGCGCCAGCCGCAAAGATATCGACCGCGCTTGGGAAGCCTTGCAGCACGCCGATGGCGGCGAGCGGGCGCGTATCCACACTTTTATCTCTACCTCGCCCGTGCACATGAAGTACAAGCTTCGCATGGAGCCCGACGCCGTGTTGGACGCGATCATCGATTCTGTGTCCTATGCGCGCTCTAAGCTGGGCGATGTCGAATGGTCGCCCGAAGACGGCACCCGCACAGAACGCGATTTCCTGTGTCGTGTGGTGGAGACCGCCATCAAACATGGCGCGACCACCATCAACATTCCCGACACCGTGGGCTATATGGTGGCCGATGAGTACCAAGAGCTGATCACTATGCTGATGAACTCGGTGCCCAATATCGACAAGGCCACCATTTCAACCCACTGCCACAACGACTTGGGTGTGGCGGTCGCCAACTCTTTGGCGGGCTGTTTCTCTGGCGCGCGCCAGATCGAGTGTACCATCAACGGTATCGGCGAGCGGGCAGGCAACGCGTCTTTGGAAGAAGTGGTGATGGCCATGCGGACCCGCGCTGACAAGCTGCCCTTCTATACCAATATCGACACCACCAAGATCATGAAGGCCTCTAAGGCGCTGGGCAACATTACCGGCTTTGGTGTGCAGCCCAACAAGGCCATCGTCGGCGCAAACGCTTTTGCGCACGAGAGCGGCATTCACCAGGACGGTATGATCAAGAATGCCGAGACCTATGAAATTATGCGCCCGGAGTGGATCGGCTTGACCGATTCCAACCTGGTGATGGGCAAACACTCTGGTCGCAACGCCTTCAAGACCAAGCTGGCGGAGTTGGGCTACACCTTGGCGGACAATCAGTTGAACGACGCCTTTCAGCGCTTCAAGGACTTGGCCGACCAAAAGAAAGACGTGTTCGACGAAGACTTGGTCGCTCTGGTCGATGACACCGCACGCGTCAACGACGTGGTGAAGTTCGAACAACTGTCGATCCATTGTGGTCACAAGGGCCCGCACATCGCCAGTTTGGTTGTGACCGTAGATGGCGAGCGCGTGCCTGTCACCGCTGAGGGCAACGGCCCCGTGGATGCCATCTTCAACGGCTTTCACAAGGCCTATCCGCACGAAGCCAACCTGAAGCTCTATCAAGTGCACGCGGTCACCGGCGGCACAGACGCCCAGGCTGAGGTGTCGGTTAAGTTGGAGCACGACGGTTGGACTGTCACTGGCCAAGGCGCGGATGTCGATACGCTTGTGGCTTCTGCGCGAGCCTATGCCAATGCTCTGAATCGTTACATCATCAAGCGCGATAAGACAGAGTCCGAGGCCGCTGCTGCCTAAGGCTGTGGCCTGAGGCAGGCGTTCAGGGTAAAAAAGCGCGCGGAGCATATGCTTTGCGTGCTTTTTTCTGACCTTTTCACGCTTGTTTCCTTTGTCATTTGCTGTCAAACGCGTATCTAGGGCCCGGTGGGCGCGCCGTCCGCCCAGCTAAGCAATTAAGGACCAAGAATGCTATTTCGGCTTCTGGGGTGGTTGTCGTCGGATTTGGCCATTGATTTGGGCACCGCTAACACCCTGGTGTACGTCAAAGGACAAGGGATCGTTTTGAACGAACCTTCTGTTGTGGCCATCGCGGAGGTCAAGGGCCGCCGTCAGGTGATGGCTGTTGGTGACGAGGCCAAAATGATGCTGGGTCGCACCCCCGGTAATATCAAGGCGCTGCGCCCCTTGCGCGATGGCGTGATTGCGGATTTTGAAGTTGCTGAAGAGATGATCAAGCACTTCATCCGTAAAGTGCATAATTTCCGCTCCTTTGCAGCGCCGCTGGTGGTGATCTGTGTACCTTCGGGTTCGACAGCGGTCGAGCGCCGCGCGATCCAGGAGAGCGCCGAAGCTGCGGGCGCACGCAAGGTCTATCTGATCGAGGAGCCCATGGCAGCGGCCATTGGTGCGGGCCTTCCGGTCATGGCCCCCACTGGCTCCATGGTGGTGGATATCGGCGGCGGAACCACCGAGGTCGCGATTTTGTCGCTGGGTGGCGTTGTCTATTCGCGATCGGTGCGGGTCGGCGGCGACATGATGGATCAGGCCATCGTCTCCTATGTACGGCGCAACTTTAATCTTTTGATCGGCGAAGCCTCGGCCGAGCGGCTCAAGCTGCATCTGGGAACCGCTTTCCCGCCCATGGACGGCGACGGCCAGGTTATGGAAATCCGCGGGCGCGACTTGATGAATGGCGTCCCTAAAGAGGTGCCCATCTCTGAACGGCAGATCGCCGAGGCACTGTCCGAGCCTGTCGGCGCGATTGTTGAAGCCGTGCGCACTGCGCTGGAGCGCTGTGAGCCCGAACTGTCGGCCGATATCGTCGATCGTGGCATTGTGCTGACCGGGGGCGGGGCTCTGCTGACCAACCTTGACTTTGTCCTGCGTCAGGCGACCGGCCTGCCGGTGGCTGTGGCTGAAAACGCGCTCGATTGCGTGGCCTTGGGCTGCGGGCACTGTCTGGAGGAACTGGACAGCATGAGGTCGGTGTTGGTCGCGACCAACTAGAGCGCCCTACGCTGGCATGGCACTGGCTCCACCGCTCTCGCATTTTGGTTTTTTTTAACAAATCACGCAGACAGGCGTTGCAGGTGTCTTGCGGTTTGCGCTGAGCCTCAAAACTGCAATTTGCGAAATTCGACCGGAACCAACAGGTGTTAGCAGCCTGGCGGCGAATTTCTGCCGCAATTTTCTATTTAAGATGGAAGGTCACGCCCTTGCCGCATTTGATCGGCAGTGGGCAGGAGTATTTTCATCGTGTTTAGATTTTTCAACCCATGAGCCGCCGTATTCAAAGCCGGACGTTCTTATCAACATCGCCTCAGCTCGGCGTGCCCCTGAGCCGGTTTGCGCTGTTTGGTACCATTGGTCTGTCCTTCTTCCTTATTCTTTGGGGGCAACTCGCGCCAGCGTCACAGGCGCGGGCCCGTTCTGCCGTGCTGACCTTCTTGGCTCCGGTGGTCAATCTCATCTCTCAGCCAACCGACGTAATCAAGCAGACCGCCAGCGGTGTGCGCTCCTATGCGGATCTTCAGGCCGAGGTGGCCGAATTGCGTCGGCAGAACAACCAGTTGATCCAGTGGGAGTCGGCCTATCGAACGGTGGCTGCGGAAAATGAGCGGCTGCGCCAGACCACCCAGTTCCTGGAGCCCTTTAGCTTCGACTACAAGACGACACGTATCGTCACTGACCCAGGTTCCGCCTATGCGCGCTCCTTGTTGGTGGAGGGTGGACTTGCACAGGGCTTTGCCATTGGTGATGCGGTGGTCGGGCCCAGCGGCCTAATCGGACGCTTGGTCGAGGTGGGCGCGTCCTATAGCCGGGTCATGCTGGTCACCGACATCAACTCAAGGGTTCCGGTTTTTATCGAGCAGATCCAGCGCACAGCTTTGGTCGCTGGGCGCAACGAGGTCATGCTCGACATGCGTTATATCAACCAAACCATCCAGCGCTCGCTCAAGCGCGGAGATCGCGTGGTAACATCGGGGCAAGGCGGGATGTACCCGGCGGGCCTGCCGGTTGGAATTGTCGCCAGCGTATCGCAAAAGGGCGTATTGGTTTTGCCCTATATCGAGCTGGATGCGTTGATGGAGGTGCAAGTCGTCTCCAGCTCTCGACCGCAGCCCAGCGCTGAGCTGCGTTAGGCACGCCGTCATGCGTCTTCCCTTCATTGGCCGACGCCCTTGGCCGCCGCTTTGGTCACTTGTCGAGCGAGGCTTCCCGCTGTTGATGAGCTTTCTAGCCATTTTGATAACCAGCTTGTTTTCGACCCACGGCAAAGCTGAAGGCTTGGTGCCCATGCTGGGCACGTTGGTGATCTTTTATTGGTGTCTCTATTTGCCAGCGCTCATGCCGCTGTTTGGGCTCTTGGCTTTGGGTTTTGCTCAAGACGTGATCTCTGGCGACCCCTTGGGCCTCGGGTTCTTGACCTATCTGCCGATTGTCTTCGTGACCAAGAGCCGCTCGGCCAACCGCTTTGGCACCAGTTTTTGGTTCTCTTGGCTGCTGTGCTGCTTGGTGATGGCCATGAGCGCCACGGTCCACTATGTGATCAGCGCTGGTTTGGCGTGGCAGATCTTGGACATCAAGCCGGTGGCCTCGCGCTATGGCGCAGCGATCTTGGCCTACCCCTTGTTCGCCATAGGCTTTGCCTGGTTCGAGATCCGCCTTGCCAGCGCCATAAAGGCGGTCGATTCCGCTGATAGAAATCTGCGAAAGTAAGACTGTACCAACTGGAGTACGCGCGTGAAGCGGCACGAAAATCAAAGGGCGAATGTGTTTACGCGGCGCACGCTTGTCATTGGCGGCATCAAGGCCGCCATCTTGACCGGTCTGGGCGGGCGGCTTTATGCGCTACAAATCTCTGACGGGAAGCTCTACCGCTCGCAGTCTGAGGACAATCGCATCGCCACGCGCATGCTGGTGCCCAATCGCGGCTTGATTACGGATCGCTTTGGCAAAGCCCTGGCGCTCAACGTGCCCTCGTTCGAGCTGTATATCACCGCCAACAAGACCGACAGCATTGATGCGACCTTGGCGGATGTGCAGCGCTTCATCGAGCTGACGCCGCAGCAACTTGAAGACGTTTATGCCCAGCTAGAAGATAAGCCCGCCTTCGTGCCGGTGTTGGTCAAGCGCAACCTGACCCAAAACCAAGCCATGATCTTAGAGGTGCGCCAACCCGAGCTGCCGGGCATTGAGGTGCGCGAGGTTTTGCAGCGCTTTTATCCTGACAAAGAGAGCTTTGCGCACATCGTGGGATACGTCAGCGCGGTGACCGAAAAGGATGTCAAACAAGATAGCCGCGCTTTGCTGCGCATGCCGAATTTTAAGATCGGCAAACAGGGTGTAGAGCGCTTGTTTGACGCCAATTTGATGGGCAAGCCGGGCTTTAAAAAGATTGAAGTGAGTGCCTCAGGGCGTCCGCGTGGTGAGCTGGAACGTGTTCAGCCGGCTGCCGGTGAAAACCTGAAGCTGACGCTCAGCCGCGACCTTCAGCTCTTGACCCACCAGCAGCTTGCTAAGCATAGGGCGGGCTCGGCGGTCCTAATGGATCTGAATACCGGCGAGGTTTTGTCGGCCGTGTCCCACCCCGGATTTGATCCCAACAGCTTTGTGCGGGGCTTTTCCACCCAGGAGTGGCAGGCGATTATCAACAACCCGGCCGCACCATTGAACAACAAGATTTCATCAGGCGTCTACGCGCCGGGCTCGACCATTAAGATGATCGTGGCCCTGGCGGCCATGAAGGCCAATATTTCTGTAGAGACGCGCGTCAATTGCCGTGGGTTCATTGATGTGTCCAATCAGCGTTTTCACTGCTGGAAGCGCGAGGGCCACGGCCTGGTCAATATGCACGATGCCTTGGTGCATTCTTGCGACGTCTTTTACTATGAGATGGCCCAAAGGCTGGGCATTGAGCGCATTGCCGCCATGGCCAAGCACTTCGGCTTCGGCCAACGCGTGTCCCTGGACTATCATGAATTCGAAAACCCTGGCTTGCTGCCGTCGCGGCGCTGGAAAGAGACCAAACTTGATCGCGGTCCTTGGAACGTGGGTGATACAATCCAGGTTTCCATTGGCCAAGGCTTCATGCTGGCCACGCCGTTGCAGTTGGCCACCATGTGCGCGCGTTTGGCAACCGGGCGCAAGGTGCAGCCCCACTTTGTGGCGGGGCAGGGCCGGGTTCTGGCACCCGAACTTGAGGTCGACCCCTATCATGTGTTGTTGGTTCAGCGCATGATGAACGACGTTGTCAACTCAGAAACCGGCACCGCGCGCGCCTCGCGTATTCGCTCGCCGGCCATGAGCATGGCGGGAAAGACGGGCACCGCTCAGGTGCGACGCATCACGATCTCCGAGCGTGAATCGGGCGTTTTGACCAACGATGACATCGACTATTTGCAGCGCGACCACTCCTTGTTCGTCGGCTACGGGCCGGTGGATCAGCCGCGCTATGCGACTGCGGTGGTGGTGGAGCATGGCGGTTCTGGCTCCGCGGTGGCCGCGCCCATCGCGCGTGACCTGTTGTCAGCGGCCATGTCAGCGCGCTTCAACGGCGATACGGTTGTGTTGGACGAAGAGGCGCAAAGCTCGTGAGACCCATACGTTCCTTCAACCTACACTACGAAGACAGCTTTGAGGCGACGGGCCTGTCGCTGCGTCAGCGGTTGATCGAAATGAACTGGGGGCTGTTGCTGATCCCTTTGGTGCTGTTGGGAATTGGCGTCTTATCGCTGTATTCGGCGGCGCAGGGCTCTTGGACCCCTTGGGCGCTCAACCACCTGATTCGCTTTGGCTTGGGGCTGGTGGTCATGGTGCTGGTGGCCATGGTCGATGTGCGCTTTTGGATGCGTTCGGCCTACATATGGTTTGCCATCGGCATTGTCTTGCTGGTGTTGGTGGAGTTCGTCGGCACCACCGGCGGCGGCGCGCAGCGTTGGCTAGATCTCTATGTTTTCAACTTGCAGCCCTCTGAGCTGATGAAGGTGTTCTTGATCCTGGCCTTGGCGCGCTATTTGCATGAGCGGACCTATGAGCAGATGGGCTATTTGGTCTTCTTGATCCTGCCGTTCATCATGTTGCTGTTACCTTTTGCCCTGATTTTCCTCCAGCCGGACTTGGGCACCGGCTTGCTGCTGTTCTTTTTGGGCAGCGTCTTGCTTTATGCGGGCGGGCTGCGCCACTGGAAGGTGTTGGCCGGTATCTTGTCGGCGCTCTTGGCGTTTTGGGCAGCTTGGGAATACCTACTTAAGGACTATCAAAAAGCCCGCTTGATCACCTTTCGTCATCCCGAGGCTGACCCCTTCGGTGACGGCTATCAGATTATCCAATCCAAGATTGCCATGGGCTCCGGCGGCTTGTTCGGCAAAGGTTACTTGAACGGCACCCAGTCGCAGCTTCAGTTCCTGCCTGAAAAGCAGACCGACTTTATTTTCGCGCTCATTTCAGAAGAGTGGGGGCTGTTTGGCGCCTTTTTCGTGCTGGCGATTTATGGCCTGCTGTTCGTCTACCTTTTGTTGCTATCGACACGAATTCCGAATCAGTTTGGGCGCTTGGTGGTGCTGGGTGTGGCGACCAATTTGTTCCTCTATGTGACGGTGAATATCGCCATGGTGTCGGGCAGCTTGCCGGTGGTTGGTGTGCCTTTGCCGCTCATTTCTTATGGCGGCACCATCATGTTGACCACCATGCTGTCGTTGGGCTTGGTGATGTCGGTTTATATCAACCGCCATGTGGCCATTGGACGCTTTACCATCGAAGCTGAGCGCGGGCGGTTCTACGACGGGACCTAAGCCCACAAACCCCGAGCGTCGCGTCGGTGGATTTTCGGAGGCAAACCCACCCCCCGAGCGCAGAGCGAAGCGGCAAAGCGCGCCTCCTCTTATGCCTTGCAGGTCCAGGATCAAAGGGCTTCGAGCCTGCTTATTGGAACAAATTGTTGAGCAGGTTGTCCACGGCTTGTCCCGCTGAGTCCTCAAGCGATTGTTGGGCTTGGCGCAGACGCTCGGCTTGCTCCAGCGCACGCGCCTCGGCCTCGGCTTGAAGGCGCTGGGCCTGTTCTGCCAGCGCTGCGGCTTGTTCGGCTGCGGCTTGCTCGGCCTGTTGGCGCAGCGCCTGGGCTTGGGCGGCTTGCTGCTCCAGAACCTGCTGAGCCTGACGGCGGCGCTCAGAGGCGAGGGCGTCCAGGTTGATGTCGTCGGGCAAGATGTCTTTCGCCAAATCGCGGGGAATCAGATCCAGCAAGGCCTCGGGGTTGTCGCGCGCCAAGGTTAGGAAGCCCGTCAGGTCCATTTGAATGCGCAAATCGTTCCAAGGGCCAAAGATCTGCAAGGGCAGCGTGAGCTTCGAAATGCCGGGATTGAGGCCTTCGGTTTGCACATAGCCTGCGGTCAAACGTGGTTCGATGCGATAGTTAATCTGGCGCTTGCCCAGGTCAACTTGGCCCTTGCCGGTCAGAGCCACCTTGTCAGAGGTCAACTGAAAGCCTTCGGTGCGCAGTACCCCTTGTTCGATCAGGGCCTGGGCACCTAGATCCTGAAACTTTGTGACCCGCGTGCGCCCCAAGGCCGGGTCGAGCTGGCGCGACTTCAGCGTGGCGATAGTCGCGGGCAAATCTAGGCCCAGCAGCGAACCGTCGCGAAGATTGATAGTGCTGCTGCCCTTTAAGTTCGACATGAGCCGCGACTGGTTGATGCCGAAGGTCAAGAGATCGACCTCCAAGTCGCCGGTGCCGCTAAGTTCTTCGCGCCCCGCAAGCGCCTGAAACAGCGGCTTGACGTTGACTTGGTTGACCTTGGCTTTGACCGCCAACGACGGCTCGGCACCGCGCGCATTGAGTACAAGCGTTCCCGTGCCGCTGCCATCATAGGCTTGGAGAGAGGGCAGATCTGCCTGCAAGCGACCATCGCGTAAGCTGGCGGTAATTTCGGCCTGGTCCAAAGCAAATCCGTAGAGGCTTAAGCCCTGGGACTTGAGCGAAAAGTCTCCGTTAAACGCCTGCAATCCCGACCAGTCGATCGGCGCGGTGTCCCAGCCATTGCCGCCATTGTTGCTGAGGCTGGCATTCTGCGCCGAGGCCACGGGTTGATGATCCTCAGCGCTCAAGTAGGGGTCAAGGGCCAGGCGCGGAGCGACCAAATTGGCCTGCACGTAGGGCTTGGGCTGCCCTAAATCTAGCATGGCCGCCATGCGCAGCGCGTTGCCATCTAGGTTAAGGGTGGCTTGCTCAAACCGGGTCTGGCTCTGGCGATGATCCAGGGAGCCTTGCAAGGAGAAGGGGCCGTAGACCTCTGGCTTGCCGGGCAGGTCCAGGCCATAGCGCTGGGTTAGCGCGCGCAAGGAGCGGCCTTGAGCCGCGATTTGCCCTTGGGCCGTGATATCGGAGCCTTGCAAGTTGGCATCACCGCTGAAACTCGCACTGACCTCTGCGTTGGATAGGGCCAGCGTCGCGGCGGAGATTTGGCTCTGTCCGGCCTGGTGTTGCAGGCGGCCGTCAAAGGTCAAGCGGCTATCCTCGCTGAGCCCGGTCTGAAGGGAGGGAGCTGCAATGGCTAAGACTTGCTCAAGGGCGGGCAGTTCGCCACGGGCTTGCAAATCCAACCCAAGCTGCTGGTCCAAAGCCTGGCCTTGGTCGGCGTCGAGCCATAGGCTGCCGCCCAGAGCAAGTTGGCCGAGCGAGGTTTGAGCGAGGAACTGGGTGTCTTGGCTTTCAATACGCTGATCTTGAGCTTGCAGTCGACCGGAGGCTTGCAGACTGCCGCTCAGGCTGCGTAGGCCGGGCATGCTGGCTAACAGGCTGGGTGGCACCAGCGCCAGTATGCCCTTCAAGTCTTGGGCTTGGGCGGAATAGCTGCCTTGGGCAAAGCGTTGTTCGCCGATGCTTTGCAGGTCGCCGTTGAACAGAAGCTCGCCCAAATTGGTGCGCGCTTCCAAGCTGGCTCCCAAGAGCGAAAAGTCAGTTCCTGCCAGCGCCAGCCGACCCGCGGCCTTTGCACTGCCGGAAAGCTGGGGCACCTCGGGGCGCTGGGTTCTGGCCCAATCTGCGAGCGGCGCAAGGTCGGGCAGCGCCAGGTTGGCTTGCCCGTCAGAAGCGAAGCTGGAGGCGCGCTTTGTGATCTGGCCGTCATAGCGAAGTTGCCCCCAATTGAGATCGGCCTGGATCTGAGCTTGCCCCAGGTCGAAGTCTTGTCCGACCAACAACAGGTCGCCGCTGGCCTCGGCAGTGCCGCTGAGCGGCGGCAGCGCCAAGGTCGGGCTCTGCTCGCTGGCGACCTTCAGCAGGGCTGCCGTGTCCTTTAGCTGGACTTGGAAACTGCCGATCACATTGGGCGCAGCGGCTTGATAGCCCAAACGACCGTCGAAAGAGGCGGCAACGGCGGGTAGGTCGGCAGAAAAACTGGCGTTGGTGAAGGCAAAGGAATTGTCAACGAACACCAAATCCCCCTTGGCTGACAGCGGTCCGCGCAGTTGGCGTGCTTGGGGCAGGTTGAGGCCAGCCATCTCTAGGATGTCGGGCAGGCGCTCGCTCGCCAGTTCAACGCGGCCTTCATAGCCCAGATTGGGCGTCAACTGCAGGCGTCCGTCCAACTTGCCACTGAGTGCTGAGGCGGCGTTGATGGTCGCGCTGAGGTTCAAGGTGCCACCGTCGAGCGCTGCGGTGATGGGCGCCAGGCTGAGTTGGTAGTCAAGATCAAGGCCTTGCCAGCCGAGGCGACCTGCCAGGCTGACACGCTGTTCCGCGCCCTCTAAGCTGCCATTGAGTTTTGCGATCGTCAGGCTTTGGCGATAGCCGCTGCGTTGATCCAGATAGGTGATGCGGCCGTTGGAGATGCGAAAGTCTTTGATATCCAGGCGTGTGAGCTGCTCATCAAGGCTCGCGGCTGGTGCGCCCGGCGCACCGCCATCGCTGGGCGTAGCGCTCGCTGAAGGCAAGGAATCGCTGACCTGCGATTCGGGTCCTGGGCGCGTCTGCGGCTCGAAGGCCCAGTTGGCCTGGCCAGAGCGCGCAATCTCCAGCAAAATCGTGGGCTCATCAAGAACGATGGCGTCAACCTCGATCTTGCCTTGCAGCAAAGGAAAGAAGCTAGCCCGCAAGTTGAGTGCTTTCATGCGCGCCATTAGGGGCTGCGAACCGCTAGCGATATTGTCGATCTTAACGTCTTCAATCGAGACGGTGAGCTGCGGCACCAGGCGCAGGCGCAGCGCGCCGTCAATGCGCACGGGTCGTCCAAGCGCTTGGCTGATTTTCTGGTTGATTTCAGGGCGATACTGCTCAATCGGGATGCGTGGCACGACCAAAAACACCGCCGCGGCAACGGTCGATATGGCAACCAGAGCAAGGCTGCCCCAAAGGCTGACGGCACGCATCATGAAGCTTGTTCCTCTTCGCTCTGCGGTGTTGGTGGTTCGGGTCTTGAGCGAGGCCCGGGCCTATAAACAACATAGGTCCTTAGAGGCGAAACTCCAAACCAACCCGGGGCCAAGCGCGAGTTTTGCCTGCAAATGCGCGGAAATTGGGGCTGTCCGGTTGCGTTTTCCACCAAGATTCGGCGCATGGAGGATATAGCCAGCGGCTTGATGAACCTTGCAGCCTGAATGCGATTCCGGGTTGTTGCGATACACGTTTGGCGACTCCCCCCTTGGCGCGCGGCGGGTGGGCGCCTACATTGGCAATCCGGGTCGCGGATTTTCACCTGTTTTGCACAGTCTGGTGAGACACACGACCCGCAGCGTGCTGGTCATGATTTTGACCCATTCGCAAGGCTCAACTGGAGCAAAGCCAGACACGGCGCGCTGACAATAGGATTACATAAGCAGTTGATTAGGGTCCATGGCGCAACAGCACGAAACATCTGCCCCGCTCTTGGGGTACGGCCACGCAGTAGGCACAGCGCCTAGGCTAGCTGGGGAGGACACCCCAGACGAGCCCAACAAAGGCGATGATGAGGGCGGTAACGCAACCCTGCTGGAGCCTAAGACGCGCCTGAAAAAGCCAAGCATGTATCGCGTGCTGCTGCTGAACGACGACTATACGCCCATGGAATTCGTGGTGCGGGTGCTGACAACGATCTTCAAGAAGAGCCAAGCTGAGGCTGAGAAGATCATGTTGCACGTCCATCAACACGGCGTCGGCCAATGTGGGGTCTATACCTACGAAGTGGCCGAGACCAAAGTCCACCGCGTGCTGGATTATGCACGTCGCAACAACCACCCGCTGCAATGCACCATGGAGGCGGACTGAGCTGCGAACACCCCCGTTTGCAGGCCCTTAATCCGCTGACTTTCAGGAGTCCTTATGCTTTCGAAAACCCTGGAAAACACCTTGAACCAAGCCGTTGCAGTCGCTGCGGATTTGCACCACGAGTACGTCACACTTGAGCACTTGCTGTTGGCCTTGGTCGAGGACGAAGACGCCCGCGAGGTCATGGAAGGTTGCGAGGTCGATCTAGAAGTGCTGGCCGCTCAGCTTTCCGACTTCCTCGATAACAAGATGCAGGCTATCGTCGATCCCAGCTCCTCGGCGCCCGAGCCCAGCATTGCCTTTCAACGTGTGCTACAGCGCGCCTTGATCCATGTCCAATCCAGCGGCAAGCAACCGGCAACCGGCAGCAATGTGCTGGTGGCGATCTTCTCAGAAGAAGACTCGCACGCCGCCTACTTGTTGCAAGCGCTTGGTATGACCCGCTTGGATGCGACCAGCTTTCTCTCTCACGGTCGCCCAGCGCGCGGCACGCTGAGCCCGCGCGATCAAGACGAGTGGGAAGAGGGCGAAGGCGAGGGCAAAGAAGGCCCCAAGACCAAGGCGCTGGATGCCTATTGTGTCAACCTGAACGCCAAGGCAGCCGATGGAAAAATTGATCCGCTGATCGGCCGCGACCTGGAGGTGGAGCGCGCGATTCAAGTCCTGTGCCGGCGTACCAAGAACAACCCGCTGTTGGTGGGCGACCCTGGCGTGGGAAAGACCGCAATCGCCGAGGGCCTGGCAGCCAACATCATCGAGGGCAACGTTCCCGAAGTTCTGGCCAATGCCGAGATCTACGCGCTGGATATGGGCGCGCTCTTGGCTGGCACGCGGTATCGCGGCGATTTCGAAGAGCGCCTGAAAATGGTGCTGAAGGACCTGGGCAAACTGGAACATGCGGTTCTGTTCATCGACGAAATCCACACCGTTATCGGTGCGGGTGCCACCAGCGGCGGCGCGATGGACGCAGCCAACCTGTTAAAGCCGGTTCTGGCAAGCGGTGAGCTGCGCTGCATGGGCTCGACCACCTATAAAGAATATCGCTCCTACTTCGAGAAAGACCGCGCCTTGGTACGCCGGTTTCAGAAGATCGATGTCAACGAGCCCGATGTCGAAGATACGGTGCGCATTCTGGACGGCCTGAAGACCAAGTACGAAGCCCACCACAACGTGGAATACTCGCCCGAAGCCTTGCGCTCGGCGGTGGAGCTGTCCGCGCGCTATATCGGCGATCGCAAGCTGCCGGATAAGGCTATCGACGTGATCGACGAGGCCGGGGCGGCAACGCGCTTGGTGCCCGAAGAACAGCGCCAGCACCGCATCGAAAAAGAGCAGATCGAGGCTATTGTTGCCAAGATTGCGCGCATCCCGCCCAAATCGGTGTCTATCGACGACAAGCGCGTGCTCAGGAACCTGGTGACGGATCTTAAACGCCTGGTGTTTGGCCAGGACAAGGCCGTCGAGATACTGGCCAACGCCATCAAGATGTCCCGCGCGGGCTTACGCGATGGAGAGAAGCCGATTGGCTCTTTCCTGTTCTCAGGCCCGACGGGCGTCGGCAAGACAGAGGTGGCGCGCCAGTTGGCGTCGACCCTTGGCGTCGAGCTGCTGCGCTTTGATATGTCAGAATATATGGAACGCCATACCGTTAGCCGTTTGATCGGTGCGCCTCCAGGCTATGTCGGCTTCGACCAAGGCGGCCTGCTGACCGATGCGGTGGACAAGCAGCCCCACGCGGTGCTGTTGCTGGACGAGATCGAAAAGGCGCACCCTGACCTGTTCAACATCTTGTTGCAGGTCATGGATCACGGCACGCTGACCGACCACAGCGGCAAGCAAATCGATTTCCGCAATGTGATTGTGATCATGACCACCAACGCGGGTGCGAGCGAGCTGGCCAGGCCAGCGCTGGGCTTTGCGCAAGAACAGCGGGTCGGGGAAGATACCGAGGCGATCAACAAGATGTTTACCCCTGAGTTCCGCAACCGCCTGGACGCCATCGTACCCTTTGCGTCCTTGCCGCCGGAGGTGGTGTCGCTTGTGGTGGACAAGTTCATCTTGCAGCTTGAAATGCAGTTGGCGGATCGCGGTGTGGATATCGAGCTTAGCCAGAGCGCCCGCGTGCACTTGGCGGCCAAAGGCTATGACCCACAGATGGGTGCGCGTCCTTTGGCACGGGTCATTCAAGAAGAGATCAAGAAGCCCCTGGCTGAGGAGCTGCTGTTCGGCAAGCTGGTCGGCGGCGGCAAAGTGGTGATCGACTTTGAAGATGGGGAAATCCGCTTCCGCTTCCCGCAGCCGCAAATCGAAAATGGCACGCAGTCGCCGCCTCAGCTTGAATCGACGCCATAGCTCTTCCCAGTTGGGCAACAAAAAACCCGAGCAAACCAGCCAGCTTGCTCGGGTTCTTATGTCTTGGAACCGATTCTAAGTTCACTACCACCCGATAGACCTGCTGTGAGCCTAGGCGACAAGCAATCGCCTAAGACCCATGCACAAAGGCGTGAACAGGGCGCGGACTTTGAGCTCAACCATTGCACTCATGCCTTAGCGCATGGCTCATGCTCTAATAGGAAGGGCTGCGGTTTAGCGCTGGCGCTTTGCGGTCTTTGTCACGTCGGCGCGCGTCAGACCAATTGCGAACAGATCACGGTCGCTCCAGTTCGCATAGTCGCGCGCTGTTGGGTTACGGAAAGTGGCGATGTCAAGAATGCTGGTAAGTGGGCTGAACATAGTCTTGTGCCTTGATCTGTCAGGACTGAGGCGGTCAACCGCGACCGCAGGTCCTATGTGCACTGCCTAGGTAGGTTGGACAAGCGACGGACTCGCATTTCTGACATGCGGTTTTTGCAGCGGTGAAATGGCCCTGACTTGCCCTTGGGTTGGTCAAAGCGAAAGGGATTTTTAGGGATGAAACGACGTCAGTTCTTGTTGGCTGCGGGGGCCAGCTTTGCGAGCAGCAGTTTGGCACTGAAGCCCACCACGGCCGCCAGCAATTCTGGTGCGAGCGCCTCTGGACCACAAGCGGCATCCCCGCAGCTCTTGACCGCCGAGCCGATTGACGCGCAGATCTTGCCAGAGGGCAATCCTGCAACGCCCATGCTGGGCTACAATGGCAGCTCGCCTGGACCGGTGCTGCGCGTCAAGCAGGGCGCGATGCTCAAAGCAAAACTGGTCAATGCCTTTGACCAAGGCACAGCGGTTCACTGGCACGGGCTGCGCTCTGACAATGCCATGGATGGCGTTGCGGGGCTCACGCAAGAGGCGGTGGCACCCGGCGACAGCTTTGACTACGCGCTGAGCGCGCCCGACGCGGGAACCTATTGGTATCACGCCCACAATCGCTCATGGGAGCAGGTGGCAAGAGGCCTCTATGGTCCCCTGATCGTCGAAGAGGCAAGCCCGCCGGATGTGGACCGCGATGTGATCGTTATGGTGGACGATTGGCGTTTGATGGAGACCGGCACGCTGGCTCCCGGCTTTGCAAACATGCACGATCAAGCGCATCAAGGCCGCTTGGGCAACTTCGCCAAGGCTTTGATCGACGATAACAGCCCGGTGCGCAAGGGGGACAGACTGCGGCTGCGCCTGATCAACGTGGCGACCGACCGCGTCTTCCCGCTGGCGCTGGCCGGGGTTGCGGGCAAAGTGGTGGCGCTTGACGGCATGCCGCTGGCTGAGCCTCAGGATTTGGCCGATCTTCTGCTTGCCCCCGCGCAGCGTGTTGATGTAATCGCAGACGTGACCGCCGACCCGGAACAAGGGCAGAGCGTGCAGATCGGCGCGCCCATGCGCGACGGCGTCTATGAGTTGGGGACGCTGGCGGTCGAGGGCCTCAATAGCCAGCGCACGGCGAGCCCGATTGCAGCTTTACCCCTGAATGCGATGCCAAAGCCCGACGACTATGCTGCGGTGTTGGATATCGAGCTGCGCCTGCAGGGCGGTGCGATGAGCCCTGGCGCTGCCACGCTGACCGACATCTGGGGGTTCAATGGCCAATCCGGCATGAGCGATGCCCCTTATCACCGCTTCAAGCGCGGGCAATGGGCGCGCATCCGCATGGTCAATGAATCGGTCTTTGCCCACGGCATTCATTTGCATGGGCACCATTTCTATGAACTTGAAGCGACAGGAAAACTGGGCGCGTTTCGCGATACGACCTTGGTCGATCCGCGTCAGGAGCTGCGGATTTTGTGTAAGTTCGACAATCCAGGCGCTTGGTTGTTGCATTGCCATATGCTGGGGCACCAAGCCTCGGGCATGAAAACTTGGTTGGAGGTTGTATGATTCGAATGTTTGTTGCGCTCGCGCTGGTCGCGGGGAGCCCCGCTTGGGCGGACCATGAGCTTGAAGGGCGCGACTTGGCCAAGGGTGAGGCGGGCTATGCCGACAACTGTGCGGCCTGTCATGGTGAACAGCTTGAAGGGCAGCCGAACTGGCGCACACCTGGCGAGGACGGGATCCTGCCCGCACCGCCGCACGACGCTAGCGGTCACACCTGGCACCACAACAACCAGCTTTTGTTCAACTATACAAAGCTCGGCGGCCAGAAGCTGTTGGAACTAAACGGCATCGTAGACTTTAAGTCCGGCATGCCAGGCTTTGGTGAGCAGCTAAGCGATGAGGAAATCTGGGATATTCTGGCCTACATCCAGTCCACCTGGCCTGCCGAAGTCCAAAAGGCCAATGGCGAGCTGAACCCCAAGCACGAGTGACACGCACGCCGCGCCGCAGCGACCGCAGGTCGGCTGAAGCGCCAGCCAAAACCGGGTCGAAACACAGCTTTGCACGGCATGGAGCGACGCGGCTTGGGAATGGTTTAATAGCGCATAGGCTCGACGCCTCAGCGCCTCAGCGCATCTCCAACAGTTCATCCAAGGTCATGATTGGGCCTTGGTAGCCGTCAGCGCGCAAGCTATCGCGGATCTTGTGCCCAAATGTGCGCGAGACGATCAAGACCTGATCGACCGGCTGGGCCAGCAGAGCGGCTCGGGATTCGATCTTGGCCGAAAAGGGTGGGTAGAAGCGCCCTTGCACCTGCGCATCATCGTCAAAGAATCTCAGCGGCCAGCTTGGCTCCATGATCGCCAGGCCGCGTGCGGCGGCGTAGACGCCCAAGCTGCCGCGGGCGACGAGAGCTTCGATGCTGGCGTGCATGGCCTCAACGGTTTGGCCGACCCGCTCGGGGTAGGAACGCAAGGCGGCGGCCAGCGCCTGTGCATCGTCCGGGGGTGAGCCTGCGCCCTGCGCCTGCGGTGCATCAGGGTGCAGACCCGTAACGTAGAGGCAACGACCAAAGCCTGAAGGTTGCGCGACGGCATGAAAACCCGCAGCCTCCAGCAAGCCCGCCAAGCTCTCCTGCGTGAAATAGGAATAGTGCTCGTGCAGCAAGATTGCGGGGTCGCCGTCTAAGATTTCGGCACTGCAATCGGGAACCGAGGCCACAAAGCGGCCCTCTGGAGCCAAGTGACTCAGCACGCTGCGCAAGAAGCCCGAGGGCTCGGGGATATGCTCAATCACACCGTAGGCAAGGATCAGATCATAGGGGCCGGGAGCTTGGGGAGTAGGAAAAAACTCCTGGATGACTTCAATCCCATAACGCGCCCAGTGGTCGGCATAGCCGACGCCCGGCTCAAGGCTGGTTACCTGCCAGCCTGCGTCCTTCAGGCGGCGGCTGACGTAGCCTACGCCAGCGCCGATCTCTAGGGCCCGCATTGCCCCGTGGTCGGGCTGGTCAACCAAGCCTAGGAAGTCGTCGGTGTAGGGGCGTCCGTGAGGATCGTCGGCCAAAGGCGTGCCAAAGAACTGCCCCAGCTTATAGGCCTGGGTCAAGGTGGCCTCAAGCAGGGGCGTGTTGACCTGGGCTAAGGTTCCCCGGACGGGATCAAAGGCCACTTCATAAGCCAGGGTATCGGGCAGGCCGCCCGGATTATGCGCCTTGGGGGTGGGGCCGATATGAAAGGGCAGGGCCGAAAACTTCATTGTTTTGTCATGGGGCTTGGGTGGGTATGAGCGGTGTTGGGCTCGGTCATAGCGTGCAAGGATTGCGCCAGCGACCAACGCGGCGACCAGCCCAGCTCTTGGCGCGCCTTCTGGGTGTCAAAACGCGCAAAGCAACCGTCTTGCGGGTCAGGTTGACCGGATAGCTGCCAGCGTCCTTTGCCAGCAACCGCAACTGCCATCTCGGCCAGGTCGCGCATGCTGGTCGGCGCGTCTGCTGCGATGTTATAGACGCCGCGCGCTTGCTTATCGACGCAAGCAAGCAGCGCGCGCGCGATGTCGCGCAAATCAACAAAGCTCTGTTCGCGGCTGCCGTCGCCCCACAGATCGATGGTTTCGTCATTGGACGCGGCTTCCATGAAGCGGCCCGCGACCGCTGTGCTCGGAACGCCTGGGCCGACGAAGCCAGCGACGCGCAGCACACACCCCTGCTCGTAGGCCAAGACGGCTTGCTCGCCGTCGCGTTTGGCCGCCAAGTAGGGGCTGGCAAAGCTGTCTTGCAAGGCAGCATCTTCGCTTAAGGCCTGCCCCGCGCCGGGCGCATAGAGCGAGCAGCCAGACGGATAGATAACGGGAACGTTGTTATCAATGGCGGTTTCCAGCACTGAGGCGTCGATCGCGCGGGTCTGCTCGGCCAAGGCTTGGTCGTCGGGTCGATCTGGGTGGCGCGGCACCGCCGCAGCCAGATGCACCACGGCACGCACCTTGAACGGGCCCAGCCAGAGGCGTTCTTGGGCCAGGTCGCCAAAATCCTTGCTGTGGCTCAGGTAGGGACGCTTGGTCTGTCGAAGCAATTCTTCAAAAGCGCGCCCCAAGGTACCATTGCTGCCCGTTACCATGATGTACTCTTGGCTCAGTTCTTTTATCGGGTCGTCGATGATCCTGACTTCAGCCATGAGGGGCCCTTTCTGGCGCGAGTGATGGATGCGTCGCAACGTGGCATCGCAAAGCAAATGTTCGAAGGTGTGCCTTGCGACCCGCATACAGTTTGGTGCGCGCGACTTATCCTCCTTGTTTAGGTGGGCTTGCGCGCGCTGGCAAGGGCTTTGGCGGCAGCGCGTCCCGCTGCTGGAGGCGGGTTTGAAACCTAGAGCTGATCGGTTTGGTAGAGCCGCACGGGCAAGCCGCCGTGGTCAATGGCCGCGCTCGGCTCCAGAAGGGGCAAGCTCGTGGCCTTGGCCAGACCGGGCTCGCTGGTTACCATGGCAAGCCGCCAGCCAGCAAAGCGCTGTGCCAGCACCTTCCCAAGCGCGCCATAGAGCGCAAACAATTGGCGCTTGTCGCCGATGCGTCCGCCATAGGGCGGGTTGACCATCACCAAGCCGGGCTGGGAGGTTGGGGGCACAATGTCTGCGATGGAGCGCTGATGAAATTCGGTAAGAGCTGCGACGCCAGCGCGCTCAGCATTGGCCTGGCTGGCGTTAATGGCACCGGCGTTGCGATCCGACCCAAAACAGAGGGGTGGGCCGTCGGGCGTGTTGGTGTTGCGGGGAAGAGCGCTGGCGTCATGGTTCGGCAAGGCCTCAAAGGCGAAATGGCGCGCTCGCCCAGGGCTGAGTCCCGCTGCCAGCTCGGCTGCTTCGATGACAAAGGTGCCCGATCCGCACATGGGGTCCAGCAAGGGAACTTGCCCCCTGTAGCCCGCCAAGCGCAAAAAAGCGGCGGCCAAGGTCTCGCGGATGGGGGCTTTGCCGACCGCTTGCTTGTGGCCGCGCATATACAGGGCCTCGCCCGAGGTATCCAGGCTCAAGGTGCAAATGTCGTGGTCGATGCGCAGCTTAATTGTCACGGTGGGGGCCGCGCTGATGCGGCAACCCAAGGCATCTTGCAGGGCCAATTCGACCCGCTCTTGAGCCGCGCCAGAGTGATAAATGCGTGACTTGCGGCAGCTTGCTTCGACCGCGACACTGCAGGCGGGCGGCAAAAAGGCGGCCCAGTCTACGCCGCGCGCATGGCGCTCAAGCTGGCTAAGCTGCTTGGCTTGGAAGCTGGCGAGGCGGACTAGCACGCGCGTGGCGCAGCGAAGCTCCAGGTTTGCGCGCCATATGTGCGGCCAGCCGCCTTGGAAGGTCACACCGCCTTTGATACATCGCGGGGTCATGAAGCCTGTGGCCAGCGCTTCGTCGGCTAAGACAGGCTCCAGGCCCGGAGGGCAGGTCAAGAAAATGTCATAGCGTTGCATAGAGGCCTTGGTGGGAAGCGGCTGCGCCAGGTGGGCCCTGCCATGTAGGTTGAGACCGCTCGAAAGGTCTCGATTGACAGGGCCGGTCTTAGACCAACGGCGCCGGTTTGACCAGCCAAGTCGTGGTGGCGGTCATGGGGCGTTGGCTCGCAAAGGCGCTGGCGATGGCTTTAACGCTCGCCGACAAGGGCTTGCGCACCAGGCCCAGGTGGGCACCCAAGAGGATCAATCCAGACCCTTGGGTGCCGCGAAATCCTTGTTTGTGCTCCAAGGGAGGGAAGCGTAACAGGGTCTGCAAGCTGGGCGATCCGCTGGCCCTTATCGTCTCCTCAAGGGCGCGCTCGCGGCCATCGTGCAGCAATGGATACCACAGGGCTAGGGTGCAGGAAGGGTGCGCCCCTACCAGGGCCAAGGCCTGGTCTGCTGCGAAGATATACTCGCTTTTTATTTCATACGATGGGTCGATTAGGATCAAACTGGGGGCGGATGAGAGCTGGCTTGCCACCGCTGCGTATCCGTCTTGGCGTTGAACTTGCACTCGGGCATCGCCCTTGGCCCAGACCGCCAACGCTTTGGCCTCCTGCGGGTGCAGCTCTGCCAGCGTGATGCGGGCGGCTTTGCCCAACAGCGCGCAGGCCAGAGCCGGTGAGCCAGGGTAGCGCTTGGGATCGGCGCTGAGTTGAGCGTAGCGCGCCAGTGCTGGGTCGAGCTGGGGCAAGCGCTGGAGGGCCAGGGTTCCGACCTCAGCTTCGCGTGTTTTGCGCGCTTCGGGGCCTGTCAGGTCGTAAAGGGCGCGTCCTGCATGGGTCTCTAGATAGTGAAGCTTGGGGTGGCGCTTGCTAAGGGCCTCGAGTAGGGCGACCAAGCAGGCGTGCTTGTGGAGGTCGGTCAGCGATCCTGCGTGGTAGGCATGTTGATAAGAAAGCATGAAGACCGTCGTGCCTTTGGCTGCAAGTCGATGGGGTGGGTGCCGGTTTCCTCAAGCTGTGCCAGCCGGAGTGCGGGCGCGCAAGTCCCAGAGTGGGCAAACTGAACAAGCCAGGACGACACAGGGCGCCCCCGTAAACCATTCGACAGGCGGGCTTCGGACGATCCAAGGGCAGTACTTAGCTGACCAGGGAGGGAGTTATCCACAAATTTGCGGGGAAATGTGCGCTGGGGTACTTTTTTGGGTTTGGTGCGCTTGGCCATTTGTGTACCAATTGATTGTAGGTTTTGTGTGAGGTTGCAGCCCCGCCTCGTCCAACCCAGCCTCGTCCAACCCAGCCTCGTCCAACCCAGCCCCGTCCAACCCAGCCCCGTCCAACCCAGCCCCGTCCAACCCGGCCAAAGACAAGCGGTCTAAGGCTCTAGTTTTTAGGTGACCGATCGTGACCGACGCTCCAATGCCCACTTCGAACATCAGCGCTCAAGCGCCAGCGGTTTCACATGGGACGGGTCGCTCGCAGACCGTCAAACTGAAGGACTCGATGCTGACGCCGGAAAACGGCTGGCGACAGGTGGACTTTCACGGCAACGCGCGCGAGTGGTTCGGCATCTGGATCATCAACGTATGCGCCATGGTGCTGACGCTTGGCATTTATTCGGCTTGGGCCAAGGTCCGCTTTAAGAAGTATTTCTATCAGAACACCTACCTCGCCGGGCGCAACTTCGATTATCACGCCAATCCAGTGAGTATTCTCAAGGCGCGCGCCATTGTCGTCGTGGCCATTGCGATCACCATACCTTTGCGGCTTTGGTTCATTCCGGTCTTGGCCTTTGCGATCCTTTTCCCAGCGGCCTTGGTTTTGAGTGCGCGCTTCAACGCACGCAACTCAAGCTGGGCCAATGTGCGCTTTAATTTTGATGGGCGGATCAGGCGCGCCTATTTTGTCTACCTGCTGCTTCCCTTCCTTTCGATCTTCACCTTCGGTCTGGCTTACCCGTTCGTCCAGCGCGCAACCCATGAGTTCGTTGCTGAAAGCCACCGCTTGGGCAACAAGAGGTTCGTTTTTGAAGCCAATGCTTGGCCCTATTACCGCGCCTATTTGATCGCGATTGGTATGGGCGCGCTTGGCGCATTTGCCATGGGTATTGTGGCGGGCGGTTTGGTCATGATTGCTGCCAGCTCTGGCAGCTTGCTGTCGGGCCAACTCGCAAATCTGGATGCCTTTGCTACCATTGTTGGCGGGTATGTAGGCATGGGGCTTGGCTACGCCGCATTGAGCGTGTGCTTGCGCAATGTATTGTTCAATAATTTGGAGCTTGTTAGCCCTGGGCGCGTCCATAGGTTTCGCTCAACGGCGAAGATTTGGCCGACCATTTGGCTGCTGTCTAGCGGGTTGATCGCAGTGGTGTTTAGCCTGGGTCTCTTGCTGCCTTGGGCCAGAATTCGCTACTATCGCTATATGGCCGCCCACACCTTTGTGCGGGTCGATGGTGACCTGGACGACATCGAGGGCGACTTGCAAGGCGACCAAAATGCTTTAGGCGATGCTTATGGCGATGTGGAGGGCTTTGATCTCGGTTTGGGCATATGATCGAGGTGCCGAGTTCAGAGCAAGGCGCTCAGCGGTTGGCCAAGAAAGGCTGCGATATTCGATGCTTTGAGCGAGGTTGCCTTGGCAACAGTCAGTATACGCTAGCATAGGGAGCCAAAGCGCCATGAGCGAGCAAGAGCAAGGACCAACAGCGGCGGTGGACCCGAGCCCCTCAGATCGACCCAGCGTTATAGGCCAAGCCATGCGCAGCGGCCGCTCCAGGATACACGACGCGCGCCTTGAGCGGCGCACGAGCGACCGTCTCTACCTGGTCGCACTAAGCGACGGCGAACAACTGTTCGACTGCCCCATAGCGCAGGCAAGATTGGAGCCCGCTTTGGGATCGGCGCCACGGCGGGTTCGTTTGCCCGGCGGCCACCTCTTCCTAACCCGAGACCCTGCCATCGCCGATCTGCTGGGTGAGCCCGCTGGCCAGCAGGGCATTGGCCGATTTGAGACATCAAGGCGATGGCTCGTGGTCGCGGTGGGGATGATCTTTCTCGCCGGCTGGCTGCTCTGGAGCCAAGGCGTTCCGGTGGCGGCGCGCGCGGCGGCTCGTGTAACCCCAGTGAGTTGGATGTCCTTAATGGATGACTCAAGCTTGCAAGTACTGGGGGTCACGATGAAAATTCGCGCGCACTCGGACGAAATCCGGCAAGCCAAGACCCAAGACATTCTGGATCGCTTGTCGGCGAAACTGGAGACGCAACGCGAATTCAAGCTGCTTATTGCCGACGTCCATCTTCCCAATGCCTTCGCACTGCCGGGTGGAACTGTGGTTGTCACCCAAGGGCTCTTGTATGAGGTCTGGCCGGAGAACGGGACAGGGTCTGACGACGTGATGGCAGGTGTTTTGGCGCACGAGATCGGGCATGTCGTCGAGCGCCACGGCCTGGAAAATCTTTACAGCTCTTCGGCGGTCTACCTCTTGATGAGCCTGATCTTTGGCGACGCGGGCATGCTGTTTGAGCACGTGCTGGTCAACGGCCAAGCCTTGCTAGAACTGGCCTATTCGCGGGACCATGAGCGCTCAGCAGACGACTTTGGTCTCGCCCTGAGCCGCCAGGCGGGCTACGATCCTGAAGGGCTGATTGGCTTCTTGGAGCGCATTCAAGCC
Source organism: Alphaproteobacteria bacterium (assembly GCA_030428255.1). Classification (GTDB taxonomy): domain Bacteria; phylum Pseudomonadota; class Alphaproteobacteria; order UBA7985; family JAUIBT01; genus JAUIBT01. Next base: position 68,567 of record JAUIBT010000015.1, on the reverse strand, counting down.
ATGGAGGAGGCTGAGGGCTTCGCGATGCCTGCCTGGGCCTCGACCCATCCCAACACGCAAAAGCGCATTCGCCGGTTGCGCGAACAACTGCAGGAGTAGCGCTTCAGCCGCTGACCTCGAGCCCTGCCTGACCTCGAGCCCTGCCTGACCTCGAGCCCTGCCTGAGCACGGCGCCCTAAGCCTCGGTTTCGGTGTCGAGCTTTTCGAAGGTGCGCAGCAGGCGTCGGGCCTGCCCCTGGCTCATTTTGGGCAGGCTGCGGGCGAAGCGGTTGGCCAACAGCGTGTGTTCGGCAGACAGGCCCGAGGTGTCGAGCTTGAGCTTAGGATCAGAGAGTTCCGCCAGCAGGGCAAGTGCGTCGGCTTCGTCCCAAATGATATTAAAATACTGACAAATCAGATGCATAAGCCGCGCGGACGGCTTGCCGCGCTGTCCATGTTCCAAGGCGGACAGATAGGCTGCCGACACGCCCAAGGCGCGGGCCATTTCGCTCGCGGACAGGCCACGTTCGGCGCGTAGCGCCCGCAAGCGTTGGCCAAACGGCGTTAGATTTGAGGCCGCCGCCGCGCGTCCTGCGGCCTGCAAGCGCTTGGGCTTTGGGCCTGGGCGCTGGCGCTGCTTTTGCCCCAGTAAGGGCGCTGTCGAACTTCGGAGCGGGGCGGCGGGCTTGGTCATTTGAACCTGCCAAATGGGCGCGGTGCAGGTGACTGCGGGCTGCGGGCTTTACGCAACACCACATAGAGCGCGCCAGTGCCGCCATCCTTGGGTTGGCTATAGTCATAGCTGAGCACGCGTTGACGATTGGGCGGCAGGTTCAGCCACTCGGGCAGGCGCGAGCGCAGAACGCCACCGCCTTCTTTGCTGTTGCCCTTGCCGGTCACAATGATCACGTTGCGTTTGTCTTGCGCCTGGCAGCGCTCTAGAAATTCGATGACCGCCGCTTGGGCTTGGCTCTGAGTAAAGCCGTGCAGATCCAGGCGGGCTTGGATCTCCAGCTTGCCGCGCTGCATGCGCTTCAACTTGCGTCGGTCGATACCCTGGGCTTCGCCGTGCTTCAGGTAGGGCGTGGGGGCAGGGGGCGGCGCAAACAGCGGTGGCAATTGGGCTTGCGGTCGCGCGAAGCCTCGCTGCTTCGCGGGCTTGGCCTCTTGTCCAGGCAGCAAGGGCTTGGGGTCGGGCTCTGGGGGGCCTGGCAAGGCGCTGAGTTTGTCCGAAAAGGCAGGCTTGGCGGCAAGCGGCGTAACGCTCTGGGTCATAAGCCGCCACAGGTCGCGATCCTCATCGCTCAACCGGCGTGCCGCCTTGCCCTTGCGCGCACTCACGAGCCCGGCAGGGCCTGCTCGATGGCCGCCTCAAGGCTAGAAGTGGTTTCGCTGCCGGCGTTTGCACTGCGCGGAACGCGACCGATGATGCGATTGGCGCGCCCGCCGCGCCGGCTAGGGATCTGGGGCCCCAAGACCGCCAGTTGCCAGCCACCTGGTAAGGGGCTCCAGCGCAAGCGGGTCAAAGCCGGGTCGCGCTGGCCGTCGAGTGCCTCTTGCAGGTCCGGGCTGAGGCGGGTGATCAGCATGCCGCCGACATCAAGTCGGCCAACCGCAAGCGCTAAGCGAGCAAGGTCTGTGTGCAGGCGGTGATCGACCAGCAAAGCGAATTGCTTGTCGGACATGTCTTCAAGAAACGTCTGGCCGTGTTGGACGTGAAAGGCCAGGCGCAGGTCGGGGTAGAGATGGGCCTCACAGCGCGCCAGACGCGGTGCATGAGGGTCGATCACCACCAGCGGGATGTCATAGTGCAGGCCATCTTGCAGCCAAGCGGTCAGCAAGCCATGGCCGCCCTCCAGCTCGAGCACCAAGCCTTGGGTGATGCTGGAGACCAGGCTGCGCACAAGAGGACCCAGGGCAAGCAGGTTGGCTTGGTCTTCAGGACTGGGCAAGCTGGTCGCTGCGGCTTGCGCGTCGAGTACCATCTGCAGGTGTTTCGGGGCTTGGCTCATGCGGGCTCTCGGCTAGTGTAGGCGATGGTTCGTCGGCGTCGTTGCCTAGAGCGCCTGCTCGAGTGCTGCCCAGTCGGCGCGCCAGGCGCCAGAGGGCGGCTCTAAAGCGGGTGTGCTCATGGCCGTGTAAAGCCCTGATTTGGCGGCTGTTTGCTTGCTTGGCAAGCCCTGAGATCCAGATTTTGGCAGCAAAATTGCATAGCGGCCTGGGTTTTTCATACGGCTGGCGGCCCATTGGGCCTCTGGGCCTGCGCCCCAGAAGAAGTCGCCGCGGATTGCGCCCTTGATGGCCGTGCCGGTATCTTGGGCCACCATAAGGCGATTGATGGCGTGTCGCTTGCCCTGCTCGTCCAAGAAGCTGGTGCTGAGCCATAAGGGCACGCCCAGCGGAATGAAGGCAGGGTCCACCGCCAGCGAGCGAGTGGCGGTCAGGGGCACGCCCATGGCGCCGATGGTTCCGGGTTCGTCGGACATGGAGAAGTAGATGAAGCGCGGGTTCTCCCACATGATTTTGCGCGCTTTGACTGGGTGGCGCTTGAGCCATGAGGCCACCGCCGTCATGGTCAGCCCTTCTTTGGACTTATCATAGCCTTGCGCGGCCATGGCGCGGTGGATCGACTTGAACTTGTGGCCGTTGTTACCGGCATAGCGGATCGAGACCTGGCGGCCGTCGGGCAGGGTTGCGATACCAGACCCTTGAATATGCAGCAAAAAAGCGTCAACGGGGTCGCTGACCCACAGCAACTCAAGCCCTTGGCCGCGCAGCGCGCCTTGCTCTATGGCTTGACGTGTCAGGTTGGCGTTGCCCTTCAGCGCCTTCCAATTCCTGGGCGCTGCATACAGTGGGGTTGCATAGAAGGCGCTGGGCTTCTTTGAGGCCTGAACATGGGCCGTGTAATATCCGGTAAAGGTGCCCTCATCGCCGCGCGTACTTGAAACTAGGTAGGCGTTGAAATTGCGCTCCAGATAACTGCGCAGCGCGGCGTCGCTGCGGAAGGATCGCGCCAACAAGTCTTTGCAGATGGGGTGCCAGTCGCCCGCATAGCCGCCAAGCGCGGTCTTGCCCACTGGTTTGTTGGCGGGCATCTTGACATAGGCTTTGCAGGAGCGTTGTAGCGCGGGCAGCACCTGGCTGAAGCGATCGCTTTGCCAACCGTCCAGGCGATAATGCTCAACGGGTTGCAGCGCAACGCGCTCAGGCGCGAGCTCGGGGTAGACCAAGCTCGGCGCGGGCTGTGTGTTAGGAGTTTCGGTGCCGGAAAAGCGCGAACAACCGCTGCTCCACAGCAACGCGAGGCCGACCGCAAACAGGCTCCAGCGACGCAAAGAGAAATACAACATAAGTTCCTTGGGCCCGCAGGGGGCCAGAGGCGAAAATCGGGGGATGATCAAAACAATCGAATAATCCGCGCAGACTAGCCAAAAATCGTGCAAATTTCAACCAAAAGTTGAGAAACTAAGGTGCAAGAGGGCCTTCGCTTGGTGGAAAGGCCGAGCGCAGCGTCTACGGTGAGGCGGTGGCACATTTTGCCTCTTGCTGCCGCCTATGGCTTGGTCTAAGGCAAGTCGCATGAGCAATGCATACAATGTTTTAGTCCTTCCCGGCGATGGTATCGGCCCGGAGGTGATGGGAGAGGTTCGCCGACTGATCGATTGGTTTGGCACGAACCGTGATTTCAACGTCAATGTCGATGAGGATCTGGTCGGCGGTGCAGCGCTTGAAGCGCACGGCGAAGCCATTACAGACGCCTGTATGGACAAGGCCATGTCTGCGGATACGGTGCTGTTCGGCGCGGTGGGCGGCCCGCAGTGGGACCCCAACCCCTTCCATCTGAAGCCCGAGCGTGGCCTGCTGCGTCTGCGCAAAGACATGGAGCTGTTCGCCAACCTGCGCCCAGCGCTGTGCTTTGATGCGCTGGTGGAGGCCTCGTCGCTGAAACCTGAGCTGGTGTCTGGCCTGGACATCCTGATCGTGCGCGAGCTGACAGGCGGCGTTTATTTCGGCGAGCCCAAAGAAATCCGCGACCTGCCCAATGGTCAGCGCGAGGGCATCGATACGCAGCGTTACACCACCGAAGAAATCCGCCGCATTGCGCGTGTGGCCTTCGATCTGGCGGGCAAGCGCTCGAACCGCGTTGCTTCAAGCGAAAAGTCCAACGTCATGCAATCGGGCGTGCTGTGGCGCGAAGAAGTGACTTGGGTTCACACCAACGAATTCCCCAGCGTTGAGCTGGAGCACGTTCTGGCTGACAACTGTGGCATGCAGTTGGTGCGCAATCCCAAGCAGTATGATGTCATCGTGTGTGACAACCTGTTCGGCGACATGCTGTCGGACGTGGCGGCCATGCTGACCGGCTCGCTGGGCATGCTGCCCTCGGCCTCGCTGGGTGCTCCCGATGCTGGCGGCAAGCGCAAGGCGCTGTACGAGCCAGTCCATGGCTCCGCGCCGGACATTGCGGGCCAAGGTAAGGCCAACCCGCTGGCGACCGTGTTGTCGTTCGCCATGGCGCTGCGCTATAGCTTTGATCTGGGTGCGGATGCAGACCTGCTGGAAGGCGCGGTTGATCGCGTGCTGGCCTCGGGCAAGCGCACGGCGGACATCATGACCAAGGGCGGTCAACTGGTCTCGACCCAGCAAATGGGCGACGCCATCCTGGCCGAGCTGAATGCTGCCACCCGCTGATTAAGCGCGGAATGATTGAACATGAAAAGGGGGAGGGTCTGGCGGCTCTCCCCCTTTTGTTTGGTCTGTGGTCGTGATCAGGGTGTCGCTGGCCGTTGTGGGTCTTCGTAGCTGTAGCTATCGGCACCAAGATCGGAGATATCGTTGATATTGTCGATTGTAAATTGGCTGCCCCAAGGATCAAGACGTGCATCGTTACCACTCAGGAATGCCCGCTCGCCCGGATTGTTGGTTTGCCACTTGGCCCAAACCCGATCTACTGCGGCATGGTGCATCCAAAAGATGATGTCGTTCGGCGAGAACCGGGTGTTGGCCATGTCACCTCCGATCCAGTTGTGCCCGATGGCATGAAGCCCGCCCTCAAGGATTCTGCTGAAGGTGAAGTACTCACCAGGGTAGCTTTCCAAGTTCATTGTCTGAGTTTCATTGAACTCCCATTCCCGGCTTTGGTTGTTCTCGCTCCTTTGGCCGGGTGGCAGACCAAGGTTGCGGCCCGGAGACAGTGCTGAGAAATCTGAAACACCAATCAGCCGCCCCAAATCGTTGTCCCAATCCCAATACGGCAAGGATAGGCTGTTATCTATCGTGCGCAACTCACGCTCGAATATGATAAGATAGGCTCGGTGCCAAGGCAAAAAGCGTCTGAAGCCGACGGGCCCGTGGAACGCACCATGCATGCGGTGGCGAGCACTAATAAGACCGTCCGGCTCAATCTTTTGGGTCGCATGAATTTGTGCCAACCGTTCATAGGTCCCTTTGGCGATCATTTCCTTTACGGCTTTACGAAACTGCGGCCAGCGGTCAAAAGTGACGTTGCTTTGGCGGATAATGGTCATGTGGTCCTCCCCTTGTTGATGGATCACCATAACCAGAAAGTCGCAAAAATACAATTAACATTACTAATATTGATGTGAGTTATGTCTAAACAATAAAAAAGGAGCCCTTATAGGCTCCCCTCCTTTGTCTTTGTGGCGGATTTGCTTGGCGCTAGAACCGGTAGCTGAAGCCCAAGCGCAGCACCGGGTAGACGTACTGAGCGCTGAAATTATCGACCGCGTTCGAAAAGTCGCTTTGGATGTTCTGGCAATCGGACTGCGCTTCGTTCGTAGAAAAGCTCGAGCAGTTGAGGTTGGCGCTCTGGCTGGTGTCCACGGCACCGAAGTAGCTAGCCCCCAGCTCACCAAAAAAACTCAAACCGGGGGAGGCCTGAAGCTGGGCCGAATAGCCTAAGCTGGCATATGGGCCAATCGGCCAGGAGGGCTGCACCTTGGCCTTCAAGGTATAAGGCACCGCATTGCTGCCTTCCCAAATGGTGCCGTTGGCTTTGAAGCTCGCGTGAGGGGCGCCGACTTGCGCGCCACCACCGACAAAAAAACCGCCATTGCCGGGGTGGTAGTTGGCGCTTAGCGCGACCGATAGATTGTCGATGACCGCTGAGGCGTTGTAGGTGTAGCCGCTGGTTCCGCTTCCGCCGCCGGAGCTAAGTCCGTCCGTGTCGTCGCCTGCCAAACCCACGGCGAGATGGAGGAAATCGCCCGACAAACGTGCAGAGGCCTGGGCGTTTGCGAACAAGCCCGCGTGCAAGCCGAAACCCAACGAGCCTGTATGCGCGCCGATGTAGAGCTTCGGGCGCGTGTCGTCTTGTCCGGCATAGAGAGGGTCCGTGGGATTGGAGTTGGTTGACAAGGACGGCCCCCCGCTCAAGGCAGCGGTGTGAAGCTGCTGCCAGTCATGCCTGATATCCGGCCTGATATCCGGCCTGGTATTCGGCGCGAAGCTCTGGTGCCAATCAAGCACTGGATGGCTGGAAAACAGATCGTTTTCCTCATAGGACCAGGTGGCCAGCAAGCTGGCCTCGTCATAAATTGAGCGGTCGAAGGTGGTGGTCTGGGGCAGGTCTTGGGCGCTTGCTCCAGGCGCATTGAGCGCGAGCATGCCGGTTAAGCTGAGCGCCGCTAGGGCTGCGGTCGGTCTGGAATAAGAAGACATAAGCGGTGCCTCCTTGTGACAATCGCGTCAAGCCGATGGTGGATTGGACTTGGAGCTCGTTTGTTTTGAGGTCGGTTTAAACGAACGGAAGAGCGCGCTTTGAACAAGTCAGGAGAGTGAAGCGCGCTCTGTCGGTCCGGGCAGATTGGGGCAGGGCGGGCGGCCGGATGGTCCGGCTCAGCCCTACCGTCGGACCTGCCTAGAAGCGGTAGCTGGCACCGAAGCGCAGTACGGGGAAGAGGTACTCGCCATCAAAGCCATCAACCAAATCGCGGAAGGCTTTGGCCGAGGAGAGACACGAGGTCTGATCGGCGGCTAGGGCCAATGTATTGCAGGCGGCGGATTGGCTATAGGTCGAGTCAGACTGGCCCATATAACTCAGGCCCAGGTCTCCGTAATAGGAGAAGCCGCTGGTTGAGCGCTTGCGGCTGCCGACACCGACACCCAGGTAGGGGCCGTAGTTCCAAGACGAGTTCAAAGAGCCCTGAAAATCAATGGTCGTTCCAGAGAAGGTCTTGGAGCCAGAAGCATAGACCCCAGGCGCGCCCTTTTGCAGGCCCGCTGACAGATGCAAGTTTGAACGCATGGGGTGGAAGTTCATGTAGACTGAACCGGAGTCACCGTCTGCGTCAAAGCTCAGATTGTCGATCTTTGAGGTGTCGCGATCAATGCCGATTTTACCGTACTCATAGATGCCAGTCACGGAGTAGGCATCTGAGAAAAAGAAGGTGGCATTTACGCCAGCGCCCAAGGTGCCAATGTGAGCGCCGATTGACGCCGGAATGCGACCGTCCTCAAAGCTTCCCGCCGAGTTGGGTACGGGAGCAAAGGCAGGGGCTGTGCTGGCTTGCGGGGGGGCATAAGCACCGCCATTGGGTTGCACAGGGGCACTCAAGGGCAGGCGATAGAGGCGTCCATCGGGGCCGCGAACAATCGGATCGTTGGCGGCTGCCAAGGTCAAATCGCTGCTGGCCTGCGCGTAAGGCTGCACACCGTTGGCTGTCATAGTATCGTGAGGGGCCGGAGGCGTCACGCTGACCGGTTGAGAGGGCGCGGGCGCTTTTTTACCGAACCCGAACAGCGACAAAGCTGTCGCCTCCTGGAACGAGCCAGGAATTGTGTTGTCGGGGGAGAAGTTGCCAAACTCCGCGCCTACTACCAAGGGCGACGCACTCGAAACGAGGGCATCGAAGCCGCTGAAAGGTGCGCCTTCGTCAAATGTGAAGGTGCCTTCTTGGGCCTGTGCCTGAACCGCCAAAACCAAGCCCAGGGTAGCGGCGATTGAGGCAACTGCGGACCGCGCAGTAAAATCAATCATATCAATGCTCTTAAAAAATAAGTTCGAATATGAGGTTAGATATGCAACCTTAGGTTTAAAGAGTCAAGCGCTTTTTGGCAATTTGTGCAACTTAAGGGTCAAAATGGGACAGAAAGGGGCTAGGAGCTGGCCGAAGCTTGCTCTCGAACTGGGATGGCAAGCGCCAAAGCGGCGCAAGCAGCACTCAGGACGGTGTTGCAAGATAGAGGCCAGTCGCCGTTGAACGTCCAACTTTGAGCGCGAACAAACGCCTCATGGCAGAAAAGAGCTTGAGAATCGCAACCAGCTCCGCTTTAAAGGCCCCCATGGATATGTTCGACGCCGCAGCTGCGGCCCTGACCACCACGACTGGCACCAAAACAACGGGCGATTGACGAAAGTCGACCTGCTGGTAAGTGCTGCAATAGCGCCCAAGGCAGGGCGCTTTTTTTATGCCTGATCGCAATTTGTTTCGGCCAATCCCGGTGGCAGGCGCACAGCACGGCGTCCCAATGAGGCGAAGCTATGGTCGAGGTCTTTAACCTGATCGCACATCAAGGCGGCTACTTGGCTCAAGCGCTGGTGACGCGTGCCGACGCCGATTTCGGCAAGGGCAGCCACGTGAGCCTTGAAGACGAGGCCGGCCAAATGCGGACTTTCTGCGTGCACCGCATGGGGCTGGCGACTTCAGGCATTCAAAGCCAAGAGCAGCTCTTGGTTGACCTTGAACTCAAACCTTTCATTCCTTCTTCCAACCCTTCCCCAAAAAACGAGGACTAGGCCCATGGGCTACAAAGTGGCAGTGGTCGGCGCGACCGGTAACGTTGGCACCGAAATGATGAACATCTTGCACGAGCGCGGGTTTCCGATCGACGAATTGGTGCCCTTGGCCTCCAGTCGCTCGCTTGGGCGTGAGGTCATGTTCGGTGACAAGACGCTGAAATGCCAGAACTTGGACGACTACGACTTCACCGGCACCACCTTTGCCTTTTCCTCTCCAGGAGCAAAGGTCTCTGCGCAATACGCCCCGCGTGCAGCGGCCCAAGGCTGCTATGTGATCGACAACACATCGCACTTCCGCATGGACCCTGATGTGGCACTCGTCGTACCTGAGGTGAACCCTGAGGCTCTGCGTGATGCGCACAAGACCAAGATTATCGCCAACCCCAACTGCTCCACGATCCAGATGGTTGTGGCGCTGAAGCCGATCCACGAGCGCTATAAGATCAAGCGCGTTGTGGTCTCGACCTACCAGTCCGTGTCAGGCTCAGGTCGCGAGGCCATGGACGAGCTGTTCCACATGACCAAAAACGTCTATGTCAACCAGCCGACCGAGCCCGAGGTTTATACCAAGCCGATCGCCTTTAACTGTATCCCGCACATTGATGTCTTCATGGATGACGGCGCGACCAAGGAAGAGTGGAAAATGAAGGTCGAAACCAAGAAGATCTTGGATCCGGCGATCAAGGTCCACGCCAACTGCGTGCGCGTTCCGGTCTTCATCAGCCACGCCGAGATGCTGAACATTGAGACCGAACTGCCCATCGATGAAGCCGAGCTGCGCGAATATCTGCGCGAGGAAGCCGAGGGCTTGGTGGTGCTGGATATCCGCGACGATGGCGGCTATGTCACGCAAAAGGAAGCGGCCAGCGAAGATGCTGTCTATGTCAGCCGTATTCGCCAGGACGACACGGTTGAAAATGGCGTCTCCATGTGGGTTGTGGCCGACAACCTGCGCAAAGGCGCGGCGCTCAACACCGTACAGATCGCTGAAAAGATGATCGAGATGGGTTTGGTCTAACCCCAGAGTCTTATCGTTGCGTCGCAAGCTAAGAATTGGGGCCCTGGTTTCAGGGCTCCTTTTTTGTGCTTGGGGTCAGGCGGTCAGCAGGTCGCGGACATGCTGGGCGATGGCCAGGCTGGAGGTCAGACCCGGGCTCTCGATGCCAAACAGCTCGACTAGGCCTGGCACCTGGTGCTGGTCCGGGCCTTGGATAACGAAGTCCGCACCGCTGGGGGTGTGGTAGTCGCTGGGCGGCATGCTGGCCGGGTCCAACTTGGGACGCATGCCCGAATAGTCGGGCTCCAACGCACCGTCCTCCAGGTCGGGCCAATAGCGGCGCACAGCGGCATAGAAGGAGTCCGCGCGGCGCGGATCAACGGTATAATCAAAGTTGAGCCAGTCTGGGGCGTCTTGCGGCGGCTCAGCGCTGGCCTGCTGGGGCTCGACGCGCAACTCAAGGAACTGCGCATCGGGGCCAAAGCGGCAGGCGCCTTGGCGATCAACGGTCAGGTGAACCCCCAACCCGCCCTTGACCGGTACGGGGTAGATGAGCCGCGAGAAGGGCGAGCGCCCGGAAATGCGAAAATAGTTGCCCTTGGCGAAGGTCGCGACGGGGCGCAGCGCGGCGCGCTTAGCAGCGATGTGATTGGACAGGGGCAGGGCGTTGAGGCCTGCCGCGTTGACCAGGCGTTTGGCGTGCAAACGCATGGGGTGGGGGCCGCCGACCAGGCAGTCAAAGCCGCCTTCAGGCCGCTGCTTGGCCCAGATTAGCGGGGCCTCGAGGGCCAAGAAGCCGCCGCAAGCCTCCATGTCGCCCAGCAGCGCCAGCATAAAGCCGTGGCTGTCAACGATCCCGGTCGAGGGTGAGAGCAGGGCTGCCGTACAAGTGAGCGCTGGTTCCAGCGCTTGCGCCTCGCCTTTGGTCAACAGGCGGATGTCATCGACGCCGTTCTGGCGTGCTTTGTCCTGAATGCCAGCCAGCATGGCGGTCTCGGCCTCGTCGCAAGCCACCACCAGCTTGCCAATTGCATCGCAGGCGATCCCGCGCTCAGCGCAATAGGCGTAGAGCATCTGGCGACCGGCGACGCAAAACCGCGCCTTCAGCGAGCCCTTGGGGTAATAGATGCCTGCGTGCACCACCTCGGAATTGCGCGCTGAAGTCTCCTCGCCGAACTGGCTGTTCTTTTCCACCACAAGCACCTCCTGGCCAGCTTCGGCCAGAGCACGGGCGCACGCCAGGCCGACGACACCCGCACCCACCACCAGGGTCTCGATGCTATCGCTTTGCGCAGTATGGGCGTCGAGGACAGGGTTAGCGTCGTCGTTGAGCATGGCAAAAAGGCACGTTTGAAGGGCTGGTGTGAGCAAGAAAACGGGGCGTGTCCCTGGGTAGGCCAAAGTTGACCCGCATTGCAAGTGCTTGTTCTGTGCACCGATTTGCGCGCAAACCCTTCACGCGGCCTTGATCGCGCCTGTTCTTTTGAGATCGTTTCTTATCCGTTTGGGTAGGTAGGTTTTGCAAAACGCCTCGTTTAATTTGGCCTCCCATACTTTTGCACTCTGCACAAATCGGAGCATCTTGCGAATATTTCACCCATCTTTGCTGAGGAGAGGCGCTCTTGAACCGTGTTTCATGGGTCCCGAGCCTAGCCACATTTCATTTTGCACATAGGGCGCCATAGATGCGTGCCATCCTTGATATTCTAAAACCCCTTCGTTCTACAGTCGTGTTGGCCCTATTTGGCCTTGCCTTGACCTTCGCCAGTGCCGGGGCCAGCCATGCGGTTGATACGCTGCGCTTGAGCCAGATCTGCCAGCGCGAGGATGAATCGGCGATTGGCTTTTGTTTTGGCTATTTGTTGGCTTCGCTCAAGGTCGCGGTGCGCAACTGTGAAATCCGCAAGGACGGCGGCAAGCAGTTCGCCGCCAAGGAATTGTCAGTTGCAGAGGTCGGCGGGCTCAACGTGGTGGACGTGCGCGGCTACTTTCTGGACTACGCCAACAACACGCCGCTGAAAGACTTGACCAAAGACCCTGAACACGCGGTTCAAATCTCTTTGTCTCGTCATTTCCCTTGCCCGCAATAGCGGCGGGTTCTTTGCCCGCAATAGCTACGGCGGTGCAGGCATCCATGACGCCGCGGCTCATGGCAGCTTGACAGATCGGGGGCGCAAAAGTTAGCACTCTGGCCAGTGGTGCCGCGCCTGTGCAGGGCAGCAAATCCAACCAGGGACGCATGACAGGCGTCACACCAACCGCACGCCAGGGGGAAGAGCGATGGATCAAAATCCCAACCTTAGCTCTGACGCCGTTCAAACGCCGCTGCTAGACCCGCAAAGCAGCAGCCTAGCGCCAATTGAGCAAGCACCCGCCGAATTGATCATTCCGGACCTGCGCGCCGCCCTAAAGGCGGGTGACGCGGCGGCGCTCAATGCCATTCGTGATGCTTTGCACCCTGCCGACTTGGCAGATTCGCTAGAGTACCTGACCCGCGACGAGCGCTTGTCGCTCTTCTTGACCCAGCCCAGCTTTATTCACTCAGACATCCTGACCGAGCTGGAAGAGCAGGTGCGCCAAGAGCTGTTGCCGCAATTGCCGCCGCAGTTGGTCGCGCGCGCCCTGATCGAGTTGGACTCAGACGACCAGATCGACATGATCGAGGATCTGGAGGATGAGGAAAAAGAGCAGATATTGGCTGCGATTCCGCTGGCCGAACGCCGCCGTTTGATTAAGTCGCTGACCTTCCCGGAATATTCGGTCGGTCGTATGATGGCGCGCGAGTTCGTGGCGCTGCCGCATTCCTGGAGCGTGGGCCAGGCCATCGACTACATGCGTGCGTCCGCCAATCTGCCGGACGACTTCTATGACCTCTATCTGACCGACAGCGCCTTTCAGCCGACGGGCAAGCTGCCCCTGGCGCGGCTGCTGCGCGAGCGCCGTGACCGCCGCCTGAGCGAAATCGCCGAAGTGGACTTCCAGACATACGAGCCGGATGAGGACCAAGAAGAGCTGGCCTACCAGTTCCGCAAGTATTCTTTGATGACAGCGCCGGTGGTGGACGGCGAGACCGGGCGCTTGATCGGTATCGTGACCGCCGATGACGTGATTGACGTGATCGACGAAGAGGCCGAAGACGACATGCTGAAGCTGGCGGGTCTGTCGGGTGAAAGCGACGTGTTTGACAGCTCATTGAACACAGCACGCACGCGCTTTGTCTGGCTGTTGGTCAATCTGGGGACTGCGGTGTTGGCCTCAGCGGTTATCGCCCTGTTCGAGGCCTCCATTCAGTCGCTGGTGGCCCTGGCGGTGCTGATGCCGATTGTGGCCTCTATGGGCGGAAATGCGGGCACCCAGACCTTGACGGTGGTGGTGCGGGCCTTGGCCACAAAGGACATCACCTCGGCCACCCAATGGCGCTTTTTGCTAAAAGAGCTGACGGTTGGAGCGATCAACGGGCTGGCGTTCGCGGTGATCGCTGCGGGCTTTACCTATGCCTGGCGGCAGGATTTGGGCCTATCTTTGGTGATTGGCACCGCTATGGTGGCCAACTTGCTGATTGCGGCCTTCAGCGGCACGCTGATCCCGCTAGTATTGGAGCGTTTGCGCATCGATCCGGCCAACGCTTCGGGCGTATTCTTGACCACCATCACCGATGTGATTGGATTCCTTGCCTTCTTGGGCTTGGCCTCGGCTTTTCTGCTGTAAGAGGCAAAATTCAAAGCGCTTTGAGCTCATGTTGCAATCCGAGGCGTGAAAAAGATCAATTAACATGCAGGTGATTTGCTTCCTGCTTGCAGCGCGCGGCGAAGCCGTCTAAGGCTTTTTCAAAGCGCTACGAAGCGTCGTTCCTCAAGCTGAAGAGATCTGCCATGTCGTCTTGGTGGCACAATGCCCTGATCTATCAAATCTATCCGCGCTCGTTTAACGACAGCAATGGCGATGGGCTCGGCGATCTGCCAGGCATCACCGCTAAGCTGGATCACATCGCCGATTTGGGCGCGGACGCCATTTGGATTTCGCCTTTCTTTGCCTCGCCGCAAAAGGACTTCGGCTACGACGTATCGGACTACTGTGCCATTCATCCCGATTATGGCACGATGGCTGACTTTGACGCTCTGCTGGCTGGATGCCACGCACGTGGCCTCAAACTAATGATCGATATCGTGCCCTCGCACTGTTCGGACCAGCACGTTTGGTTCGAAGAGAGCCGCCAATCGTGCGACAACCCCAAGGCCGACTGGTTCGTGTGGGAAGATCCCAAGCCTGACGGCAGCGAGCCGACCAACTGGCTGTCGTTTTTTGGCGGGCACGCTTGGACCTGGGAGCCGCGCCGCCAGCAATACTATCTGCACAATTTTCTCAAAGAGCAGCCGAACCTCAATTACGCCAACCCCGAGGTGGTCGAGGCCATGTTGGATGTCTGCCGCTTCTGGTTCGACAAGGGCGTCGATGGCTTCCGCCTGGATGCCATTCACACCATGAAGGCCGACCGCAACTTGATCGACAATCTTCCGGTCGAAGACTTCGTGCCTGGTGACATGCCGCAAGACAAGCAGCCCTTCTTCCGCCAGCGCCACGACACTGGCCAGTTGAACCAGCCAGCGATCCAGGCTTTTTCCGCGCGCTTGCGGGCTTTGGCGGATTCCTATGGCGACCGTTTCTTGATGGGGGAGGTGCACGGCGAGGACTACATGCAGGTCTCCGACACCTTTACCCAGCCAGGGCGATTGCACGGCACCTATAACTTCGGCCTGCTGGCTTGGGGCGGATTGACCCCCGCAGGGCTGAAGGAGGCTCTGGAAATGGCGCATCAGCACTTTGGTGCCAGCCAACGGTTGACCTTTGCTCTGTCGAACCACGACGTTCCGCGTTCCTTGTCGCGCATGGCACGCGCCAACGCAGTCGCACCGGAACACTACGCGGATCTGCAAGTCATGCTAACCCAGATGCAGACCAGCTTGTTCAGCTCCAACTGTCTGTATCAGGGCGAGGAGTTGGGCTTCGTTGATAGCGACAGCCTGACCCGTGAGGATATGCAAGACCCCTGGGGCATCGAATTCTACCCCGCTTTCATGGGGCGCGACACCTGCCGCACGCCCATCGCCTGGGACTGCGAGGCGGCACATGGCGGCTTCAGTACGGCCAAACCCTGGCTTCCGGTTGATGAGCGCCATGTGAAGCAAGCCGCAAATGCCCAAGTCGGCCTCCAAGGCTCGGTCTATGAGCGCACCAAGCAGCACCTAGCCTGGCGTAAGCAGCAACCTGCGCTGTTGGACGGTGATTTTGAATTGTTGGATTGCCCCGATGACATGCTGGTCTTCAAACGCGCTAGCGACAGCCAGACTTTGATCTGTGCTTTCAACTTTGGTGCTGAAGCGCAAGACTACGCTGGGCAGCTTATCTTGCCGTACAGCGCCGCTTTCTTGCCCGCTTAGCGCGATTTGTGGGGGGCGCAAGCCACTTTAAGGCTCTTTTGGGGCAAATGCGATTGAGGTTTGATTTACCTCACCACTTGAGGTAGAGTTATGGCATTTCAAAGATGACATTGGGATCATGCCATGCGCTCGCTCGCGCTGCTGCTCGCTTCAACGATTATTCTCACAGGGTGCCAAAATTCAGGCATCAAGCTAACCAACCCGCTGGCCGAAATTCCTGCCGCTCGCAAATTTGGCGCGACGCTTAAGCAAGAAACCAAGCCCCTAGCGGGAGTGTTGGACTCCATACGCGCGTCCGATTGGCGCCTGAAAGAAGGGGCCGGTGAACAGACCGCCTCGCGGGGCTATCGCGCAAAAATAAAAAGCAAGGCTGAGTCCATTGATGAACTCAACCGTGCAGATCTGAGTGGTGTGCAGACCGCGGTGAACGATCCGGTTCAGCAAGCGGTCAGTTTGGGCGGTAATTTTGCGGCTCCCCCGCGGTTTCGCGCCGAAACCGGCAGAGCTGTGACGCACTTCCGCGATGTGCTGACCACGACGTCCGGCATGACGCTCTATACCTTCAGCGGGGACATGCGCAACACGCCGCTGTGCTTGGATGACTGCAACTTGCGCTTCCAGCCCTACTTGGTTGAGCCCAATGCACCGACCTACCGCGAGTATGGTCACGCCCAGCGCCCCGAAGGCTATCACCAATGGACGGTCAAGGATCGCCCGCTTTACACCTTTATTGGCGATGCGCAGCCCGGCGACCGCAAGGCCGAGGGGCTGGAAAGCCGCTGGTACGCCGTGCCTTATCCCTTTGAGGGAGGCAGCCCGATTGCGGGCCTAGAGCAACACCGCAGAGACGCGCCAAGCTTGGCTTCTGCGCCGGTCATTCCGGCGCTTGCCAGCCCGCCGCAGTTGCAGGGCAGCGCGCCGTCTGCCGGAGCGAACTTCGGCCAGCTTGGTGCGATACCAACGGGTCCGATTGGCGGCTCCTATTCGCCGGTTCCCTTTACCCCCGCGAGTGCACCGCCAGTCCTGCAACAAAGCCAGGCCACACCCAGCTTGCCCGTGCCGCCTTGGCCCCGCAGCGCAGATGGCCTGCCCGTCGCACAGCCCTTTTTCCAGCGCTAAAGCGAAGCTCGGGCCATCGACCTCGATTGTGCCAAAACTGCTTGAAATGCATTTGCGGCAAATTCAGATAGTTAGCGTGTCTTGGTTGAATGCAATTCAACGAAGCGCCCACTAGCAGCAGGCAGACGCCTATCTGCGTGATGAGTTCCGGCCGCTGCGCCGCAGGGCTGTCTGTTGGGGACGTTAGGACAAGCGCGCGAGTCTGCAGGTCACAGGCCAGACAATGTTGAGCCTTTGGCCCGTGGGCCAAAGAGCGCGGGCCTGCCGCGCAAAGTCCTCCACAACAGCAGAGCTGCCCTGTCGCCGTGCGGCTTTCACCGCCGACCAGGTTTCGACATAGCCCAAAAAGGTCTGGCAGTCCCAGTGGCGCTCGATCCTCAGGCTTGGGGCCTGGAGTTCATCGAAAGGGAAGGGCAGGTCGGCATAGCCGCGCTCAACATGGCGGCGCTCGGGCGGCCAGAAATCGGCCAAAGCACCGGCGTAGAAGGCCCGAAAGGCCGCGCTCAAGGGGTCAGCAATCGACAAGACGCTATAGCTTACCAGCGCTATCACCGCGCCCGGCTGGGCCACGCGCTGCGCCTCGGCATAAAAGCGCGGCAGGTCAAACCAATGCGCGGCTTGGCCGACCGTGATTAAGGACATGCTGTTATCGGCAAAGGGCAGGCTTTCAGCAGGACTTTGCTGATAGCGCAGATTGGCGCGCGCTTCGGCGTGTTTCAGTTGGTCAGCGCTGACATCGACGGCTTCAACGGCCTCGAACTCATCCGCCAACAAGACGCTGAGCTGGCCCGTACCACAGCCGACATCTAAGGCGCGCTGTTGGTTGGGTGCCAGAGCTGCAAGCTGGCGCGCCAGAGCTGAGGGATAGGTCGGGCGGAAGGCAGCATAACCGCTGCCACCGTGCTGAAAATGCTGATCGGCTGCAAGTGTCATTGATCTATTGCTTTGGGGCTTTGGATCTTGGGGGCTGGGAGACTTTGAGACCTAAGGGCCTAGTGCTTGGCGGGTTTTAGCATACTAGCAACGCCGCGTCCCTCGTCTTAGTCCAGATCAAAGCCCAGCGACGCGTTGACGAGCAAAGTGTCCTGCGCTCGCCCAAAAGCCGCTTGATCAACGGACAGCGCAAAGCGCGCTTGCTCAAGTGTCTGCCCAAGCCAATAGCCCTGCGGCAAGCCAGTCAAACGCCCTTCCATGCCCGCACGCCAGCTCACGCCCCAATCATCCAGCGCCAGGCTTTGCCCGGAGGCCATTTGGACATCGGGCCCGTGCAGCCAGTCCCATTCACCTTGGATCGAGACGTAGGGCGCAAGGCCAAACAGTGCCGCATCGGGTCCACCGCGCAGCTCGACACCGCCCGCAGAGCGGCTCAATTCGTTGATGCTGGCTCCGATGTGCCGTCCTGCGCTGTCTACGTAGCCTTCGCTGACCTCGTAGAGGTAGCTGGCCTCAGCGTAGGGGCGCAGACTCAATCCGAGAGGAGTAAATTCACCGACCAAGCGTCCAGCGACCTGGCTGCGGTAGCTCGTTGTCTCGCCCAGCGCGTTTTGGCTGCGAATGCGGTTGTCGAATACGCCATAGCTGCCTGAGCCCTCAAGGTTCAGGCCCGGCGCGAGCTGCCAGCTCAGATAGGTGTCTGCGCGCCAACCCTGCTTCTTGAGCCAGCCATCGGCGTCATTTTCGAAGGTCACCGAGCCCCACTCGTGGGCCAGGCCGCCGCCCAATAAGACGCCTGACCCGAGGGCCAGATCTAGTCCCAAAGTGGTAAAGCTGGCCTCGCCAGTGAAAGCGACATCGCCGCTGTGCTCAACGGCACCCCAGCCTTGGCCAGCATAAAAACTAAACCCCTGGCTGGTGGTCTCTAGGCCAAAGCGCGGATCGAACAGCGCCACGGTCTCTGGCGACAGGCCCTCCAGCTTGGCCTGAGTACGGGCCAAATTGTAGTCCTCAACCAGCGCCCACACGGCATCGCTGTCGACCTGATTCCAGGTTTGGGTGTCAGCCAGGGGGGCTAAGGTGGCTTCGCCTGCATGGGGGAGCAGACCGGCTGCGGCGCCCAAGGACAAGCGCTGACGGCCGCGGCTGGCATACTGGGACACGGCCGCGCGACCTTGCAAGTCGCCAAGCAAGAGATTGGCGGCCTGGATCGTCGGGCTGCTTGGCGGCGGGGCTCCATTCGCGCTTGAGCTGCCAGGCGTTGTCCCGCTGGGTACTGGCAAAGGCGTTGGCGTGGGAATCGGTCCGGGAGGAATCGGCCCTGGAGGAGTCGGCCCTGGAGGCGTCGGCCCTGTAGGAGTCGGCGGCGTTGCCAAGCGCTCATAACTCACCGTCAGGCTGGGGGTCGCCAGGCCAACCCCGTTCAGATCTTGAATGTTTTGCGATGCGGCAAATTTGACCGTCGCGGTGCTGCCTGCGGGGATTGCGGACACCGTGATATCATAACGACTGCCCGAGCCCGCGACGCTCAAAGTGCCAGCGCTGGTCTGGAAATCGCTTGGGTCAAGGTTCTGGACGCTGGCGGCAAACACCAGGCCAAAGATCGCCGCGTCCGCACTGCCAGGTGAGACCGCAGGCGAGCTGAGCGCGAAGCTGCTGAGCAATCCGCTGGCCGTCACGCTTAAGGACTCGGAGGCGCCAATGCCCTGATGGCCCTTCAATATTGCAGTGGCAAAGTAGGGCTTGCCGTCCGTGCCGGTATAGGAAAAGCTCAGCTCAGTTTCGTAAACGCCTGAAGCCGGGTCGTTGTTCTGGGTGCCGTTGCCCAAGAAACTATCGGTAGAGATCGTGACGTTGGTGACGCCGCAGGCCGTCTGAAATTTGCTTTCCGAGGCCTGCTTGCCGGGCCTCACCTTGCTCGCGCTGATCACCTTGCCGCCACCGGTCCCTTGCAGCTTTCCGCTGCCGTCCTCAAGGGCTACGTAACTGTCGCTGGCCTGGTCGCGCGCCTGCAAGGCGCATGTACCATTGCTGGCGGGCAGCGCGATCGAAGTGAGTTGATTGAGACTGCCGTCCAGGGCTGTGGCTTCGTTCGGCATGGTGCCGATCAAGACCGCCACCGCAGCGACTGCAAAACCTGCCCATTGCAGCGATGGGCAAGTCTGCATTTGCAGACCATAGGGTGGCGCTCCATCCCCGGAAGCAATATGTCTAGACACAGTCGTTTAACCTGACGAGCGAGGAGCCAGGCTGCCCGGTCTTTGTGCCGAGTCATGGAACCTAGTCTCTTGGATAGGGTGCATTCTGCTGGTCGAGGTAAACGGCCCGTTCGCAAGCTGTCGAGCCGAAAGTGTAAAAAACTCAAGCATGCGAAAGACTTAGATCGCATTGAGGTAGGTGAAAAATCTTTCGACTAGGGAATATAACCTTTCGGTCAGGCGATTTGCGCTATGCCACCCAAGTTGCAAAGATCGGTGTGGCGCTGTGACGCGAATCCAAGCTGGTGTCAGCACAAGCTGGCCGCAGCGGCTTGAAGCTTGCCCTGATTTTGTTCAGCGCTTGTGAAACAGCAGCGGCTCGTTTATTGCTGCCTTAAGGTAAGAATGCCTCGCCAGAGGCCTGGAAGGGGAGCCGCCGATTTGACCGCCACTGCTGCAACCAGCCCGACAAACGAGGCCGAAACGCCTTTGTCCCAAGCCGCGCGAACGGCTCAATTGTACGGCGTCGATCGATGGGGGCATGGCTATTTCGAGGTGCTGGAAAACGGCGATCTAGCGATCAAAAACCCGCTGAATCCCGCTGCTCCGCCACTCTCGCTGCCGGAGATGCTCCACGACTTGCAGCAACGCGATGTTCATGTGCCCATGCTCTTGCGCGTAACGTCCTTTCTTGAAAACGAAATCCAGGCCATCAACAAGGCCTTCTTGGGCGCTATCGAGCGGGTCGGCTACAAGAACGCCTATCGGGCGGTCTTTCCGATCAAGGTCAACCAGCAAGCTCAGGTTATTGAACGGGTGGTTGACTATGGCCGTCCGTTTTCTCACGGCCTGGAGGCGGGCTCCAAGCCCGAGCTGGTTGTGGCCCTATCGCAAAACCTGCCACCAGATGCGTTGGTGATATGCAATGGCGTTAAGGACGCGGAATTCATTCGCCTGGCGATCTTGTCGCGCAAGCTGGGCTTCAACACCATGATCGTGTTGGAAAGCCCGCGCGAAGTAGAAACCGTGATCGAGGTCTGCCGAGAACTGGACGTGGAACCCTTGTTGGGCGTGCGGGTCAAGCTGACGCAAAAGATAGGCGGCAACTGGGCGGAAAGCTCGGGCGACCGCTCGACCTTTGGCCTCAATACAGATCAACTGGTGGCCATCTTGGACAAGTTGCGCGATGCCGAACTGCTGCACTGCCTCAAGCTGCAGCACTCGCATTTGGGCAGCCAGGTGCCCGACGTGAACGACGTGCGCCGCGCGGCCATCGAGGCCTGTCGCTATTTTACAGAGCTGACCGCCGAAGGCGCGCCGTTGACCCACTTGGACCTGGGCGGCGGTCTGGGCGTGGACTACACAGGTGAGAAAAAGGCCAACGAGAATTCTATCAACTACTCGGTCGCCGAATACGCCGACAACGTGGTTGAGATCGTGCGCTATGCCATGGACGAGGCGGGCATCGACCACCCCGTTTTGGTGACCGAGAGCGGGCGCGCTGTGACAGCCACCTCCTCAATGCTGCTGTTCAACGTGCTGGAGACGACGCTGTATGACGGGCCCTCCTGCCCTGAGGCCGAGCCCGACGACCACCACCTGATGACCGACCTTCTTGCGGTTCAGGGCTATCTGGCGGCCAACCGCCTGCAAGAGTGCTGGAACGACGCCAGCTTCTATCGCAACGAGATGCGGGCACTGTTCCGTCGCGGCACTATCGGATTGCGCCAGATGGCGCGCGCTGAGCGGGTCTACCTCTACCTCATGTCGAAAATTCGCTCGCAAGCGGCCAGCGACCCGCAGGCGGGCGATCTCATGGAGGCTCTGAATAAAGAAGCCGACATCTACCACTGCAACTTCTCTTTGTTCCAGTCTTTGCCGGATGTCTGGGCGATTGACCAGCTGCACCCCATCATGCCGCTGCAGCGCCTTAACCAGGCGCCCGACAGGCGCGCCATTCTGGCCGACATCACCTGCGACAGCGATGGCAAGGTGGATCGCTTCATCTTGAGCGATGGCGAGTCCCCCTCGTTGCCGGTTCACAGTATCGACGATGAGGAGACCTATTATCTGGGAGTCTTCTTCGTCGGGGCCTATCAAGAAACTTTGGGCGATCTACACAATCTGTTCGGCGATACCAATGTGGCGACCATCCAATTGCGCGATGATGGTGGGTTCGTCCTGTTGCACGAGCAAGTCGGCGACACCATCGCTCAGGTTTTGTCCTACGTCGAATATGATCCCTACGACTGCCTGGCCGCATTCCGGCAAAAGGTAGACGCCGCCATATCAGATGGCCTGTTGAAGGCCAGCGACCGTCGCGAGCTGGTCGGCGCCTACCGCGACAGCATTGAAGGCTATACCTATTACGAATAGGGCTCGGCATTTGCGTGCCGCCGGGCTAGTCTGCAAACAGCAACTCTTGTTCACCTCGGTTTGGAGTAGAAACTATGGGCAACACCTTGGTCATTGGCGCAGGCGGGGTCTCCTCTGCGGCGGTTCATAAAATGGCAATGAACCCTGAGATCTTTACCAAGATTACGCTGGCGTCGCGGCGGAAGTTCAAGTGCGATGAGATCGCCAAATCGGTCAAAGAGCGCACCGGTGTTGAGATTGCTACCGCCCAGGTGGACGCGATGGATGTGGGGGCAGTGGTGGCGCTGATCAAAGTGACTGGCGCCGAACTGCTGGTCAACCTGGCGTTGCCTTACCAAGACTTGAAGCTGATGGACGCCTGTCTTGAGGCCGGAATACACTACCTGGATACTGCCAACTACGAGCCCGAAGACGAGGCTAAGTTCGAATATCATTGGCAGTGGGCCTATCAAGAGCGCTTCAAAGACGCCGGATTGACCGCGATTTTGGGCTCGGGCTTTGATCCGGGCGTGACCAGTGTGTTCGCCACCTGGATCAAGAAGCACAAACTGGACACCATCCGTCAGATCGACGTGCTGGATTGCAATGGTGGCGACAATGGCCAGGCATTTGCCACCAACTTTAACCCCGAGATTAATATTCGCGAAGTCACGGCGGACGCGCGCCATTGGGAAGGCGGCCAATGGGTGACATCGCCCGCTATGTCGCACAAAGTCGAATTCGATTTCCCCGGCGTCGGCAAGAAGAACATGTACCTCATGTACCACGAGGAGCTGGAGAGCCTGTCAGCCCACAACCCCGAGATCGAGCGCGCGCGCTTCTGGATGACCTTCGGCGATGCCTACATCAACCACGTCACGGTGCTGCAAAACATCGGCATGACCTCAATCGAGCCTGTGGTGCACGAGGGCGTTGAGATTGTCCCGCTGCAATTCTTGAAGACCGTGCTGCCCGATCCCGGCGATTTGGGGCCTTTGACCAAGGGCAAAACCTGCATTGGCGACATCATCACCGGCAGCAAGGATGGGGTCGAGAAGACCTACTACATCTATAACATCTGCGATCATGAGGTCTGCTATGCCGAGGTGGGCTCGCAGGCGGTCTCCTATACCACCGGCGTTCCGGCCATGATCGGGGCGGCCATGGTGCTGAAGGGCGTCTGGCGTGAGCCGGGCGTTTGGAACATGGAGCAATTGGACCCCGATGCCTTCATGGAGATGCTCAACACCCAAGGCCTGCCCTGGGAAGTGCACGAGCTGAGTGGCCCAGTGGAGTTCTAGGCTCCGCCCGCAGGACCTCGCGCCTGTCCCCCACTTGTCCCTATCAACGTCTTGCATTAGGAGGCCGGGCTGTGAGCCAAACCCTCATGACCACCCAGCCCGGTGAAGCGGGCAATTTCACCCGCTTCGACCTGAACCGCGTGCCGTCGCCCTGTTTCGTGGTCGATGCTTCGGCTATCGAGGCCAATTTGGCCTGCCTTGCCGACGTGGCCGAGCGCTCAGGCGCGCATGTACTGTCGGCGCTCAAGGCCTTTTCCATGTTCGAGCTAGCCCCCATGGTACGGCGCTACCTGTCGGGCGTCTGCGCGTCGGGCATTTTCGAAGCCCGCCTGGGCCGCGAGGAGTACGGCGGCGAGCTTGCCACCTACTGCGCAGGCTACAAGG
Organism: Alphaproteobacteria bacterium; assembly: GCA_030428255.1. Lineage (GTDB taxonomy): Bacteria > Pseudomonadota > Alphaproteobacteria > UBA7985 > JAUIBT01 > JAUIBT01. Next base: position 45,099 of record JAUIBT010000015.1, on the reverse strand, counting down.
CGCAGGACATGGATGAGATTGTGGTTCTGTCGGATCACATCATCTTCAATTCGCCTGCCCAGTGGCAGCGCTTTGCTCCGCAAGTGCGCGCCAAGGCGGCAGAGCTGGGCAAGCAAGTGGAGATCGGTTTGCGCCTTAACCCCGAGCATTCGGAGGGCGAGGTGCCCAAGTACGACCCTTGCGCGCCCTGTTCGCGCTTGGGCTGGCCGCTGTCACAGCTAACGGCTGACATGCTGGACGGCATCGACGGCATCCATATGCACACCCTGTGTGAGCAGGGCTTTGAGCCGCTGGAGCGCACTTGGCGGGCGGCCGAGGCCAAGCTGGCCCCCTATCTGGCGCAGCTCAAGTGGGTCAATCTGGGCGGTGGCCACCATATTAGCCGCGCCGACTATGACCGCGAGGGGCTGATTGCGTTTGTTCAGGATTTGCGCCAGCGCCATGATGTCGAGCTCTACTTGGAGCCCGGCGAGGCAGTGGCGTTGAACGCGGGCATCTTGGTCGGCGAAGTACTGGACCTGCCGCACAATGGCGTGGATCTGGCCATCATGGATATCTCGGCCACCTGCCACATGCCCGATGTGATCGAGGCTCCCTATCGCCCTGATATCATGGGTGAAAATGAAACCGGTGCGCATCGCTACCGCTTGGGCGGCCCTTCCTGCCTGGCAGGCGATGTGATTGGTGACTACGCCTTTGACCAGCCTTTGGCGCTGGGCGATCGCTTGGCCTTTTTGGACCAGGCCCACTATTCCATGGTCAAAACCAACACCTTTAACGGCGTGCCACTGCCTGCCATTGCGCTGTGGGATCCGCGCGACGACAGCCTCAAGCTGGTGCGCGAATTTGGCTACCAAGACTTTAAGGAGCGGCTGTCCTAATGGCTGATTTTCTGGATAGCGAGCTGAGCGCCGACGAGCGCCGAGCCGCAAGCGCCAAGTTCCACGTCATCCCTATGCCGCTGGAGCGCACCGTCTCCTATGGTTCGGGTACGGCGGACGGCCCAGCGGCGATCTTGGCGGCTTCCAACGAACTGGAACGCCTCTGCCAAGGCATCGAGCCCTGCGCTGAGGGCGTCCACACGCAAGCGCCGGTGGACTGCGACGGGCCTTTGCCCGAAGTGATGGAGCGCCTGGCGCAACGCACGCAAGCGGTGGTGGAGCAGGGCCGCATTCCCGTGACCCTGGGCGGCGAGCACTCGCTGACCTATGGGGCGGTCATGGGCGTCAAGCGGGCTCTGGCGGCGCGCTATCCCGGCCAGCCGATTGGCTTGGTGCAGGTGGACGCGCATGCTGATCTGCGCGTGGCCTATCAGGGCGAAAAGCACAGCCATGCATCGGTCATGCATCTGTTGGCTGAGGAGGGCGTGCGCCTGGCGCAGTTCGGCGTGCGGGCCTTGTCCAGCGATGAGAGCGCCAGCCGTGAAGCCAACGGGGTCTTTTGCGCTGACGCTGAGGAGTTGGTGACCACGGGCTTGCACGCGGTTGATTTGCCCGACGATTTCCCCGCGCTGGTCTATGTCAGCTTTGACGTAGATGGCCTGGACCCGTCCTGCATGCCAGCGACTGGTACGCCGGTGCCGGGTGGGCTGGGCTTCTATCAAGCCTTGCACCTAGTCGAGCACGCGCTCGGCGGCCGACGCTGCGTCGGCCTCGATGTGGTCGAGCTGGCCCCCAACGGCCAAGAGGCTTGGGACTTTACCGCCGCGCTGGTGACCTACCGCCTCATGGCTGCGGCGCTGGAGGGGTAGCACGCGGCTGGCTGCGAAGCCGCCTTCGCTGCGCTCAAGGGTGGCGGGTCTAGCGGGTTAGGCCGCAGTAATCCTGTGCCAAAGCTGATCTTTCAAAGCGGCACGTTTCTTGCGCATCTCGACTTCGGTCAGATCGGAGGTCGGTTCGATCTGTGCCTCAGAGCGGTGAACCTGGCGGTTGATCTCGTGATATTCGTCATAGAGTCGCGCAAAATGGGGGTCCTCAGACTTCAGCTTGACGATGGTGTCGCTGTGCTCGGGTAAATCGGCAAGCAGTTCGTGGGGGGTGTGGCTCATAGGGGCTATCCAATTGTCTTTGCACCGGTTTTTGGCGCTGTTTTGGGCGAGCACGTCCTGGCGACTGACACCAATCACCTAGGCCTTGCTTTAAAAAAGGAGGGGCGCGCTGGCATTCGTTCATCGTGCCATGCCCAGGACGAGCCGCCGCGAATGGCGGCCTTTCTCCAAACCTACTTGGCCACGGAACCGCGGTTGCAACATTGAAACAGGTCAATTCGCGGCAGCACAAAAGGCTAAAGGCTCAGTCTATTGGGATGGCTTGATCGAGCTGAGGGCGGAGCGCCGGCTCGGCACTATGCCAATCCCTTGCGATAGGCTTGTGCGCGCGCCTTATAGCGGCTGGGCCACTCGCGAATGGGGCCCGTGTCGATGTGGATGAAATCGGAGCCCGGATAGTAGCCGACGCCGCCCGCATTCATACGCAGCGCGCGGTGATAGAAGTCCTCCAACCGCACGCCCGACGGGCTGATATCGATGGCTTGGCCGCGCAGATGATAAGAGTTCTTGGCAACTCCGCCCGAACGGGCCCTCAGCATGGCGTTGGTCTGCGGCGAGCGATAGGCCGAAATAACCTGCAACTCTTGGCTTGGGGCCAGCGCGACCAACTGGTCATAAAGCCCCACGTCTATGCTGCGCGTTTGGTCATTGCGCCAATCGCGCATGAACACCTCCAGCTCACGCAAGGCAACAGGATCCAAGCGACCTTGGCGGTCACGATGGGCGACCATGATGGTCTCACCGTTGTGCACATTGCGCAGCCGTGCAGCCGAGCGGGTGCTTTGGACCTTTGGTGCCGCCAGTGGAGCCGTAGGAGCGGGTGATTTCTTCGCCTGATCTTGTATCTTGGGCTGGGCTGTCGCTTGCGCGGGCACTTGTGGCGGCGCCCCCAGTTCCTCGCTGAGGCGGGCAATCATGGCGTCTAAGCCGGCATCCGATCTGGCGGGCGTTGTTTCGCTGGGCGCAGGGTTCGCGCGCAACCAAGCGAGGGCACGTTGCTCGACCGAAGCGGGCTTGGTCTGGGGTAGGGGAGACATGTGGCTAGCCGAAGGGCGCCGCAGCGGCAGGGCTGGCGGAATGTCTGTGTCTGCGCCGAGTGATGCCAGCTCAAGGCGGGCGACTGGCGGGCGCTCAAGCATCGCCTGGGCCGATTCCTGATCCATGTATTCCAGGGCTTCGGCCTGCTCCAGTGCGAGCCGTGACACGGGCTGAAGCCACGTACTGTCGGTGCTACGCGCGCTTGCGACGCCAGCGAGGCTGGCGCTTCTATCGCCGAGGGCATGGGCTGGGCCGCGAAAGGCGGATAAAAAGCCAAAGGTCGAGGCACCGCCGATGGCCACAAATCCCAGGCCAGAGAGCCCAAGCAACGCCGCGCGCCGGGTTGGGCTGTGGGCAGTGCTCTGGGCCTCTATGGCCTGTGGCGAAGGGAAGTCGGCGAAGCGCGGCCCGCCGTGGGGCGCGGCCAGCGATGTAGGCCAGGCGTATGGCCCGTGGTCCATGTTCGGCTGAGGTTCGCACCAGGGGTCGCCATGTTGTTCATCGTATGGGCTGGTGTGCTGGGACCTGTGGCCATCGACAATGGGGCCATTCCAGACTCGACCCTGCCAATGCGGAGTGATCCATTGCTGGCCATCCCAATGTTGGCCATCCCAATGTTGGCCATCCCAATGCGGCTCATCCCAGTTTTGGCCGTCCCAGTTTTGGTCGTCCCAATGTTGCCCGTTCTGGTGTTGGCCGTCCAGAGTTTGCCAAGTGTTTGAGTCCTGGCCTTGGGAATTCCAGTCTTGAGTGCTTAAAGTTTGCTCATCAAAGGCTGGGTCGTCATAGGTGCCATGCCCCAAGCCATCATTGTCCCGGTCGCCGTAACTCTGGTCGCCGTAATTCTGGTCGCCGTAACTCTGGTCGCCGGACCAAGCGGACGGGTCCCAGTCTTGGCCAAAGTTCTGCCCAGCGCCCGCAGCGCTCACCGATTCCAGTGATGGATCAGCAAAATTGGCGCGCCAGGGTGCGGGCTCAAAGGGAGACGGTGACGGGGTCAAGGCATCCTTCCACCAGCCGCCAGCGTCACCGAAATCAGCACGCGCGGTTTGGCCAGTCGCCCTGTCTGGCTGGGGCATTGCGCTCCAGTCCTGCGACCTTGAGGTCAATCGAAAACGGCCTTTGCCTGCGTTCACCCAATCCTCGCTGCGCTCAGCGCATCGTTTTTAGACTCCAACAGTCCTTAGAAATACTATCACAGGACCATGTGCAGGACTATGCGCCAGATTGCGGCGAGATTGGGTGGATTTCGCGCTAAGCTAGAGGAAGTTGAGAATCAACTCGTTATCGTAGCGGTAAAAGTCATCTTGGAAGCGCAGGGTGCCATCCTCATCGACCCAAACCGTGATGTAGGACAGGAAGACCGGCACCGGATCGTCGACTTTGACGAACCGCGTGTCGCCTTCGCTCATATACCGCTTGACCTTGGACATGGACCAGTCGCCTTGGCGTCCTAGGATGAATTTGGCCAGCCCGGCTGGATTGCCAACGCGCACGCAGCCCGAAGAATAGGCGCGGGTCGGATGGCTAAACAGGCTCTTTGACGGCGTGTCGTGCAGATAAATCGACAAGTCGTTGGTCAAGCTGAAGCGAACCCCGCCCAGCGCCCCGCGATCCCCTGGAGGTTGGCGCAGGGTCACGTGCGGCAGCAGGCCGCGACGGGCGGCTGTCGAGGGGTCGATTTGGCGACCGTTATAGTACATTTCCAACCCCTTGTTGACTGGGTAGTAGGGGTTGGCGACCATGTTTGGCAGATAGTCTTGCGCGAAAATAGTTTTTGGCACCGTCCAGTCCGGGCGGAATTTTAGCGTCACCACCTTGTCGGCAATCACCGGGGTCGGACGCTTGGGCTTGCCGATCACAACTGGCATGACCAGCGCTTCTTCGCCATCTTCGTAGGCGCGCAGGGTGTATTCGCCCATGTTGACGCGAATATAGCGGTTGCCGGTGGGATCAAACTCCCAGCGCAGGCGCTCCATATTCGCCCGGATCTGCAAGACCCGATACTCAGCGGAGGTGTTGAGGTGTTTGTAGGTATTGGGGCCAACCACCGCATCGGGCGACAGGTTGTGGCGCAATTGGAAGTGCTTGACGGCCTCGGCCAGCTCTGCGTCGAAGAAGTTGGGGTTGCTGGCCTGTTCCTCTGCGACATTCGTTTGGGCTTGCTCGTCGCGCGCTTGCAGTCCGCTGTCATCATCGCTGGTCGCGATCAGATCTTGCAGCGCCCGGCGGGTCGCGCCTTGATCACCAGCGCTGGGGCTCAGGGCGTTTTTGACTTCGGCGGCACTCAGGCCCTCATCTTGTTGAATCTGCTCAGTGGGCGCGGAAACGCGCAAGTCGCCCATCAAGATCAGCTTGTCGCGCAGGGCGGCAACGTTGGGATGTTCCATCCCGGGCTTCAGCACTTCGCTTTCGTCGATCTCGGGGAAGTCGCCGTGCGCCACGATGTCTTGGTATTGCTTCAGCGCACGACGCAGATCGCGGTAGTACTTGGTCTTGGGCAGGCGGCCGTCCAGCCAGGCCAAAAGGTCGTCGGCCTCCAGGCCTTCGCCAGCGACCTCAGCAAGATTGATGGTATAGCGGAAATTGTAACGGCCCTCTTCAAAGTCGCGAGTCAGGCTCATATAGGCCGCTGTCAGGCGATAGTCGATTTCCGCAATGGCCTCGTCGCTGGTCGGCAGGGCAGCGGTGAGCGCGGTTACATCATAGTGCTTTGGGTCCAGACCTTCGCGTTGGCTCAGCGCCACTGCGGTCATCAGATCTTTGACTTTGGGCGACCAGCGGCGCTCGGGCAGCCAGACCGGGCGGTAATCCCGAGCCTTATAGAGTGCACGAAGCTTTGACTTTTCAACGTCGTAGCGCAGCGCGTCGCTTAGATCGTTCTTTGAGGCAAAACTCTGCAAAGCGCTGGTCAGCGTGTCTTCGGCCAACTGGGTGTCGATCACCGGAGCAGCAAAGGCCCCAACGCTGCTGAGCGTGAGCGGCGCAAGGGCTGCGAGGCCGAACAGTGCTGTGGCAGAAGCCAAGGCCGCAAAGCGCGCGATGGCCGGCTGTTTGCTCGACCTCGGCTGAACAAGGGGGGCATGGCCTTGATTGGAGCGACTTGATACAGAAGGGATCAGCATGGGTGAGGTATGCTCTTTACGAGAAAGTTTGACAGACACCCCCGGCGCCAACGCGCTAGCGGGTGCAGATTTGTAAGTCTGGACAACGCGTTGCTTGACGGCGCGAAGCCCGAGTATTGGCGAGCCTTAAGGCTTCTTGTGTGGGGCGTGGGCCAAAGGTTACGGCCACGAATGGCCTCATCGCCCCCTTGGATTTGGCGTTGGCAGAGCCAAACGTACCTGCGCAACCGCTATCTGGGGGTTTGACAAAGACCGGGTCGAATTGTTATCGCGCCTTGCCGGTCTTTGCAATATGGGAACCGGATTGCTCCCATCAAATCACTGAGACATGATCATGAAAGATATTGGGCGACCCCAGGTCCGCCATCGCCCTGTCGGGTCTGCCGTTGGGTCTAGGCCCGCCTTGATGCAGGATAAATGCCGCTTTTCCATGGCGCGCATGCTGGCGTTTGTGCTGGCGATGCTTGCTGTTGGTGGCTCGGCCTTGGCAGTTGCACCCAAGCCTTGGCCAAAACCCAACCGCATCGCGCTGGGCCAGGTCGATGCCAGCAGCACCTCCCTTGTTCCCGCGGTCGGCGCGGAGTCCAGCGCGGCAATACAAGCTGCGCCCAGTGTCGCGCCGCCGCCTAAGCCGGTTGCAAAGCCCAGTTATGTCGCGGTTTTGGACCCACGCCACGGTAGCCTGGTCTATCTTCCAGCCAGCGTTTTGAGCAGTTGGCAGGCTTACACACACTATCGCGATATCAAGGCCTTTGCGGTCAGCGTCTCTGGGCTTAATGCCCGCCCGGTTGCGGCGTTTTCGGTGGCCCACAAGGGCGTGGCTGAGGCGATTGACGGCGCTTTGACGGCTTGCGAAGCGACAGCGCGTGAGCTGGGACGCCCCACCGATTGTGAGATTTTTGCCATTGGCGACTTCGTGGTCTTCGGGGCCGAGCCTGGCTATGATCGCCTGGTCATGCAGACTATGGAGACGCTGAGCAGCACCGGACGATCTGGGCGCGGGGCCAAAGGACGCATCACCAAACTGTGAACGCGGCGTTGCTATCAGGCCCGCTCCATCGCGGGACTGGCAAGCAAGGCCAAGAGGTGATCGACCTCGCTTTGCTGGGTTTGGCGACCAAAGGATATGCGCAAACTGGCTGCGGCTTGTGCGGGCGACAGGCCCATATTGGTCAGCACGTAAGAGGGCTCAACATCAGCAGCCGAGCAGGCCGAGCCGCTGGAGACCGCAAAACTGCACCAGGCGCGCAGCATGGCGTCGCGATCAAGATTTAGGAACGAGATGTTGAGATTGTGAGCGACGCGTTGGGTTAGAGAACCGTTGATCTGCATCAGTGCTGGGCTCTGCGCGATGCGGTCGAGGCAGGCGTCTTGCCAGGCCTTGATGCGCTCCGCGTCTGTGGCTTGCTCCTCGGCAGCGAGTTGAGCGGCCACACCGAAACCGACCACCAACGGCAAGGGCAAGGTGCCTGAGCGCAGGCCTCGCTCTTGGTTGCCCCCGCTGACCAGCGGCTCAAGGCGCATGCGCGGGCGGCGGCGGACATAGAGCGCACCTATGCCCATGGGGCCGTAGGCTTTGTGGGCCGACAGGCTCATCAGATCGACGTCCAGCAGAGCCACATCCAGCGGAATCTTGCCCAAGGCCTGCGCGGCGTCGCAGTGCAGCTTGGCCCCCACCGCATGGACCTTTTCAGCGATGTCAGCGATGGGTTGAATGACGCCGGTCTCGTTGTTCACCGCCATGACCGACACCAACATCACACTGTCGTCGAGCGCCGCCTCGAAGGCCTGCCAGTCGATCAGTCCGTCGGTCTTGACTGGCAAGATCACCGGGTCAAAGCCCCAAGCAACGGTGGCCTTTACGCTCTCCAGCACGCACTTATGCTCGCTGGCAAAGGTCAGGATCTTGCAGCGCGCCGGGCCATTGCCTCTGCCTTTGCTTTTGGCGTGGCGCTGGGCAAACAGAGCAGCGCCCTTGATCGCAAGATTGTTGGCCTCAGTCGCGCCCGAGGTGAAAACGACTTCGCGCGGGTCGGCCCCTATGGCCTGGGCGAGTTGGCCGCGCGCTTCTTCGACCCGGCCCGCCAGCACCTGTCCGCGACCATGCTCGATCGAATGCGGATTGCCATAGAGCCGCTGCCAGAAGGGGGCCATGGCCTCCAAGACGCGGGGATCGCAAGGTGTCGAGGCCTGATTGTCGAGGTAGATCATCGCCGGGCTTTCCTGCGCTCCTGCTGGCCAGCTAGCCGCCCGTGACCGACATGTGGCGCTGAACCGCCGGAGCCAAACCGCGCCCAATCATGAAATCATGCCCCTTGGGTTTGCGCGCGATGGCCGCGTGGATGGCCTCTTCCAGCGGTTGATCGCTCTGCGAAGCCCGAACCGGCGCGCGCAGATCGGTGGCATCGTCTTGGCCCAAACACATGTAGAGCGTGCCAGTGCAGGTCAGGCGCACCCGGTTACAGCTTTCACAGAAATTGTGGGTCAGCGGGGTGATGAAACCGACGCGCTGGCCGGTCTCTGCCAGGCGGACATAGCGCGCCGGGCCGCCAGTCTGATCGTCCAGCTCTTGCAAGCGATAGTGCTGGGCCAGGCGCGCGCGCACCTCGGTCAAAGGCATGTATTGGTCGGCGCGGTCTTGTTCGCCCAAATCGCCCATGGGCATGACCTCAATGAAGGTCAGATCAAAGCCTTGCTCGCCACACCACTGAACCATGGCGGGGATTTCGGCGTCATTGGTGCCCTTCAGCGCCACCATATTGATTTTGACCGCCAGGCCCGCGCGCTTGGCTGCCTCCAACCCTTGGAAGACCTGCTCAATGCGGCCCCAACGGGTAATGGCGCGGAACTTGTCAGGCACCAGCGTATCCAAGGAGACGTTGACGCGCCGCACACCAGCGGCGAACAAGGGCTCTGCGAAGCGGTCGAGCTGGGTGCCGTTGGTCGTTAGCGTCAGCTCTTCAAGCGCACCGGTTTCCAGGTGGCGGCCAAGTCCCTCAATCAAAGTCATAATGCCTTTGCGGACCAGCGGCTCGCCGCCGGTCAGACGCAGCTTCTTGACGCCCAAGCGAACAAAGGTCGAGCAAACGCGGTCCAGCTCCTCCAGGCTCAACAGGTCCTTTTTGGGCAGGAAGGTCATGTCCTCGGACATGCAGTAATGGCAGCGCAGATCGCAGCGATCGGTGACCGAGACCCGTAGGTAAGAGACACTGCGTCCGAAGGGATCAATCAAAGTCCTGCTCCTGCAACCGATGCGGTGGGCCGGGGTCGGCTCACATGGGTAAGTCTTTGAGCTAAGCGGCCTGGATCGGAAATGCAAGCCAGCAGGTCGGACGCAAAGCCGCGACCTCTTGGCCGCCTAGGCCAGGCGTGGGCCCATTTGCTGGATGACCTGGGCTGCCATGTCCGAGCCGCGCCGCGCGCAGGCCTGGTGGCTCTCGCCTTGCGACAGGCCAAACAGGTAGCCAGCCGCGAAGGCATCGCCGGCACCCGTGGCATCGACGCGCTTTGTGATCGGCGTCGCGGGCACGCTGATGCGCTGGTCGCCCTCTGCGGTGATCGAGCCTTTGGGTCCCGTGGTGACAATAGCGCAAGGCACGCGCGCGGTCAGGAAGTCGAGCGCGGCGTCTAGGTCGTCGGTCTTGGCGAAAATGCGTGCTTCTTCGGCGTTGGCGAAAACATAGTCCACCAGGCCTTCGGCCATCATGCCCAAGAAGTCATAGCGGTGGGTCGCAGCGATGAAGAAGGCTGACAGCGATAGAGCGGTCTTCTGGCCACTGGCTTTGGCGTGCTCGGCGGTGGCAATGCAGGCCTGGCGCGCGGTGGGAGAGTCGAACAGGTAGCCTTCAAGGTAGGAAATGCGGCTGGCTGCGATGGCCTCTAAGGGCAGCTCTTCTGGTGTCAGCTCGACCGCAGCGCCCAGAAAGGTGTTCATGGTGCGCTCGCCATCGGGGGTGACGAAGATCATCGAGCGGCCCGTCGGCGCGCCCTTGGCCGCTTTGCTGCAGGGGAAGGAGACGCCTACGCGCTGAATGTCGTCGATGTAGACCTGGCCCAAGGGATCGTCTTGCACCTTACCGACAAAGGCCACCGGACCGCCCAGCTTGGCGAAACCGGCTGCCGTGTTGGCTGCGGAACCGCCAGAGGTCTCGACCGTGCCACGCATGAGATCATAAAGATGTAAGGCCCGCTCTGAATCGATCAACTGCATGTCGCCCTTGACCATGCTTTCATCGGCAATCAAGGCCTCGGGGCAGGTGGCGATCACGTCCACAATCGCGTTGCCGATGCACAAGAGATCAAAGGTGCTGGAAGCAGGGGAGGCGGTCACGGTCGTTCCTTAGCGAGGGTTGAGACGATGAGGCGTTTGGGCGGCGGTGCCAAGTAGCAGCGGTGCCAAGTAGCAGCGGTGCCAAGTAGCAGCGGTGCCAAGTAGCAGCGGTGCCAAGTAGCAGCGGTACCAAGTGGCGGCACCAGAACCAGGTATCAGACGGAGCTGCCGATGACTAGCCCAGCGCGCCTTTGAGCTGATCAACCAGGTTCAAGCGCTCCCAAGTGAAGCCGCCGTCATTGTCCGGCTGGCGACCAAAATGGCCATAGGCCGCTGTGCGCTCGTAAATCGGGCGCGCCAGGTCCAGCATAGAGCGAATGCCCGCGGGCGAGAAGTCGGCAACTTCGTTTAAGATGTCGCCCAAACGCGCCTCGTCGACTTGGCCAGTGCCGAAGGTATCGACAAAGATCGACAGCGGGCGCGCGACTCCAATGGCGTAGGAGAGCTGGATTTCACAGCGGTCAGCCAAGCCTGCGGCCACCACGTTCTTGGCAATATAGCGCGCAGCGTAGGCGGCCGAGCGGTCCACCTTTGTGCAGTCCTTGCCCGAAAATGCGCCGCCGCCGTGACGCGCCGCGCCGCCATAGGTATCGACGATGATCTTGCGGCCGGTCAGGCCCGCATCGCCATCCGGACCGCCGATGACAAAGGTGCCGGTTGGGTTGACGTAGAACTTATCTTCTGGGATGTCCCAGCCGCTTTCGGCCAGGGCGCGGGTCACGTCAGGGCGCACCAGCTCTTTCACGTCGCCCGGTGACAGGCCATCAACGTGCTGATGAGAGACCAAAATGGTATCAACCGCAACGGGCTTGCCGTCCTCATAGCGCAGCGTCACCTGGCTCTTGGCGTCGGGCAGCAGCCGGGTTTCCCCCGCATGGCGGGTGTCGGACAGGTAGCGTAGCATCTTATGCGCCAGCAAGATTGGGGCTGGCATCAGCTCTTCGGTCTCAGTGCAGGCATAGCCAAACATAATGCCCTGATCGCCTGCGCCCTCTTGGCCCTTCACGTCGGCGCTGTCGTCTACGCCTTGGGCGATGTGGGCCGACTGCTCGTGAACGTAGCAGTCAACGTCCATGGTCTGCCAATGAAAGCCGTCTTGCTCGTAGCCAATGCGGCGCACGGTATCGCGGGCGGTCTGGATCATCTCCGCATGGCTGACATCGCCGCGGACTTCGCCCGCCAAGACGACCTTTTGCGTGGTGGCCAAAGCCTCAACGGCAATGCGGGCGTCCTTGCCATTGCGTTGATAGAACATGTCAGCGATGGCATCTGAGATTTGATCACAAACTTTGTCGGGGTGGCCTTCGGAAACCGACTCAGAGGTGAAGAGATAAGAAGACATAGTGCCTGCTCCCCGTGGTAGAAATGCAAAGGCGGCGGAACTTGCAAGGGTCCGCCGCCGTAGTGATTAGTAGCGGTACTGATCGTTCTTGAAGGGGCCGTTGAGCGACACGCCAATGTATTCGGCTTGCTCCTTGCTGAGCTGGGTCAGCTTGGCCCCCACCTTTGCCAGGTGCAGAGCGGCGACTTTTTCATCCAGATGCTTGGGCAGCACGTAGACCTTATTTTCGTAGTTCGCTGAGTGGTTCCACAGCTCGATCTGTGCCAGCACTTGGTTGGTGAAAGAGGCAGACATCACGAACGAGGGGTGGCCCGTGGCGTTGCCCAGGTTCACCAATCGGCCTTCGGACAGCAAGATGATGCGCTTCTTGTCGGGGAACTCGACCTCATCGACTTGGGGCTTGACGTTGTGCCAGGGGTAGTTGCGCAGCGTATCGACCTGGATTTCGTTATCAAAGTGACCGATGTTGCAGACGATCGCCCGGTCCTTCATGGCGTTCATGTGGTCCCAGGTGATGATATCGCGGTTGCCGGTTGCGGTCACAAAGATGTCGGCAAGGGGCGCCATATCGTCCATGGTAGACACCTCATAGCCCTCCATCGCGGCCTGCAGCGCGCAAATCGGGTCGGCTTCAGTGACGACGACGCGGCAGCCAGCCTGTCGCAGCGATGCAGCCGAGCCCTTGCCCACGTCGCCAAAACCCGCGACCAGCGCGACCTTGCCGGCCATCATTACGTCGGTGCCGCGGCGGATGCCATCGACCAAGCTCTCACGACAGCCATAGACGTTGTCGAACTTGGACTTGGTGACAGAATCGTTGACGTTGATCGCCGGGACAAACAGCTTGCCGTCGCGCGCCATTTCATACAGGCGGTGGACGCCGGTTGTGGTCTCTTCAGATAGGCCCTTGACGTTTTTCTTCAGCATCTCTGGGTACTTGTCGTGCATGATCTGGGTCAGGTCGCCGCCGTCGTCCAAGATCATGTTCAGCTCCCAGCCGTCGGGGCCGGTGATGGTTTGCTCGATGGCCCACCAGAACTCTTCTTCGTTCATGCCCTTCCAAGCAAAGACCGGAATGCCCAGGTCAGCAATGGCGGCGGCGGCCTGGTCTTGGGTCGAGAAGATGTTGCAGGACGACCAACGCACTTCAGCGCCCAGCGCCACCAGGGTCTTGATCAAAACGGCGGTCTGAATGGTCATGTGCAAGCAACCCGCAATGCGCGCGCCTGCCAGCGGTTTGTCAGAGCCGAATTCTTCGATTAGCCCCATCAGACCCGGCATTTCGGTCTCGGCGATGGCGATTTCCTTGTGGCCCCAGTCGGCAAGAGAAATGTCTTTAACTTTATAGTCGGTGAAGGCGGTCATACGGGCAGACTCTCGCAGCATGAGAAATTGAAACTTGTGCGGTCATAAATATATCTTTATGTATTAGTCAAGTTTAATGTGGGGTGTCCCCAAAATCTGGATGAGGCCGCATGGATGCTGCTCTAAATTTGCTGAAGGCGCTCAGCGAGCCGACCCGCTTGCGCTTGCTGTTGCTTTGCAGCAAGGGCGAGTTGACGGTCTCAGACCTAACCAACATTCTTTCCCAGTCGCAGCCGCGCTTATCGCGCCACCTTAAGATCATGGTTGAAGCCGGGGCTTTGCGGCGATCGGCAGAAGGCCAGCACGTCTACTTTGCCCGCAATCGGGAGACTCCCTTTAATGCGCTGATCGATACCCTGGTCGAGCAGGTGCAAGGCTCCAGCGCCGAACTTCGTGCCGATGAGGACCGCTTGACCGCGACCTTGGAGGCCCGTGCCAAGCTGGCTCAGGGCTACTTCAACAAGCATGCAGCCAAGTGGGACCAGCTTCGGGCAAGCTATAATGACGACGAAACCAGCGAGCGCGCTTTCGTTGCCGAGCTGGCGGCGGGCGATACGCCCATAGTGGCCAGTTTCTTGGACATGGGCACGGGCACGGGGCGCATTCTTCAGCAAGCTGCTGCTTGTATTGATCAGGGCGTTGGCGTGGATACCAATCGCGAGATGTTGGCCATCGCGCGCAGTCGCCTGGCTGATGCAGCCTACCATCACCTTAGCGTCCAAGAAGGGAATGTCTATGGTCTGCCGTTTGAGGCTGGTCAATTCGATGCGGTGGGCTTCTATCAAGTCCTGCATTTTCTGGATGATCCCAGTCGGGCCATCCGCGAGGCGGGGCGGCTGCTAAGCAGCAATGGCCGCCTGCTGGTCTTGGACTACGAGCGTCACAACCGCGAAGAGCTGCAACGCAATCATGCCCATCAATGGCTTGGCTTTGGCCAGGAGGAGATGGAGGCATGGTTTGCTATGGCCAAGCTGCGCCCGGTCGTGCGGCGCGTGGTGGCGGACAGCAAGCCACATCCGTTAGGCGGTCTGGCACCGCGCGCCTGCCTCTGGGTGGCACAAAAGGACTGAAAAAGGCGGGGCTTTGCTGCCCGCGTGGTGTCAATTTCGGCCTTGGCAAGGGCTTGCGGCAAATAACTGCCGGAAAACAGCAAGAAAGCATCACTCAGACCTTGACTCCGTCCGCGCGGCTTTCTAGGTTCCGGCCTCCGAAGATCTAAGTCGTCCTTTACTGAAAGACTAGCAACCATGCGCATCCGAAACTCGCTTCGTTCGGCCAAAGTGCGCGACAAGAACAACCGAGTTATTCGTCGTCGCGGTCGCCTGTACGTTATCAACAAGAAGAACCCTCGCTTTAAGACCCGCCAGGGCTGATTGCCCTGGAGATCTGAAGAGATCCAGCGAGGTAGCGTCCTTAGGAACGCAACGCACCAGTTAACAAGAGCGAGGCTTGCCGCAGCAAGCCTCGCTCTTTTGCGTTTGACGCCCTGTTAGGCGTGACGCCCTGTTACGCATGACGCCCTGCGATGCGACTCCAACGCCAGATTTGGAGTGTTTTGGTCGATATGAGCCCGTAAGGCAGCCGCCAGGGTCCCGCCCGACCATTTGTGCGAAGGGTGGCATGAGCTCCGCGAGCAGGTAGCGCGTGTCGTGCCAGAAAAGTAACTGATTCATCTGCGTTTTCGAAAATCAACGAATCTTAAGACTCGCATCAATTCTCGAAAGTATAGTTAGCTATAGTAAAGGATAGGTTACGCCTGCAAAATAGAAATATTTACCGTTTTGCACGCCTGGTTTGGGAAGAACCACTTGGTTAGTGTGTTTGTGTTACCTCACCGCTGGTTTTCCTTGGGGGCGCAGCTAGTCTGCAAGCAATCAAAAAAACATCAGCGCCGTTTCATAGCTAGTAGGGACCACCGATGGCCAGACAGAAAACCTATAAGCGCGATGACGTGATCGATAAGGCATTAGGCGCGTTCATCGAGACAGGGTATTTTGCCACGTCCATCAGCAAACTAGTTGAGGTAACTTTGCTGAACCGAAAAATATTGTACGAGCAGTTCTCCAGTAAGGAGGGACTGTTCATCGAGGCCTTGAGCCTTTACGTCCAGCGTATGGAAGCAGCTTGGGAGCGGTATTTGGCTGCCGAGCCGCTTGGGTGCGCCAATATCCGCGCTTACTTTCGCTACCTTTGCCACGAGTTTCCGCACAAGGGCGACCTGGCGAGCTTGACTGTCAACGAGTCAGCGCGTTCGCCCGAAATGGCCGTTGAAATGTGCCGTGAACATTTGGCCAAGTTGGAAGCAAACTTTGCAGCCAATTTGATGAGCGCGTTCGACCGTTCGCCGGCCGTCTACATGTCCGCCAAAGCCCTGGTGTTTCAGCAATCGGCCCTGTCGACTATGGGCCGGCTGGGCACATCGAGCGAAGATCTACAGCGCATGGCAGACTACGTGCTCAAAGCGATCTTTGACCAGTGCGAACCACGCGGGCAGCTTCACCAGCCTTTGGTGGCCGCCAACATCCCCTAAGCTTGGCCAACCGCCCTCTTGTGTCGGTTGACAGCAACAAGCCGTCGGAGCGGGGGGGCTGCCTCCTGCTGGCGATTGCAGTACCGAACAAGAGGCTGAGCATCGCTGCCTCGTGTAAAGGCCGAGCCCGGAGATCTGGGCTCGGCCTTTCTGCGTGGATATCCTAGCAGTTGGCTTGTGCCTGGTGTCGGTATTGGTTAGCAAGAGGCAAGCCGCTCTTGGTTTCCAGTTTTAGGAGATGCCCTTTGTCAAATGCACCGTCCCAGCCGCAGCCCATGCCCTGCACAGACGCTTCGACAGAGGCCGCATCTGACGGCAAGGGCCTGAAATACAAGCGCGTTTTGCTCAAGCTATCCGGCGAGGCCCTGATGGGCGAGCTGGATTACGGCGTTGATCCTTCAATGCTAAACCGGGTGGCTAAGGAAATTCAGTCGGTCGTTGACATGGGTGTCGAGGTCGGGCTGGTGATCGGCGGTGGCAACATCTTTCGTGGCGTCAGCGGGGCCAGCCAAGGCATGGACCGCACCAACGCCGACCACATGGGTATGCTGGCCACGGTCATCAACGCCTTGGCTATGAAAGATGCGCTTCTGCGCATCGGCGTGGATTGCCGTGTCCAGTCTGCCATTCCCATGATGTCGGTCTGCGAGCCCTTTATTCGTGGTCGCGCCATTCGCCACATGGAAAAGGGGCGGGTGGTGCTGTTCGCAGCGGGCACCGGAAACCCCTACTTTACCACCGATTCCGCCGCTGCCCTGCGGGCAGCCGAAGTGGGCTGTGACGCTCTTTTGAAAGGCACCAAAGTCGACGGCATCTATGACAGCGACCCGGTCAAAAATCCCTCGGCCAAGCGCTATGACACCATCACTTATCGTCAGGTGTTGGCAGATGATCTGAAGGTGATGGACACCTCGGCGATTGCGCTGACCCGCGACTCCAATATTCCGATTTTGGTGTTTTCCTTGCTGGCGCCAGGCGCGATGGCGGACGTGGTTCAGGGCAAAGGCCGCTTTACCCTGGTCCAAGACTAAAGCCAGAGCCGTCTGGTTGCCCAAAGCAGCTTGCCCAAAGTAGCATGTCATGCTCTCAGCACTTTTGGGCCGGGCGGACGTGAGCGCAAGCACAAGTGGTCCACGAAGCGCAGCGCTCTGCAAATCGCAGAAAGCTCCTGGCGGCTGTCACCCACAACCGCTTGCTTCAAAATTGCACGATTATTGGGTTTAATCTCATCGTCTCGGCCCTAGTTTGGATCGAGGCAGTCGCTAAAACATGGACCGATTGCCTTGGGCCTTGTCGCTTGAGGCGCAACTTAGAGCCGTTGCACGATGCCTAGCTCTTGCCAAAGCCCCACGTTTGGCCGTATCCCCTAGCCTGAAAGGGGCTCTGCGCTCGACTGCGAGACTGGTGGTTTCAGCGCAGCGTGCTTTGGGCCGCAGAGTCGCGCACCATGAGCCCGTGATCGACGGGTGATAAGAACAAGGAAGTCTGACTATGACCTATGATCTCAAAGATCTGGAAAAGCGCATGAAGGGTGCCATCGAGGTGCTGACCAAAGAATTTTCGGGTTTGCGGACAGGCCGCGCCAGCACGAGCTTGCTGGAGCCGTTGCAGGTCGAAGTCTATGGGTCCATGATGCCGCTTTCTGCTGTTGGCACGGTCAACGTGCCTGAGCCGCGCATGTTGTCTGTGCAGGTTTGGGACATGAACAACGTGTCGGCGGTTGCCAAAGCCATTCGTGATTCAGACCTCAATCTCAACCCGGCCACCGACGGGCAGGTCATCCGTGTGCCGCTGCCCGACCTGACCGAAGAGCGCCGCCGCGAACTGCAAAAGGTTGCTGGTCAATACGCCGAACAAGCGCGCATTGCTGTGCGCAATATCCGCCGCGATGGTATGGACAGCCTCAAAAAAGCCGAAAAAGACGGCGACATGTCTAAGGACGAAGCGCATTCGTCTGGCGACGATGTGCAAAAGCTGACCGATAAGTACATCGCTCAAGTCGATTCAGCCTTGGAAGACAAGCAGGCTGACATCATGAAAGTCTAGGCAGAGCCCCTATGCCCGCCTTCGCCGATACGCCCCGACACCATGCCGTGCAGCCCAAAGCGGCGGCTCCGCAAGACGCAAGTCCTGTGGGCGTCGCAGATGCCGCAAGCGTGCCGCGCCACGTGGCCATTATTATGGATGGCAACGGGCGTTGGGCGAAAAAGCGCGGGCTGCCCCGTGTGCTGGGGCATCGCGAAGGGGCCAAAGCCGTGCGTCGTGTGGTCGAGCAGGCCGCTCAGCGCGGGCTTGAAGTGGTAACGCTCTACAGTTTTTCGACCGAAAACTGGAAGCGCTCCCACGATGAGGTTTCAGACCTCATGGGGCTATTGCGCCACTATCTCAAGCACGAGCTTGAAACCCTAAGCGCGAACCGAATCCGCCTGCGGGTGATCGGGGATCGCAGCGCACTGGCCAGCGATCTGCAAGCGCTGATCACCGAGGTCGAGGCGCAAACGGCGGGGAACAGCCGCTTGTTGTTGCAGTTGGCGGTCTCCTATGGTGGGCGTCAAGATCTGGTTCAGGCCGCGCGCAGCTTGGCCGAAGCTGTGGCTGCCGGGCGCTTGACGCCGCAAGAGATTGACGAGAGCAGCCTTGCGGGTCACCTTTCGACCTGCGGCACCTGTGATCCGGATTTGGTGATCCGCACCAGTGGGGAGCAGCGCTTGTCCAATTTCCTGCTGTGGGAAAGCGCCTACGCCGAGTTCTATTTCACCCCGGTGTTGTGGCCTGATTTCGGTGCTGCTGAGCTGGACCAAGCATTGGAAGCCTTTTCTGAGCGGAGCCGCCGCTTTGGAGGGCGCTGAGCTGTGGACATGTTAGCAAAGGGGCAGAGCTCTTGACTAAGGCCTCACTTCTCATGCGCTGCGCGACGGCTTCCGTGCTGATCGGCTTGGTGCTGCTGCTGGCAGTGCTGGGTTCGCCGTTTCCGCAAATCGGCATGGGGATCGTGGGTCTAATCTGCTTGGTGGAGTGGCTGCTGATCTTTGTCAAACAGGCTCAACCCGGCTCGCGCATCTCTGAATCGCGCTTGTTGTGGGGCGCGTTTGGGGCAGCTTATATCGCGGCGGCCTGCTGGGGCGGCTATCTCATTTATGCGCAGGCGGGGCTTTGGGTCTCCTTGTGGCTGCTGGTCTCTGTCTGGGCGGCGGACAGCACAGCCTTTCTAGTAGGCTCCTCAGTGGGTGGCCCGAAAATGGCGCCGCTCATCTCGCCCAAAAAGACCTGGAGCGGGGCTCTGGGCGGTGTTCTTGCACCGGTCTTGGTGACCTTAGTGTTCCAAGGGTTGGATTTAGTACCACGCACGGGGCTGTTTTTGGCCTCAGGCGTAGGGCTCGCGCTCATCTCGATTGCAGGCGATCTGCTGGAGTCCGTGGCCAAACGCAAGCTGGGTGTGAAAGACTCCAGCGGTTTGTTGCCCGGACATGGCGGCATGCTGGATCGCGTGGATTCCTTGTTGGCCGTCTGGTTGGCTGGAGCCGTCGTGATTTGGCTTTGGGTCTAGCGGGGCACAGAAGCGGACATGCTGGACGCATCATCGACGACACTCACTTTGCTTGGGGCCAGTGGCTCTATCGGGCAATCTTGTTTGGACGTTGTGCGCCAGCATCTCGACACATTCCGCATTCAAGCGCTGGTCGGTGGTGCCAATCTGCAACGGCTGGTGCAAGACGCGCTGGAATTCCGCCCGGCCTGCGTTGCCTTGGCCGACGACAGCCAAGGCCAAGCCCTGGAAACAGCCTTGGCAGGGCAGGGCATCGAGGTGCTGGTGGGCGCGCAAGGCGTTCTGGAGGCTTGCACCCGCCCCAACGATATTTGTGTGTCTGCGATCACCGGCTTTGCGGGCCTTGAACCGACCCTGACCGCGCTTGGCCATACCAAGCGTTTGGCCTTGGCGAACAAGGAGAGCCTGGTCTGCGGCGGCAGTTTGCTGATGCAGGCGGCGCGCGCTGCAGGCGTCGAGGTGCTGCCGGTAGACTCTGAGCACTCAGCGATTTTCCAAGCCTTGCACCAGCAGCCTCGTGCCGCGCTGCGCTCCATCGTGCTGACCGCCAGTGGCGGCCCGTTTCGCACCTGGGAGCAGGAGGCG
This sequence comes from Alphaproteobacteria bacterium, assembly GCA_030428255.1. Lineage (GTDB taxonomy): Bacteria > Pseudomonadota > Alphaproteobacteria > UBA7985 > JAUIBT01 > JAUIBT01. The sequence continues at coordinate 25,190 of JAUIBT010000015.1, read as the reverse complement.
ATCCAGGCCGCTCAGCGCGAACAGGCCCTGGCTCATCCCAATTGGGACATGGGTGCGAAAGTGACCGTGGATTCGGCCTCGTTGATGAATAAGGCGCTGGAGTTCATCGAGGCGCTTTATCTCTTTGATCTCGAGCCCGAGGACATCGAAGTTGTGGTCCATCCGCAGTCGATCGTCCATTCGATGGTTCAGTTTCACGATGGCTCCTATCTGGCTCAGCTTGGCGCGCCCGACATGCGCAGTCCAATCGCCTATGCCTTGACCTATCCGCAGCGCGCTGCCTTGAATGTTGCGCCCCTGGATCTGGTGACCTTGGGCAGCCTGAGCTTTGAGGCTCCCCGTCACGAGGCCTTCCCCCTACTGAAGTTGGCCGAACAAGCCTGGCGGGCCGGGCCAAGCGCCATGATCGCCTTCAATGCTCTTAATGAAGTCGCAGTTTCTGCCTTTTTAGGTAGAAAAATACTGTTCGGAGCAATAGCTCAGGTAGTGGTTGAGGGTATGCAGCGCTGCGAGTCCGCAGCGATCACAAGCCTGGCTCATATCCAGCATGCGGATAAGTCAGCCCGGCAGTTGGCAGAGGCCTTGATCCCGCGCTAGTCAGTAGCCTGACATTAAGAGGTTGATGCTATGGAATGGTTTGCCCTGGGCATACCGACATTTTTCTTGGTCGTGATCCCGCTCATCTTGTTTCACGAGCTGGGTCACTACTGGGCAGCGCGCTATTTCGGCGTGGGTGTTGAGGCGTTTTCAATTGGCTTCGGCCCGGAGTTGATCGGCTTTTATGACCGCAGCGGCACCCGCTGGCGGTTGAGCCTAATCCCGCTGGGGGGCTATGTACGCATGTACGGCGACAGCAACGCCGCCAGCGCGCCGGGTCGCCAAGATGACGGCCTGAGCGATGAGATGCGGGCCCTGTCCTTGCACCACAAGCCGGTTTGGCAGCGCGCCATTGTCGTCGGAGCTGGACCTGCGGCCAACTTCATCTTGGCGATGGCCTTGTTTGCCGCAGTGTTTATCGGTCATGGCCGCACAGAATTTGACCCCGTGGTCGGTTCGGTGGTCGAGGGCTCGCCTGCCGAGCGTGCTGGTTTGCAGGTCGGCGATCGCGTGGTCGCCTTTGGTGACTACAAAATCGAGCGCTTCCAAGATATTAGCCGCGCTGTTAACCTCAGCCGCGGCCAGACCTCCGACATGCGGGTCGAACGGGACGGGCGCGAGGTGGTCATGGCGCTGGCGCCAGAGGAAGACAAGACCAGCGGCCAGATCTTCACGCGCTACATCATCGGCATGCGTCCTTTCTATCCCTTGCTGATTGCCACCGTACCCGACGGCAGCCAAGGCGAGGCACTGGGGTTGAAGCCCGGAGATGTTTTGAGCGCAATTGATGGCCAGCCTTTGGGGCAAGTCTTTGATTTGCTGCAGTATCTGGAAGCCAACGATCAGCCGAGCTATCTGCTGAGCATCGAAAGCCAGGGCCGCTTGTTCGACGTGACCTGGACCCCCGAACGACGCGTGGACGAGGAGACCGGTCAGCGGCTCTATACGCTTGGCTTTGGCTTCGCCTCGGGCACCTTGCGCTCGATGGGCCCGCTTGAGGGACTCAGCGCTGCTGCCAGCGAGGTGGGGCGCACCGTGATGGATGTGGGCGCGACCTTCCAACTGCTGTTTGCGGGCAAACTGGAGCGTAAGGATTTTGGCGGCATCGTTAAGATTACCTCGGTTGCAGGCCAGATCCCTTGGAGCTGGGTTGCTCTGGCGAGCTTCGCGGCCTTTATCTCGATCCAGCTTGGCGTTCTGAACCTGCTGCCGATCCCCGTTCTGGATGGCGGGCATCTTGTCATGTTTGCCTATGAAGCTGTGGTTGGTAAGCCCTTGCCAGCGCGGGTGCAGGAGCTGGCCTTTACGATTGGCTTTATGGTGATCGTTGGACTGGCGCTCTATCTCAATATTGGCGATATCTTTGATCTGAGTCAGGGGTAAAAGCGTGAGGTTTGCGCTACTCAAGATGGCGAGGCGGCGGCTTTGTTTGAGCTTGCAAGCTGGCTTTGGCTGGGCTTTTTGGCGTGCAAAGCTGTACAGGCTGGGGATGAGCTTGGGTCTGGAAGCCTGGGGGGTTCTGTACCAGGTCCCAAAAAGGCTACATTTGGCGATTAGCAGCGCTTGGGTTCCGCGCGTTGCGGTCACCATAGCGCGAGCGGCTGTGTCCGGCGCGAGGGGATGGATTTTTTGCAAGGATGCGGCGCATCAATGAGGGCTGAGGCAGTTAACCTGTCGAACACTGCTGGGGCGCGGGGCCAAGACTGGCTTCAGCGCGTGGGCTGCTGCATGCGTCAATGGCGGCAGGCGGTGCTCGGCGCTGCTGTGGTGCTGGCGGTGTTTGCGGCTGGCGCACCGCAGCTTGAGGCGCAAAGTCTGCCGGTTCCTTCGACCATTGCCACCCCTGGTGCCACACCTGGTGCCACCCAAGGCGCGAGCCAAGGCCAAGCCGCCGCTACAGTCGGCAGCGTGCAAAACGCGGGCCAGTTCGGCGCGATTGCAGCCATCGATATTCGCGGCAACCGCCGCGTCGATCGCCAGGCCATCTTATCTTATATGCAAATCAAAGTCGGCGATCCCTTTGATCCGGCCCTGCTCAACGAGGGCCTGAAGCGCCTTGTGGCCACCACCTTGTTCTTGGATGTCACGCTTGAGCGCTCGGGTTCTACGCTGGTGGTGCTGGTCCAAGAACAGCGCGTCATCAATCGCATCGCCTTTGAGGGCAACAACAAGATCAAGGACGAAGAGCTTCAATCTGAAATTCAGCTCCGCGCGCGTCAGCCCTTCACCAAGTCCAAGGTGCAAGAGGCGGTGCGCCGTATTCTCTCGCTGTATCAAGCTCAAGGCCGCTTCGCGACCGAGGTCGAGCCGAAGATTATCTTGCTGGAGCAAAACCGCGCTGACCTGGTGTTTGAGATTATCGAATCGAACCCCTCCAAGATCGTCGGCATCAATTTTGTTGGCAATCGCAAGTACTCTGATACGCGGTTGCGCCAGGTCATCCTGTCGCGCGAAAATCGCTTTTGGCGCTTTGCAAACGCCATGGTCAATTACGATCCAACACGTGTTGCTGTTGATGCGGAGTTGCTGACTAAGTTCTATCGCCAAAACGGTTTTGCCGATGTGAAGATCGCCGATTCCGTGGGTGAGCTGACCACCGATCGTTCGGGCTTTTATTTGACCTTCACCATTGAAGAAGGTCTGCGCTATCGCGTTTCCAGCGTCAGTTACGACAACAAAGTTAGTCGCCTGGATACAGGATTGATTGAGCGCCGCAACAAGGTGCGATCAGGTCGATTTTTCAACGAAGATCGGGTGCGCGAGTCGGTTGAACGTATGGTGGAGGTCGCCAACGAAAACGGTGCGCCATTCGTGAAGATCGCGCCCAAGCTGGACCGTGATAAGCAAGCCCAAACCATCGCGGTGACCTATGTGATCGAAAACGGGCCGCGCGCATTTGTTGAGCGTATCAATATCACCGGGAACGAGCGAACCCGCGATTATGTCATCCGTCGCAGGTTCGGCTTTGAGGAAGGTGACGCCTTCAACCTGACCAAACTGAAGCGCGCCCGCCGCAACATTCAGCGCTTGGGTTTCTTCTCTAAGGTGGAGATTGAGCCGGTAGAAGGCCAGGCTGAAGACCGCGTGGTGATCAACGCTGATGTTGAGGAGACCTCAACGGCGACCTTCGAGGTCGGTGGCTCCTATTCAAGCGCCTCGGGCTTTGGGGCAAATTTCGCGCTGAACCAAAGAAACTTCTTGGGTCGCGGCCAAAAAGTCGGTGTTTCGGCCAGCTTGGCACAAAACAACCGCTCCTTTAATTTCAGTTTTACAGAACCCTATCTGGCGGGCTGGGACGTAAGTGCTGGCCTAACGGGCGGCTTTAGCGAGGTCAACAATGAGGACTCGGGCTATTTGGAGCAGACCTATAGCGCGGGCGTCTTTGGCGGCTATGAGCTGGTCAACGATCTGACCCAGTCCTGGCGCTATAACTTTTCGTATTCAGCCCTGCAACAGGACAATACCTCTGCGATTATCCAGGACGAGGGCGACAGCACAACCCGCTCAAGCTTGGCCCACACCATCACCTATGACATTCGCGATAATTTGAGCAACCCGACCGAAGGCTGGGTGGGAAGCCTGAGTACCGAGGTCGCAGGTCTGGGCGGCGATGTCGCCTATCTCAAAAACACCGCTAAGGGTGGCTTCTACTACGCGATCAATGATACCTTCACCGTTGCCTTGGAGGGTGAGGGCGGCTGGCTGCAACCCTTTAACGACGAAGGCACCTATGTTGCAGACCGCTTTACCATGGGCGCGTTGCAGGTTCGCGGTTTTGCGCGCAGCGGCATTGGCCCGGTCGCCAGCGATACGTTGCAGCGCGTTGGTGGGTCCAAGTTTTACCGCGGTACCGCCGAGCTGCGCTTCCCCGTTCCTTTGCCGATTGACCTGGATATCAAAGGCCGGGTCTTTACAGACGTAGGGGCTTTGTGGGATGTGAACACCACTTTTGGCGCCTCTCAAGGCGTCACCGCTTTGAACGATACTGCGGATCCCCGGTTATCCATAGGTTATGGTTTAACTTGGGCATCTCCAATTGGACCCTTGCAGCTCGATTTCGGCTATGCCATGAGAAGCCAAGCCAGCGATGAGAAGCAAGTCTTCCGTTTCAATATCCAGCGTGGGTTCTAAGCCCGCGCCCAAAAGATCAATAGAGAGAGTAGGTAAGCGATATGCGCCTTTCGTCCCTAACCCTTTTGCTCGCTTTGGCGTTGAACGCCTTCGCGCTGCCCGCCTTCGCTCAAGGTGAGGCCTTCATTCCCCGCGTTTTGGTGGTTGACCGGGACCGTGCCGTGCGCGAGTCGACTGTTGGTCAAAAACTGCGAGATTTCGTCGTCGCCGAGCGCCAACGCATTGAGGACTGGAACAAAGAGCAGCTCACCGCGCTGCGTGACGAATCCAAGGCTCTGAACGATCAGCGCTCAAGCCTGTCGCAAGAGGACTTCCGTGCCAAGAGCTTAGAAGTCAACGCCAAGGCCAACAAGATCCGCGCTGAGGTTGTTGATGCACGCGCCAAATTGGACCGCTATGCAAGGGTCCAACGCGCTGCCATCTTGCAGTCCCTCAATGCGGTGTCCTTGGAAGTGGCCGCTGAGCAGGGCGTGAATATGGTGATTGCCAAAGGCGCGGTAATCGTCATGGCGGATGACTTCGACATCACCGACGCAGCGATTGAGCGCTTGAACGTAAGCATGCCAGAGTTGGCTGACCTCAGCAAAGCGCCCGACTCGGAGTAAAATCCAGCGCGCGACCACTGACGGACATTTGGGCGCGTTTGCCGACTGGCCAAGCGCGCCTAGAACCGCTACACACGTGCCGACCGTTGTTCTCAGCGGTCGGTGTTTTTTTGCGCGCCGCTTTGAGCGCGCCAGAACTGGAGCCGCTCACAGGCTCTCAAGACAGCCGGTTGGACGGCAAAGGATGCTATGACCGATACGCGTTTCTTCCCGAAAATGGAGCCGCTCACGCTGGGCGATGTTGCTGCTATGGCCGAAGGCGAGCTGATCAACGGCGACCCCCAGGCTGAAATTACCGGTGTTAGTGCGGTGGAAGACGCCCAACCGGGTGACATGGTCTCGGTCCACAATCGTCGGTACAAGCGCTACATCGAAAACAGCCAAGCCGGTTTGGTCTTGACGACGCCCGAGCTGCTGACGGGCTTGCAGCCTAAGGTTCCGGTCATCGCTTGTGAGCAACCTTATCTGATTTTCGCTCTGGCGGGGGCCAAACTGTTTGTGGAGTGGCCCGAAATAAAGCCCGGCATTCACCCGCGCGCGGTGGTGGACGAGACCGCTAAGGTCGATCCCGGCGCAATGATTTGCGCGGGCGCGGTCATCGGGGCTCAGGTGGAGATTGGCGCCGGCACCAAGGTCGGCCCTAATGCGGTGATCGACGACAATGTCATCATCGGCAAGGGCAACTGGATCGGGGCCAATGCCTCGATTTCCTACTCGCTGATCGGCGACAACAACCTCATTCACTCCAATGTCAGCCTGGGCAATCGCGGCTATGGCTTCACGCCGAGCCCGACCGGCATCGTCAACCTGCCGCAATACGGGCTGGTGATCATCGGTAATGGCGTTGAGCTGGGGGCGGGTACAGTCTTGGACAGGGGATCTGTGCGCAATACTGTAGTCGGCGATCAGTCCAAATTGGGAGCCATGGTCAGCGTTGGCCATAACGTCCAGATCGGCAAGTTCTGCACCATCGTTTCGCAAGTCGGTATTGCGGGTTCAACCACGATCGAAGATTTCGTGATGATCGGCGGTCATGCTGGCATCAATGGCCACATCACGCTGAAGCAAGGGTCGAAAGTTGGGCCATTTACGCCAATTTTGCGCTCGACAAAGCCTGGGCAGGAAGTTTTGTCCTACCCACCCTTGACGGCTCGCGAGCAATTGCGCAGACATGAGAATATCACAAAGCTTCTGGCGCGCGAGGGCTTCAGCTAGGCCCCTGCGAGTTTAAGGGGAAATGGGATCACGCTTGGAAACCGGCCAAATGCAAGAGCCACCGAGCGCAGCAAACAAACGAGCAAAGAATAAAAGAAATGAGGTTGCATGGCTAAATATGAAGTGATCGACGGACGCTATGTGCGGAATCTGCCCGTCGAAACCGTAATGGACATGATCCCCCACCGCTTCCCGCTGTTGCTCATCGACCGCGTTTTGGAAGTGGACTTGGAGGAGCAGACCTGCGAAGCGATCAAGAACGTTTCCATGGGCGAGCCCATCTTTCAAGGCCACTTTCCGGGTCATCCGATCTTGCCGGGCGTGATGTCGATTGAGGCGCTGGCACAAGCCGCGACGGTCTACTTCATCGTGGCTGATAAGGTGGTTGAAGAAAAGCTGGTCTACTTCATGACCATCGACAAGGCGCGCTTCCGTCGTCCCATCGTGCCGGGCGATCAACTGCGCCTGAAGATTGGGGTCGAGCGCCGCCGTGGTCCTGTGTGCCGCTTTTGGGGCAAGGGCTATGTTGATGGCGAGCTGGCCACCGAAGCCGAATTCTCAGCGATGATCGTAGACAAACAAGAATGATCCACCCTTCCGCTGTCGTTGAACAGGGCGCACAAATGGGGACCAACGTCTCGATTGGCGCAATGGCCTATGTGGGGCCGCATGTCGTTTTGGGCGATAACGTCGTCATCAAGCCGCAGGCGCATGTGACCGGCCACACCACGATTGGTAACAACTGCAAGATTTATCCCTTCACAGTGATTGGGATCGAGCCTCAAGACCTCAAGTATCAGGGCGGGGATACCCGCGTTGAAATCGGCGATAACAACACGATTCGCGAACACACTCAGATCCATGCGGGCGTCGAGCAGTTCGGCGGCGTGACTAAGATCGGCAACAACAACCTGATTATGGGCAACGTGCATATCGCGCACGATGTTATCATCCACAACAACACCATCATTGTGAATGCTGCAAACCTGTCGGGCCACGTGGTGGTCGAGGACTATGCGATTTTGGGTGGGGCCTGTGGCATCCACCAGTTCGTGCGCGTTGGCCAGCACGCTATGATTGGTGGCATGGCGGCGGTTGAGCGCGATGTCGTGCCCTTCTCTTTGGTGCAGGGGGAGCGCTCTAAGGTCGTCGGGCTGAACGTAATCGGGCTTAAGCGGCGCGGCTTTGATCGCGAGGAGCTGAGCAACCTGAAGCAGGCCATGCAGGCCATCTTTTTTGGTGACGAGACCCTGGCGGCACGCATGGAGGCTCTGGCCGCTGATAAGACCGAGAGCAAGGTGGTCAAGGACTTGGTAGATTTCGTCGAAGGCGCGGCCAAGCGTGGTTTGACCCAGGCGAGCGATGGCGCGCGCTTCTGAGCCTTGCTGTCGCCTGCCAGCATCGCGGCTGCGCGGCTTTGCATGTGAGGCACCATGAGTGCTGTTGCGGAGACCAACCAATCAAGATTGGCAGGCCAGGCTGAGGCAGGGGCCAAGCTTGGCATTATTGCCGGACGGGGCGAGCTGCCGCTCGCCATCCGCCGGGCGTGCGAGCGCGAAGGGCGTCCCTTCTTTGTGGCCGCCATCAAGGGCTGCGGCGAGCACGTTACCCAAGGCCTGGCCAGCGAAGATTTTGCCGTCACCCGTTTGGACAAAGCCGGTGCAGCGCTGGCGGCGCTACGCCTGGCGGGCGTTAACGAGCTGGTGCTGGCGGGCGGGGTGGATCGCCCCGCGCTCTGGTCGCTGCGGCCCGATTGGACCAGCCTGCGTTTTGTCTTAAGCATCGGGTTCAAGCTGGGGGGCGAGAACACGATTTTGGAGGCGGCGCGCGACGCACTGCAAGATCGCGGCTTTCGCCTGCGCGGCGCAGATGAGGTGGTGCAGGGACTGTTGTCCGAGCAGCGCTGCTATAGCCGCAAGGAACCAAGCCGGGCCGACCGGCAGGACATTGCGCAAGCCTGGCGGATTGCCAAGACGCTGGGCACCCTGGATGCCGGGCAGGGGGCGATTGTCCAGCGCTCATTCATACTTGCCATTGAAGCGATCGAGGGCACCGACGCCATGATTGCTCGCGCTGGTGCGCTGAAGCGCGGGCGCGGCGGTGGGGTGCTGGTTAAGGTGATGAAGCCCCAGCAAGACCGCCGCTTGGATACCCCCACCATCGGACCCGCCACCGTCGAAGCCTTGGCCCAAGCCGGGCTTGCAGGCATGGTGATCGAGGCAGGCGCGGCCTTGGTGCTGAATGAAATGAAGTTGGTCGAATTGGCCAACCGCTTTGGTCTGTTCGTGATCGGCATGAGCGAGGCGGAAGCCCTGGCAGGTGCAGCTCAACAGGCGCTGCCCCTTGACGGTCCAAAGGAGTCCGCATGAAGATCTATATCATCGCAGGCGAGGTGTCGGGCGATCAACTCGCCGCCCGCTTTGTCCGCAGCTTGAAGGCCCAGAAGCCGGACGTTGAGCTGCGGGGCATTGGCGGCAGCCTGCTGGCTGAACAGGGCCTTGAGAGCCAATTCGACATCAAAGAATTTGCCATCATGGGCCTGGTGGAAGTGCTGCGCCACGTCCCGCGCCTCAAGCGGCGCATGCGAGAGATTGCGGCCGATATTCGCGCTTTTGAGCCCGACGTGCTGCTGACCGTGGATAGCCCCGGATTGTCGCTTCGCATCCACAAAATGTTCAGCGACGCCCCCTTTAAGCAGGTGCATTTCGTGGCACCAACGGTCTGGGCCTGGAAGCCGTGGCGCGCCAAGCACATGGCGGGCTATTTGGATCACTTGCTGGTCATTCTGCCCTTCGAGCCGCCCTACTTCACGGTGCATGGCCTGGCGACCGACTTTGTGGGCCACCCTGTGACCGAGCTGCTTGAGCTGGCAACGCCCGATCTCTACTTGGAGCAAAGCCCCGCCAAGGATCAGGATAGCCAGAATCAAGAGAGCCCGGAGCAGGATAGCCAGGCCTTGCGGCGGGTGATTATAGCGCCCGGCTCGCGCAAGGGCGAGGTGTCCAAGCTGTTGCCCGATTTCATTGCGGCAGCGACCCAGCTCTATGCTGACGACCCCAGCCTGCACTTCGTGGTGCCAACCGTCGAAACCGTCGAGCCCATGGTGCGTGAGATGATGAGCCAAGCCGGCTTGCCGCACGAGGTGATTGTCGGCCAGGCTCTGCGCTGGTCGGCCTTCAAGGCAGCGGATCTGGCGCTGGTGGCCTCAGGCACGATAGCGCTTGAGCTGGGCTTGGTAGGCACGCCCACGGTTGTGGCCTATCGCGTCAACGCTTTGACCGCGCGCATCGTCAAGGCGGTGGTCAAGGTGGAGTTCGCCTCGCTGATCAACATCTTGAATAAGCGGGCGATTCAGCCCGAATTGCTGCAGTGGGACTTCACGCCCGAGGCGCTGTTGGCTGAGGCTAAGCGCTTTTTGTACGACGCTGAGGCCATCGCGACCTACAAGGCCGCTGTGACCGAAACCGCTGCCATGCTGGCGGCTCCCAAGGAGGGCTACAGCCCCTCAGAGCTGGCGGCTGAAATCGTGCAAGCCCTGATCCCGGGGGGACACCACGAGCGCGGGGAGGGGCGAATCCATTGAGCCAGGCACAAAACGCAGGCCCGCAGGGTCGGATGGCCCAAACCCTTGGGCTGGGCATAGTGATGGGCTGTGCAGCGGTGTTTTTGCTGACCACCATGGACACTGGGGCTAAGTGGTTGGGTACCATGGGCGTGCCAACCTTTGTGGTGGTCTGGATGCGCTTTGTTTCGCCTCAGATCGCGGTGAGCGCGCTTTTTACCTATTCCGATGGCTGGGCGGTCTGGCGCTCCAAGGCGCCCTGGTTGCAGGTCGGCCGCTCTGTCTCCTTGGCCACCGCGACGGCCTGCCTGTTCATCGCATTGCGTTATCTGTCGATGACCACCAATGTTGCCATCATCTACCTCATTCCCTTCTTTGTCGCAGCCTTGGCTTACCCCTTGCTGGGCGAGCGTCTTAAGCTGGTGCAATGGCTGTGTATCTTGGGCGGCCTGTCTGGTGTGGCGCTGGTGATCGAGCCCTGGACGTTGAGCGATTCTTTGTCCTGGCCCTTCATATTCTCGTTTGGTATGGCCATTTGTACGGCCTTTTATCAGCTCTTCTCGCGCATGGCGGCCCGTTACGATTCGCTGGCCACCAGCCAGGTCTATACAACATTGGCCGGATGTCTGATCTTTGCTCCCTTGGCCCTTACGCAGTGGCCAGCGGACCTGGATTGGTACCTGCTGCTGGTGCTTGCCACCTATGGCCTGTTGGGCGGGATCGCGCACTGGTTCATGACCTCGGCGCTCAGCTTTACGCCTGCGTCGATCATCTCGCCCTTGTTCTATTCGAACATCTTGTGGGTGGTGGCCTACGACGCCCTGCTGTTCGCCAAGCCGCCAAACCTGCTAACGTTGGTCGGCTGTTGTGTGGTGATCGCCTTTGGCCTGCTGTTTTTCCACTTGCGCAACAAAACGGTGGCCTAGCTCAGGCCGCCAGCTCGCGGCGCGCCAGCTCGATTTTCGGGCAGCGATCCATCACCACCTGAAGGCCCGCTTGGCAAGCACGCTCCGCGGCGGCCACGTCGATGACACCAAGCTGCATCCAGACCGCTTTTAGACCCAGGCGTTGCTGGTGGGCGAGGGCCTCATCGACAACCGCGCCCGCCGCCTCGCTGTTGCGAAAGATATCAACAAGATCGACCGGCCCGCTGACCTCCTCCAGGCTCGCGAGCACAGTTTCGCCCAACAGCTCTTGGCCAGCAAAAGCGGGGTTGATTGGCAGGACGCGATATCCCCGAGCTTGCAAGAATTCCATCACGCGATAAGAATCGCGCCACGGCTTGGGGCTGGCACCGATCATGGCGATGGTCTTGCAGCCAGCAAGCAGGTCAGAGATTTGCTGATCTTTGTCTAAGCGCATTATTGTCCAATTGGTTAAATTTTGGCTTGTTATCGCTGTGAGGCTCGCCTAATCTCCCGCCATGAAAAGGTTCTGTCTATGACCATTTTAAATTTCGGCTCAATAAATGTCGATTTGGTCTACGCGCTGGCGCGCATGCCGCAGCCGGGAGAAACCTTGAGCGCGCATAGTTTCCAGAAATTCCTTGGAGGCAAGGGTGTCAACCAGTCGGTCGCGATTGCGGCGTCTGGCGGTCATGTTCGCCACGTCGGCGCGGTTGGCCCGGATGGCGACTGGGCACTTGCGCGCATCGCAGCGCTGGGTGTTGCAACGGACCATATCGCGCGGGTCGAACAAGCGACGGGGCATGCCATTATCTTCGTCGATGAGCAGGCCGAGAATATGATCGTTATCCAGGGCGGTGCCAATCAGGCGCTGAGCCTGGAGCAGATCGACGCGGCCTTGGCGACCGCCGTGCCCGGTGACTGGGTGCTGCTGCAAAACGAGACCAATTTGACGATCGAGATCGTTCAAAAGGCGAAGGCGGCTGGCCTGAAGGTGGCCTATAGCCCTGCGCCTTTTGACGCCGAAAAAGCTTTGGCCGTGCTGGATTTGGTCGATTTGCTGGCCGTCAATCAGTACGAAGCCGGAGAGCTGCGCGCAGCCCGGCGGGCCTTGGGTCACACCGCGCCAGTTGATGCGACCTTGTTGGTGACGCTGGGCAGCGAAGGCGCTGAGCTGGTGTCGGGTGACGGACGCAATTTGCGACAAGCGGCCTTCAAGGTCACACCGGTTGATACCACCGGCGCAGGCGATACTTTCTTGGGCGCGTTCTTGGCGCACTACACCCAAAACCCAGATCGAGCAAAGACGGCACTGCGCTATGCCGCCGCGGCTGCTGCGCTGCAAGTTCAGTCGCACGGTGCGGCGGTCGCGATCCCAGCTAAACAGAAGGTTGAGGCATTTCTTGCAGAACGCGTGGGGGCAGGCTAGCATCCAGCACTTGCTGTCCTAAAAATCAAACAATAAGAAAAAAGATAAGAATACATGGCACAAAAGATCATTATTGATACCGATCCGGGTATCGACGACGCCTTCGCAATCCTGTTCTCGGCACTGCATCCAGATTTGGACTTGGTGGCCCTGACCTCGATTTTTGGCAATGTCACCAGCGAAATCGCAGCGCGCAATGCCAAGGTTCTGGCTGAGATGGTCGGGCATGACATTCCCGTGGCCAAGGGCGCGGACCGTCCGCTGGTCATGGAACCCAATCCGCCTTCGGACTATGTACACGGAGAGCAAGGCTTTGGCGATCTGCCCGCCATGCAGCCCAAGGGGAAGATTGACGAGCGGTCGTCGGCCCAACTGATCGTGGATTTGATCAACGAGTCGCCCGGTGAGATCGTCCTGTGCCCCATCGGACCCTTTACAAATATTGCGCTTGCTCTTGAGCTGGACCCCAGCATTCAGAACAAGACGCGCTTGGTGATGATGGGCGGCGGATTGGATCGCGGCAATGTCACGCCCTATGCGGAAGCCAATATCTGGAATGACCCGCACGCCGCCGACAAAGTGTTCGCGGCCACTTGGGATATGACTATGGTGGGCCTGGACGTGACCAGCGATATCATCAGTCCGCCGAGCGACTTCGAAGGGCTGGCAAAAGCCGCGCCCGTGCTGGGTGGATTCTTGAACGAGGCTGCCAAGTTTTACTCGCGCTTTTATATGAGCCACTACAATATTGAGGGCTGCCAGATGCACGACCCTGCGGCCATGGTCGCGGTCTTGTATCCAGAGCTCTTTACTATCGAGGAGACCGCGATTAGCGTTGTGCCAGACGGAGAGCTGGTCGGCGCAACTTTGCGCTCGGTTGATCCAAATCGCAGGCCCGTAAAGGCCTGTGTCGGGGGGCAGGACCAAGCCATCAAAGATGTGTTCTTGAACACAATCAAAACAGGCCATTAATAGGTCCTGATAACAAACGCGCCCGGCGAAATGATCGGTGCGCATCAGAGGAGGTAGAGCCCTATGGCTGACGACTTTGAAGTCTTGGCGGTCAGTTTGACCGATCCCGACGCTCCGCGCAAATTTGCGGAGTCTTTCCGTAAGACCGGATTTGCAATCCTGCGCGATCACGACATCTCGGACGATGAAATCGAGGTCATGTACGACACCTGGAAGGGATTCTTTGGTGGCGATAATAAGGCCGACTACGCGGTCAAGCCGGGCGAAGTGCACGGCTTCTTCGGCTACAAGAGCGAGAACGCAAAGGGACGTGTGCAAAAAGACCTGAAAGAATTCTATCACATCTATCAGGATCGCCCCGTGCCGCCCGAGGTCGAGACCACGACCCGCGATTTTCAGGCCCGCATGATTGCTATCGGCTCCATGTTGTTAAAGTGGCTGGAGCAGGAAACGCCAGACGAGGTCAAGGCCATCGCCTCTGAGCCCTTCTCTGAGATGATCGAAGGGTCGACCAGCAATCTTTTGCGCATCATCCACTACCCGCCCCTAGAAGAGGGCGTCGAGCCCGGCGAGGTGCGCGCAGCCGAGCACGGCGACATCAATCTGATCACCTTACTGGTCGCGGGCTCTGAGCCCGGTTTGCAGGCCAAGGACCTGGCCGGTAATTGGCACGATGTGCCCTGCGCTACCGGTTATATCACTGTCAACTGTGGGGATATGCTAGAGATGGCCACACGCGGCTACTACCCCTCTACGCCTCACCGCGTCGTAAACCCGCCCCGTCAAGAAAATCGGGCGCGCTATTCGATGCCACTGTTTGTTCACCCGCGACCAGAGGTGCGGTTGGACAAGATGACCGCCGGGGAATACCTGGCGGAACGATTGAGCGAAATTCGCCAAGACTGAGCCGTCTCTAGCGACGACTGATCAAGACGAATCTATCGCCCAAACCTTTGGGTAAAATTGTCAGGGAGACACAAGACATGAAAACCTTTCTGTTAGCCGCCGCAACTGCGGTCGCAACTGTTATCGCCGGTTCGGCCTTCGCCGCCTCGCACGGCAACTTCAAACCCGCTGTCATTTATGACATGGGCGGCAAGTTCGATAAGTCCTTCAACGAGAGCGTTTACAACGGTATCAAGCGCTTTAGCGACGAGACCGGCATCGAAGTCATGGAGTTTGAAGTCACCAACGAAGCCCAGCGTGAGCAAGCCATGCGCCGCATGGTACAGCGCGGTGCGACTGTGGTTCTGGGCGTGGGCTTCGGCCAAGCGGACGCCATCAACGCGGTGGCTGGCGACAATCCAGACGTCAACTTCTCGATTATCGACGTGAACTGGCTGAACCAACCAAACCTGCGCCAGTACGCCTTTAAAGAGCACGAAGGCTCGTACCTGGTGGGCATGATCGCAGCCAGCTTCTCTAAGTCTGGCACCGTTGGCTTCGTTGGCGGTATGGACATTCCGCTGATCCGCGCGTTCGAGTGTGGCTATCAGCAAGGTGCGCGGGCGGCCAATGCTGACATCAACCTGTTGGGCAACATGACCGGCACAACCCCTGCGGCTTGGAACGACCCTGCCAAGGGTGCTGAGCTGACTCGCTCGCAGATCGACCGTGGCGCAGACGTGATCTACCAGGCCGCTGGCGGTACTGGCGTTGGGGTGATCCAGGCAGCGGCTGATGCTGGCAAGTACTCCATCGGTGTTGACTCCAACCAGAACCATATGGCGCCTGGCTCGGTTTTGACCTCGATGCTGAAGCGCGTAGACGTTGCGGCCTACAACACCATGAAGGACGCGATGGAGGGTAACTTCGATGCTGGCGTCTATAACTTGGGCTTGGCCGAAAACGGCGTTGGTTGGGCGTTGGATGAAAACAACGCTGCTTTGATCTCTGACGAGATGAAGGCGGCTGTCGAAGACGCAGCGGCTAAGATTATCTCAGGTGAGATCATGGTCCATGACTATCGCGCGGACAACACCTGTCCTGTTAGCTAACTCCAGTCTAGGGCTGATGTTATGACCCAACCCGTTGGCTCGGCCCAGCAGGCAGGCGGGGCGCATTCCGCGCCTCGTCTGGCCCTGGAGCTGGAAAAGATCTCAAAGAGTTTTGGTCCAGTGCGGGCCAATCGGGACATCGACCTTCAGGTCGAAAGTGGGACGATCCACGGTATCATTGGTGAAAATGGTGCCGGGAAGTCCACGCTGATGAAAATCCTTTACGGCATGCAGGGCGCGGACAGCGGGCGCATGCTGGTAAACGGCAAAGACGAAGATATCCGCTCAAGCGCCGACGCCATTGCCAAAGGCATTGGCATGGTCCACCAGCACTTTATGCTGGTGCCAACCTTCAGCGTGCTGGAGAACGTCATGCTGGGCACCGAGGGCGGCGCTCTGCTGGCCGATGGCCGCACTGCGACACGCAAGCTGCTGGCCGAATTTGCCGAACACTATGGCATGCGCGTTGACCCTGATGCTTTGGTCGGCAGTCTGCCGGTGGGCATCCGCCAGCGCGTTGAGATTATTAAGGCCCTGAAGGGCGGCGCAAAAATCCTGATTCTCGATGAGCCGACGGGCGTGTTGACGCCGCAGGAAACCGAGGGCCTGTTTGACATCCTGCGCGTGCTCAAGGCCGATGGCGTTACCATTTTGCTCATCACCCACAAGCTGGATGAGATCATGGCCATCACCGACCGCGTGTCGGTGATGCGCCGCGGCGAGATGGTGGGCCACAGGGACACCAAAGATACCAATCCGCAGGAACTGGCCGAACTGATGGTCGGCCGCAAGGTCTTGTTGCAGGTCGATCATACCCCCGCCAATCCGCAAGAGCTGCGCTTGACGGTCGACGGGCTGGGCGCGCGCTCTAAGGCAGGCCACCAGGTGTTGCAGGATATCAGCTTTGAACTTCGCGCGGGCGAAATTTTGGGCGTCGCAGGCGTATCGGGCAACGGCCAATCGGAGCTGATGGAGACCCTGGCAGGCATGCGCGCGGTGGGGGAGGGCGGCTTTGACCTGCTGGGCCATCGCGTCGATGCCCGCAATCCCAAGGGCCCAGACGCTATGCGCGACCTGGGCTTGGCTCACATTCCTGAGGACCGCCACCACCACGGCCTGATTTTGAGTTTCCAGGTCCAAGAAAACGTGATTTTGGGCTATCACCATGGTCCCTTGACCGGCCAAGGGCTGCTGATGGATCGCGACAAAATCCGCCAACACTCCGAGCGCCTGATCGAGGAATTCGATGTCCGCAACGGGCGCTCCAACGTTTTGGCCAAGCACCTGTCAGGCGGCAACCAGCAAAAAGTCGTGATCGCGCGCGAAGTCGATGCAGTGCCCAAGGTTCTCATCGTCGGCCAACCAACGCGCGGCGTTGATGTGGGGGCGATTGAGTTCATCCACAAGCAGCTCATTGCCTTGCGAGATCGCGGCTGCGCGATTTTGCTGATTTCGGTCGAACTAGAAGAAATTATGTCTCTGTCTGACCGGATCATCGTGATGAATGCCGGGCGTTTGGTGGGCGAAGTAGCGCGCGGGCAAGCGGATGAAAACGAGCTGGGACTGATGATGGGCGGCGGTCGCGCCAAGCCCAAGGTGCCAGCGGCGCAGGGGGAAGCCAGCCATGTTTAAGTCTTTGGGCACACCACCGCCTCTGCCGCGCTGGGCCGAGGTTTTGCTGCTGCCGCTGATCAATATTGCGGTGGCCTTTCTGGCCTGTGCGGTGGTGATCTGGGCGCTGGGCGAAAACCCGCGCGAGGTGCTGTGGACCTTGTTCCAAGGCCCCTTTTTGTACCCCGGAAACTTGGGCTATACCCTGTATTATGCCACCAACTTTATCTTCACCGGTCTGGCGGTGGCGGTGGCCTTTCACGCCAAGCTGTTCAATATCGGCGGTGAGGGGCAGGTCACTTTGGGCGGTCTGGGTGTGGGCTTGCTGGTCATGTCCTTGGGCCCGACCTTGCCAGCGATTTTGATGGTGCCGATGGTGATTTTGGTCTCGGCGGCCTTTGGCGCGCTGTGGGCGCTGATCCCGGGCTATTTGCAAGCCTATCGCGGCAGCCACATCGTGATCACCACCATCATGTTCAACTTTATCGCCTCAGCCATCATGGTCAGTCTGTTGTCAGGCCCCATGATGCAGCCTGGCCAGATGTCGCCGCAGACACCACCCTTCCCAAGCAACGCCGTGCTGCACAAAACCCATGATGTGCTGCACTGGCTGGGCTTCGATCAGGTGGCCAACTCACCCATGAACCTGTCGTTCTTCGTGGCTCTTTTGGCGCTGGTCGGCACTTGGATGCTAATTTGGCGCACGCGTCTTGGCTATGAAATTCGCGGTATCGGCAACAACCCCGATGCCGCCCACTATGCGGGCATTCGCGTGCCGCGCATCGTCTTGCTGACCATGGCGATTTCAGGCGCTCTAGCGGGCATGATGGCGCTGAACGAGGTTGCAGGCGCCCAGCAGCGGGTAATCTTGAACTTTTCCGGCCAATATGGGTTCGTTGGCATTGCGGTCGCCTTGATCGGTCGCAACCACCCGGTCGGCATCTTGCTGGCCAGTTTGCTGTTCGGTGCGCTCTATCAAGGCGGCACCGAGATCGATTTCAACTACCAAAGCATCACGCGTGAAATGGTCACCTTAATCCAAGGCTTGATCATCCTCTTCTCAGGCGCGCTCTACTACATGTTTGACCCCTGGCTGGCGCGGATCTTGGCGCTGATTTTGCCGCGCAAAGCCAACCCGGAAGGAGGCCCATCATGAACGAGATGATCATGCCTTTCATCCTGACGCTGGACGCCACTTTGCGTTTGGCCTCACCGCTTATGCTCTGTGCCATGGCGGGCATCTTCGCCGAGCGCTCGGGCATTGTTGATATTAGCCTTGAAGGAAAATTGCTGTCGGGGGCCTTCGTCGCGGCAGCCGTGACCACCGCCAGTGGCTCGGTCTGGGTCGGGCTGGGTGCGGCCATGATCGCGACAATGAGCCTGTCGGCTTTGCACGGCTTTGCCACCATCACCCACCGCGGCGATCAGGTGGTGTCGGGTCTGGCGATCAACATGCTGGCCATGGGCCTCACCATAGTGGTCGGGCACGCGGTCTATGGGCGCGGCGGTCAGACGCCCGCGCTGACCAACGACTTGCGCTTTAGCCCGAACACGCTGTGGCTCTCGGACATGCTCAAAGACGTACCCCTGTTGGGACCGATCTATAGCGAGCTGCTGTCGGGCCACAATCTGCTGGTCTACTTGGCGCTGATCTCGGTGCCTGCGACAGCATTTATTCTCTATCGCACCCGCTTTGGCTTGCGCCTGCGCGCCGTGGGCGAGGTGCCCGAGGCCGTCGATACCGCGGGCATTTCGGTCTTTTGGTTGCGCTACCGCGCGCTGATCCTCGGTGGCCTGCTGTGTGGCATCGCGGGCGCCTACTTGTCGGTGGCCTTGGGCGCAGGCTTCGCGCGGGAGATGTCGGCGGGCAAGGGCTATATCGCGCTGGCAGCAGTGATTTTTGGCAACTGGCGACCGTTCCGCGCACTGGGGGCCTGCTTGATGTTCGGCTTCTTGGAATCCCTGTCAACGCGGTTGGAAGGGGTGGAATTGCCCTTGGTCGGCGAGCTGCCAACCCAGCTCATGCTGGCCTTGCCTTATGTCTTGACCGTGCTGCTGCTGGCGGGCTTCATCGGCCGGCCGACGCCGCCTGCTGCAATCGGCCAGCCCTACATCAAGTAGGGCTGCGCGCCGCCCAAGCGTGCCAGAGCAGGTTTCGTCGAATTACAGGCATTCACTGGGCACTGACTTTTTGATTTTGAGGCAAATAGGCCCCGGGCGGCTTTTGGCGCCACCCAGGTTTTCGCGCCACCCAGGTTTTCGCGCAACCCAGGGCGATCGCTCGGGCTTTGCGCTAGGCCTTCGGGTGCGGGGCCGTCAGCCCACTCGGGCTTGCCTTGAAATCATAGGCACGTTCGACCTTGCAAACCTGCAATTCAAAGCTGTCGTACCACAGCGCCTTGCCGCGCTGTTGGGCGACCTGATGGCGGGCGTCGGCTTTCCACGCAGCTATGGCCTCCAGGCTGTCCCACCAAGACAGAGTGCAGCCGTGGCCGTGATCATCGCGCCAAGACTGAATGCGCACAAAGCCAGCTTGCTTGGCTGCCAGAGCCTCCATGGCATCGGCCATGGCGCCATAGCCGGTCTCGTCTGCGCTGCTGCGCTGGGACATGAAAACCACAAGATACACGACGGCATTCCTCTGCTGGTATGGAGCCGTGCCAGTGTGGCAGGGCGGCCTGAACTTAGCTAGCAATGTTTCGACCTGCAACGATGCCCGAAAATGCGCCGGTCCACAGGCAGTTGGTCCACAGGCAGTTGGTCCACAGGCAGTTGGTCCACAGGCAGTTGGTCCACAGGCAGCTGGTCTACGGCATGCAACAAGATCGCAAGAAAACGTGATGCCCTTTGGGAAAATTATGTATTGCTTGGGTTAACAGCTTTACCTTAAGGTAAAGATGCGGCGCATATCGCGTTGTGCCTCGATGGGAAACATGGGGGGCAGCCAGTTTCCAAGCCTGTTGAACACCCCAGCTGAACGACCCAAGAGATCGAGGCAGTTGCCCACGTCATGAGGAGCCATTTATGTTGCGTCTTTCTGGTTACAGTCTTTTTGCAGCCGCGGGAACAGCGCGCGAGGCCGGAGATCTTGCAGCCGGATCAGCGCTGGCCGATTTCCCCCTTGAGCCAAGGCGCCCCCGCTTGCGCGACGAGTATGGCGCGATGCCCATAACGCAGACCTTTGATCGCACCGTTGCGGACAAGCCTGACGCAATCGCAACCTCCTTCATGGGCCAGCAACGCAGCTATGGTTTGCTTGGCCAGAAGGTCGAGCGGGTGGCCAAGGGGCTACAGGATCTCGGCGTGGGGCCGGGTGATCGCGTGGGCTTGGTGATGCCCAATGCACCGCAGTTCATCATTTACTATTACGCGGTGCTCAAGCTGGGTGCCGTGGTGGTCAACTTCAATCCGCTCTACACCGAAGCTGAGCTGAGTGATTTGGTCGAGACCGTCGCGCCCAAGGTGCTGGTCAGCTTTAATCTCAAGGCCATCGTGCAAAAGGTGGCTGAGGTGGCAGAAGCCTCGGCGCATGTACAGCATGTGGTGATGATCCCCTTCACCAATTCGCTGCCCTTTACCAAGTCGCTGTTGTTCCGCGCTTTTAAGGGCGCAGATGTGGTGAGTAAGCTGGAGTCCAGCAAGCTGGTCCACCACGCGGTCCTGATGGCCAGCGTAGGGCAGGCGGACTA
This sequence comes from Alphaproteobacteria bacterium, assembly GCA_030428255.1. Lineage (GTDB taxonomy): Bacteria > Pseudomonadota > Alphaproteobacteria > UBA7985 > JAUIBT01 > JAUIBT01. The sequence continues at coordinate 4,477 of JAUIBT010000015.1, read as the reverse complement.
TCCCGAGATCAAGCCCGAGCAGCTTGCGGTGCTACAATTTACCGGCGGCACCACCGGGCGGCCCAAGGCTGCCATGCTTAGCCATCGCAACATAGCAGCCAACGTCGAACAGGCGCTTGATTGGCTGCCACCGCTGCCTGAGGGCTCCTCGCACATGGCGGTGCTGCCCTTCTTCCACATCTTTGCCATGACCTCGGTGATGAACTATTCCATTGCCTTAGGGCTGAAGATGGTGATGATGCCGCGCTTTGAACTGCGCCAGTTAATGGCTCTGATTGATAAGCAAAAACCCAATGTGCTGTGCGCGGTGCCGACCATATTCCAGGCGGTGATCAACTCGCCCCTGCGCGAGAAGTATGACCTTAGTTCGTTGGAGTACTGCATCTCAGGTGGCGCGCCTCTGCCCGCCGAAGTCAAGGCCAGCTTTGAGGAGCTGGCGGGCGCGACGGTGGTCGAGGGCTACGGTTTATCCGAGACCTCGCCGGTCTTGACCTCCAACCCCTTTGAGGGCGTCAACAAGGCGGGCTCGATTGGTTTGACCTGGCCAGCGGTTGAGCTGAGCGTGCGCGATCTGGACGAGCCCAGCAAGGTCATGCCACAAGGCGAAAGTGGTGAGCTGTGCTTTAAGGGCCCGAACGTCTTTATGGGCTATTACAACAACCCAGAGGCTACAGAGGCCAGCTTTGTGGACGGCTACTTCCGTACTGGCGACGTGGGCTATCAGGATGAGGAGGGCTATATTTTCATCAACGACCGCGTCAAAGACATGATCATTGCCTCAGGCTTCAAGGTCTATCCGCGCGCTATCGAAGATGCCCTGTATAAGCACCCAGCGGTGGCGGAAGCCTTGGTTCTTGGCATGCCGGATGATTACCGCGGTGAAGCACCGGTGGCCTATGTGGCACTGAAGGCGGGTCAAACTGTCGAAAAGGAAGCGCTGGAAGATTTCCTGACCGAATATTTGTCCAAGATCGAAATGCCGCGAGATATCGTGTTCCGCGATGCTCTGCCCAAAACCTTGATCGGCAAACCGTCGCGCAAAGACCTACGCCTGGAAATCGAAGCTGAAATCGAAGCTGAAATCGAAGCCGAAGAGGCGGGCGAGCAGCAACATGGATAAGGACAAGCTGTATGGCATTTCGGATCTGGCCGACGAGTTTGGCCTGACCCATCGCGCCATTCGCCTGTATGAGGAAAAGGGGCTTCTGTCGCCCCAGCGAATCAATAGCACGCGGATTTACAGCTATCGCGACCGTGCGCGGTTGGAGATCATTCAGCGGGGCAAACGCATGGGCTTCAGCTTGCAGGAGATTGCCGAGTACATGGAGCTCTACGCGCTCAACGACGGCCAAATTGAGCAAAGCCGCTTGTTGTTGAACCGGGTCGAGGATCGAATCGAGCGTTTGCGGCAGCAGCAGGATGACCTGACCGAAACGCTGGCGGAACTTCACAACATCAAGCAGCAGGTCGAAGCGCATCTTGAAAGGAGCAGCCTGGGGCAGTCCAATGATGGACCAGAGGACGGCGAACCTGACCGGCCCACCGACGCCCTTGGCAGGGAGCAAAACCAGCATGCACCGATCAAGCACAAGCTGACGCTTTTGAAAGCTCTTTGACATAGGACTAAATCCGTCCCATATCTCAGCACGAAAACCGGGTCTTGCTATAGGTCAAGGCGCCGGGCGAGGAGCGGTCTAGCTTGCTTCTAGCTCGGGCAGGGCTGCCGCCTTGGCGGTGCTCGTGGACCAGGGGACCTTTCATTGAGTGGAGCGGGTTGCGTGACCGACCGGAACGCAGCGCGCCTTCGATCGGCTTCCAAGTGTTGGGAGCGATGCGCACAGGAGGCTTCGTGCAGCGCGGCAATCAAGCTCCTCAACCAGGTGAGAGACCTGGGCGTGGTCGGGCGGGGATGGCTTCGGCTGCCCTGGCTTCGGCTGTCCTGGCAGGCATCCTAAGGCTACGGTCCTTCGGGCTGCGCAGCTTGGCGACCTGGCCGTGGGCGCGCGGGCTCGTGCTGCTGATTTTTGCTTTGCCAATGATGGCGCTGCTCGGCGTTTCTTTGACTGCAAGCACCAGCTTGTTTGAGGCGCTGGACGCTTCCAGCCTTTGGCACTTGGCAGGCAACTCGCTGATCTTGACGCTTCTTGCTGTGCTTGGGGCGGCTTTGATCGGGGCTTGCGCGGCGATGATCGTGGGGCTGTTTCAATTCCCCGGGCGGCGCTGGTTGGGTGGGCTCATGTTGTTGCCGATGGCCGTGCCCGCCTATGTCAATGCGTTCGTTTACACCGACTTGTTGGAGTACGCTGGCCCGTTGCAAAAAGGCCTGCGCTGGCTGTTTGGCTGGCAGTCGAAGGCCGACTATTGGTTCTTTGAGGTGCGCAGCCTACCCATGGCGGCGATCATGCTGGCGCTGGTCCTCTACCCCTACGTCTACCTGATTACGCTGGTATCGATCCAACGCATGGGCCAATCGCTGATCGATGCGGGGCGCATGCTGGATCATGATGCTTGGCGGCGGTTTTTCAGGTTGGTTCTGCCGCCGCTTTTGCCAGCAGTCGCAGCGGGCAGCGCCATTGTGGCCATGGAAAGCTTGGCCGATTTCGGCACGGTCGATTTCTTTGCTGTGCCGGTGCTGACCACGGGCATGTTCGATCTTTGGATCAATCGGGGCAATCTGCCAGCCGCTTCGCAAATGGCGCTCGGGCTGCTGGTTTTTGTGGCCTTCATGCTGCTGGGCAAGCAAGCGTTGCACGTCAAGGGGGCCTCCCTGGATGCAAGTAAGGGCGGGGCCATGCGCCGCAAGCCCTTGGCGGGCAGGGGGTTGCTGCTGGCCTATGTCTTTTTGCTGCTGACCTGGGGCCTGGCGTTTGCGCTGCCGATCGCGCGCTTGGTGTGGCTCGCGCTCAACAGTGCGCGCTGGGGGTTGGACAACAGTTTGCTGGCCGCATTTGGCTCAACGCTGTGGCTTGGAACGGTTGCTGCGCTGGCTACAGGCCTGGTTGCGTTGGCTCTGATTGTCACTGCACGGTTGCAACCAAATTCAAAGCTTGCAACTTTAGATAGCTTTGCTACTTTAGGTTACGCAATCCCAGGGGTGGTCATGGGCCTCGGGGTTTTGCTGGTGCTTACGAGCATCGACAAACTACTGTCACATGCGTTCTTGGCTTGGTTCGATTGGCGACCGCGATTGTGGTTGACCGGAACTGCCTTTGCTTTGATCTTGGCTTATAGTTTGCGTTTTTTTGCGAGCGCTTACAATAGCTTGGCCGAAGTAAGCCGCCGGATCGGGCCAAATGTGGAATGGGCGGCGCGCTCTTTGGGTCGCTCAGGACGTGCAATTGTGTGGCAAATCCACCTGCCGTTGTTGGCGGGAGGGCTGCTGACGGGCGGTTTGTTGGTATTTGTGGATACTGTTAAGGAGTTGCCAGCCACTTTGTTGCTGCGGCCCTTCAATATGAATACTCTGGCTACGCACGTGTACCAGTTTGCCAGCGATGGCCTTCTGGAAGAATCGGCAGCCGGGGCGTGTTTGATCGTTATCATAGGGCTTGCGCCGGTGCTTTTGCTGGTGCGCGCGCTGCGATAGCAGAAGTGAAAGAGGATGGGACCCATGTTCCAGGTGTTGACCAACAGCAAGATGAGCCGTCTAGCCGCGCTCGCTTTGGCCGGAGCGCTGGTGATGTCGCTGAGCTCCTGCGATCGCGTGGGCTCACGGTTTTCCAAGTTCAGCGAGCGCATTCGCTCGATAGGCAACCGCAACGCGGCGCCAGCTCAACAGGTTCCGCCGCCGGTCGGTGCCTTGCCGAGCCAATCGCCCAACTTCTCGACCTCGACAGCCAGCGCGGGCGGGGCCACGGTGACCGTTTCAGAGGCCGATATCAATTGGACCCCAGAGGGTGCGCGCGACTATCACGGCCAGTACAAGAGCGACCCGCAGAACAAGGCCTTCGCGATTTCGCCATCGGGCCCTTATGGCGTCGCCTTCGGCTATCCCACCGCTGAGCAGGCTGAGGCCGCAGCTTTGGCAGAGTGTCGCTTGGACGTGACCCCGGGCCAGTTGGACTGCGTTGTGTTCGACCGCAACGGCACCATCGTTTTGCAGCTTCCCACGCGCATCTCGCGCCGCTAGGTCGGTTGCGCACCGCTGTGCTAATTGGCGGAGCCTGCGGGCTCTTGCGCCAGCGGCAGTCGGTGAAGGTCTGAGGCCTTTGTGTACGTTGCAAAGGTCACAGCGAAGCGTCTGAAACTTGCAGGTTCAGCTTGCAAGCTCCAGGCGCTTTTTTTGCGTCGCGGCTAGGTCTGGATCGCTGGGCCTGCATCGCTGGGTTTGAGCTTGCCGCTAAGCCCCTGGGCTAGAGCGTCGGGCGATTAGTCTGCAACGCATCCTGCGGCCTTGAAGAAGTTCCAGCACTCCTGGGGCGTGAACAGGTCGCAGATCTGGCCGACGGCCTTCCAAAGGTCGTCATATGTTCTAGCC